>CP066698.1:0-976925 GCA_016432645.1 Candidatus Falkowiibacteriota bacterium
ACCGGTGACTTAACTCAATATTTTATTACCACCGCCCAAGCAGCGGACAAGATTCAGGCTTTTGTGACTGGCGGTTTCCAAGTCGGAACTGGCGCTGAAGTCAACGCTTCTTCTGGCGCTTATATATATGTGGCGTGGAAAATCCCGAGCGTAGTAACGGTCGGCTACCCGCCTTACGGAGATTTAATATCGGTTGTTTTTGATACGACCGGTAATGCGAACGGCGCTGCTTACAATTCAATTATGTGGCGCGGTAGTTTGGGCGGACCAGCTTTAAATCAGGGAAGCGTGAAGTTTCAGATTGCCGCTTCCGATAGCTCTAGCGGTCCTTGGAATTATATCGGCGCGGGTTGTGTCGGCGGCGATAGCGATTGGTATTCTCCGGATTCCGATCTTCCAGTTCAGCTTTCTTGCTATAGTAATCTTAATAATAAACGCTACTTTAGATACAAAGTTAGAATTTGTTCCAGTGATTGTGTTAGCGGCGGCGACTATACGCCGCAAATAAATGAAATCATGATTAGCTGGAGTCCTTAATTTATGGCTGATAAGTATCTAAAAATAAAATTAAAATCGGGCTTTACATTAATGGAGCTGCTTTTGTATTTGTCGGTGCTGCTTATTATGTCCGTTATTCTGGCTAATACTTTTTTACTTATTAATAAAGGAGGGGCTAATGTCCAGGCGAAAAGTGAACTTAATTCTAATTTTACTTTTATTAATGCTAAAATAAAAAGGGACATTTTATTGGCAACCGCGCTTACTACTCCGGCAACGGCGGGAGCAACTTCTAGCGTTTTGGATTTGACCGTCGAAGGACAATCAATAAAATATACTTTAAGCGGCAATAGAATTACCCGCCAAATAAACAGCCAGCCCGCCGAGTATATCAGTTCTGATTTTGTCAAAATTAATGATTTGCAATTTACGCGTTCAGAAAACTCTAATAGTGTTTTAGGAAAAAAGCGCGTCGGCGTGGAAATAGATTTTTCTGGCGCCTATAATAGCACTAGTCCGGAACTGAATTATACGCAAAGCCAGAAGACGACGATTAATTTAAATCAAGATTTTTAGTATGCCTATAAAAAAAAGAGATAAAAGCGGTATTGCCTCCATCCCCCTGGTCTTGGGTTTATTGATTTTGATTATTTCCGTCGGTCTTTTTATTAGTTCAATCAGTTTGTCCGATAGCTTGGCGACGAGCAATCAAGATAAATCAAATTTAGCTTTGGAATATGCTCAGATTGGCGCTAAAGAAGCTTTGGTTAAAATCGCCAGACAGCCGTGTAATTCTTGTTCCAGTAGTTTTCAGATAGAAACGGTAACCGGGGGCTGTTCCGGGGGAATAGCTGGGTGCATTACCGTTAACTATGAGCCTCTAACGGCGCCGACCAGCAGTGAAATTGTTATCACTTCGGAAGGCCACATTTATGATATTTCTCGGGCAGTTCAGGTCAACGCGCTTTTAGATGCTTACGGAAAAATTGCCAGTTATACTTGGAAATAATTTAATTATTGCCAATCACTATTTCGATATCGTTTTCATTTTCGTCAGCTAACGGTAGAATTATAAAGTTATAATTTTCGGAGACGATGTTTTTTATTGAATTAAAATAAGCGGAGTTTGTAAACTCAGCTTTTATTTTTATAGTTGTGGTATCTAAATTTTGATTACTGTTAGTTGGTGCTGCCACTTCGAAGCCATTATTTTCCAATTCCGTTTTTAATTTGGTTGCCAAGCCAGGCTTTAAGGTAGAGTTGGTCACTAATATTTTAGGGAGGTTTTCGATTATTTGGATGCTAGTCGCTGGATTAGTACTTGTAGCTTGGATATCAGTTGTTGGATTGATAATTTCCAAGCTACTGGAAGAATTGCTTGTTTCAATTACTGCCTTATTTTCCGTTTCAGAGATATTTATGTTATTTAAGTTTAATTTTTTAGCAATTAGGGAATACTCTTTTAATTTAAGACTGGCATACTCTTCTGTTAAAATTTCATTTTGCGGTTCTGCCAAAGCGGAGTTAATGGCTGCGCTTAAAAATTTAATTGAATAGGCAAACGTCGAGGCGACAATTAAAAAATAGACAATAAAAATTGTTGGATAAATTAAAAAATCTTTATTGATTTTGTTGTTTATGTTTTTTTTATTGTTTAGCATAAAGACGTCCGCTAATATTAACTGAAGCCCGGCCTTGCCAAGCATTTGGGGTCAGACTGATATGGTTAATGCTGTTAATTGAAACGAAATATGGCAAATTTTCGAAATCCTGCAGGTAAGCGATGAAGCTTTCAATATTTATTTCATCAATAATAAGATTAAAATTAATAGCCATCACCGGAATCGGGCCGCCTATTTCCGGAGCGGGCGCCGGTGGTGAAAAGCTCAAGGTCTGTCTAAAGGAGTATTTTTGCGATAGACCTTCCATCGTATCAACAAAGCCGAGTATGTTGTAAACCGAAGGCAGAGAATTATTAATTTTTTCCTGATAATCAGGGTCAACATTAGAAAATTCATTTTTTATTCTGGTGTTCAGAATCTCTTGATTAGAAACTAGAAAATCCATTTCTTTTCTTTCCATCATGCTAGAATCGACATGTTTTATCTGCTTGCTGAAAAAATAAATTGCAGCCACGGCTAATAAAATAATTATTAGAATAATAATTATTTTGATAATGATTTTAACTTTAAAGTTGGTTTTAGCAATCTTCATTGTTTGTGAATTAATTCGCTATTTTTTATCTTAAATGTCAGGGAGAATGGAATATCTTCTTTTTTGCCGAGATTGTTAAGCGGAATATTAATATCAGTAAATAGATTTGAATCTTCAAACGATTTTTTAAAGTTGTTGATTGAGTCCCTGTCTTTAGCTGTTCCGCTAATAGTTAATAAGCCCGTAGCGTCAGGAAGGGAAAGGGTGTTGATTTTAACATTATCATTTGTTTTGCTTTTGATTTCTTCAAGCACCTTGCTCCAGACCACTTCTTGCCCGCCCATGGCGCTAGCTTCAGAGATTAGATTATTAAAATTATCAGCCTTTTCTTTTAATAAAATGCCATTTTCCGAGCCTGGTAATAGACTTAAAGAGCTGATTCGTTTATTGTAGTTATTTTGCATTATGGACATAAATGACCAGGTGGCAAAAAAGATTAGTACAAAAAAAGCCGCTAAGACAGCGCTGGTGCCAATAAAAAAATTGGCATTTAGATTGGCTTTTTCCTGGGCATAAGCTTTTTCGGTGCCAATCTCCATTAAACTTATAATGACATCATCTTTTCTGGGTATTAAGCCGCGTTTTGCGGCGCCTAAAACGGTAAAGAATTTAGGATTAATTTTTTCATTTTTTTGGCTGTCGATTTTTTCTAAGGTAATCGGCTTGAGAGCCATTTTCTTTATTTCCGAAGCAGAAAAATCACCGAGCAGCGCCAGTTGTTTGATGTTGATGCCAAACCAGCCGTGATAATTGATTACTCGGTCAGTTTCGCCTTTAAGGTTGTCGCCGATTTTTTCTCGCGGAACACTTTGGGAAAATAATAGGTTATTATTCATAATTACCGAAAAGGAGATATCACTGCCGCCTTTTTCCAGCAGGAGCAACGCTTCATCTTTTGTCTGTTTGATAATTCTGGATAAGCTCAAGGAGTGTCCTTCAAGGGCAACTAATTTCAAACCGGCTTTTTTAAAGATATTCACTAGGTTTTCAGCATAATCCTTTTTGATATAGGAAAGTAATATTTTCTGGCTGATATCATTTTTTTCAATTTCCATCCAATCGCAATAAATATCCGATTTTTTTTGAGGCAATTGCAGTTCAATATTTAATTCCATCGATTCATTAATTTTTTCCTTTGAGATGTTGGCCGGGAAATTATAGAGCTTAACAAAGATATTATTAGTCGGAATAGAAGCGATTATATATTTGATGTGATTTTTCCTGGAGAATTTAATCAGCTTGGCAACAAATTCCGAAGATTTGAATGATTGTTCTTGGCCGTTCAATTTTTCTTCAACTAAAATCTCCGTCTCTAATCCGAGCCGTCCTTTTTTTAATGACGAAAAACGCAAAGCGTCATCGCTTATTTCTAAGCCGCCGATAGTGTCTGCGCGTGAAAATATTTTTCCTAGACCCATAGTTAGTAATCACCGAATTTATATCTTAATTATAGCATATCTTTCTTTTGCTTCCAACTTTAGGGTATAATATAAAAAGATAAATTTATCTAAAGATTGAGAAATATGGAAAAGACAAAAACAATTTTAGTAACCTGCTATGTTAATCCGGATTTGGACGGTTATGCCGGCACTTTTGCTTATGCCGAGTTTCTTAATAGGCGGGACAGGAAGGCGGTGGCGGGAATCGTGGGCGAGCCTCATGCCGAAGCTAAATATGTTTTGGATAAATTTAAAATTAACCCTTCGCCTATACTGTCTGATTCTCAGGATTATTCCGAAATCATTTTAGTTGACGCCAGTGATCTTAACGGCCTGGCCGGTAAAATTGAGCCGGATAAAATTATCGAAATTATTGATCACCGTCAGATTAACGAGGCTGATAAATTTCCCCGAGCGAACGTGCAAATAGAATTGGTCGGGGCGGCCGCCACTCTGGTGGCCGAAAAATTTATGTCCGCTCAGGCAGAAATTTCTCAAGAAGCCGCCATTTTGCTTTATAGCGCTATTATTTCCAATACTCTTAATTTTCGCGCCGGAGTAACGACGGAACGCGATCGGATCGCGGCTGCTTGGTTGCGTCAGCAGCTGGAAGTTAGCGATGATTACTGGAAAGAATTATTCATCGCCAAGTCAGACACCAGCGGAGATAAACTTTTTAAGTTAATGGCGAGCGAGTCGGCGGTTTTTGAAATTAGCGGACAAAGATTAAGTATTGTCCAGTTGGAACTTATCGGCGCCGAAAAGCTGGTAGGAGAACGAACGGTGGAGATTTTAGAAATTTTACGAAATTTCAAAACGGAGCGGCAACTGGATTGCATTTTTTTAACGATTATTGAACTAGAAAAGGAAAAAAATTATTTTGTGACCGAAGACTTAAATTTAAAAATAACACTGGAGAAAATTTTGCAAGCCCGCTTTATCGGGCCCGTCGGCGTTCGGGAGGGAATGATTATGCGCAAGCAAATCATACCGCTTATTAAGGCGGAATGGGAAAAATAGAGAAAAAATAAAAAGGGCTTGACGTCCTTTTTAATTTGCGATATAATTAGATATATATCTAAATATCTAAATATAAACTAATGTCTTTAAATAACACTTTTGCTGCGCTGGCCGACCCCAATCGCCAAAAGATAATTAAATGCCTTAAGAAATCAGAGCTGCCGGTAAGCGAAATTGCCAAGAGCGTTAATATTACCCTGGCAACTTTGTCACACCATCTTGATATTTTACGCCGCGCCGGATTAGTCAGTTCTCGCCGCGAGGGAAGACAAATTTTTTATGAACTTAATATGAGCGTTGCCGAGGAAATAATGGAGGGGCTGGCTAAAATGTTTAAAAAATAAATTTATAATAAGAAAATAAAACTATGAAAAATCCAATTAAATTTTCCTATAAAACGGAGATCTGGCCCCTGCTAATTATTATTCTGGTTGTTGCTTTAAGTATTTGGGCTTATCCTCAATTGCCAATGAGAGTTATCAGTCATTGGGATTTTAATGGCCAGGCTAACGGCTGGATGAGCCGAGAATTTCATTCGATTATGTTTCCGGTCTTAATGGTATTTATGTATGCGCTTTTGTCTTTAATGCCTAAGTTTGATCCGCGTAGCGAGCGGTATAGTGAGTTTGCTAATGTGTATTTAACTTTTAGAACGATGATCATGTTGGTGCTAGCGGTCACTTTTGGCGCCGCCACTCTCGCTAATCTTGGTTATCCAATTAATATTGGCGCGACCGTCTGCGGCGCAATCGGAGTCTTAATGATTGTTTTGGGTAATTATTTTGGCAAGCTGAAATCTAATTATTTTATCGGTATTAGAACCAGTTGGACACTTTCTTCAGAAAACGTTTGGAATAAAACGCATCGTTTGGGCGCTAAACTATTTGTCGTTTGGGGAATTTTACTAATAGTTGCTCCGTGGCTTAAACCCGCAATTGCTATGGGTATTTTGTTTGGCGGGATAATAACTATTATTGTCTGGACCAGCGTTTATTCCTATCGTTTGTTTAATAAGGAAAAATCTTTAAAAAAATAAATAATCGCCAATCAAATAAAAAATCTCCTAATTAACGGAGATTTTTTTTGTTTATTCGGAAATTGTAGCCTTGGAGTTTTCGTAATCGGACAAATTCTCAGCTTCTATTATTGGCTCGGGAATAGGAGCCGTTTCATCAAATATATCGGCTCCGTCGCGTGCGGTAATTCTCAGCTTAGTGCTAGTAGCGACGACTAATTCCATTGTAGATAAGTGGCAATTGATGCAGGTCGCTTCCGGTTGATATTTTTGCTGAGTGATAATTAATTTTTTATCTTCACGTTTAATTTCTAAACTGCTTAAATCTATTTGGCGGCCGCTAATAATCGGTGGAGTATTGGTATTGGCGCTTACAAAAATATTTAAACGATTTCCATAAACCTCAATTTCTTCTATTTCAGTCAAATCGATTACTTGTTTGACGTGCTCAGTCGTGTAGTAGTTGTCAAATTTTTGTTTTAGCTCTGGAGCGTAGCGCAGGCAAAGTGCGGAAAAGATAATTCCCGAAATCATCCAGACGGCAACTAAAATAGAGCCGGCAGCAAAACTTAAAAAATTTTTCTTGCGAATCATCGCTAACCCACCGATAATAAATAGAATTGCCGGAATGGCTAGGGATAAAAATCCGGTAATTATCAACCAAGTATAAGGAACAACGGCCGTTAATTCGGTAATCGGGATGAAAGAGAATTTGTAAATTGGGTTGTTAAATAGCAGCATGAATAGGGCGCCAATACTGATGGCGGCTAAGCCAATTAAGGAAATTACGGTCAAAAAGATGCCGATGCAAAAAATACATATCGGCCATAATATCCGCCAGACTTTTTTAATGGTCAGAAAAAGGCCGTTAAGAATAACTAGCGGGAGACTGAATATTTTATCAATGGTCGAACGTTTTTGCCAACGCTTTTTCCAGTTATCTTGAATTTGCTTACCGGTTTTAGCCAGATTTTTAAAGGCAGCAATTGTTGGTGCTTGTCCTTGCATTTCTAATTTTTGATGAGCAGTTTTTGCTTCTGGCATGGCTATCCAAAGTAAGATATAAAGAGGGAAGGCGCTGCCGCCGGCTAATACCAACGCAAAGAAAATTATTCTGAATAATACCGGATCAATGTCGAAATAAGCGCCTAAACCGGAGCAGACGCCGCCAATAACCGCGTTATCAGAATCACGATATAGTTTGCGTTTCGTTTTATTTTCCGGTAAGGATTCTTCGTCGTTTTCTACTTCGCTACTGCCGCCGACCTCACGGTCAAAATCTTCAATTGTCCCCATTATTTTTATTAGAGATTCAATGTCCTCTAGAGTAATAATTTCTTTGTAGGGGCTTAAAGATGATTTAAGCTTGTCAGCCATGCTGTTTTCAATGTCTGCGACCACTTCGTTCGTATCAGCGCCACCGCAATGGTTTTTAATGCTTTTTAAATAGGCTGCCAATTTTTCATAGGCGTCTTCTTCAATTGAGAAGTTTTGATTGCTGAGATTGATAGAGATAGTTTTTTTCATATAAATTATTTTTTTAAATTCGTGATTGCACTTTCTAGATTTCGCCATTGCTCTTCGCAGCCTTTAAGGAATTGGCGTCCCTTAGCTGTCAGAGAATAGTATTTTCTGGGCGGCCCGGATTTTGATTCTTCCCATTTATAGTCTAGGAGCTCGGAGTTTTTTAAGCGGGAGAGTAGGGGGTAGATGGTTCCTTCAACTACGGTCAGCTTCGCGTTTTTTAGCCGGCTTATTATTTCGTTGGCGTATATTTCCCGTTTGGCAATTACCAATAAAATGGCAAATTCCAAAACGCCTTTGCGCATTTGTGCGGCCGCATTTTCCATTGATTTTTTAAATTCATCCTCCATATTTTTTTGGTTTATTTTTCTTAATTCCATTATATCACCTACTACCTTTTTATGCAAGGTAGTAATAATAAAAAAACGACGAATTTAATTTTTCGCCGTTTTTATTACTAGGATGTTAGTTTTCGGTCGTCACAATTTCATTTATTTGAGCTTCTTGGATAACCTCGGTTTGTAAGCGGGCGTCATCATTAATAATTTTTTTATTTTTCCAGCGTCCGCGGAAGAAAATAGTTAAATAAACGGCAACTGCCAGGAGATTAGTAATCGGAAATGCTAGCCAAACCCCCAGAATGCCTAAATTAAAAACTTTGGCTAGCAAGAAGGCTAATGGGATTTCGATAACCCATTGGGAAATTATAGTCAGCATCATCGATTGCTTGGTGGCGCCGGCGGCTTGCAAGGTGCTGCCGACAATAATTTGCATGCCAATAATGCCAAAAATTGGCGCCATAAATCGCAAGAAGAAAGCGCCTTCGCGGATAACGTCTAAGTCGTCGGGAACAAAAAAGCGAATAAAGGCCGGGGCAAAAATAAAGATTATTGCACCTAAAGAAGTGAGGGATAAAAAAATTAATTTTAAACTTAGCCGTGCGGTATGGTCGGCAGCTTGAGGATTTTGCGCACCCAAATTTTGGCCAACTAGAGCGGCATTGGCGCCAGCAAAACCGAAGGCGAGCATTAGCGCTAATTGAAAAAGATTAGAACCGACGCCATACGCCGCTACCGCTAAAGTTCCAAAGCTAGTTATTAATCCAGTTATGACAGCAAATCCCAAACTTCTGGCCGATTGTTCAATTGATGCTGGCAGTCCCAATAAGAAGGAACGTTTCATAAATTGAAAATCTGGTAAGAAATCGCGGCGGTGGAGTTTGATGCCGAATTTGCCGCCAAATAAAGTTGTTAAGCCGATAATCGCCGCGATGCTTTGGGTAAAAAGAGTCGCCCAAGCGGTACCGGCGACCCCCAAGGCCGGAATAAAGCCGAAACCGAACATAAATAGCGGATCAAGTATGAAATTTAAGAGCACTGTCCCGGCCACGATATAAACCGGTAGCTGTGGACGACCGATACTGCGCATAATAGATTGAAAAATAAAAAAGGAAAAATTAAAAATCATACCGATAAAGGAAATGCGCAAGTAGGAGAGGGCGGAGAAGAAAATGGAATCATCAACACCTAAAAATCTTAGGATATACGGAGCTAAAATATAGCCGATGATGCTTAAAATCAAAGCGACGTTAACAACCGTTATCATCGTTTGGGCCGCGCTATGGCTGACCATTTTTTCATTTTTAGCACCAAAATATTGGGCGGTTAAAGTGGCTCCGGCAATAGCAAAACCAATACCTAGAGACATCATAAAGAAAATAACCGGGGCAGTTACCGCAACGGAGGCCACGCCCTTTTCGCCCAAGCGCCCAACCCAGAAGGCATCTGTTAACTGATAAGCTGCTTGAAAAAAATGAGCCAAAATAATTGGCCCGGCTAATGCTAGTAGCGGTTTAATTATTTTTTTATTTGATTTCATAAATTTTTTTTAATTTCTGCTTGCATCTCCTCGATATTCAAGGAAGCATCTATTTCTATTAGTTTATTTTGAGTGCGATAATATTCCAAGAGCGGTTTTGATTCACGTTCAAAAACGGCGAAGCGGTTATTAATAGCTTCAGGGCTGACATCGTCATTGCGTCCGCTAATTTTTGCGCGCGCGGCAATTCTTTTTAAAGCTTGTTCCGGCTTAAGGCGCAAATAAAAGAAATTACCGATTTCCCAGTTAAGTTCGGTTGCAATTTTAGCCAACATTTTGGCTTGGGAGATAATTCTGGGGAAGCCGTCAAAAATAATCCCTTGTGGCCCTGATTTTTGACCAATATTTTTAATTATTTCACTCATTAAATCGTCGGGGATAAGAGTGCCGGCGCTTAAATAAGGTGCGATTTTCTTACCGAGACTAGAGCCGGAATCCGCTTCTTCTCGCAAACGCTCGCCCATGCCGAACTTTAGAAATCCATACTTTTCCGCTAATATTTCTGCTTGAGTTGACTTGCCGCATCCTGGTTGGCCATAGAAAGTGATAATTTTTTTCATATAACTTGCTTGTTTTTAGGGCATTATCGTGCTAATTTAAAGTTTGTGCCCCTATATGATATAATAATAACAGATGTTAGACAAGATTATTCTAAAAATAGAAAAAAATATCCCGGAAAAATGGCGCGGGATTTTAAATCACGATGGTTTTAAGCGCTATTTTGCCAATACTGGCTGGATGTTTCTCGGCCAGGTTTTTTATTTGGGTGTTTCTTTTTTGGTTGGTGCCTGGATAGCCCGTTACTTGGGGCCTAATAAATATGGATTGGTCAGTTACGTGATTGCCTTTACCGGCTTATTTAGTTTTATCGGTCCGCTCGGCGTCGACGGCATTTTAAATCGAGAATTGGTCAGCCATCCGGAAAAAAGAGATGAGCTTTTGGGGACTAGTTTTCGTTTAAAAATTATCGGTTCTATTTTGGCTTTTGTTACGGCGACTGTTTTTGCGTTTATATTTAATGGCCTTTATTCGCTGACGAGCTGGCTGATAATTATGTTCAGCGTTTCTTTCTTTTTTCAAGCGCCGAATGTTATCGCCACCTTTTTTTATGCGCAGGTAAAAGCCAAAGAAAATATTAAGGCGCAAATAATTGCCGCCGTCGCTTCGTCTATGCTTAAGGTAGGGCTTATTTTGCTCGGGGGCGATATTATTTGGTTGTTAATAATTTATATTTTTGATTATGTCTGGCAGGCTATTTTCTTGGTTAAGTTCTATAATCAGCAGGGATTAAAAATTAGATCCTGGAAATTTGAAGCCGGGCTAGCTAAAAGTATCTGGCGCGATTCTTGGCCACTAATGTTGTCGGCCATTGCCTCCTTTGCATATTTGCGGATTGATCAGGTTATGATTGGTAAAATTATGGGGGAAACGGCCGTCGGAATTTATGCCGCGGCCGTAAAAATCACTGAAGTTTTTTATTTTTTACCGATTATTATTTGCGGTTCGCTGTTTCCGGCCATCGTCAATGCGCGCAATGCTGATATCCGGGCCTATTATCGCCGCCTTAAAAATTTATATGTCTTAATTGGAGTTTTAGGGTTTTTAGTTGCTCTGCCGATAATGCTTTTAGCCGCCCCGGTTATTAGTTTTATTTTCGGCTCTCAATATTTGGCGGCAGTACCGATTTTACAAATTTATATTTGGTCTAGCGTCGGATTGTTTCTAGGAGCGGTGGTTAATAATCAGCTAATGGCCGAAAACCGTACGCGCGCCGTTTTTGCTATTAATTTTACTGCCATGGCGGTTAATGTGGTTTTAAATATTATTTTAATTCCGAAAATTGGCTTAATTGGCTCGGCTTTAGCCACTTTGGCAGCTTATTCAATCGCCTCGATTTGGCTACTGTTTTTTGGAGTTATTAAAAGTAGAAAAAAATATTAATAAATAATTAAATATATGAAAAATATTTGGTCTATTTTGTGCACGCGTTCTATTATTGACCAGCGTACTAATGCTTTGAGCCTGATTGATTGTGTTGACGAGTTGACGATAACTTTTTCTAAATTGGAAGAGATGTCGGCGGCCACGAAAAACATCCCCGTTATTCTGGAGGTCGTCAGTTTATGGCACGATGAAGCCAAGGAGGCGGATAGAATTCTGGACTATGTAATTGAAATTGCTGATCCGCAAGGGAAAAAAATCGGCGAGTTTAAAAATCAGGCCAAGATTGAAGCTGGAAAAACGCGCTTACGCGCCATTACCGGTATTAACGGCTTGCAACTGACCGTCGAGGGCCGCTATGTAGTTAAGATTTTGCTTCAAGAAGCAACTGAGTTAAAACCGATTTCTGAGATTCCGATTGACGTTAGATTTTTGTTGAATTTGAAGAAATAATTATTTGAGAGATTTTTTTTAAGAAAGTTTCTTGTTGGAATAATTTCTGATAGCGTCGTCTAGCATTCTCACCGTATTGTTGGCGCAGCGCCTCATTATCTAAGAGTTTGGTAATCGCCGAAGCTAACGTTTCGGCGTTTTTGGGTTCGACTGTCAAACCGCTAACACCGTCCAGACTTACTTCCTCCGCGGCCGTATTAAGATGCGTATTAATAATCGGCTTGCCAGCAGCGAGGGCTTCAAGCTGGACTAAGCCAAAGGCTTCGCTACGTGCTGTTGAAGGAAAAAGGAAAATATCACAAGCGAGTAGATATGGCTCCAGGCGTGCTTGGGGTGGGATGATAAAAATTTTATCTATTTGTTTGGTGTCCTTTATTTGAGCGCGTAATTTCTGTTCTTCCGGACCTTGGCCGATAATTAAGAATCGCGCTTCGATATTTTTTAAGGCTTCAATGGCATATTGATAGCCTTTATAATAAACTAGGCGGCCGATAGCGAGCAGTAATGGTCGGTCGGCGCCATATTGCTGCTTAATTTTTTCCGCGGTCTGATAATCGGCGTCTTGGAAGTTGGCTTTAAACCCGAAGGGAATAACTGTGCATTTCGCTGCGTATTTTTTTAAGAGCGGGGAAGAAGAAATAATATTTTGACCGCTAACTAAAATTTTCTGAGCGCGCTTTAAGCTCGTGCCAATAAAGGGGCGGAACAATAAGCCGAGTAATTTTTGGCGAACAATATCGGAGTGATAATAAATTATTAATTTTTCTTTAGGGATAAATGGGGCAATAAGAGCCGCCAGCGGAAAAGGATAATGGACTAAAAATAAATCATAGTCGGGGACTAATTTTTTAAACAAGCGAAAAAAATCAATTGAGAGCGGCATGCCTAAAGCCTTGCCTAAAGAGGCGGCTTTAAAAACTTTAACGCCGCTAATAGTTTCCGTTTTTCGGGCGCCTTTTTTTTGACAAGCAAGAACGTCTACGTTTAAATCATCTTTCCCGTTCAAGCCTTCGGCGATGTCCTTAACGACCGTTTCGATACCGCCGATAATCGGATAATATAATTTATTTATTTGCAGGAGTTTCATAGCGATGGATTATTTCTGATAATTTAAGAGCGGACGCTTCCCAGCTAAAGCGCTGGGCGTTGGTGCGGCCTTTAGTCTTTAAGTCAGCCGCTAAAGTTTGGGAGTTAAGCAAAGTTTTAATTTTAAGAATGATATCGTCTTCGTTTTTGGGATCAAAGAAAAGAGCGGCGTCAGCGGCCACCTCGCGGAAGGCGGGAATATCGGAACAAATAACTGGTGTTTCTAAAATATTCGCCTCCACTATCGGCAAGCCGAAACCTTCATATAAAGAAGGGAAGATGAGTGCTCCCGCTCCCTTAATGGCGTTTATTTTGTCGCTTTCGGAAATAAAACCGGTAAACAGCAACTTGCCGTTGTTTCCGTAAGCGGCGGCAATTTCATCCATGCGCTCGTCTTTTTTGCCGATAATAATCAGTCTTAAATCCGGAAAATCCTCTGCTAGCTTATTAAAAGCGCCGATTAAAATCGGCAGGTTTTTACGCGGCCGGGCATTGCCGAGAGCAATTATATAAGGCTGGTTTTGAAAGCTCAATTTAGAAAAAGTAATTTCATTCGGATTCCAAACGGGCGAACCGTTATAGATAATTTCTAATTTTTCGGAACGGATATCTAAATGTTTGATAAGTTCTTGGCGGGAAAATTCAGAAACGGTCATTATTTTTAGAGACGTTAATTTGCCAAAGAATAGATTCAGGCGCCAGAACAGTTTTCCGGCCAAGCTATTTTCTGCCTTTAAGACAAAAGGGGCGGCGTCATGAATAGTAATTATTTTCTGCCTGTAGAACAAAGGCGCGATTAGCGAGGCGCAGAATAATAAATTAAAGCCTTCGCGGCGGAGAATTTTTGGCAAACCGAATTGTTGATAAAGGAAAAGATTCAAGCGGCTGGGTTTTTTAAATTCTTTGATTCTAATTTTAATTGCCGGTGGCAAGTCGCGAAAAAATTCCGCCGAAATCTGATTGGCAAAAATAACCACTTCGTCATCCGGGCGCAGCGGCCAAGATGCCAAAAGGCCGTGCAGGAAAGTTTCGATTCCTGACCAGCGGACATAAGGCAGGGCATTGATGGCAATTTTCATATTTTAAAATTAGTTTCAAAATGTTGTTCGGCCAAATATTCTTTGGTCATGGCGGGGCCGGTTTTTTTAAATAAGAAAAAATTGCTGACCGCCGCCTCCGGGAAAAGTTTGCTCAGTAAAATGGCGATTGCTTTGGGAAAAGGATAAAAATTAGCCCCGGCAAATTTGAGCAAGGAAAATTTATTTTGATTGAAAAATTTTACCAAATCATTTTTAGTGAAACCGCGCACGTGAGGCCCGAGAGTTCTGATGCTCGTCGGTTGTCGGCCGAATAATAATAAAATTCGATTATGGAAGGAAGCGAGATTAGGAATGCCGATAATTAATAAGCCGTCGGTTTTTAAAATCCGGTTTATTTCGGAAGCAATAAAAAAGATTTCTTTGGTATGTTCCAGAACTTGGTTCATGACAATGATATCAAAAAAGTTGTCTGGAAAAGGGAAGTCATCGGATTCAATATTAGCCACCGCTGTTTTAATGCCATTGGCTTGAGCAATGGCCGCATTTTTTTCATCAATTTCTAAGCCGTACATTTCCATAGTCGCGTTATCGTTGATAAATTTTTTAGAATTTAATAAATCAGTGCCATCGCCGCAGCCAATATCTAAAATATTAATCCGGCCGCTTGGCGGGGCATATTTTTTAATAAAGTTGCCGATTATTTCACGGCCGTAATTTAAAATTGGGTTAGTAGCTCTTCTCATTTTTTAATTTTTAAATAGATGAAGCGCATTATTTTTATTAGTAATCCGGTAAGCGAGCTGTAATATTTTTTAAAATAATAATCTTGAGATTCATAATAACGTTTCTTTTTTTCCGAACTGGCTTTTAGGCTTTGGCCTCCAAAATGAATAATATTTGTTTTTAAAGCGACCGCCGATTGATATCCTTTAAGACTGGCCTTTTTGCAAATATCAATGTCTTCGTAATAAAGAAAGAAATGATCATCCCAGCCGCCAATTTCTTGAAATAGTTTTTGGCTAATCATCAGGGCGCAGCCACTAACCCAATCGGAGATGAGAAAATCGTTATGTTTGTCCAATTGGGCTTCATTTTTAGTCTTTTGTGTTAGTAAATTAACCCAGGTCGGGAAAATTCCAAAAGCGGCTTTCTGGTCTTCGCCGTCCGGCAGCTTAAGTCGGGGCGAGATAATGCCAATTTTGGGGTTGTTATTGAGAATATCGGCGCAGGTATTTAAAAAATCTTCTTTTATTATGGTGTCGCTGTTGAGAAAGATTAAAAATTCGCCGCTAGCGATAGCCGCCCCTTGGTTATTGGCGCCGGCAAAGCCAAGATTCTGTTTATTTTTTATTATTTTAACTTTGGGTCCGAATTCCGTTTCTAGTTTCTCTATACTACCGTCATTCGAAGCATTATCAATTAGAATTATTTCCAAGTTGTTTTGGTTTGGTAATAAAAAAAGACTTTCTAGGCAGGCTTTTGTCAGGTCAAAGGTTTTATAATTTATTATAACCAAGGAAAATTTCATTTTTTGATTATTTTTTTAAGTTGATCGTAAAGTTTTATTTTGCGCAAGATAATAATAGCAATTATTTTTAGCAAATCTTTAATCCTGGCCAGATTTTTTACTTTAACTTTCTTGATAAAATCATTAGGCAGGGATTCTGTATTGTTATCTATTATTTTTTGATAGAAATTTTTCCAAAGTTCGTGCCGGTAGAAAAAATGTTTGATTTTATTTTTACTGCCCCAAGTTTCGTTATCGCCGCGATTTAAAACGATTTCTTTAGCAATTACGCCGGCGCTGAACTCCATGTCGGTGTAGAAAAATAGCGACGGAAAAGGAAACATATCTGATTTGTCGTTGAATTTTTCAAAAATATAGGAATTTTTGTCGTAGATTTCTTTTTTAATAATCCAATTTGAGCAAAGGGTGGTATAGTAATCAATGCTGGTGTTAAACTTTGTATTTAGAAGCGCAAAAAATTCTTTTTTATTGTTCATAACAACATCTTCGCTGACCTTTAAGAGGTTATTGTATTTGGTATCGCTTTTATCGCTGAAGCCCATTATGTTGCCCAAGATAAGGTCGGAATGGTTTTTGTTGATGAAGTCAATGAGAGTAGTTAAAGAATCAGATGACTGTAAGTCGTCGTCAGAAAAAACCCAAACATATTCGCCGTCAGCCAGTGAGGCAGCTTTTATTATTCCGGGGATTATTTTGCGCGGCTCGGAGTCTACAATATATTTTATATTGTCATAGGCCTCGATGAACGGTTTTACAATTTCAGAGGTATTATCGGCGCTTTGATTATCCAAAATAAAAATATCAACTCGATTTTTTATCAGCGGGCTTGAAAATTGGTCGGCTAGGCTTTTTAGACATTCTTTTAAAAAGGGCGCGCGGTTAAATGTCGGTATGCAAATACTAAGCAGCGGTTTGTCCATACTATTTATCCAAATTATTTATTATTTCTTTAATCATCTCCGCAAAAGAAACGCTCGGTTTCCAACCGGTAGCCGTTTTTAATTTTCCGGCATCGCCGATTAAAACTTTCCTTTTTTCACTAATTATTTTTTTATCTTCCCGGACGTATTTTTTCCAGTCGAGACCGAATTCTTTAAAGGTAATTTTTATAAAATCTAAAACCGAATGGCTTTGTCCGGTAGCGATAATAAAATCATCCGCTTTTTTTAAATTTAAAATTAATTTCATCGCGTACACATAGTCCGGCGCATACCCCCAATCAACCCGTGCTTTTAAATCTCCGACCACTAACTGTTGCTGTTTTCCAGCGGCGATATTTTTAGCCCCTCGGATTATTTTCATTGATAAAAAATTATCCGTTCGATATTCTGATTCATGGTTATACATTATCCCCATCGCGGCAAAGACTTGGTATTTTTCTCGGTATAAACGACAGAGGCTGGCACCGCCGGCCTTGCTTAAGCTGTAGGCGCTGTTAGGGTTAAAAGGCGTTTTTTCGGTTTGAATTTTAGCCGGAGGGTTACCGAACAACAGGGAAGAACCGGCATAAAATATTTTAGTTTTTGGAGAGAATAATCTAACGCCTTCCAAAAAATTTAAAAAAGCTAAAACATTTATTTCATAGCTTTGGCGCAGTTCTTGATAAATATCGCCGCGTTTATCCTGAGAGGAAAAATGATAAGCGGCTAAATAATAAATTTCATCAGGCTTAAATTTTTTAATAAGCGAAAAAACTTGGTGTTTATCACTGATGTTTATTTTAGATTTCCAAGCCGTCCGATTAGTTTTTATTCCATTTTTATCTAGGCCAATAACTGAATAGCCGGAGTCGGCTAAGAGTTCAAATAATAATCGGCCATCTTGACCGCTAGCGCCGACAATTATTGCTTTTTTCTTGGCTGTTTTCATAAGCCGATTATTTCTATGTTAGGTAGCGGAAAGATTAATTTGCCGCCATTTGCTAAAAATTCTTTTTCACGTTCAATAATATTATCTTTAAAATGCCAGGGAAGAACCAGAAAATAATCAACACCCGATTTTTTGGCCTCGGCTTCGGAGACAATTGGAATATTGGTCCCTGGAGTTTGGCGACCGAATTTATATTCGTTAACATCGGCAATAGCGGGAATGTCGGCGGTTGTAAATCCGCAATATTGCAAAACGACATTACCCTTAGTGGAAGCGCCGTAGCCTAATATTTTTTTGTTTTCCGCTTTTAATTTTTTAATCAAGTCAATTAATTCCAATTTATGTTTTTCGGTCTTTTCTTTAAACGACAGATAGGCATTTAAATCATTAAATCCGGCCGTCTCTTCTAATTCCAAAATTTGCTTTATTTTCTCAGTCGCTTCTTCGTAGCTGGATGATTTTTTTGCCAGCGTGAGGGCAAAGCTCGCGCCATTTATCCGATTCATTTCAATATCGATTATTTTTAAGCCGGCCCTATCAGCCATCCACTTGAATTGCTTAAGAGAGTAAAATTCCAAATGTTCATGACAGATTGTGTCATAAGAAGTATTGTTGATCATTTCTGGCATGTAGCTTTGTTCAACCACCCAAATGCCCTCGTCATCCATCACCTCGGCAATCTCTTTCATTACTTCTAATGGTTTAGGTAAGTCATAGAACATGGCAATAGAAGTAATCGCTTTTGCCTTTTTGCCGTTTCTTTTTTGTCGAACAATATCTTTTGAAAAGAAGTCGGCCACACTATTTACATGCGCGGGATAGTACTCTTGGAATTTTTTGGAAGTTGGGTCTATGCCTAGAAGGTCGAGATTTTTGTTGGCATATTTTGAGAGCAGGGTACCGTCGTTACTGGCAATATCAATTATTAAATCACCGTCCGCCAGTGCCAGCCGATTTTCTATCTTTTTAACAATCTCGCCCAAATGTTCAACCATGGATTTGTTTAAGCCGGAGCGGTAACCATAATTATCGCCGTATAATTTTTCCATTTGGTAATCATGCTTTAATTGGAGTAAGCCGCAAACATCTTCGCCGCTAGTACTGACGCACTTTACGATTTCTAAAGGACCGCGCTCTACTTCGTCTTCCGGTTTTGGAAAAATTCCGGTTAAATGTTGTTCACCTAAATCTAAAATAGAAATTAAATTTTTATTGCCGCAGATTCGGCATTCGCTAATTTCTTGATAAAGCATAATTTTATTTTTTGTTTAAATCGCTTTCCAACATTATTTTAACCAGTTCCTTAAAAGTAACTTTTGGTTTCCAGTCTAATTTAGTTTGTGCCTTGGAACTATCGCCCATCAAAATATCAACTTCAGCCGGCCGGAAATATTTAGGATCAACTTCAATTAAAACTTGGCCGGTATTTTTATCCACGCCCTTTTCGTTTAGGCCTTGTCCTTGCCAAATAATTTCGTAGCCCGCTAGTTTAAAAGCTTCTTCACAAAATTCTCTAATACTGTGGGTTTCGCCAGTCGCAATAACATAGTCATCCGGAGCTTCTTGCTGGAGCATCAGCCACATCGCCTCCACATAATCCGGCGCATAGCCCCAATCGCGTTTGGCGTCTAAATTGCCGAGCATTATTTTAGTATTCCGGCCGGCTTTTATATCGGCAATGCCTTCCGTTACTTTGCGGGTAACAAAGATGCGGCCGCGTCGTGGTGATTCGTGATTGAACAAAATGCCGTTGCAGGCGAACAGTCCATAGGCCTCGCGATAATTTTTTACTGTCCAAAAAGAAAATAATTTAGCGACACCGTAAGGGGAGCGTGGGTAGAAAGGGGTATTTTCGGTTTGCGGCATTTCTTGGACTTTCCCGAATAATTCCGAAGTTGAAGCTTGGTAGAATTTAGTTTTAATACCCGTTTCTTTAATAGCATCTAAGAGGCGCAATGTTCCTAAACCGTCAATCTCGGCTGTATATTCCGGTAATTGGAAAGAAATATGAACATGGGATTGTGCTCCCAGATTGTAAATTTCATCCGGCTTGATTTGTTCCAAAAGGCGGTTCAGATTACTGGAGTCTATCAAGTCTCCGTAATGAAGATGGAAATTTTTCGTGCCCAAAAGATGATCAATGCGTTCAGTATTAAAAACCGATGCCGCTCGTCTGATGCCGTGAACTTCATATCCTTTGCTTAGGAGTAGTTCTGCTAAGTATGATCCGTCTTGTCCGGTAATACCGGTAATTAGTGCTTTTTTCATATTTTTATAAATGTTTCTTCGCTACCAGAGAAGCAAAGGCATATTGATATTTTCCTAAAAAGTTAAAATCGGGATTTGGGCAGTTCCAATCAGGGGCATCTATCAGGCGGCAATTTTCTAAATATGACAGGAGCCGGTTCCTTAAATCATACGAGGTATATAATCTAGCGTCAACATCTGGTTTTGGCTTTCCTGGCAGCCAATTTTCTTGGAAATCGCAAGTCATAATTATTATCCCTCCGGGAGCGAGTAGTTTATCAAGCGCTTGCATGAAAGCTTTGTCGTCCGGGTCATGTTCAATAACGGAGGTAGAAAAAATAATGTCGTACGAGCCTGGCACTACACTCGGTTTCGTGGCGTATTCTTCCAGGGTATAATTAATCATCGGGTCGACTTCTTCTATGCTAATTCCTATTTTTTTTAAACTCATCGCGGCCGTATCTTCATAACTGCCGACGCATAATATTCTCGGCTTGGAATAATTAGGAATATTTCGAAGCACCGTATCAAAAACAAAAGCTTGTTGAACATTAGCGGCGGGTATTTTTTTGGCCATGGTCTTCGGGACTAGCTCCCAAAGCTTGATGATGGCCGGTTGATAAATTTTTCGCGCCTTATCATTCAAAATCCGGTTTAACGAAAAATTTGCCGGCAAAGTAACCAGCGTATAGGAAATATTGGAAATAGTTTTGAGATCATCGTTGTTTACTGTTTTTGCGTCCACAATCCAAGTATGTTCAATGTTGGGAAGCGATAGGATTTTTTTTATTTTTGCTTTTATTTTTGTTTTGACGCCGGTTTTAGCTGTTGGTTTTTGTGATTTTATCTTTAAGACAGAGTCTATGATTCTTTCATAGTCCCAGATTAGATTTTCTTCGCTCCAATTTTCTTTGGCTTCGCGAAGAACGGCTGCCCCGTTCTCAATAATAGTTTTTAGGGAGTTGTCTTCAATGCAGATAGAGGGATTGAGATTTAAAATATGCCGGAACATCGAATTTTTTGAAATGGCTATTGGACGATTAACCGCGAGCGCGTAATCGGTAACGCTCGATATGCCCCTGACGCCGGTGTCTTTATATAAAAATACATTTATAGAATTGGCCGCCAAGAAATCAAAAACCTTCTCGTCTTCAAAAAATTCATGAGTTATTTCTAATTTTATGCCCGGTTTGGTTATTAGCTCTCGGCAATTATTTTCTATTTGCTTAGCTTTTATGCCGTTCTCGTCGCCAAAATCAGCTAATGGAATATTTATTTTAATGGTTGCTTCATCAAACTCTTTCTGGGCTAATATAATAATGTCCTCAAAGCCTTTATTAGCTGTTGCGAAACCAAAGCTGCCGATAATAATGTTATCAGGCAACGCTTGTTTGTTTTCGTATTTTTTAACCAATCTACCGGTTTTATATACTAGCGGATTTTTAAGCAATAAAGTCGGGTCTGGCGTCACATAAAAATCAAAAATAGAGTTATGCATTGGCCGGAAAATGATAAAGTTGTTTTTATAGTTTACCCCCCGGTCGGCGAGATCTTGAGTAATTTCATGAATGATGCCGATTTGCGGGATGGTGATGTTAGTTAAATTATTACGATAAATTCGGGGCATTATTCTAGTTGTTACCCAAGGGATAGTGAAGGGATGGTAATTATAAATAATTGCCGCCGGATTGTGTTCTTTTATACTTTCAGCCAGTTCTTTTAAAGACGAGCATTCTTGATAAATAAAATTATATTTTTGAGATTTCTGAAGACTGTTTGCGATATTTTTGCCGAATTCATAAATGCCGCACCGCTTTTTTTTATGCGATATAAATAATATATTTTTAGACTCAAGTTTCGGCATAAGATATTTTTTATTCTTACTTTTGTATGTATTTTATGGTTTTAGCCGGTATGCCGGCGACAACGGTGTTATCGCCAACATTTCTAGTGACTAGACTGCCGGCGGCGATTACGGCATTTTGACCGATAGTAACTCCTTTTAAAATAGTAGCCCCGGCGCCTATCCAAGCGCCTCGTTTAATAGTAATCGGGGCCTCGGTTATCGCCGCTTGTCTTTCTTTATCGAGTTTTTGATAATCATGGCCGCGTGCGATTACCATCACTTTGTGGCTGAAAAAGACATAGTCCTCAATAATAATTGAACCATCGGTATCGCCAGCGTTGAGCAGGACGTCTGTTAAATAAACATTATTGCCAACATTAATATTTTTGGCGCCATGAAAAACTTTAAAGCCTTTATCAAAGCGGACATTGCGGCCGACTTGGGCGATACCAAAGATGTATTTTAAGCGTAAATAATCGATTCCTCGGGCAAATTTAACAAAAAACCGGTATATTAGCCTCAGCGGCTTATAAAAAGTTTGATATTTTTTTAGACGATTAATAATTTTTTCCATATTTCTTTATTTTCCGCGGCTGCTTAACATCGTGGCGATTGTTTTTAGGGCGATGGTTATGTCTAAAAATAGGGAGCGATTTTTGATATAAAATAAATCATTTTGCAATTTTTTAAGAGTATCTTCTTTGGCAGGAGAATGGTATTCGCCGGATATTTGATCCCAGCCGGAAAGTCCTGGTTTAATTATCAGCCTGGTGTTATAAAAAGGAATAATCGTTTCTAAGTCTTTGGCTAGTTCCGGCCTTTCGGGGCGTGGGCCGATAAAACTCATTTCCCCTGCCAAAATATTTATCATCTGCGGGATTTCATCCAGCCGAGTTTTGCGCAAAAAATTTCCAAAAGTTGTAATCCTTTTATCGCCATCTACCGTTAGCGCTCGGTCGTTATTGTCTTCGCGCATCGTGCGGAATTTAATAATGGTGAATAATTTTCCTTGGCGTCCGAGGCGTTTTTGGCGGAAGAAAACTGGTCCGCGGCTTTCTAATTTAATAACTAACGCAATTAGCGGCCAGAAAATTAAAGAAATAATTAAGACAGTCAAGGCACCGATAAAATCAATAATTCTTTTAAGAAAATTAAAATAGCGGCGCTGGTTTTCCCTTAAGTTTTCTAAAAACCAGCTGGCGCTGACCTCTTCCACCGGAATTTTACCGCTTAGCAGTTCGTAAAAATCAGGATAGCTATAAACACTGATTCGGTTTTGTAAAAGGTTGAGTAGAAAATCAGTGGTTCTCGCGGAGCCGAAATCATCACAGACAACTACTATTTTTACTTTTTCGCCCTCTGTTTGATTTTTTAGTTTTTCCAGCTCCTCCTCGCCATTTATTTGCAGCTCTAATTTATAGCCGGCGCCGGGATTTTTATTCAATTCGCTTTGCAGGGCGCGGCTTTTTTCATTGTTACCCATAATTGCCAAGCCTACTCCAGGAACAGCATGCTGAATAGCTTGGTATAAGTAACGCCAAATAAAAAAGAGCCCCAAGAAAAACACAATAAATAAGGCTAAGTTGGTTCTCGGGGCGACGCTGGAAGCGACATTTAGATAAAAATAAGTGATGGAAATTAAACTGGCGACCGCCGCGGCGCTCATCGCCGTTTTTAAAAAACGGCGGCTTCTGGCCCTTAGATTAAGGTCGTAAAGGCCGCTAATATATATGGAAATCAGCCAAAAAACAAAGACCAACAGGAAGGGCCAAAAATGTTTTTGGAGCTGGTCGCTAAAAGCGGCTTGAGGGTATCTAACCGTTAAAACTAAAACTAGAGCCAGAAAGAGAGAGACTGAATCTCCGAGCAAGAGAATTATTTTTTTAAAACCGCTGGTCATATAAGGCCAATATAACAGTTTCCGCTTGAAAAATCAATCATTTTTATGTTATCTTTATATAGATATGATATAATAATAACGAAATAGAAATATTATGAAAAATGAGCAAAAAATAGCCGAATTATTAACTCGGGGTGTAGAAGAGGTTATTGATCTTAAGGATTTAGAGGCTAAGCTATTAAGCGGAAAGCCACTGAGAGTTAAGCTGGGGATTGACCCGACTAGCCCTAATATTCATTTGGGACGTTCCATTCCGCTTTTAAAATTAAGGGATTTTCAAGAATTAGGGCATCAAATCGTCTTTATTATTGGTGATTTCACGGGAACGATTGGCGATACTTCTGACAAGAATAGCGAACGGCCAATGTTAGATGAAGCGGTTATTAAAGAAAATATCAAAAATTATATTGCTCAAGCCGGTAAAGTAATTGATGTTAAAAAATGCGAGATTCATTATAATAGCGAATGGCTGGCCAAATTAGAATATAAAGAAGTCTGCCGCCAAGCCGATATTTTTTCTATCAATGAATTCATTTCCCGCGATAATATCCGCCGCCGTTTAGAGGCCGGTTCGCGCGTTTCTTTACGCGAAGTGATGTACCCGATGATGCAGGGTTATGACTCAGTTATGCTTAAAGCCGACGTGGAACTTGGCGGCACCGACCAGCGTTTTAATTTGCTGGCCGGACGGGAAATGCAGCGCGCCTATAAACAAGCGCCGCAAAACATTATTACTAATCCTTTGATTGAAGGCTTGGATGGTCGCAAAATGAGTTCTAGCTGGGGCAACACCGTCAATCTTTTTGATTCGCCTTCGGAAATGTTTGGGAAACTTATGTCCTTGCAGGATGAGTTTATCATCAAGTATTTTACTTTATTAACGCGCGTCAGCGTTGAGGAGATTAAGAAATATGAGGATGCCCTAAAAAAAGGCGCTAATCCGCGAGATTATAAGATATTGCTTGCTAAGGAAATTGTTAGTTTTTACCATAGCAAACAAGCGGCTGACGAGCAGGAAACTAATTTTATTAAAGTTTTTTCTAAAAAGGAAATGCCGGCTGAAATCGGAGAGTTAAAACCGACCAGTTATGGTTTAGTGGCTGTTTTAATTGAGGCTGGATTAGTCGCTTCTAAATCCGAAGCCAAGCGCGTCATTGAGCAGGGCGGCGTTAAAGTTGATCAGCAAATAATCAGGGAATTAGATTTTAATATTCCGGCAGGCGCGATTTTGCAGAAAGGAAAATTAAAATTTCTCAAGATAGTTTAAAATTTTTAGCCGGATATTTATGGCGGAAACCGATTCCACTTGGCCTAAGATTGGTAATGAGCAAGCGATTGAATTTTTGAATCGAGCGGTTTCTGGCGGCCGGATTGCCCAAACCTATATTTTCATCGGTCCGGATGACTTAGGCAAATCAACCATAGCCTTAACTTTTGCCCATAATTTAATGAGTAAGGCTATTGGTCTCCATGAAGGCTTTAATAGTGATCTTCATATTTTAAAGCCGGATGACGGTAAAAAATCCATCTCTATTGAACAGGTGCGCCAGTTTATTAAAGATTTAAGTTTAAGCCCTTTTCTTAACGCCTATAAGATAGGTATAATTAAGGAGGCTGACAGTTTAAGCTCGGAAGCCCAGAATGCTATTTTGAAAACTCTAGAAGAACCTAAGGGGGAGACGTTGATTATTTTGCTCGCTAAGAGCGAAGAAAATCTACTGCCCACAATTTTATCGCGCGGTCAAAAATTATATTTTAATCCGGTAAAAGCGGAAACAATTTATGATTATTTACTAACTGAGCATCAGGCAAAACGTTCACTCGCGAAAGATTTGGCCAACTTAGCCCTGGGGCGCCCGCTTAAAGCCGCCAGATTTTTAGAAAATCCAGAAACCTACGCTGCTTATTTGGAAAGGGCGAGTTTATTTTTAAAATTGTTCAATACCGGTCTCAATGAACGCTTAAGCGTGCTGGACAAATTGTTTAGCGATAAATCTTACGGTGTTGCCGCCGTCAATGGTGCGGAAGACATTTTAACGATGATTGAGGGCTTATTACGTGATTTATTCCTGCTCCACTTTAATCAACCGGAAAAAATCCAACATTCCGCTTTGGTCTCGGAGCTTAAAGAAGCTTTGCGAGTGATTGATCTCCTGGTGGCCTCTAAAAATAGTAATGATAATTTTTCTACTTTTATTTTATTAAAATTCAAATTAACAGCGATGGCGCGGGAGTATTTGTCGGCTAATGTTAATCCGCGCTTAGTTTTAGAACAATTAGTAATTAATTTATAAAATATATGAAGCACAAAAAAGTTATTCTGGGCGCCTGTTTGGCCTTGTTGGGCTTGTCTTTATCCGCTTGCTCAATTTCCACCAACTCTTCCAATAATAGTGCTACTCAGGATAGCAGCGTCTTTCTCTCAACCGATAGCGGTAACACTTGGCGCACGGCCGCCGCTTTAGCGACTACCGGCCAGGCTCAGGACATCAAATCTTTGAATGTTAATACGATGGCCATGGACCCCTCGGATAATTTGGCGGTTTATTTGGCGACTTATGAACATGGTTTGTATTATACTTATAATGTTTTAAATACCGGCTGGATTAAAGTTAAAAATCTGCCGGAGGCGACCATTAATGATGTTAAGGTTGACCCCAAAAGCAAATGCGTAATTTATGCCGCTGTTGCCAATCGTTTATATCGTTCCAGTGATTGCGCCCGTAATTGGGATCAGGTTTATTTTGATACCGACCCAGCCGTCAGCGTCAATGCGATTGTGGTGGATTTCTATAATACTAAAAATATTTATATCGGCACCTCGCGCGGCGAAATTATTAAAAGTATTGATAGCGGCGCTTCTTGGCGGACCATCCGCCGCTTAGAAGAAGGTGTATCCCGCTTGATTATTTCGCCTTTGGACAGCCGCTTAATATTTGTCGCTTCTGCTAAGAATAAAATTTATAGCTTTACTTCCAACAGTGCGACTAACGCCGCCGATTCCGGCAATATTGACCAGAATTTCATGGTGGTTAATTGGAATGATTTAAATACTGTTCTAAAAGATTATAATCTCGGTTCCTCATTTAAGGATTTTGTAGTTTGTGCGGCCGATGGTAAGATGTTTATCGCCACTAATCAAACTATTCTGCGTTCTCCGGACAACGGCATTACTTGGGAGCAAATAAAACTCATCCAGCCTGATAAAGCGGCGACCGTCAACGCTTTAGCCGTTAATCCAAAAAACTCCAATGAAATATATTATGTAACTAACACAACTTTCTTTAGCTCGACTGACGGCGGCGTTACTTGGGCTACCAAGAAGTTGCCGACAACGCGCGCCGGCCGCAATTTGTTAGTTGACTTTAATAATCCGAAAAATATTTATTTAGGCACCATAAAATTAAAATAAAAAATATATGAATCAATATTTAGCAGACAAACAAGGTGATTTTTCTAACGCGATTGATTTTTTCAAAAAAGAAATCGCGACTCTTCGCACCGGCCGCGCTAATCCGGCAGTTTTAGATGGCATTCAAGTTGAGGCTTACGGCGTCATGAATCCGCTTAATACCGTCGCTAATATCGCAGTTTCGGATGCGCGCAATATTTTGATTGCCGCCTGGGATAAGGGGGTTTTAAAAAATATTGAAAAGGCGATTGTGGATGCCGGATTGGGCTTGGGAGTTGTTAATGAGGGTGACAAAATTCGCCTAACCGTACCCGCTTTAACCGAGGAAAATCGTAAAGATTTAGTAAAAAAGCTTAATGAAAAAATGGAAAAAACCAGAGTTATCTTGCGTCAAGTCCGCGAAGCGATAAAAAATACCATTGAAAAGGCTCACGATGATAAAGAAATGAGCGAGGATGATAAATTCCGCTTTATTAAGGAGCTTGATGAATTTTCCGCGCGCAAGAATGAGGAACTAAAAGATGTGCGCGATCGCAAGGAAAAAGATATCATGGAGATTTAAGAATTAATTAACAAGACAAATGTTTTTAACAATTATTATATTTATTTTAGTTTTGTCGGTTCTGATTTTTGTGCATGAGCTTGGTCATTTCATGACCGCGCGGCGTCTGGGAGTCAGGGCTGACGAATTCGGTTTTGGATTTCCGCCGCGGGCTATTGGTTTTTATAAGAATAAAAACGGCAAATGGCAACGCGTGGTCGGCAGTAAAACCTATGAAAGCTTAGAGCAGAGTACGGATGCTAAAAAAATTCCGGCTACTGGTTCTACGATTTATTCTCTTAATTGGTTACCGATCGGAGGTTTCGTTAAAATCAAAGGCGAAAATGGAGACGGCGAAAACGATCCTGATAGCTTTGCCGCGAAAAAGATTTGGAAACGGGTAATAATTTTAGCGGCTGGGGTCATTATGAATATCCTTTTAGCTTGGGTGATTTTTACTATTGGTTATGTGATGGGTTTGCCTCAGGCTACTGCGGAATTGGGCCGTCGAGCGATTGTTAGTGAACAGCGAGTGGCAGTCATTGATATTTTGCCTGGCTCGCCGGCTGAAAGCGCCGGGCTTAAAGCGGGTGATTTAATTTCTCGGATAAATGGAGAAACAGTCGCCTCGGAAGTTGATGTTCAAAAAATTATCGGCACTCGCGGAGGGCAGGAAACGGAAATTGTCGTCAGTAATAACGGCGAAGATAAAGTTTTAAAGGTTATTCCGGCTGCCAATTTAAATGGTGCCGAGGGCCGGGCGGCTATTGGTGTCAGCATTATGGCGGCTGGGACTGTCCGTTATCCTTTTTTCAACGCAATTTGGGAAGGAGCAAAAACTACCATTTGGACTTTGAAAGAAATTTTTGTGGCTTTCGGTAATTTAATCGGCAGTTTATTTCATGGCCAATCAGTGGCTGCTGATTTTGCCGGACCGGTCGGAATTGCCAATATTACCGGGCAGGCCGCGCGTTTGGGCTTGATTTATCTCTTGCAATTAACAGCTTTGTTATCTCTTAATTTAGCCGTGATTAATATCTTGCCTTTTCCAGCCTTGGATGGTGGCCGTATTTTCTTTTTGTTAAT
This sequence comes from Candidatus Falkowiibacteriota bacterium, assembly GCA_016432645.1. Lineage (GTDB taxonomy): Bacteria > Patescibacteriota > Patescibacteriia > Patescibacteriales > UBA12465 > UBA12465. The sequence continues at coordinate 28,538 of CP066698.1, forward strand.
TGAAAGAATTAAGGGCAAGCCGGTCCGCCGGGACGTGGAAGCGGTTATTCACAATATCGGCTTCATGCTGTTGATTGCCCTGATTATTTTTATTACCTATAAAGATATTGTTAAATTGTTCTAATTATTAACATTAAATATATGGAAGTCAAAATTAAATCTTCGCGCCTAGAATTAACCGACGCTATCCGAAAATATATTGAAACCAAAATGGCGATGACCGAAAAATATTTGGGCGCTAAAGTTAAGGTGATAAATTGTGATTTTGAAATCGCTAAAACAGTCGGCGGCCAAAGCAAGGGGGATATTTTCCGGGCCGAAGTTAATTTGCAGGTACCGCATGAAATTTTGCGGGTTGAAAAAACTGAAACCGATTTATATAAAGCCATTGATAAGGTCAAGGATCACTTAGAATTAGTCGTTAAAAAGTATAAGGAGAAGCTGATTGATAAGAAGCGGGGGAAGTAGATTTTTTTTGAGGGTGAGCTGTGGATAACTAGAATAATTTTACTAATAGTTTTAGAATAAAAAGCCTAAAAATGTGATTTTAGGCTTTTTTATTGGGGTTTTGGTGGCTTGTCGCTATACACTATATATAGTATAATAAGTAGTATCCCAACCACAACATAACTGAAAAGATGGGAAATTAATAAATCTTAAATAATTTAAAATTATGCCCAAGCAGATTATCTCCTATGAAGGTAAAAATCAGGAGCTAGAAACCGTTGATTTAATAAGCCGGCTGGCCGCCGCTAACGATAACGCCGCTTTATCTACGGAAAAATTACAGGCCGTGGCCGCTGAAGCCTGGCAAACTCTTTATGAAGATATGCCGGAACACGAAGTAGACAAGGCACTTATGCAGGCCGCCGCCCAGCATATTAAGGATGACCCGGATTATGATAAGTTAGCGGCCGCTTTATTTTTAAAATCAATTTATCGCGAAGTCCTGGGTCTTGATTCCAGTGCGCCCGATTTTTTGGAAGTTTATCGTAGCGGCCTGAAAAAAGAGTTGCGTTTGGGAATTGACAAAGGCTGGCTGTCGCCTAAGCTACAACGCTTTGATCTTGATAAGCTGGCTGCTATTTTAGACCCGTCTCGCGATGGACTTTTTACTTACGCCGGTATTGAAACCCTATCCCGCCGTTATATGATGCGCGATGAAAAGCAGCGCTTAACCGAAGTGCCGCAGTATTTTTGGCTGCGTGTTTCTATGGGTTTAGCCTGGAACGAAGCGGAACCGGATATTATTGCCGCTGCTTTTTACGAGCGCATGTCTAAGCTTTATTATATTTCCGGCGGCTCTACCAACGTTAATGCCGGCGCGCTCAAACCGCGTCTTAGCAATTGTTTTATTATGGAGATGGAAGATAACGTCGACCATATCGGTAAGACCGTTTCTGATGTTTTAAAATTATCCAAAGCAACCGGCGGCATCGGTTTAGCCGTGACCAAGCTGCGCGCCAGCGGTTCGCCGATTTCCACCAACAATACTTTTTCTTCCGGTCCCGTGCCCTTTTTACATATCATTGATTCCGCTATCCGGGCAATTTCCCGGGCCGGCAAGAAAATGGGCGCCCTCTGTTTCTATATGGAAAATTGGCATTATGATTTTCAAGAATTTTTAGATTTAAAACAGAACGCCGGCGATGATTATCGCCGCACGCGGACGGCTAATACTGCCGTTTATTTATCTGATGAATTTATGAAGCGGGTTAAAAACGATGAATATTGGTATTTGTTTGATCCGCAAGAAACACCGGATTTAATTGATTTATACGGCGAGGATTTTAGTGTCCGCTATCAAAAGTATTGCCATTTAGCCGAGCAGGGTGAAATGCGGGTCTTTAAGAAAGTTAAGGCGCAGGATCAATTCCGGCAGATTATTGTTTCTTTACAAGCTTCGGCGCATCCCTGGATAACTTTTAAAGATACAATTAATGTCCGCGCTTTAAATAATAATACCGGAACGATTTATGGCTCTAATCTTTGTACCGAGATTACTTTGCCAACCAATAAGGATAATGTCGCGGTCTGTAATTTAGCATCTATCAATTTGGTTAGACACTTGAAAGAGGAAAACGAAAAATTCAGTGTTGATTGGTTGGAGCTGGAGCGGAGCGTCCGTTTAGCCGTCCGTCAGCTGGATAATTTAGTGGATATTAATGAGCCGCCGATAATTGAAGCGCGTAATTTTGACAGCCACAACCGCGCTGTGGGTTTGGGCGTGATGGGGCTGGCGGATATGTTTGAAAAATTTGATATCGCTTATGACTCTCAAGAAGCCTATGAACTGAGCGACGCCGTTATGGAGTTTATCAGTTATCAAGCGATTGATGCCAGCGCTAATTTAGCGCAAGAGCGCGGCGCTTATGACAATTTCTACGGTTCCATGTGGTCTAAGGGTTATGTACCGCTTGATACTGTTAAAGTTTTAGAGCATGGTCGTGATAATCTGGAAAGTTCGGAAATTAATACTTCTTTTCGTTTGGATTGGGATAAATTGCGTCTCAAGGTAAAGCAGGGAATGCGTAATTCAACTTTAATGGCGGTTGCTCCAACAGCGAACATTGGTTTGGTAGCGGGAACTTCAACCGGGATTGATCCTCGTTTTGCCCAGATTTTTAGCCGCAACACCCTCGGCGGCAAACACTTAGAATTAAATGTTAATCTGGTTAATAAGCTGAAAAAATTAAATCTTTGGGAGCGCGCTAAAGATGATATTTTGGCTTCTTATGGCGATATCAGCGGCTTGGATTATATCCCGGAAAATATTAAACATATTTATAAAGATTCTTTCTCTGTTGATCCGCAAGCTTTTGTGGAAGTTGCTTCGCGTTCTCAAAAATGGGTTGACCAAGCGATTAGCCGCAATATGTATTTGGCAACCAGAGAAATTGATGAGGTGATGAATGTTTATATTAAGGCTTGGGAGAAGGGCTTGAAGACCACTTATTATTTACACATGAAGCCTCGCCACAGCGCCGAACAATCAACGGTTGCCGTTAATAAATCAACCGCTATTGGCAAGGCTGGATTTGGAGCGGTGGCCAAAAAAGTTGGTTTTGGAGCCACGGTGGTAGCGACCAGTGCGGAATTAGAAAAAGTGGCGACCCCAGTTGAAGTTAAAATTGAAGAATCTGTTCAATTTAAGGCCTGTCCAACTGATCCTCAGGAGCGCGCTCAGTGCGATAGCTGCCAATAATTAAAATAGAAATATAAATATATGATACTTGGAAAACCATTAAATGAAGATATGAATCTGCGTCCCATAAAATATCAGTGGGCCTATGATTTATATAACCAAGCGGTCGCCAATACTTGGTTCCCGCACGAAATCGCGCTCGGTGAAGACTTGGATGATTGGCGCAAAATGGATGAAGATGAAAAGCAGGCCGTTAGTTTTTTAATGAGCTTTTTTAATCCCGGCGAGCTGATTGTAAATCGGACGCTGGCGCTTGGCGTCTATCCTTATTTAAAAGCGCCGGAAGCTCATTTATATCTGGCGAAGCAAATGTGGGAAGAGGCAAATCATTGCGTCGCCTTTGAATATGTTTTAGAAACTTTTCCGCTGAATAAAGAAAAGATTTTTGCCCAGCATTTGGAAATTCCGTCTATTAAAGCGAAAGAAGATTTTATTGCCAAGTTTTTAAATCGCATGAGCGACACCAGTCTAGATATTGAAAGTTTAGAGGGGAAACAAGAATTCGTCCGCAACTTAGTCGCTTATAATATCGTGATGGAAGGCACTTGGTTTTATTCCGGCTTTATGGTTGCCCTTTCTTTCCGCCAAAAGCAGAAGTTGAAGAATTTTGGTTCGATGATTGACTGGGTCGTGCGCGATGAAAGTTTGCATCTTAAATTCGGCATTAATTTGATTTTAACGATCTTGGAAGAAAATCCGGAAATCGCAACGGCCGAGTTTGCCGAAGAAATTAAAAATATTGTTATTGACGGTGTTAATTTGGAAACCGCCTATAATCGTGATTTGTTCCCGCGCGGAATTTTAGGTATCAACGCTGATTATGTTAACCAGTATGTAGAGTATGTGGCTGACAGGCGTTTGGAAGAATTAGGCTTTGAGCCGCATTTTAATACGGTTAATCCGGCGCAGTGGATGGCGACCGAGACAGATACCCTGGAACTCGTCAACTTCTTTGAGGCTCAAAATACTAAATACGAGGTTGATAACCGGGCGCATAAGTAATTATTAAATTTTAGATAAAAAGGCCGAGTTTTTACACTCGGTTTTTTTGTTTGACAAAAATTGAAATATATTTTATAGTTAGCGGTTAGATTGAACATTAAAAATTAATCAAAAAATAAATTAATCATGAAAAAAGATGACAGTATTGTTTTGTCTAAGCCTGAAATCAGGCCGATTTTGAATCCTCAGGATTCAGTGAAAGTCGTTTTAAACGGCGGCGTCTATCAGCTTGATGATGCAACTATTCCTTTTCGGATGGGTTTTAGTCAGAAGATTGCCGAAAAGAAACCAACCCATGTCATGGTTATAGATATAACCGATGATGCCTTCTATCCAAACGGTAATCGTAAGAATTCCGACTCTGTATCTGAGAGAAGTTTATTCACTCTTGAGCCAATAAATTATCTTCAGTTAAAAAAATCGGGCGAACATCACTTGATTTTCCTACTTTTTAACGAATTTCCAAAGTATCAGTATGAGCAATTATTATCAAAGAGAATCGGCTACGATCATGCTATCGGTTTCTCGCAGATGGAGAATAATAAGGTTCTATTTTATCAAGTAGGATACTGTGAGGTTATAATTAACGTTCCGAAAGAACTTTTTGCCAAGAAACCGGAAACCAAATGGTCAAAAGCCGTTTGGAATTGGGTTAATTCCTGGCACAAACTTACGCCGGTAGACGAATGTGAATACCGGAAACGCAAGATTTTTGCTTTTACCGGTAAGCCTATTATTTGGTTTTTGGGATTTTTGGCCCGTTTGGTGATCGTCTCCATAGTAACGCTTTTACAGTTTATTGTGAGAGTTATTTGCCTTATTTTCGGCTATCAGCCGGTTAAATTTTTCCCGCATTTTAAAGAAGCGTGGATAGATTTTCTTTGTCGTTATTCGCAATCGTCCTTAAAGATGGATCGAATATTTGATGTTGCTGATTATTGGTTCGGAACAACGGTGTCCTTGAAAAACTTTGAAGTCGCTAATGAAGATGAAGAAGATTTTCATGAATACAAAGAGCATCACTTTTTCGGTTGGAAATTCCATTTGCCAATTACAATTTTTGGCTTTGTATTCTATGTTGGAGGAATATCTATGTATTTAGTTTTATTAGCTTCGATGTTCTCCTTTGATGGTGTTAGCTTTATCGGTAGTATTGGCGCTCTGGTTTTTACTCTCTTTATTTCTGTTTTAGCTTCTTCGCTTTTAGCCTTTAATACTTTGCCGACTTTATATGGCAATCAAAATTGGAAAAGAAAATGGGATAGGTTTGAGCTGGATTATAATAACCGGCGTCCTAAAATTTTTAGAAATAGTATTATTGCGTCTGGCGGCTTAGCAGTACTAGTTTTTCTTATTTCTGCCTTGGCTCGTTTTATGATGAGTCGTCCGGCTCAAGAAGCTCCAAGCGAGCCTTCATCTACGGATTTGAGGTTTGTTCTCATCATTGCCGGTTTTATTCTTTTGTATTTTTTATTTTTGTTTATTGCCCGTCTGGTTTCACCTTTTTTTAAGAAGGTAGGTAAAAAGGCAAAAACAAAAGTTACCGCTATTGTTAGTGAATCAAAAAAAACCAAAGAAATCAAAAGAGTTGAATGGTTAAAGAAAAGCTTTAATCTTGAAACAATGCCTGAAAAGGTTGATGTCGCCAAGGCTCCCGAGCCTTCGGTTTTTGTCCATCGTTTTACGATTAAGTTCTGGCAGGCTAAAGCTAAAGTTTGCCGCCCCTATGCTAAAAATTAAAATTAGCATCAGATATGTTCGCCGCCGGTCAATAGATCGGCGGTTTTTTTATTATCCGATTTAATGTCCAAAAACATCCATTTTGTCAATATTTATTTTATTAAATATCCGTATTATACTGGAATTGAATAGAAAGCCGTTTAGACGGCAATTTTTTGGTTATTAATAGAAAAATTATGAGTATTTTTAGCAAGTTGTTTCCTGATGCCAATCAGAAAGTAATTGACAGCCTGAAACCAACAGTCGCCAAGATAAATAGTTTAGAAAAAGAGTATCAAGCTTTGAGCCCGGAAGATTTAAAATCTAAGACGGCTGATTTTAAAATGCGCTTAGAAAAGGGTTCAACTTTAGACGATGTTTTGCCGGAAGCTTTTGCAGCCGTTCGAGAAGCGTCGGTGAGAATTTTGGGGCAAAGACATTACGATGTTCAGCTTATTGGTGGCATCGTGCTTCATCGTGGCCAAATAGCGGAAATGCGTACCGGCGAAGGCAAAACTTTAGTCGCGACTTTGCCGCTTTATTTAAATGCCCTTGATGGCCAAGGGGTTCATTTAATTACTGTTAATGATTACTTAGCGCGCGTCGGCGCTGGTTGGATGGCGCCAGTTTATTATGCTCTAGGACTAACAACAAGTGTTATCGTTCATGATAACGCTTATGTTTATGATCCGGAATATATTGATGAGAGCCAATTTGATGAGCGCTTGCAGCATTTCCGTCGCGTACCGCGCCGCGATGCTTATTATTGCGACATAACTTATGGAACCAATAACGAGTTTGGTTTTGATTATTTGCGCGACAATATGGTTTATACGCTGGCACAAACAGTACAAAGACCCCTTCATTATGCCATTGTTGATGAAATTGATTCTATTTTAATTGATGAGGCGCGCACCCCTTTAATTATTTCCGCACCAGCTGAAGAGTCGGGCGAAAAATATGCCCGCTTTGCACAAATAGTTGAACATCTTGAAGAAAATGATGATTATAATGTTGATGAAAAAATGCGTGCCGCGACTTTAACTGAAGGCGGGATTGCAAAAGTAGAAAAAATCTTAGGTTTGGGAAATATTTATGTCGAAGGCGGCGTGAAGGAGGTTCATCACTTGGAGCAGGCCTTAAAGGCGCGCGTCTTATTCAAACGCGATAAAGATTATGTGGTTAAAGACGGCGAAATAGTTATCGTTGATGAATTCACCGGCCGCATGATGCCTGGCCGCCGTTATAGCGAGGGTTTACATCAAGCAATTGAAGCCAAGGAGGGTGTTAAGGTTCAAAAAGAATCTCAGACCATGGCCACGATTACTTTCCAAAACTTATTTAGAATGTATCACAAGTTGTCTGGTATGACCGGAACCGCGGCCACCGAAGCGGAAGAATTCCATAAAATTTATAATTTAGAAACGATTGTTATTCCAACTAACCGCCCGAATGTCCGAAAAGACATGAATGATTTAATTTATCGCACTGAAGAAGATAAGTTCAAGGCGGTTATCCGCGATGTTAAAGAACGCAGTGAAAAGGGCCAGCCGGTTTTAATTGGTACGATTTCCATTGAGAAGAACGAAATCCTAACGGAAATGATGGAACGTGAAGGACTAAGGCCGCAAATGTTAAATGCTAAAAACCATCAACGGGAAGCGGAAATTATCGCTCAGGCCGGACGCCGGGGAGCGATTACTCTGGCGACTAATATGGCCGGCCGCGGTGTTGATATTATTTTAGGAGGCAATCCTCCAGAGAAATCTGAGCAAGAGGCGGTTCAAGCCGCAGGAGGATTACATGTCATTGGCACGGAACGTCATGAATCGCGTCGTATTGATAACCAGTTGCGCGGCCGCGCCGGCCGCCAAGGCGATCCCGGTTCTTCACAGTTTTATGTTTCTACCGATGACGATTTGATGCGGATTTTCGGCGGCGACCGGATGAAGAATTTGATGAAGACTTTGAATGTCCCGGCCGATATGCCGATTGAAAATAAGATGATTTCCAAATCAATTGAAAGCGCCCAGAAAAAAGTTGAAGGCAATAATTTTGATATCCGCAAACATTTAGTTGAATACGATGATGTTATTAATAAGCACCGGACTGCGATTTATCGTCGTCGCCGCGAAATAATTGATTTAAGTGAAGGAATTATTAAGTCGGAAGAAGGCGCGCCTAAAACTTTAGCGGAGATTGTTATTCCGATGGTTAAGGATGAAGTTAAAGGAGTTGTTGATTTTCATACTGCCGCTGAACAGGCTGCCGCTTGGAATCTCAAAGAAATTTTTGAAACCGTTAAAACTATTATGTCGGTTTCTGAAGAAGTTAAGGAAAAATTAAATTCTTTAGTTGCTGCCGGTGGGCGCCCAGAAATAATCAGGGAAAATATAATTTCTTATTTAGAAACCGAAATTGAAAATCGCTATGCTCTTATGTCTGATAAGTTTTCAGCGGCGGGCGTTGATTTTAAAGAAATAGAAAAGGGAATCCTTATTAGAACGATTGATAATTTTTGGGTTGAGCATTTGGAAACTGTTGACTACTTGCGCCGCGGCATCGGTTTGCGCGGCTATGGCCAGCGCGACCCGCTAGTGGAATATAAAAAGGAAGCTTATTTGATGTATCAAGAATTAAATAATTTAATTAATCGGGATGTTGCTTATTCAATTTTCAAGGCCGGAGAAGCTTTTGCGGCAGCCGCTGAACGAGCATTGGAAACTGAGGCGGTGAAAATGTTTGCTAATCAACCAGCCGCTAAATTGGAATTCACCGGTGCCCAAAAAGAAATGCATAAACAGGCGGAAGCGCGTAATACCGCCGACTTAGTTCATGAAAAGACTAAGGATGAAAGTGGCGAGAAGGTTGGCCGCAACGATCCTTGTCCTTGCGGCAGCGGTTTGAAGTATAAAAAGTGTCATGGGAAATAAATTTTATGAAAACGCTAAAGTTTAGAAAAAATTTAGCAGAGGAAATATTGGCCGGCCGGAAGACGGCAACTTGGCGTTTGTTTGATGATAAAGATTTGCAAATTGGCGATCAGGTTGAATTATTAGTTTGGGAAACTAAAGAAAAATTTGCTACCGCCGAGATTATCGCGCTTAAAGAAAAGAAATTACAAGACATTAAAGAGGAGGATTTTATTGGTCATGAAAAATTCGCGAGCCGCGAAGATATGCTTGAAAACTATCAATCTTTTTATGGCGATAAAGTAAATTGGGAGACGCCTATTAAAATGTTAGATTTTAAAATAATTTAGAAAATATGAGCTCTGAAAAGATGCCAAATTTTTCAGCTAGTCCGGAGAAAAAGAAAGAACTCGGTGCTTTGCAATATATTAATCTGCAAATGAAAGAAGCAATTTCTGAGGAAGACTATGAACAAGCAGTCTGTCTGCGGGATATCCAAGAAAAATTAAGCAAAAATAATCAGCCGCTACCTTGTATTCGTCAGGAAGATATTCTGGAAGATGAAAAGGAAAAATCAGAGTCAGAGGACGAGGAGGATAGTCCGGCTATGAGAGCTTGGCAGGGAATTGAATCAAAGCAAATGGCTGATTTGTATGTTGGCAAAGATATTGTTAAGTCATCTTCTTTTTCTCATTATTTAAAAGGCAATGATAAATATTTGGGCGGGTTTGCCAGGGAACTTTGGGATGATGTCAGACATTACAAGCATCTTGAAGATTTAGACGAGAGAACTGATTATTTATCTTCTCTTCACAATTTATACAGCGAAGCGCAAGAGCTAAGAAATATTGCGAAAGCAAAGATTGATAATATTTTTCAAATGTATAATAAGCGCGAACCGATTTTAAAAGCTGACACTGAAAGTATTCCGAAATATTTTCCGGGTCTGCCAAAAACGCAGGATATATTGCGTAAGAAAATGGAAGCGATGCCGGATTTTATCAGTGAACCGCTCGCTTATTGGAATGGTGTGTATGATAATTCTAGTCAAATCGCCGATGATTTAGAGCTGGCGATTAAAGAAATGACCGAATAAATTTATGAATAACGATATTAATTTTTTATTTGAATTAGGCACAATGCGCAATGTGCCGCGCGCTTGGCGCCAGCATTTTGGTTTAGATTGCGCGAGCGTCCATGAGCACACTTATCGCGTTGTTTGGCTGGCTTTAATGTTAGCCCGGATGGAAAAGAATGTTGATGAAAATAAAATTATTAAAATGGCTCTAGTCCATGATATTTCTGAAATTAGAACTTCTGATTTAGGTTATATTCAAAAAGTTTATACTAAAGCGAACGATGACCAGGCGGCTCATGATTCTTTGGCGGAGACTATTTTTGCTGATTTTTATAGTGAGGTGTTTAAAGAATATGAAGAACGAAATTCTTTGGAAGCCAAAATTGTCAAAGATGCTGATAATTTGGATATTGATTTAGAACTGAAAGAGTTAGAAGAACGTGGTTCAAAACTACCAGCCAAATTACAAGATTTTCGCAAATTAGTCAGAAATGAAAAATTATATACCGCATCCGCCAAAAAAGTTTGGGATGAAATCCAGGCAACCGACGTTTCCGATTGGCATCTGAAGGCTAATAAATGGGTGAAGATGCCGGAAACCGGGAGATAATTTTTATTAATTCGTATTAATTTTAAATGTATGGGTTTGGAAAAAATGGAAATGACTCCGCGTACCTCCGAACTTAAAAAAGAAAATCCGGATTTAAAATTGGTTTCGGCTCAGTTGGATGAAGCGATAAAACAGGAGGACTTTGAACAAGCAGCGATCTTGCGCGATTATTTGCAGGAACACGCCAGTCAAGGTGATGCCTATGAATTAAATAAAAAAGATTTTATTGAGCCAACCAGAGGCGGCGTTTATATTTTTCTTAAAAATAATCCTCGCCATCGTGCTTGGAAAGGGATAGAAGAAAAGCAAGAGCGGTATTTTTATGAAGACAAAGAAAAGGTTGATAAGAGCCGTTTTGCCGGAGATTTAACTTTTTTGCCTCGGACTTATGGAGTCCTAGAAGAAGATGATTGGCAAAAAATCAGGAATTTGAAGGAAACTCGAGGTGGAGATAAAGTAGACATGATGATTAGTTTGCAAGATAAGATTGCCGAAGCAAAAAGTTTAGTAGATTTAGCAGAGGAAAAATTTCAGCGTCTCTGGCAACCATATTGCAAGAAACATGGGCTAGCCGGGCAGGAATTTGAAGAAATGCACAGTCTCTATAATGAAGCCGCCGGCTGGACGGAAGAAAAAAATAGTTTTCTCAACCAAATTCCTAGAAGTTTAGGCGACCCTTTACGCTACTGGCAGAATGTTTATGATAATTCGCGGTTTATCAGAGACGAACTAGAAAAGGCCTTGGCGGAATTGCAATAGTTTATTATTTATTTTTTAATAAACCAATATGAAATCAGTCGTGATGTGTGGCAGCTCCAGTTTTGCTTCCGAGATGAGAGACTTTTCTGAGCGTCTTAAAAATTTAGGCGCGGTTGTTTATGAGCCTCATCTTTATCGCGCTTCTGGCGGCGTTTGGAGTGAGATTAAAGAATCTGATCGTAAATATGTGGCGCTTGGTTTGACTCATGATCATTTTTATAAAATGCGCATGGCTGACGTAATTTATGTTTATAATAAGGATGGTTATGCGGGGGTAAGCGTTAATATGGAAATTGGTTATGCTGTCGCGCTTAATAAGCCGATTTATGTCCAAGATGAAAATGATGCCGAACCTTGCCGTAAAGCGTTATTTAGCGGCGTTGTTAAAACCCCAGAAGAATTGATAAAATTTTTATAATTTAATGAAGAAATTAACACTAGTTATAATTTATCAAAATGGCCAAGTGTTGCTCGGAATGAAAAAGCGCGGTTTTGGAGCGGGCCGTTGGAATGGTTTTGGCGGCAAAGTTGAAGAAGGCGAGGCTATTGAAGAAGCGGCGGCGCGTGAGTTATTTGAAGAGGCAAATATTGTAGCTGGTGATTTGCTGGAAGTGGGAGTTTTAAACTTTAACTTTGCCGACGCGACGCCTGATTTAGAGGTCTATGTTTTCCGAGTTGATAAATTTTCCGGTGAGCCGCAAGAAACCGAAGAAATGCGGCCGCAATGGTTTAAGATTAATGATATTCCTTATAAGAAGATGTGGGCGGATGATATTTTCTGGTTACCCCTATTAATTAACGGGGAGAAATTCAAGGGTGAGTTTGTTTTTGATAAGCCTTCAACCGCCGAATACGCCGCCAAAATAATTAGCCAAAAATTAGAAATTAGCAAATAAATTTTTTAATATTATATGAATAAGCCAGCAGAAAAAGAAAAAACAAAAAGCCCCTATGTCTCAATGGAAGAAGAGGCTTTAGCTTTTTGGAATAATTCTAAAATTTTTGAAAAATCTCTCGCGCAAGAGGCGCCTAAAGGCGATTATGTTTTTTATGACGGCCCCCCATTTGCTACCGGCACGCCGCATTACGGGCATTTAGTTGCTAGTATAATGAAAGATGTCGTACCACGTTATTTTACGATGAATGGTTACCATGTAGAGCGAAAATGGGGCTGGGATTGCCACGGTTTGCCGATTGAAAATATTGTGGAAAAAGAATTAGGAACTAAACAGAAAAAAGATATTGAAGAACTCGGTGTTGGTAAGTTTAATGATATTTGTCGTTCTAAAGTGATGACTTATGCCGGCGAATGGGAGAAAGTTATTAATCGTTTGGGCCGCTGGGTAGATATGAAAAATTCGTACCGCACCATGGATTTGAATTTTATGGAATCGGTTTGGTGGGTTTTTAAGGAATTATGGGATAAGGATTTGATTTATCAAGATTATCGTTCCATGCATATTTGTCCGCGCTGTGAAACGACTTTGTCGCAATCGGAAGTAACCGAAGGTTATCGCGATATTAAGGATTTAAGCGCGATTGCGAAGTTTGAATTAGTTGATGAGCCGGGAACTTTCATTTTAGCCTGGACAACAACGCCTTGGACTTTAATCGGTAATGTCGCTTTGGCCGTTGGCCAGGAGATTGAATACGTGAAAATTAAAATGGATGACGTTCAATATATTGTCGCTAAAGAACGGTTGGCAACGATAATTTTTCCAGGGTATTCAATCGTTAATGTTAGCAGTGAAAAAAATGAGGTTTTGGCTAGAAAAGGATCTAATGATAGTGATGAAACATATGATATTAAAATAATCAACGGCAATGAGCTTGTCGGCAAATCCTATAAACCCCTATTCAGCTATTACGCGAGTGATACTAAATTAGCCAATCATGATAATGGCTGGAAAATTTACGCTGGTGATTTTGTAACCACGACTGATGGCACCGGTGTCGTTCATATTGCACCCGCTTTCGGCGAGGACGATATGAATTTAGGCAAAGCCAATAATTTACCTTTTGTTCAACACGTTGGTATGGATGGCATTTTTAAACCGGAAGTCACTGATTTTCCCGGGATGCATGTTAAGCCGATTGGCGACCACACTACAACCGATATAGAGATTATTAAATATTTAGCCAAGAATGGATTGTTATTTCATAAAGAAAAATATGAACATAGTTATCCGCACTGCTGGCGATGCGATACGCCACTGATTAATTACGCGACCTCTTCTTGGTTTGTGAGTGTTAGCAAAATTAAAGATGGCTTGCTAGAGAGCGCTAAAAAAATCAATTGGTTCCCGGAACATATTAAAGAAGGCCGCTTCGGTAATTGGTTGGAGGGCGCGCGTGATTGGTCTATTTCTCGTCAGCGTTTTTGGGCCAGTGCTATTCCAATCTGGGAATGCGCCTGCGGCGAGCGCCAGGTTATCGGCAGTGTCGCGGAATTAGAAAAATTAAGCGGCCAGAAAATAGATGATATTCATAAAGATAAAGTTGACGGTTTAACTTTTGCTTGCGCTAAATGCGGCGGCGCCATGAAGCGCATCCCGGACGTTTTGGATTGTTGGTTTGAGTCCGGCTCTATGCCTTATGCTCAGTATCATTATCCCTTTGAAAATAAAGAAAAGGTTGAGCAGAATTTTCCGGCGAAATTCATCGCTGAAGGCGTTGATCAAACTCGTGCTTGGTTCTATTATCTCCATGTCATTTCCGGCGGCATCAAGAAAAGCCACGCTTTTGAAAATGTGATTGCTAACGGCATTGTGTTAGCTGAAGATGGCAAAAAGATGTCTAAGCGCTTGCAAAATTATCCCGATCCTTATTTGGTGATGGAAAAATATGGCGCCGATGCTCTGCGCGCCCAACTTTTATCTTCACCGGTCATGGCCGCCGAAAATTTAAATTTTTCAGAAAAGGGAACCGAGGAGTCTTTACGCAAGAACATCATGCTGCTCTTTAATGTTTATAAGTTCTATGAGCTCTATGCGCAAGAAAATCAGGAAATTATTTTAGATTTAAGCTATGGCGATTTAAAGAACGAAGTTTTAAATAGCGATAACGTTTTAGATAAATGGCTGATGTTAAAGTTTAATGCGCTACTAGCGGAAGTCGGAGCAGGAATGGAAGCTTATAACTTGCCGAAAGCAGTGCGGCCAATTACCGAGTTTATTGATGAGTTTTCTACTTGGTATTTAAGAAGAAGCCGTGATCGGTTTAAGTCGGATGATGAGACTGATAAGAAAAATGCGCTACTGACCACTAAATTGATAATGTCGGAATTAGCTAAAGTAATGGCGCCATTTATGCCGTTTATGGCGGAGAATTTATGGCAGAAATTAAATGGGCTAGATTTTCAAAATGGCCAAGCATCAGTTCATTTAGAATCTTGGCCGGTCTTTCTTAAAATAGAAAAAGATGAAACTCTGGAAAAGATGGCCATGGTCAGAAGGATTGTGGAAATTGGTTTAGCCAAACGCGACGTCGCGGGTATTAAGATTAGACAGATGCTGAACCAAGCGATTGTGAAAGGCAGCATCGATTTAGAGGAGGCTTATCAGGAATTAATTAAAGATGAACTTAATATTAAGAGTTTGGATTTGGCGGCTGGTTTTGAAAACCTGGAAGTAGAATTAGATATAGAGATTACCCCAGAACTTAGGTTGGAAGGAATTAAGCGCGAACTTATTCGCTTTATTAATTTATCGCGCAAGGATGCCGGTCTTAGTTTAGGAGATAAGGTTGATGTGGAAATTATTTCAGAGTCGGCGGAAATTTCTGAAGCCGTTAAAAAATTAGGCGCTGAGATTGCCAAAGAAACTTTAAGCGAATCATTAGTTTTAGCTGCCGAAACCTCAACCTCTGATTTTAGTAAAGAAATAAAGATTGACGGGCAGCCGGTGGTTATTAATTTGAAAATAATTAAATAATTATGGAACAAGAAAATATTAACAGTCCTGTTAATGCCGAACAAACTGTTAATTCCGGGTCCACATTTGACAAAGAAGAATCAATCCCTCCACAAGCTCAGAAGATAATGATGACTTTTTTTAGGTTTATCATGGGCAGAATCAAGTCTGTCTTGTTAATCCCGATAATTCTGCTTGTTTCCGCTTTAATTAAGAATCGCGACTCTTTTTTTAGCGTTGAATCTCTAAGCTTTTTGGTGCCATTAATATTTCTGATTGTTTTTTATTTCCGTTCAGGCAACAAATTTTTAGATGATTTTGAGAAGGGCATGAAAAGTGTTAGATTTGACCCGGCTGAATATAAAACTGTCAGAATTGGATTTAAAAAGAAAGGCCAGGACGTTAACTTGAAAAAATAGCCATTTTCTGTTATAATATTTTAAAGTTTTATAAATTAATTTAACAAAAATAATTAAAAATTTATGACTATTCTTTATGTAATTTTGGGAATTGTCGTCGTGGTTGCATTATTTGTAATCGCTATGTATAACGGCCTAATTCGCTTAAAAAATCGGGTGGACGAGGCTTGGAGCGATATTGATGTTCAGCTTAAGCGCCGTTATGATTTAATTCCTAATTTAATTGAAACCGTTAAAGGTTATGCCGCCCACGAGCAGGCTACCTTTGAAAAAGTAATTAATGCCCGTAATCAAGCGATGTCTGCTCAGCAAGGCGGCGACGCTGAAGCACAAGCCAAAGCAGAAAATGCTTTATCAGGAACCTTGAAGTCAATTTTCGCGCTCGCCGAAAGTTATCCTGATTTAAAAGCCAACCAAAATTTCTTAGAATTACAAAGAGAATTAACCGATACGGAAGATAAAATTCAAGCTTCCCGCCGCTTCTACAATACTAATGTTCGCGATTTTAATACCAAGATTCAAGTTTTCCCGAATAATATGATTGCCGGCTGGTTAAAGTTTAGCGCGCGCAAATTTTTTGAGATTGAGGATGCGGCTGAAAGAAAAAATGTAGAAGTTAAATTCTAGTTTAGTTCCTAGATAATTAATTTAATTAAAATTATATGCCAGCACTTTATCTTATTGCCATTGTCGTTATTTTTATTCTCAGTAGTTTAAAACAAATTAATCAGTATGAACGCGGTGTTCGGTTCACGATGGGAAAATTTTCCGGGATTATGGAGCCGGGGTGGCGTATTTTGATTCCGGTTTTTCAAACATATAAAAAAGTTGATATCCGCGTTAAAGCGGTTGATGTTCCAGACCAAAAGGCAATTACCCGCGATAATGTTTCGGTAACTGTTAATGCCGTTATTTATTACAAAGTTGCCTTTGCTGAAAAGGCGGTAATTGAAGTAGAGAATTTTTTCTACGCTATCAGCCAATATGCGCAAACAACTATGCGTAATATCGTCGGTTCTGTCACTTTGGATGAACTTTTAAGCAAGCGCGATGAAATTGCCGATCGCATTAAAGAAATTGTTGATAAGGAGACTGATGAATGGGGAATTAAAGTCAACAACGTAGAGCTGAAAGATGTTTCTTTGCCGGAATCAATGGAAAGAACTATCGCTAAACAAGCAGAAGCGGAACGCGAAAAGCGCGCGGTAATAATTAATTCTGAAGGCGAGCTGGCCGCCGCCGCCAATATTGCCGCGGCCGCCAAAATGTTAGCTGCCTCTGACGGCGCCTTGCATCTGAGAACTTTGCAAGCAATTAACGATATTTCTTCCGACCAATCCAATACCGTTGTCTTTATGACCCCAATGGAAGTTTTAAAGGCCTTTGAGGGGTTTGGTAAAAAGAAAGAATAAATATGGCTAGTCTTTATACTCATAGCGATTCTAACAAGCGAAAAACCTGGGCCTATTTGGCCGGGTTTTTTGTCTTTATTATTATTGTCGGCTATATTTTTAGCGTTGCCATGGAAGACTCTTCCATTTTATATATTGCCGTAATTTTTAGTATTGTGGCCAATTTCTTTGCTTATTATAATAGCGATAAAATGGTACTTATGATGAGCCAGGCGCATGAAATAGACCATGATTCTAATCGGGAATTGTATCATTTGGTAGAAAATCTTTGTATTACAGCGGGCCTCCCGACGCCGAAAATTTATATTATCGACGATACTGCCCCTAATGCTTTTGCTACCGGCAGAGATCCAAAACATGCCGTGATTGCCGTTACTTCCGGTCTATTACAGAAATTAGATAAGGCGGAATTAGAAGGCGTAATTGCCCATGAACTTTCGCATATTGGTAACCGCGATATTTTATTATCAACGGTAGTTACGGTTTTGGTTGGCTTGGTAGTTCTTCTTGCCGACTGGTTCCGCCATTGGTCATTTTTTGGCGGCCGGCGCAGTAATAGTGAAAATAATCAACTGCAGTTAATTATTACGATTGTCGCGATTGTTTTATCAATCTTAGCACCAGTGTTTGCCTATATGCTGCAGTTTGCTATTTCGCGCAAGCGAGAATTTGCGGCCGATGCTGATGGTGCCTTGCTTACTCGTTACCCTGAAGGTTTAGCGCGGGCTCTAGAAAAAATTTCGGCTGACCGGGAACCGCTGGAAGTCGCTAATCGCGCCACCGCTCATTTATATATCGCCTCGCCATTTAAAGAGACTAACAGGATTGGTTGGTTGACGCGGATGCTAGCAACTCATCCGCCGGTAGAAGAGCGGATTAAAAAATTGCGCGGTTTGATTTAAATAAAAAAATCAAGTTATTAATATTTAAGTAATAATATATGAAGACAAAAGAAATTTATGATTTAGCCATTAAACTGGGGATGAAAGCTGATTTGCGCGGAGAGGCGGAAGTTAAAAAATATTTGGCACGCGTCAATAAAAAATATGAAGCCTTGCCTGAGAAAGATAAGGGATTTTTTGATATGGAAAAATTAAGCAATCCTTATTCCGATGCCCGGGTTTTATTTGACAACGGCCGGGAAGTTAAAAAAATTATGGTTGGAATCGATATTGAAACAGCCGAGCTTTTATTGGCTAAGCAATTAGGGGATATTGATTTAGTAATAGCTCACCATCCCGAAGGTAGCGCTTTAGCCGATTTATCTGATGTGATGGCTCTGCAGGCCCAAGTTCTGGCTAGTTATGGCGTGCCGATTAATATTGCTGAGTCAGTGATTAAATCGCGCATTAGTGAAGTTCACCGCGGAATTTCGCCAATTAATCATGACCGCGCAGTTGACGCCGCTAGAGCTTTGGACACTAATTTTATGTGTATTCATACACCGGCCGACAATTTAGGTGCTAGTTTTATGGAGAATCTTGTCCAGGAAAATAGAGAAAAATTAGATACTGTCGGTGATTTAATGGAACTTCTAATGTCCATTCCTGAATATGCCGAAGCGAAGAAACGCAAAGCTGGTCCGATGATTTTTGCCGGCTCCGAAGATAGCAGCTGCGGCAAGATTGTCGTGACTGAATTTACTGGCGGCACCAGCGGCTCAAAAGATATTTATGAAAAAATGTCGCAGTATGGCATCGGCACCATTATCGGCATGCATATGTCTGAAGAGCATCGCAAGGAAGCTGAAAAATATCACATCAATGTTGTAATTGCCGGCCATATGGCTTCGGATTCTTTAGGTATGAATTTATTGTTAGATGAAATTGAAAAGCAAGGAATTGAAATAATGTCAGTAAGCGGATTAATCAGAATAAAACGTTCTTAAATTATGACCACCGAAGGCGTTAAAATAAAAAAACCGAAATTAGAATTGTTAGCGCCGGCGGGCAATATGTTAAAGTTGCAAACAGCTTTAGTTTATGGCGCCGATGCGGTTTATCTCGGTATTCCTGATTTTTCTTTGCGCGTGCGCATTAATGATTTTGATTTTTTAGGAATTAAAAAAGCGGTTGCTGACGCGCACCAACAGGGAAAGCGAGCTTATATTACAGTTAATATTTTTGCGCATAATCAGCATTTTAGTAAGCTAGAAGCCTATTTGAAAAAATTGAAACCGCTGGGAGTTGACGCGTTTATTGTCTCCGATCCGGGAGTTCTTAGTTTGATTAAAAAAATTATTCCGAGTGCTGAATTGCATTTATCGACTCAAGCTAACTGCACGAATTTGGAAGCCGCTCGTTTTTGGTTTAACCAGGGCGTTAGCCGCGTTGTTTTGGGCCGGGAAGTAACCTTGGCAGAAATTAAAGCTATCCATCGAGCTTTGCCAAAATTAGAATTAGAATATTTTGTGCACGGAGCAATGTGTATGGCCTATTCCGGCCGCTGCTTTCTTTCTAAAATGTTTGTTAACCGCAGCGGGAATCTCGGTGACTGCGCCCAGCCCTGCCGCTGGCAATATGATGTTAATCGTTACACTATTAAGGCGCGCGGGCATGAGGAAGATTTAGAGTTGGTGGAAGAGGAACATGGGACTTATTTGCTGAACTCTAAAGATTTATGTTTGATTAAGTATTTACCGGAATTAATTAAGGCGGGTGTGACCAGTTTTAAAATAGAAGGCCGCGCCAAAAGTGTTTATTATCAAGCGACCGTCTGCGCTATTTACCGTCGCGCCCTTAATTTAATCGCCAGCAAAACTGCTGCGCCAAAATTAAAAAAAGAGCTTGCTTATCTATACAAAGAGCTGGAAACTAAATTAATTCATCGCGGCTATACGACCGGATTTTTATTGGGCGATAAGGCTGAGCAGAATATCGCTGATTCTCATAACAAAAGTGATTGGGAGTTTTGCGGCCAGGTTGTCAGAACCGTTCAAGATAAAGATGGTAAAACCAGTTTATTGTTTAAGGTTCATAACACTATTAAGCTTGGCGATGAAATCGAGATTATTGGCTTTGATTATGATATAATAAAAATGAAGTTGCAGAAATTGATAAGTGCTAAGACTCAAGAAGAATTAACGGAAGCTCATGGCGGTGGTGGCGCCCAGAAGTGCCTAATTCAGTTGAAAAAAAATATTATTTTGCCGGAACTGGCGGTTATTCGCCGTCAGCTAAAGTCGGAAATTAAAAAACAGTAATAAAATATGATTTCTTATTTACGGGGCACAATTATTTCTAAATCTACTAGTTATTTTATTTTGGATGTCCGTGATATTGGCTATGCGATTTTTGCCGGTGAAAATTTTTTAAATGAAATCAAAACCGGAGAATCGCTGGAGGTTTTTACTCATCATCACGTTCGCGAAGAGGCTTCCGATTTATATGGTTTTAAAAGTTTGGAAGAACTAGATTTATTTGAAATGTTAATTAG
The DNA here is from genome assembly GCA_016432645.1 of Candidatus Falkowiibacteriota bacterium. GTDB lineage: Bacteria > Patescibacteriota > Patescibacteriia > Patescibacteriales > UBA12465 > UBA12465. Next base: position 49,000 of record CP066698.1, read on the forward strand.
CGTTTCTGGAGTCGGTCCTAAATCGGCTTTAGGCGTATTAGCGATTGCGACGGCCGGCGACATCAAAGAATCAATTGTCAGGGGCGACGCCGAGCTGTTAACTAAAGTTTCCGGCATTGGCCGTAAGACCGCAGAGCGCTTGGTTTTAGAACTTAAGGGCAAGATTATGAAAATCGCCCCCAGTTCTAAATTGGGCGTTGGCGGCCCCTTGTCTTCGAGTGATGAGTTAGATGCCTTAATGTCTTTGGGATATTCTTTAAGTGAAGCTCGGGCGGCGCTTGGAAGCGTAGATCCGGAGCTTAAAGATACTAGCGCCAGAGTAAAACAAGCCTTAAAAATTATGAAAAAATGAAGCTTTACAAGCGCTCATTTTTTGGATAGGATAAAAGAAAAGAACTATATGGCAATTAGCGAAAAAAGAACAATTACAAAACAAGAAGTTGATTTTCCCGCCTGGTATCAAGATGTCGTCCGTGAAGCGGAATTAGCTGAATCTTCCGAGGTCCGCGGCTGCGGTATTGTCCGCCCTTATGGCTTAAAAATCTGGGAATTAATTAAAGCTGAACTTAGTCGCCGTCTGGAAGATGATGGCGTGGAAAATGTTTATTTTCCGGTTTTTGTGCCTCTGGAGAATTTGGAAGCGGAAAAAGATCATGTTGAAGGATTCGCGCCTGAACTGGCTGTTGTTACTCATGCCGGCGGCGAAGAGTTAACTAATAAACTGGCTATCCGCCCCACTTCCGAAGCGGCGATGTATAAAACTTATGCTAAATGGATTCAGAGTTATAAAGATTTGCCTTTGCGTTTAAATCAGTGGGCGAATGTTGTTCGTTGGGAAAAGCGGCCGCGTGCTTTTTTGCGCTGGAGCGAATTTTTATGGCAAGAAGGCCATACGGCTTTTGCTAATGAAGATGAGGCTCGATCCGAAGTGATAAAAATGTTGGATATATATAAGGATGTTTATGATTTTATGGCCATCCCGACTTTTACTGGCCGAAAATCAGAGAATGAAAAATTTGCCGGTGCGGTTATGACGACCACTGTTGAAGTAATGGCTAAAGATGGCAAGGCTATTCAAGGAGCTACCAGCCATTATTTAGGAACTAATTTTGCTAAAGTGTTCGGCGTAAATTATTTGGGTGCAGATGGGAGTTCTCATCTTGCTCACCAAAATAGCTGGGGGCTCTCTTGGCGTTCAGTGGGCGCTTTGGTTATGGTGCACGGCGATGATAATGGTTTGCGCTTGCCGCCGAATATCGCGCCTATTCAAATTGTAATTGTGCCGATTTATAAAGATGAAGTTTCCCGTCAGCAAGTTTTGGATTTTTGCCAGACCATTAAAAATAAATTTGGAATTAGCTATCGCATCAAAATTGATGAACGCGATGGACAAACCCCGGGATTTAAGTTTAATTATTGGGAAGTTCGCGGCGTGCCTGTCAGGTTGGAAGTCGGCTTAAAGGAGCTTGCGGAAAATAAAGTAACTTTATTCAGACGAGACAATGGAATTAAGGAGGTGGTGGCCGTTGAAGATTTAGATAAGTCCTTGCCGTCCATCATGTCTGATATTCATCAGAGCCTCTATCAGCAAGCAGTTGATTTTTCTAAGAAAAATATTAATAGAATTGAAAGTTGGGATGAAATTAAGGAGCAGACTGGCTGGTTTGAGGCTAGTTGGAGCGAGGATCCGGAAACTGAAAAACAGCTAAAAGAAAAATATGGAATTGTCTCTCGGGTATTGCTAAGAGAAAAAGAAAATGAGGCGCCAAAAAATAAAAAATGCTTTATCAGCGGCCAAGAGGCTAAGCATGATTGGCTATTTGCTAAGTGTTACTAAAATACTCTAAACTATGTTCAATAGATTAATCGGAAAATTCAGCCATGATTTAGGAATCGATTTAGGTACTAGAAATACCCTAGTTTATCTTAGCGATAAAGGTTTAGTGATTAACGAGCCGAGCGTGGTCGCCATTAATAAGAGAACTAATGAAATCTTAGAAGTTGGGGAAGCCGCTAAAAAAATGGTCGGCAAAACGCCGGGACATATTGAAGCGATTAAGCCGCTGGTTGACGGGGTGATTTCAGATTTTGAAGTTACCGAAAAAATGCTTAAATATTTTATCGGTAAAGTCCACAGTGATAATTTTGCTTTAGTTTCTCGGCCGCGCGTGGTGATTGGCATCCCGCTGGATTTAACGGAGGTAGAAAAAAAAGCGGTGGAAGATGCCGCTAAATCAGCTGGCGCGCGCAAAGTTTATTTAATTGAGGAAGCGATGGCGTCGGCGATTGGGGCTCGTTTGCCAGTAACCGATGCTACGGCCACCATGATTGTGGATATCGGCGGTGGCACCACGGAAATTGCGGTTATTTCTTTGGGAGGCGTGGTTACTTGGAAATCTCTAAAAGCCGCCGGCAACGAATTCGACAGCAATATTATTGAATATATCCGCGAGGAATTTAATATTTTAATCGGCGAGCAGCTGGCTGAAAGCATCAAAATTGGGATTGGGTCGGCCGTGCCGCTTGATGAACCGAAAGAAATGGAGGTTCGCGGCCGCGATTTATTAACCGGGTTGCCAAAAGCGATTATGATTAATGATAAGCAAATTAGAGAAGCGATTGGGCGTACCGTCAGTAAGATAATTGATAATATTAAAACTATTTTAGAAACTACGCCGCCGGAATTAGTTTCCGATATTTATGAACGCGGCCTTTATTTATCAGGTGGCGGCGCTTTGCTTCGCGGTTTAGATAAAGCAATTTCGGCTGCCTCTAAGATTCCGGTTAAAATTGTGGATGATCCTTTAACTTGCGTTGCCCGCGGGACCGGTTTATTGTTAAATAACAAAGAATTATTAGAAAAAGTAATTCTCCCAACCAGTTCTGATTAATTCCTATTTTTTAAGAAACTTGCGTTTATATGATTAGGATTAAGAAAAACAATCCTTGGTTAATTTTTACGGTAGTTCTCGGACTACTGGTTTTTTTACATGGAATCGGGGTTATTCGCCCTCTAGAGAACGCTTTGCTGTTTTTGATAAAACCGGTAAGCAGTAAACTGTATGTTTGGGGTACAGGGGTCAGCTCTTCTTATAGCGAAAATCGAGAAAAAGCTGATTTACTTTCGGAAATTAATCGCTTGCAACAAACAGTCGCTGCCCTAACTATCCAAGATTCTCATTGGCGGGAAGTTGAAGGAGAGAATGAAAAATTACGCGGACAATTAAATTTTGTAGCCGCCAATAAATTTCGCGTGGTTTTGGCTAACATAATTGCCAAGGAAGAATCTTTTTCGGCAACTGAAAATAGCCGTGATTTAGTGATTAATCGGGGGCAAAAAGATGGTTTGCGTCCCGACTACGGCGTACTTAGCCCCGACGGCGCTATTATTGGCAAGATTGTGGAGGTTAATGATACGAGTTCCCGGATTTGTTTGGTGACTAGCCCCGGCTGCCAATTAGCCGCTAGCCTGCAAAATGAGGATAAAACCAAGGGAATTACCGATGGCAATTTAGGGCTGACAATTAACATGAATTACATTCCGCAATTAGAAAAGATTGCCCTGGGCGATATGGTAATTACTTCCGGATTGGGCGGAAACATTCCTCGCGGCCTGGTAATCGGCAAAGTTTCGGAAGTTAAAAGTGAAAGTAATGAAGTTTGGCAGGCGGCCATTATTGAGCCGTTAGTTAATTTAAATGATTTAACGGTTGTTTCCATCGTCATTCCTTAAAAGAATTTATGCTTAAAAAAGTCGGACAAATCTTAATTTTTGCCGCGGTTTGCTTGGTGGCTGCTACTTGGCAATTTGCTTTTATTTCCTCGCTTCCCGGCGTTTTTAATCAAATAAATCTCGGTTTAATGCTCTTAATATTTATTTTATTCTTTTTTGGGGCTAGGGCCGCTTTATTTTTTATTTTTTCTTTTGGATTTTTGATGGATACTTTTTCTTTTCAATTTTTTAGCTTTTATTTTATCTGTTTGGCGGTGGCCGCGGTAGCCTCGTATTTAATTTTAGAGAATTGGCTAACCAATAAATCTTTATATTCTTTTTGGGTTTTATTTTTAGTGGCGACTTTGGTTTATAATTTGGCGGCGGGTATTCTTACTTTTTTAGCGGCTAATTTTCAAGGTTTGCCTGGATTTTTAACCTTTTCTTTTTGGCGCAATGTTTTTTATCAATCAGCCTGGAATATTTTAGCGGCCGCTTTATTTTTTAATATTTCGGTGGTTTTAGCCAAAAGATTCCAGCCGTTCTTTCTGGAAAAGAAAAGCGGGTTGTGATATTATAAAAGTAATCTAAAAAATATGATTTACGATTTTATTACTATCGGCGGCGCTACTCGAGATATCAGTTTTTTTACTGATCAAGGGATTTTAATTAATAATCCGCGGGATATTTTACGCCAACAGCTTTTAGCCTTTGAATATGGCGCTAAAATTAGAATTGATAAGTTCAACTATAGTTATGGCGGCGGCGCGGCTAATGCCGCAGTTAATTTGGCTCATTTCGGCTTTAAGGCTGGATGTTTATCGGCCATCGGCGATGATGAAAATGGCCGGGCGATAATTAAAAATTTTCAAGAACGACAAGTAGCGGTTTCTTTGATAAAAAAAATAGCGGGCGTACATAGTGGTTTTTCATTTATTATAATTTCTAAAACCGGCGAACGGATAATTTTTACCGAACGCGGGGCTAACGGCCTATTGCAAATTTCTAATAAAGAAGAAGCCGCGCTTAAGAATGCCAAAAATATCTACATTTCTTCTCTGTCAGGTAATTGGCCGGCAATTTTGAAAAAAGTTTTTGCTATTGCTTCGCGGCAGGGAATCAGAGTTGCCTGGAATCCGAGCGAGGCGCAATATTCCAGCGGCTTGAAAAGATTAATGCCGTTCTTAAAAAATACTTTTATTTTTTCGGTGAATAAGGATGAGGCAATTGAACTGGCCCTGGCTCATTCCAAACTGCGCGGCCAAAAAATAAAAACCGCCTTTCTTAATGATGAAAAAAATTTGCTCCAAATAATTAAAGGTTATGGTCCGAAAATAGTATTGATTACTTCTGGCAGCGCCGGCGCCTACGCTTACGATGGACAGAAATTTTACTACCAGCCGATATGCCAAGAAAAAAAACGAGTTGACACTACTGGTGTTGGCGATATTTTTAATTCTACGTTTGCGGCTGGCGTTGAATTGTTCAAGGGAGATATTAAAAAAGCTTTGCTGCTAAGTGCGCGCAACACCGCTTCTAAAATTGCCCATTTGGGAGCACAAAATGGATTATTAAAAATAAAAATGTAAAGATAATTTTATGATAAATGAGGTAATAATTAAAGAACTTACTAAAAATAATGATGAACGCGGCTTTTTAACCGAACTTTTTCGAGCCGATGAATTAGATTTTAAGCCAGCCATGTCTTATGCTAGCTTTACTAATCCCGGGGTAATTAGGGGTCCGCATGAGCACGTAGCTCAAAGCGATTGTTTTGTTTTTCTGGGTCCGGGTAGTTTTGCGCTCCATCTTTGGGATCGAAGAGAAAACTCCAGTACTAACGGCGAGAAAATGGAAATTATTGTTGGTGAAAATAACCCCACTCTAGTAATTGTTCCTCCAGGGGTAGTTCATGGTTATAAATGTGTTTCGGAAATTCCAGCTTTAAGTCTTAACTTTCCGGATAAGCTTTACCGTGGTGAAGGCAAGAAGGAAGAAGTCGACGAAATCCGTTGGGAGAAAGACCCTGAAAGTCCTTATAAAATAAGCTAATCAAAAAATATATGTGTATTTTTTGCAAAATTGTGGCCGGTGAGCTGCCTGCTTATAAGATTTATGAAGATGAAAAAACTTTGGCTTTTTTAGATATTAAGCCTACTACCAGCGGCCATGCCTTGGTTATTACCAAAGCTCATTACGCCAACTTGGAAGAAATATCGGAAGTTGATTTAACAGCGCTGGCTTTGGCAACTAAAAAGGTCGGTGCGCTTTTAAAGGAAAAATTAAATGTTCCTGGTTATAATATGTCATCCAATAATGACCCAGTGGCCGGGCAAGAAATTCCTCATATTCATTTTCATTTAATACCGCGCCATGAAGGGGATGGTCTGGTAAATTGGCCAAAAATTGAATATGGTCCCGGTGATATGGAAGAAATAGCTAAAAAATTAACCGCTTAATTATGAAGTTACTTGTGACTGGCGGCGCCGGTTTTATCGGCTCCAATTTTATCCACTACTGGTTGAATAAATATCCACAAGATCAAATTAGAAATCTCGATCTTTTGACTTATGCCGGTAATCCAGATAATTTAAAAGATCTTGAAAACAATCCTAATTATGAATTTATTCATGGCGATATTTGCAACCAAGCATTAGTAGAGACAGCTGTTCAAGGCGTAGATTTAATTGTCCATTTTGCGGCCGAGAGCCATGTTGACCGTTCAATCAGCGACAGTTCTGATTTTGTTAAGACTAATGTCGAAGGTACGCGCGTTCTGCTGGATGCCGCTAAAAATAACGGCGGGATTAGGTTCCACCATGTTTCTACCGATGAAGTTTTTGGCGCCTTGGAGATGGGCGATAAGAAATTCACTGAAGATACGCCTTATTCGCCGCGCTCTCCTTATAGCGCCTCTAAAGCTGCCAGTGATCATTTAGTTAGAGCTTATTTTCATACCCATAAATTGCCGATTACTATTTCCAATTGCTCTAATAATTATGGGCCCTATCAATATCCTGAAAAATTAATCCCCTTATTCGTTACTAATTTAATGGAAGGTAAAAAGGTTCCGGTTTATGGCAACGGTTTGAATATCCGTGATTGGATTCATGTTGATGATCATAATTACGGCGTTGATTTAATTATTAAACAGGGAAAAATCGGTGAAACTTATTGCCTCGGTGGTAATAGTGAAAAAACTAATTTAGAAATTACCAAAGCTGTTTTAAATTTGATGGGCCAGGGGGAAGAAATGATTGAATATGTCGGCGATCGTTTAGGTCATGATTTAAGATATGCCATTGATTTTTCCAAAGCGGAAAAAGAATTAGGATTTAAACCACAGCATTCATTTGAGAATGGCCTAAAGGAAACAGTGGAATGGTATAAAAATAATCAGACCTGGTGGAAAAAATTAAAAAAATAAGTAATAAAATAAGTATGAAATCTAAAAAAATCTTTATTATTGAAGATGACGCCAATATCCTCTATGGCTTAGAGGCACAATTTTCTAATTCTGGCCTGGAAGTGGAAGTAAGCGAGGCAGAAGAAGAGGCGGAGGAGCTAATGGATAATTTGCGAGAGTTCCAACCGGATTTTATTGTGTTAGACTTAATTTTACCAAAAATTGATGGCTTTGAAATTGTGAAGCGTTTAAAATCAGATGAGGAACTCGGTGAAAGGCAAATTTTTATTTTTACTGATTTAAGCGACGAGGACAGCCGCCAGCGCAGCTTGGAGATCGGTGCTGATTATGTCTTTTTTAAGGATGATTTTGATACTTTTCAATTTGCTGAAAAAGTGCTAAAAATAATTGATAATCAGGAAAAAAGTGAAGACAGCGACGATGACGATGAGCAGATGATTGATTAGCAAATATCTCTAAATTGACTAAAGGCGCGTAAGCGGTTAGAATAGGTCTGTATATTATCTTATGTTTATTAAACAAATCGGGATTGATTTGGGTACAACTTATACCTTGGTTTATTTGCCTCGGCGAGGCATTGTTGTTAATGAACCGAGCGTTGTGGCCGTATCAATTGCAGACAAAAAAATATTGGCCGTTGGCAATGAAGCCAAAGATATGTTGGGTCGCACTCCCGATACTATTATGGCGGTTAAACCCTTAAAAGACGGGGTGATTGCTGATTATCGGGCGACGGAAGCCATGATTAGATATTTTATTAATAAGACTTTGGGTGGTTTGCGCTTATTTAGACCAGAGGTAATGGTTGCGGTTCCGGCCGGGATTTCCTCGACTGAAAGACGGGCGGTAATTGAAGCGACGATTGCGGCGGGAGCCAAAGCCGCCTATATTATTAAGGAGCCGGTGGCCGCAGCTATCGGCGCTGATATTCCAATCGGTTCGGCGACCGGGCATATGGTCATTGATATCGGTGGCGGTACCGCCGAAATGGCAGTTATCTCTTTAGGCGGCGTCGTGGCCTCCACTTCAGTAAGAGTAGGCGGGAATAAATTTGATGCTGCAATTTTAGAGTATGTCCGCAAAAAATATAATCTAGCAATCGGCGAACGGACCGCGGAGGAAATTAAAATAAATATCGGCTCAGCTTTGTATATGGAAGATAAGCTGCACATGGAAGTCCGCGGCCGCGATATTGTTACCGGTTTGCCGCGCAGTATTACTGTTTCCAGCGATGATGTTACCGAAGCTATCCAACACGAATTAGAAGCAATAATTTCCGCCTCCAAGAAAGTTTTGCAAAAAACCCCTCCGGAATTATCGGCGGATATTATGGATAAGGGAATTGTCTTAACAGGAGGGAGCTCTTTGCTTCGTAACATGGACCAATTAATTGCGCGCACGACTGGTGTGCCGGCTTATGTTGCTGACGATGCCATGCTCTGCGTTGCCAAGGGAACCGGGATTGCCCTAGACAATTTAGATTCATATAAGCGCAGTATTTTAGCAACCAAATAAGCGGCTAACCTATCGGTTAGCTGCTATTTATTTATGACTATTGGAATAGACGCCTCCAGGGCTAATTTAAAAAGAAAGACTGGTACTGAATGGTACTCTTTTTACTTAATTAAAAATTTAGCCAAAATTGATAAGGAAAATAAATATCTTCTTTATTTGAATGATTTGCCGTCTTCGGAGTTACAGGAGATTATTAAAGATAATCCGAATTTTTCTGTTAAATTTTTACATTGGCCTTTCCTTTCTTTTTGGACCTTAGGTCGTTTGACTTTAGAAATGATTTTTCATAAGCCCGACATCCTATTTATTCCGGCCCATACCATGCCCTTAGTTTATCCTAAACGAACAATTAACACGATTCATGACATTGCTTTTGCTCGGGATAGAAATCTCTATCAATCCAAGGGAGTTAAGACTGATCGCGCCCTATCTAAAAAAATTGTGGAGTTTTTAGTGCGCTTATTTACTTTAGGAAAATATCACTCCGAATCTTTAGATTATTTATATTGGTCAACTGATTTTGCCTTGCGTCGCGCTAAAAAAATAATTACAGTATCCAATTTTACTAAGCAAGATATTTTGAGTTTTTATCCGCGCGCTAAGGCTGATAGCATTAGTGTTGTCCATAACGGTTATAACGATGATTTATATAAGATGGGCCGTGACCAAGAAAAAATTAAAGCTAAGCTGGAAAAATATAATTTAGAGCAGCCTTATTTTTTGTATGTCGGACGGTTAGAAAAGAAAAAAAATACTCCCGCTTTGATTGAAGCTTTATCTATCATGCACGATGGTCATCCAGAAATTAAGGAAAAATTAGTTTTGATTGGCGATGCCAGCTTCGGTTATGATGAAGTTAAATATGTTATTGAAGAGTTTAATTTAAACAATGAGGTCTTGATGCCCGGCTGGGTAGCCGAAGAAGATATGCCCTGTATTTTTAACGGCGCTAGCGCTTTTATTTTTCCTTCCAAACATGAAGGTTTTGGCATTCCTATTTTACAAGCTATGGCTTGCGGTTTGCCGGTCGCTTGTTCAGATATTCCGGTTTTTAAAGAAGTTGCCGCTGATGCCGCTTTATATTTTAACCATGAAGATAAAAAGGCGATTGCCGAGGCGATGGCTAAAATTATTAATGACCGCGAGCTACATCAAGAATTAATAAATAAGGGCCTGGAAAGAGCGCGGAATTTTAGCTGGCAAAGATGCGCCGAAGAAACTTTAAAAGAAATTTTAAGCGCTTAAATCGATTGTTTTACAATTTGTAAAAACCCCCGTTTGTGGTATTATATAGATGTTATATGAATAAAATAATAACATCTTTTTTTATACTTCTAAGCGCGCTCGCCGTGCCGGTTTATGCTGGTTTTACGCCTAATGACTCTTTTTTTGGCAATCAGTGGTATCTCTCTAAAATTAAAGCCGATAGCGCTTGGGAAAAAGTTTCGGAAAGCCCAGAAACAGTAATTGCTGTTATTGACTCCGGCGTTCAAATAAATCATCCCGATTTGCGCGATAATATTTGGACAAATAATCGCGAAATTTCTGGTGACGGAGTTGATAATGATCACAACGGTTTCATTGATGACGTTAATGGTTGGGATTTTTCAACTAATATTCCCGACCCCTCGCCTAAATTTGCCGACGGTTGGACAGAGGCTGGGATTTCCCATGGAACCATGGTAGCGGGAATTATTGCTGCTCGCGGCAATAATAATCAAGGCGTAGCCGGAGTAACTTGGCGCGCTAAAATTATGCCGCTTAAGGCTTTAAACGATAAGGGCGAAGGGCGAGTCAGTGACGTTATCCGGGCTATCGACTATGCTCTTAATAACGGCGCCGATATTATTAACCTTAGTTTTGTCAGTTTTAATTATAGCGCCGGTTTGCAAGAAGCTATTACCCGCGCTCATAATGCCGGAGTGATGATTGTGGCGGCTGCCGGAAATGAACAGGCTGCCGGTGAAGGCTATAATATTGATAAGACTAAAATTTACCCTGCTTGTTATGATGGCAGCTTGGTCGGTGAAAATATGGTTATCGGCGTGGCCGCTACTGACGCGCTTGATCAAAAAACTAAATTTTCCAGCTATGGTTTTAGCTGTGTAGATATTGCGGCTCCTGGAATTAGTTTTTTTAACACCGTAACCGGCGATAGCCGTGCCGGAGCGATTAAATATTACGATGGCTACTGGTCGGGAACTTCCATGGCCGCGCCTTTGGTTTCGGCGACGCTCGCTTTAATCCAACAAGCTAATCCAGAGTTAAGTCGCCGCGAAACCGTTAACATTTTATTTGCTTCGACGGATAATATCAGCCGCTTGAATCCTGACTATCTCGGCCAGCTCGGTAACGGCCGCTTAAACGTCAATCGTGCCGTTGAGATGGCTAAAGAAAAATTATATAATCATCTCGGCCGTTTATTAATTTTACCAGCTACCCAAAAGAATAAACTGAAAGTCGCAGCTGCTAACGGCGATTTGGTTTATTATTTGCCTGATGGCGCTATTAAAACCGGAGCGCCTTTTGTAACCGGTGATGTTAATGATAACGGGGTTGATGAAATAGTGGTCGGTGCCGCTGCTGGCGATGAGCCCAAAATTAAAATTTTAAGCAGTCAAGGAAAATTATTAGGAGAATTTTGGGCGGCCGATAAAAAATTCCGCGGCGGCTTAAACGTCGCTTTAATAGATTTGGATAATAGCGGCGCTAAAAAAATAGTTGTCGCTCCCGCTTCCGGCGGCAGCCCGCAAATTAAAATTTTTGATTATCAAGGAAATTTAAAAGTGCAATTTTTTGCGGCCCCGAGTAACTGGCGCGGCGGATTCAATATTTCCGCTGGCGATATTGACGGCAAGGGTTTGCCGGAGATTGTAGTCGGCTTTGGAAAAGGCAGCGAACCGCAAGTCAGAATTTTTAATGCCGAAGGGAAATTAATCGGTAGCTTTTTAGCCTATGAAAAAAAATTTCGTGGCGGCGTTAATGTAGCGGTCGCTAATTTAGATGGCCGCAAAGATCATAATAAGGCAGAAATTATAATTACTCCCGGAGCCGGGCGGGAACCCCAAGTTAAAGTCTATAACCATCGAGCCCAGTTGATTAATAAGTTCTTGGCTTATGGTAAAAGTTGGCAAGGCGGCGTTAACTTGTCTGCCGGAGATATTAATAGCGACGGTATTTCTGAAATAATTCTCAGTACTTATAGCGGCGCTGCTCCTCATGTCCGAGTCTTCAGCGGCAATGGACTAATTTTAGAATCATTCTACGCCTATGATCAGGACTTTAACGGCGGCGTTAATGCTGGTATAATAAGAATAAATAACTAATCATATATGCCTAAGAAAATTATTTTTGATAAAAAGAATGTCCTGGTCGCCGGCGGCGCTGGTTTTATCGGTTCTCATCTTTGCGATGAATTAATTAAGACCTGCAAAGTTATCTGCATTGATGATTTTATTTCCGGCAGTGAGCGCAATATCGACCATTTATTGGCTAACCCTAATTTTGTTTTTATTAACCATGATTTAGCTAAGCCGCTTGATTTGATGGCTATTAATGAACTAAAAAAGTTTAAGGTGGAGTTTCAAGGTATCCAAGAAGTCTATAATTTAGCCTGTCCAATGTCGCCACGCAATTTTTTGAATAATCGCTTGGCAACCCTGGAAGCTAATTCTTTAGTTGTTAAAAATTTACTGGATTTAGCCTTGGCTCACAATGCGAAGTTTTTACACTTCTCTTCATCAGTTGTTTATGGCCCTCGTCGTTCTGATGACCCTGAATTCAAAGCGCGCGAATCAGATCCGGGAGTTGTTGACCAGCTTTCCAGCCGCGCTTCTTATGATGAAGGCAAACGATTTTCGGAAACTTTAGTCTCGACATATCGCGATATTTACCAGCTTGATACCAAAATCATCAGAGTGTTTAGAATTTATGGTCCGCGCATGGAATCAAATGACGGCCAGATGATTCCTGATTTCATTAATAACGCCCTGGAAGACAAGGATTTGGTAATTAATGGCGATGAAAATTTTTCTTCCTCTTTCTGTTATATTGAAGATTTATTAGATGCCGTTTCTAAAGTTATGAGCACCGATATTGCCGGTCCGATTAATATCGGTTCAGACGTTGATTGTAAATTGGTGGATTTAGCGCAGATTATAATTAATGAAACTGGATCAAAGTCTAAGATTGTTTATGCTGAAAATTTGGTCTTTATGACGGAACTGATTTTGCCGGATATCAAGTTGGCCCGCAACGAGCTCGGCTGGATGCCGGTAGTTACTTTAGAGAACGGTTTGCGCAAGACTATTTTTGACGTTAAAGCCCAGAAAAAATTGCATGAGTTTGGAGCTTATTAATTTAAAAGATTGTTTAATTAAAAAAATCTGGCCTTAGGGCCAGATTTTTAATTTTTATTTATTTCCGCAAATAAACTTTCAGCATCTCCAGGCTTAAAGAGCCAACCTCCATTTTTAAGGGCTTCCGGAATACCGCCGATACCAGAGGCGATAATCGGTAGCTCTGCTTGCCGCGCTTCAATTATTGTTAGTGGATAATTTTCATAGCAGAGCGAGGGGACAATGAGTACATCTGCTTCTTCAAACGACTTTTCTAAATTTTCTTTGCTTAAGCGCCCTAAAATTTTAAGACGCTTGTCTTTAGAAAACCGTTCACGAATAAGCGGCAAGAGGGAGCCGTCGCCGGCAATCGTCAGCTTCATTTCCGAGCCGGCTAATTTTTCGAAAGCTTCAAGCAGAAAGAGAATTCCTTTGTGTTTTTCTATTTGGCCGGCAAACAAAAGATTTTTAAATGGCGGCTGTTTGGTATTAGCGGTTGCTGGTAATTTAATATTTAAAATATCTTCTAGATGTTTGATCTCCGTTTTTGATTTTTTAAAAAATCCGCGCTTTAAATGTTCGTCCAAGAGCCAGCGGGAAGGGGAAATTATTAAATCGGGCGAACCCAGAAAGAATTGAGTTGCTTTTTGATAGAGTTTAGCGCTTAAACTGTCGGCACTATTTTCCTGGCCGTAAATTATCAACCCCGAAGGATGCAATAGCTGGATATCGTGTAAAAAATGATGGTGTTCAATTTTTAAATCTTGAATCGTCTGCGCTGTTTTAAAATCCAAACCCATTAGATTATGCGAAATTACTAAGTCCGGTTTTTCCGCCTGTAAGATTTTTTTTATGGCGTGGTATTTTTTGGTCGCACGCAAATTATAAAGATGCCAAAATAAGCGGCTGATCTTTGGTTTTTTATTTAAATTATAAAATTCTGATGATATATAAAAAGTTCGGCAGTCTTTATTTTCTCCTAAATCAAGACTTTCCGGCCGGGTAGTTATTAAAAAAACTTCATGGCCCGAATTTTGATAAGCTTTAATCATTGCCGCCACGACATTTTCCGCACCGCCGCGGTTATAAGGCTTATAAAGATTGTTCAGTAAACAAATTTTCATATTTTTGCTTCATCAGCTCTTGATCATATTTTCGAATAGCCAGATGTCTTGCCGCCTTGGCCATCTCTTGACGCAGGCTTTCATTTTTTAGGATAAACTCCAGTTTATGATTTAAGTCTTCAACGCTTCCGGGGACAGCCAGTAAGCCTTCGCGTTTATTTTCAAAAACACTTCTAACTCCCGGCAGATCGGAAGCGACTACGGGGACACCGCAGGCCAGCGCTTCAATTAAAACCAGACCGAAAGCTTCATTGTTGTTGATTGAAGGCAGAATTAATAAATCGGAATTTTGTAGAGCCTTAATCATTTCTTGATCACCCAGTTTGCCTACAAATTCTACGCGTTTGCCAAGATTCAGTCGAGTCGCCAGGGTTTCATATTCTGAGCGCAAATCTCCGTCACCCACAATCTTTAAGTTCCATCTTCTTTGATCTAAGCTAGGCAGGGAATTAAGCAAAATGCTAACCCCTTTGAAATAGTGCGCTTTATCCAGTCCGCCGATAAAGATTAAATCAAGCCGATCTTTTTTGATGAATAAGTCATTAATATGCTTGACGATGTTTTTAACCTTAGCGACCAAGTTGTTGGCACTAGGCTGGCTGATAGGATTGGGTTGGAATTTATTCAAGTCTATCCCAAAGGGGATTTCTTGAAACTTATCCATGTGAGTTTCGTAGTATTTTTTTATTTGGCTATTTTTGACATAGTCTAGGCTGGCACTAACGATTTTTTCTGCTCGGTTAAAAAGAGAATCGCGAATCAGTCGACTGGGCAGGCTGAGGATTTTAGCGGCTGGAGATTGGTTTTTAACATCCATGTGGTATTGGATGACTAATTTTGGCCGCTTGAAAAAAATTTTAAATAACCAGACGATTTCCGCCGTACCGAAAAAGGGGTAATGTAAGTAAATATAATCAAATTTTCGTAGTTTCCATAAAAGTTGCGGCAAAACTGCTCCGTGGCCGCGACGTAAAAATGGCCTGGTGTTATCGGGCGTGAAGTTAATAATTTCATGTTTGGCGCTTAACAGTTCATGGAAGCGATAAGCGCTATTGCCGATGCCGCCGGCATAAGGCGGGTAAGCACAGACTATCTGGGCAATTTTCATAAATTATCTTTGTGGTTCCTGATGGTTATGATTAGGATTGCTATTTTCTAAAAGTGCAATTTTTCTCACGATACTTGTTAAATTGGCATCCATTTTAGCGAGCGCCAAGCGGAGCTTGAAAACCATGTAGAATAAAATCATCACTGTTAGATAGAGTAGGAAGTTGATGCCGGAGCCGGAAAAGCCGAGCGCGCCGACTAAGCGGTCTAACTGCTTTATCAAAATAATCGCCACCACGCCTAGAAGCCAAAAAGCAAGCCAGAAGATAAATTCGTTTTGGCCAATCTTTTTTTTCTTTTTTTGTTCGCTTAGACGCCAGATAAAAATAGCGATGAGAGCGAGGGCGATAATTTGTTGCAACATATTTTTAGGGGTTATTAATTATTGATTATTGACAGTATTTAGGATTAATGATAAATTAGGATGATTTGCCAATTTTTGCCGATGTTTTAGCAAATAGGCATCATAGTACATTACAATATATAAATCAAAAAATTTTCTACATGAAACAAAAATCAAATTGGTTGAAAGAGCTCGGGATGAGCTTCTTTCTCCTGGGCGCATTTGGGCTTATCAGATTTATCTTGATAGCCCAGGGTTCTAACTTTCATATTAGCGATGAAGTTGTCGCTGGTATTCTACTGGCTGCTGCCGTTATTGCGGTTGTTCTGACTTATTTGATGGAGAAATTAAGGAAGGTCTTCTCATTCTCCTTCGATACCTGGATACTGACAATAGTCGGGTTATTTCTTTGGGATTTACAAGGATCCGCTGGCAGCATCTTATGGTTTGCTTTTGCTATTTTTGGTCTGCTAACCGTTACTAGCGCTTGGACAGCCATGAATCTTTTCTGGAAAAAACAGCACACCTCGGAACAAGCCGCAGAAATGATGGAGCTCCACGATTTTATTAATCGTTGTTTGGGAATTAAATTTCTCGCAATGGCCTTGGGAGCACTCCTAATCGAAAAAATTCTAGTGCCGATTATTGCCGGCTAAACGGTCGTAACGGCGCGGAAAAGGGCTCTTTTTTAAAGAGCCTTTTTTATTTGATAATTTTTTTAATGGCCAAATCTTTAATAATTCTTACGCCGCCGGAAAATTTTTGGCCAAATTCGTGATAAACGACAGTAATTGGAACTTCTACAGTCTTTATTTTATTTTTAAATAATTGATGTAAGATTTCGCTGCAATGTGCCATGCGATCGTTGGTAATCTCGATTTTTTCAACAGCGCCGCGGCTTAAGACCCGGAAGCCGCTTTGAGGATCGCTTAGACGGATATTAAAAAACCAACGGTTAATCAGGCGAGCCAGAGGCATGATTAATTTTTTTTTCAGAGCCGGCAAATCAGATTTTTTTGATAAGAAGCGCGAGCCCAGTACGGCTTCCGCTTGTCCGGATTCTATTGGGGCGGTCAACTCGGGGATTTCTTCCGCTTGGAATTGATTGTCAGCGTCAAAATGGATAACGATGTCCGCCCCCCGTTTTAAAGCGTATTCATTGCCGGTTTGTAGAGCTGCACCTTGTCCGCGATTAATACTGTGCCTTAAAACAGTCGCGCCGGCTTGTTGGGCGATAATTGCTATTTCATCTTGCGAGCCGTCATCAATGACGACGATTTCGTCTACGAAAGGATTAACGCGCTTGATGACTTCGCTAATATTTTTGGCTTCATTATAAGCCGGGATGATACAGATTTTTTTCATGGTTTTTAAACTAGTCCG
This sequence comes from Candidatus Falkowiibacteriota bacterium, assembly GCA_016432645.1. Classification (GTDB taxonomy): domain Bacteria; phylum Patescibacteriota; class Patescibacteriia; order Patescibacteriales; family UBA12465; genus UBA12465. The sequence continues at coordinate 65,948 of CP066698.1, forward strand.
TCTTTTTTCTTTTGATTTTTATCAACGATTAATGGTCGGTAGCCATTTTTATGTGCCAGTCGGAAAAAATCTTCCCAAAATTTAGCCGTCGTTAAGTGTTTATAGTTTTCCTTGATAAAACCGATTGTCTCCGGGCGGGGAATAAAAGTTTCAAAAACGCCGATTTGTTGTCTTTGGCGGCTGCGCTTTTTTTTATCTTTAAACGCCATTCTTTTTAGGGGAATCAGTTCTTGGCCGCTTATCATCTTAAGATTATCTAAAATTAATTTCAAGGACAGACCGCTCCTTAAAATTTGGTAAAGAGCCTGCAAAGAATTAATAGATTTGATGGTGACTAGCACTAAACGCCCGGTATGGGCCGCCATAATTGCCCGTTTAAGGCTTTCTTGATCATTTTCTTCAATTTCTAGAGCGATAATATCTGAGTCATGGTTTAAAATTCTGCTCCAATTTTCGGGAGTATTTTTTAAAAAATTTACTCCTTGAATATTGAATTCCTCGGCACCTAGAAAATAAATATTTTTATTTTCTTGGTTAAGATCATTTAAGATGGCCTGCAGAGTAGTGCTGCGCCCCTGTCTTTCGGGGGAACTGATAATAATTAAGCCTGAACCGGAAAGATTGATATTATTTAATAATTCTAAATCGTTTTTTTGCCATCCCAGTTGGTTTAAGCTTAGAAATTTTTTATCTTCCTGAATAATACTGATAATTATCTTTTCCCCGAGTTTATCAGGCACGATGCTAAGTCTAAAATTTAAATCATTATTTTTATCGCGCCACTGGCAATATTTTTCGGTCGCCAGTTCTCCGGGAGCGATTTTTAACAAAGCGCGTAAGTTTTCGGCTAGGTCATTTTCTAGCTTTTTGGGTAGATTAAAAATTGCCTCTTCGCCGCCCGGAAGATGACAGTGGCAAGAATGGCCTTTTTCTGACCGGGAAATTACAATTCTTTCTGCTTTTTCCTGTTTGGCAAAATTAAATAAGCCGCTGAAAGTTTTATTTATCATAATGCTATTATGTTAGCATATTTTATATTATTTTAAAAATATGTTAAGCTAATAATTAAGATATAATTATCTCGTTTTTTCTATGAATTATTCTAATTTTTACGCCCGTTTTTATACTTTTTTGCAACTTTCAGGAGCGGCTTTCAAGCGTATTTTTAAATTCAATTTTGCTAAGGTTTATGCGGGGCTAATTATCTTTTTGCAGGTGCTGGCTTGGCTGCAAACTATTTCAATTTATCGCCGTTTAACTGGTGATTTTACAATTTTACATTATAATATTGATTTTGGCGTCGATTTGATTGGCCGCCCGCAATCCATTTTTTATTATCCGCTTCTTGGCTTAGGAGTAGCCCTGCTTAACATTGTTTTAACCGCTATTTTGGCTAGACGTCGGGAAGCACGGCTAATAATTCATTTTTTAATGGGAGCGGCGCTGGCTTTTGCCGTTTTCTTGAGCTTAGCTCTTTTGGCTCTTAATTTTATAAATTTTAGATAAAACTCCGGCTATGGAATATCAAATTATCAGGATTCTATTTTTTTCAACCTTATCTTTTGTATTTGCGGTTTTAGCAACTCCGCTATTAACTCATTTTTTGTATAAATATAAATTAGGAAAGAAAATAAGAAATAGCGGTGCTACTCCAATTTTTAGCGAACTCCATGCCCATAAGGCTGGCACGCCGACTATGGGTGGAATTTTGATTTGGGGAACCGCCTTAATTTTAATCGGCTTCTTTTATCTCTTGTCAGAATTATTCCCAGGCGGTGTTTTTCAGCAATTTAATTTTTTATCGCGGGCCGAAACCCTTCTGCCTTTAGGCGCATTAGTGGCCACTGCTATTATTGGCTTAGTTGACGATTGGCTGGATGTTAGGGATAAAGGAGTCTTCGGCGGCGGCGGCTTGAAACTGCGCCATCGTTTATTGATTTATGCGCTAATCGCTTTAATTGGTGCCCTGTGGTTTTATTTTAAACTAGATTGGACTGTAATGCATGTACCGTTTTTCGGTAATTTTGAAATTGGCGCTTGGTATATTCCGATTTTTATTTTTATTATTGTCGCCACTTCCTTTTCGGTAAATGAAACTGACGGCCTGGATGGTTTGGCTGGTGGAACTTTATTAATCGCCTTTGCTTCTTATGGCGTGATTGCCTTTGTAATGGGACGTTATGATTTAGCGACCTTTTGCGCGGTAATTATCGGGGCACTGTTGGCTTTTTTGTGGTTTAATATTCCGCCGGCAAGATTTTATATGGGCGACACCGGTGCCATGAGCTTAGGAGTCACTTTAGGCATTATTGCCATGTTAACCAATAACGCCTTGTTGCTTGTTTTTATCGGTTTAATCTTTTTATTAGAATCCTTGTCCGTGATTATCCAGACCTTATCTAAACGCTTGCGCCATAAAAAAGTTTTTATATCTTCGCCAATTCATCATCATTTTCAGGCCATCGGCTGGGCTGAATCCAAGGTGGTTATGAGATTTTGGGTAATTGCCGGCTTAGGCGCTGTCATGGGACTTATTATTTTTCTTCTAGATAAGCAGATATGAAATTGTCTGCCTTAAAAAAAAGATTTTTTTCTGCGCAATCAGGAGAACATGAACCGGACAAGAGCTTGATTGCTTCGGTTATGGTTTTATTGGTTTTTGGTCTAGTCCTTTTGTTTAGTGCCTCTTCGGTTGTTTCTTACGCTCGTTTTGGCAATACTTATTTTTATTTTCTAAATCAATTAACTGCAGTTGCTATCGGCCTAGCCGCTTTTTTTATCGTTTCTAAAATTGATTATCGAGTTTGGCGCAAATACGCCTTTTTGTTTCTGATTTTTTCAGTCGTGCTTTTAACGCTGGTGTTTGTTCCGGGAATTAGATCGGAATACGGAACGGCCCGCAGCTGGATTAATCTTTTTGGGCACTCTTTTCAGCCGGCCGAGCTGGTAAAATTATCATTCTTGATTTATTTGGCAACTTGGCTGGAAGCCAAGAAGGGTGATTTGAATAGCTTTTCTGACGGTATTGTCCCGTTTTTGTTTATTTTAGGCATTATTAGCTTGTTAATGTTGGCCCAGCCGGATTTGGGGACTTTATTTATAATTACTTTTACCGCGATGATGGTTTTTTTTGTCGGCGGCGGCAAGATAAAACACATTTTTTTAGTAGTGGTATTCGCCGGCTTATTGCTTTTTTTAATGTTGAGCATGAAGTCGTCTTATCAGAGCGATCGCTTTAAATGCTTGAAGGACCCTAGCTATAGCGCTCAGGATAAATGTTACCAGATTAGCCAGTCTTTAATTGCAGTTGGTTCCGGCGGCTGGTTTGGCCGCGGCTTAGGCCAAAGCCGCCAAAAGTTTATGTATTTGCCGGAGGTTTGGGGTGACTCGATTTTTTCTATCGCTTCTGAAGAAATCGGTTTTGTTTTTAGTTCGTTGTTATTATTGCTTTTTTTGTTTATTTTTTATCGCGGCCTGATGATTGCCGCCGCTGCGCCGGATTTGTATGGTCAAACTTTGGCTACCGGGATTGTGGTGTGGCTGGCAGTCCAGACTTTTTTGAATATTGGCGGCATGATTAATTTAATACCAATGACTGGCGTTCCTTTGCCCTTTGTTTCCGCTGGCGGTTCGGCCATTTTATCAGCCTTGATTGCCATGGGAATTTTAGTTAATATCAGTAAACAGACCCGCGGTCTTAAGCGTTCCTAGATTATGAAGATTGATAATTCTAAAACCATTATTTTAAGCGGTGGCGGCTCCGGTGGGCCGGTAACACCTCTTTTGGCGGTTGCTAAAGAATTAGCCGCCGATAATTTTAATTTGGTTTTTGTAGGCACTAAGACTGGCCCGGAAAAATCAATGGTAGCGTCTTTTAACTTGCCGGGAAATAAAAAATTAAAGTTTATTTCTTTGCCGGCCGGAAAATTACGCCGTTATTTTTCTCTGCATAATTTTTCTGATTTATTAAGAATATTCGCGGCTTTTATTCTTTCTTTTCCGCTTTTGCGCCGCGAGCGCCCCAGTTTGATAATTAGCGCCGGCGGATTTGTCAGCGTGCCATTGGTTTGGGCGGCCAGATTAAAAAATATCCCGATTATTATTCATCAGCAAGATGTCCGCCCGGGATTGGCCAATAAGCTGATGGCGCCGGCGGCGCGCCTGATAACCGTTTCTTTTGAAAAATCTTTGCGCGATTATGGGCCTAAAGCTGTTTGGATTGGCAACCCAATCGTTGCCCTGGAAAATCAGGCTGACGCGATTAAAATTATCAAAGAAAAATATCAACTCTCGGACTCCAAGCCTTTAATTTTAGTCACTGGTGGCGCTACCGGAGCCGTGGCTTTGAATGATTTGATTGTCGGCGCTAAATCAAAGATTCTGGAATTTGCGCAAATTATCCACATCAGCGGCAAAGGGAAGCTGCCGCCGCTGCCAATTAGTTCTGAACCAGCGAGCGATTATCAGGTTTTTGAATTGCTTTCACCGGCTGATGTCCTGCAGTTAATGGCTGCCGCTGATTTAGTTATTTCGCGTTGCGGTTTGGCAACTTTGACCGAGTTATGTGAGTTAGGCAAGGTGGCCATTTTAATTCCTATTCCTAAATCTCAGCAAGAAGATAACGCTGTTATTTTTAAACGTCTCAATGCCGCTCGCGTTTTATCGCAGTCAGAATTAAGCGCCGATGATTTGGTAGCGGAAATAAAAAATATTCTCAGCAGTTCGGAATTGCGCGCCAAATTAAGTTCCAATATTTCTAAAGTTATGAAGCGCCAGGCCTCGGAAACAATGGCCGCCTTAATTAAAGAAATTTTAGCCGCTAATTAAATTTGTCATGTTCAAGAAAAGCCAGACAATTTATATGATTGGTATCAAGGGCGTTGGGATGGCGACTCTCGCCCAGTTTTTAAAGGCGGGCGGCGCTTTGGTTTCCGGTTCTGATGTGGCGGAAACTTTTATGACCGACAAAATTTTGGCGCGCTTGAAAATAAAAGTCAAAACTCCATTTAGTTCAAAAAATTTACCGCTTGATGCTAGTTTAATAATTTATTCCATTGCTTATAATCCAGCAAATAATTCCGAATTGAAATTTATTAAGGATAATCCTGAATTATTTAAGAAGGCGCGCATTTTAACTTATTCTGAAGCCTTGGGTGAGTTATTTAGTTCCCATCAAGGGATTGCTGTTTGCGGCAGCCACGGCAAGACTACGGTCTCTGCTTGGCTGGGTTATGTTTTAGCTAAATCCGGAAAAAGACCTAATGTTTTTGTGGGCTCTAACGTTCCGCAGTTTAAGGGTGGAAGTTTGAGCGGTAGCGGTAAGATTTTTGTTTCTGAAGCTGATGAATATGGCGATAAGCTTCAATATTTAAATCCCTATGGCGTCGTGTTAAATAATATTGATTATGATCACCCTGATTTTTTTAAGACCGAGGCTGATTACCTTCAAGTTTTTTCCAAATTTGTTAAACGGATTCCTGTTGCCGGATTTTTAGTGACAAACAATTGCGACGCTTTAAGCCGGAAAATCAAAAAATATTGCCGGGCGCAGATTATAAACTATGATGTCGCCGATGATAATTACAACAACGCCACGGTTAATTATCTGGCGCATGGGCTCAGAATTAAAAATGGTTATCAATATTTTTTTGTTAATAATTTAGGAGAATTTAAAATTAGGCTTTGGGGGAAGCATAATATTTTCAATGCGCTGGCCGTGATTGCTGCCGCCCGCGAACTAGGAGTTTCTTTGGCGGGGCTTAAGAAGTATTTATTTGATTTTCGTGGCACGGAACGCCGCGCGCAAATTCTGGGAAAATACCAAGGTGCTTTAATTATTGACGATTATGCGCATCACCCCACGGAAATAATAGCAACTTTGGAGGGAATAAGGCGCCATTATCCAGATAAAAAATTGCGCGTTATTTTTCATCCCCATACTTTTACCAGAACTAAGGCGCTGTTTAATGATTTTGTCGCCAGTTTCGGCAGTGCGCAGGAATTAATTATTTTGGATATTTATGGTTCGGCGCGCGAGCAGCAGGGCGGCGTCTCCAGCGCGCAATTAGTCAAGGCTATTCAAAAATTCAATAAACAGCACGCAATTTCCCAGCCGGTTTCTAATCTTAAAAATATTGCGCAAACTGTTGATTATTTGTGCACCAATGTTCAGAAGGGCGATTTAATAATATTGATGGGAGCGGGCGATGTTTTTAGAGTGGGCGAAGAATTATTATGCAAAAAATCAAAACCAAAACAACTGAAAAAAAAATAAATTCTCAAAAAATGGCAGCTCTCAGCCGCCGCCGCAGTTTTTGGTCTGATTTTTGGTTTTTACTTAAGCCTTTCCGCAAGTTCTTTATCAGAATTGTTATTATTTCATTGATTATCGGCGCTTTGGGCTTGCTAAAACCCTATCTTTTAAAAGTGGTGGTTGATAGTTTAAACAATTTTGATAAAGAGCGTATTATTTTTTTGTTGAAGCTAATTGCTCTTTATTTGACGACCGAAGAAGTACATTCTTTTATTCATTATTTCAGTGATCGTCAGATTTTACGGATGCTCGTGGAAGTTGAGTATGCTCTAGGCATGAGAGCACAGGAGAAATTAGTTTCTCTCAGTTTAGGATATCATGAGAAACAAAATACCGGCGCCAAGATAATTAAAATTGAAAAAGGAGTTGATAAGATTTCTGAATTTTTAAATAATTTTTTCTGGGAGTTTTTTCCGACGCTTATTCAGCTGACCTTTACGCTCGCTGCCTTATTTTGGTCTGATTGGCGAATTGGCTCATCGTTCTTATTTTTTGCTGGTATTTTTATCGGAATTGTCTATTGGTCTAATCGCCGCATGTACCCAGTTAGAAAACAAATTTATCGCGATTATGAAACGGCGTCTGGTAAAATGGCTCAATCAATCATTAATATTAATGCCGTGCAATCGTTTGTTCAGGAAGATCGTGAGCTTAGCGAGTTCGGTAAAATTAAAAATGATTTAAGAAAAAATGAAGATAAGCAATGGGGCTGGATGATGAAAATCGGTTTGGTGCGGAATTCCATTTCTGATATCGGCCGGGCCACTGTTTTGTTGCTGGGCGTTTATTTGGTAGCGGCGGGTTCAATGAGCGTCGGTACTTTAATATTTATTTTTACTCTTAGTGAAACAGCTTATTCCTCTTTATATCGTTTAACCAGATTTTACGACAAGATGGAAGAAGGCCGCGAAGGCGTTAATCGCTTATTGCAACTATTTAATGCTCCCGATGAAATAAAAAATAAAGTTCGAGGTTTTATTCCTAAAAAAATAATCGGCGAAATCGCTTTTAAGAATGTTTCCTTCGCTTATGGCGATAATTTGCGCACCGCGGTTTCTAAGTTAAATTTTAAAATCAGTTCTGGTTCAGTGGTTGCTCTAGTGGGGCCATCCGGTGGCGGCAAAACAACAGTTGCCCGCTTAATCTATCGGCATTACGATCCGCAGTCTGGACAAGTTTTACTTGATGGCCGTGATTTGCGTTCTTATGATTTAAAAGCGTTTCGTAAGTTTTTAGCGATTGTCCCCCAAGAAGTAGAAATTTTTGATTTAACGGTCGCGGAGAATATCGCTTATGCCAAGCCGGAGGCTACTCAACAGGAGATTCAAGCAGCTGCCAGAATTGCTAATGCCGAAGAGTTTATTCTTAAACTGGAAAAGGGCTATGATTCTTTAGTCGGCGAACGGGGAATTAAATTGTCCGGCGGCCAGCGGCAACGCCTAGGAATCGCCAGGGCGATTTTAGCCAATCCTCGAGTTTTGATTTTTGATGAAGCAACTTCCAGTTTGGACAGTGAAAGCGAGCGTTTAATTTCCGATGCGATGAAGAAAATCAGCCGCGGACGCACCATGATTATTATCGCCCATCGCTTGAGTACTATTAAAAATGCTGATAAAATAATTGTCTTGGAAAACGGCCAAGTTGCCGAAGAAGGAAATCATCTGGAATTAGCTAGAGTCTCCGGCGGTCTATATTCCAAACTATTAAAATTGCAAGAAGTCGGCGAATTGGAAGAATAACCCCCGCTAATAAATATTTATATGTTGAAAATAGAGACTAACCACTCGCTGGGACAATACACAACCATCAAGGTCGGCACGATTGCTGATTATTTTGCGGTGCTTAAAAGTAAAGCGGATCTCTTGGAGGCTTTAGCTTTTTCGAAAAAAAATAAACAGCCGATAACCGTTTTGGGCGGCGGCTCTAATATTTTATTTTCCCAAAGGATTAAGGGCTTAGTTTTAAAGAATGAAATTAAAGGGATAAAAATAATCGAGAAAAATAAGACCCGCGTTCTCGTTGAGGGCTTATCCGGCGAGTCTTGGTCAAAGTTTGTTGCTTTTACGGCTGACCACAAATTTTATGGTTTAGAAAATTTGTTTTTGATTTATGGTACGGTCGGCGCGGCCCCGGTCCAGAATATCGGCGCCTACGGCGTGGAGTTTAAAGATTCTTTCCATCATCTTTTGGCTTTTGATTTGAAAACCGGCCAGGAAAAAATATTTTCCTCGGCCGATTGCCATTTTGGTTATCGGGACAGCGTTTTTAAAAATAAATTTAAAGGGCGCTATTTTATTTATTCAGTCGTTATGTCTTTAGCGCTTAAGCCTAATTTTCAATTAGGCTACGGCTCTATTAAGGAAAAATTAGCTGAAAAGGGAATTAAGAAAATTAAAATTCGGGATATCGTCAATGTAATTGCCGAAATTAGGAACGGCAAATTGCCAAATCCTCAGAGTTTGCCTAATTCCGGTTCCTTTTTTAAGAATCCGGAAATAAGCAAGCTAAAATTTAAAAAATTGCAGCAAAAATATTCGGAAATACCTTCTTTCCCCGGCCAGGCGAATAAAGTAAAAATACCAGCCGGCTGGCTGATTGAACAATCCGGTTTTAAGGGCAAGAAATTCGGACCGGTACGGATGTATGAAAAGCAAGCACTGATTTTAGTTAATGAAGGCGGTGCCAGCGCTAAGCAAGTTTTGAGCTTAGTGAATAAAGTTAAGGCAGCGGTTAAAAAGAAGTTTGACCTTGATTTAAGTGAGGAAGTTAATATAATATAGTAAAGCCTAAGATAAATTAGAATTTTATATATGAATGCTAACGAACTACGCCAAAAATATTTAGATTTTTTTAAAGCTCAGGGGCATGCGGTTATTCCCAGCGCCTCTTTAATACCGGAAAATGATTCTACTTTGTTATTTACAAATTCCGGTATGTTTCCGCTCGTGCCTTATCTTTTAAGCGGCAGTCATCCGGCCGGAGTCAGATTGGTTGATAGCCAAAAATCTTTTCGGACTGAAGATATTGATGAGGTCGGTGATAGCCGCCATAATACTTTTTTTGAAATGCTCGGCAACTGGTCGCTCGGTGATTATTTTAAAGAGGAGCAGCTGTCCTGGTGGTTTGAATTTTTATTTGTTGAGTTAAAAATTGATCCGAGCAGGATTTACCAGACTGTTTATGCCGGTAGCGAAGACGGCAAAATTTCTAAGGATAATGAAGCGGTGGCTATTTTACAAAAAATATTCGCCAAATATGGAATTAACGCATCCGAAGGACCAATGACAGTCGGTAAAGGCGCTCTCGGTTCCGGCCAGCAACTTGATTTTTCCAGCCAGCGTATTTTTGCCTATCGTGACAAAAATTGGTGGCAGCGCGGCGATGCGGTTGGCGAACTTGGGGGTCCGGATAGTGAAACTTTCTATGATACCGGCAAAGAGCATAATAAAGCTTTCGGTGAATTCTGCCATCCTAATTGCGATTGCGGACGTTTCTTGGAAATTGGAAATTCGGTTTTTATGCAATATCAGAAATTTGCTGACGGCTGGAAAGAGCTGGCTAATAAAAACGTGGATTTCGGCGGCGGCTTAGAGCGCATTTTAATGGTTTTGAATAATCAAGATAGTATTTTTAAAACGGACTTATTTACCAGAGCGATTGTTAGAATTGAAGAGTTGTCCGGGAAAAAATATGAAGATAATAAGCGCGCTTTTGAGGTCGTCGCCGACCATCTCAAAGCAGCGACTTTTATTGTCGGCGATGACCGCGGCGTGCCGCCATCCAATACCGACCAGGGCTACATTGTTAGACGTCTTTTGCGCCGGGCTATCCGCTACGGCCGCCAGTTAGGAATCGTCCAAGAAAAATGGTTGAAAGAAATCGCCAGTGTTTTTGTGGAAGACTATCAATCGGCTTATCCGGAATTAACCAAAAATCATGATTTTATTTTTGAAGAATTTGATAAGGAGGAAGAAAAATTTAATCGCACTCTAGAAAAGGGTATTATAGAATTTAACAAATTGGCCAGTGCTGATATTAATGGCCAGGACGCCTTTAGACTTTATCAGAGCTATGGTTTTCCTCTGGAAATTACCGAGGAGCTAGCCGCCGAAAAGGGAATTAAAGTTGACCAGGAGGGTTTTGCCGCTGAACTGGCTAAGCATCAAGAGCTTTCCCGAACGGCTTCAGCCGGAAAATTTAAGGGCGGGTTAGCCGATTCTAGCGAGGAAACAACCAAACTTCATACCGCGGCTCATTTATTACTGGCCGCTTTGCGGCAAGTTTTAGGCGAGCATGTTACTCAGAAAGGCAGCAATATTACGGCCGAGAGACTGCGTTTTGATTTTTCGCATAATGAAAAAATGACCCCTGAGCAAATTGCCAAGGCTGAAGAGCTGGTTAATGGGGCAATCGCTGCTAAATTACCGGTAACTTGCGAGGAACTATCACTGGGGGAAGCTAAAGAACGGGGAGCTATGGGTGTCTTTGATTCTAAATATGGCGAACGGGTTAAGGTCTATACTGCCAGCCAGCTTTTATCAGATGGGACGCCAGATTTTAAAAGCGCTTTTTCTCAAGAAATTTGTGGTGGCCCGCATGTAAATAATACTGGAATATTAGGTAAATTTAAGATTCAGAAGGAGGAGTCCTCAAGCGCCGGCGTCAGACGCATTAAAGCCGTCCTAGAAGCCTAAGGGATAACTATTGACAACTTTCAAACTTATCTCTATAATAATTTTATTAAGAATATTATATTAAATAAGCAAAAATATTTTTAAAAAAACTTTGATAAGGCTAACTTGTCTTTATCAAATTTTTTTGTGTTAATGTCAAAAGACATGGGAAACAACAACGAAATATCCAGTGATTTGAAAGCCAAAGATTTTATCGAAATGCAGGGCGAGGTATTAGAACTAATGCCAGCCGCGAGTTTTCGCGTGGCCCTAGAAAACGGCCACGAAATCTTAGCTCACCTTTCCGGCAAAATGAGAATGAACCGTATCCGCTTGCTTCCGGGAGATAAAGTAAAGCTTCAAATCAGCCCTTACGATTTAAGCAAGGGGCGGATTACCTATCGCATGTAATTATAAAAAATATAGAATTGTTTTATATATTAAACCTCGCAGTTTAATTAAGAAAGACAAGTAAAACGTACCACATATGAAAGTGAGAGCCAGCGCTAAGAAAATTTGTAAAGACTGCAAAGTAGTGCGACGCAAAGGTCGGGTCCACGTAATTTGCAAAAACCCTAAACATAAACAAAGACAAGGGTAATTTTTAATATCTATGGCAGTAAGAATAGCGGGAGTTAATATCCCTAACGAAAAAAGAATCGAAATCGCTTTAACTTATATCTATGGCATTGGACGCACTCGTTCCAATAAGATTTTGGAAACCGCCAAAGTCGATAAAGATATTCGGGTTAAAGATTTAAAAGAATCAGATGTTAATCTTTTACGAGAATTGGTAGAAAAGAAATTTACAGTTGAAGGCGATTTGCGCCGCGAGGTTCAAAGCAATATCAAGCGGTTGAAAGAAATCGGTTGTTATCGCGGTTTGCGGCACGCCAAACATTTACCGGTTAGAGGTCAGAGAACTAAAACTAATAGTCGTACTGTTCGTGGCAATAAGCGTATGACCGCGGTGAGCGGCAAGAGCAAAGCCGGATTACAGAAGACCTAATTAAAATTCTAAGAGTTTAAAATATGTCTGAAGAAGTAAAAAAAGACGCAGAAAAATTAGAAGAGACTTCGCTTCCGGTTGCTGATAAAGCGCTTAACAGCGAAGAAAAAGAAGAACGCGATGAAATGGCGGCCTTTTCTTTTGATTCCTCTGATGAAGAACTGCCTGAAGAAATCAAGCAGAAACTTGAAAAAAACAAGGCTGCTCGCGCCAAGAAAAAATTAGTTAAAAAGAAAAAGAAAAAAACAGCTAGAGTAGTTAAAGTTGGACGCGCTTATATTCAAGCGACCTACAACAATACCATGATAACCTTAACTGATAATAATGGTGATGCTATTGCTTGGGCCTCAGCTGGTTTAGCCGGATTTAAGGGAGCCAAAAAAGCGACTCCTTACGCCGCTCAAATTATTACTAAAATTGCCGCGCAGAAAGCTAAGGAGGAATACGGCTTGCAAGAAGTAAGCGTCTTTGTTTCCGGTGTTGGCACCGGCCGCGAAGCTGCTATCCGCGCTTTAAATGCTAATGGTTTGGACGTCTCGTCAATCAAGGACACCACCCCGGTTCCTCATAATGGTTGCCGTCCGAAGAAACCGAGAAGAGTTTAAACTAATCACAAAAATATGGGAAGAAATATTGATAATAAATGCAAACAATGCCGCCGCGTCGGTGAAAAACTTTTCCTCAAAGGGGAAAGATGTTTTTCGCCAAAATGCGCGATGGTTAAGCGTAACTACGCTCCTGGCTTCCATGGCCCTAAAGGACGCAAACGTTTAAGCGACTTCGGAACTCAGTTGACTGAGAAGCAAAAAGCTAAGAAATATTACGGCGTTTCCGAAAAACAATTCCGTTTGACTTTTGAAAAGGCGGCTAAGAAACAAGGTGATGCCGGTAAAAATTTCTTGAAATTATTGGAATCTCGTTTGGATAACGTTATTTTCAAGGCCGGTTTTGCCAGTTCTCGCGCGCAAGCCCGCCAATTAGTAAATCACGGTCATTTTACCGTTAACGATCGCAAGACCGATGTCCCATCTTTCAGTGTTAAGCTTGGGCAAGTTATTAAGATTAAAAAATCTAGCCAAAAGAGTCCATATTTTAGAAATGCCAACGAGAAAATTGCTAAAGCCGAAAGACCGAGCTGGATTAATTTCAACAATACAGAGATGGCCGCGAAGATTTTACATGAACCTAAGGATGAGGATCTTCCACAAAGCATCAATGTTCATATGATCATTGAATATTATTCAAAATAAAAAAATAATATGCAAAACATCGCTAATCCTAAGAAAATTGATTTTAAAGCCGTTGGTAATGCCAACGAAGGAATCATTACTATCGAGCCTTTATTTCCTGGCTATGGTATGACCTTGGGAAACTCTTTACGCCGCGTGCTCTTGTCTTCTTTGCCGGGGGCTGCTGTTATTGGAGTTAAAATTAAAGGCGCTAGCCATGAATTTATGGCTCTGCCTCATGTCAAGGAAGATGTTTTAGAAATGATTTTGAACTTGAAGCAATTAAGACTTAAAGTTTTTACTGAAGAAGAAATTCGCTTGGAATTAAAAGTTAAAGGCAAAAAAGTGGTTACTGCTGGTGACATCGCTAAAAATAGCGATGTAGAAATTAAAAATCCGGAGTTGGTAATCGCTAATATCACCGATGAGGCCGGCAGCCTGGAAGCGGAAATTTTAGTTAAAGGTGGACGCGGTTATAAGATGTCTGAAGGTAATAAAAAAGAGAATAAAGAAATTGGTTTCATTGAAGTCGATTCTATCTTCTCCCCAGTAACATTAGTTAGCATCCAAGTTGACAATGCTCGTGTCGGTAAAATGACCAACTGGGATAAATTAGTTTTAGATGTTAAGACCGATGGTACTATCAGCCCGGAAGACGCTTTTAATGAAGCGGTTAAGATATTAGTTGAACAATATAAAGCTTTATTGCCGGAAAACATCGGCAAAGAAATGGCGGCAGAAGCCGAAGCTGATCCAGCCGAAGTTGAAGAGATTTCTGAGGCTGAAGAAGACGTTGTTGAAGAAGATGAAGAAGAGGAAGCCCCAGCAGCCGCTAAAAAAGAAAAAAAAGAAAAAGTTAAAAAACCAAAGAAATAATCAATCCTGTTTATGCGTCACAGAAATAAAAACAAAATTTTAGACCGTGAAAAAGGTCCACGCGAACTGATGCTTCGGAATTTAGCATCCAGCATTCTTTTATATGAAAAAGTGAAAACAACCAAAGCTAAGGCCCAGGCTGTTAGACCTTTAGTTGAGAGAATGATTACGGCTTCTAAAGCTGGAGATTTGGCGGCTCGCCGCGGTTTAATCAAAGTTCTCTTACAGAAGAACGCTATTAAAAAAACCATGGAAGTTTTGGGTGTCCGCTATAAAGAACGCGCTGGAGGTTACACCAGAATCGTTAAGCTGGGAGTCAGACAGGGCGATGGTGCGGAAATGGTTCAAATTGAATTAGTATAAAAATATGAAAAATATTGAAAGAAAATTGCATCAGCTGGACGCCACTGATCAAACTGTCGGCCGTTTAGCCACTAAGATTGCCAATCTGCTTCATGGAAAAAATAAACCGGAATACCAAGCCCATATTGATATGGGCGATATTGTGGAAGTCAAAAATATCAGCAAGTTGAAATTTACCGGCAAGAAACTGGACCAAAAAGAATATCATCATTTTTCCGGCTATATCGGCGGCTTAAAATCTAAAAAAATGTCCACGGTTTACGCGCTTAATCCGGGAGAAGTTTTACAAAGAGCAGTTAAAGAAATGTTGCCGCCAACTAAATTGCGCGTTAATATGCTCAAAAGATTAATCATAAAATAATATGGCAGATAAAAAAACCAAAGACATCATGGAAGATGAATTTGAAGCCGCAATTGACGACACTACTTTTGATGATAAGGAATGGGCCAAGAATGAAAGTGTAGTTGAATTTTCCGGTAAATATATAAAAGCTGTCGGCCGCCGCAAACAGGCTTCCGCTCAGGTTCGCTTATACGAAGGCGGCAAGGGCGTGATTATGGTCAACGGCAAACGCGCCGCGGAATATTTCCAAGGTGAAGGATTTAATAACATTGTTCAACCCCTGAAAGTAACCGGACATAATCGTGATTTTAATTTTTCTGTAATTGTTAAGGGTGGCGGCAAGTTCGGCCAAGTTGATGCTGTTAAATTAGGTATCGCCCGTGCTATTTTTACGCTTGACCCGAATACTAAAGAAGCTTTAAAAGTTAATGGCTTTTTAACCCGCGATCCAAGACAAGTTGAAAGAAAGAAACCGGGTTTAAGAAAGGCGAGAAAAGCCCCACAATGGAGTAAGCGTTAATTTCTGTATCTATATATATCAAAAAGTCGTTCTTTCCGGACGGCTTTTTGCTTTATAATATGTGTTTGTTATAATCAAGATATGGAAGCAATCCTCGAAAAATTAAAAGAACTGCAAACCAGATTATTAAAAATCAAGGCGCTTTTGAATATTGAAAGTAAAATTGGTCGTGAGCAGGAGTTGCGCGCACAGATGTCGGCGCCTGATTTTTGGAGTAATCAAGAGGCGGCTGTTAAGGTTGGCCAAGAAGCGGAGGAGTTAGCGACGGAAATTAAGCAGTGGGCCGCGATTGAACAAGAAATTAAAGAAACCCAAGAAATGGCTGCTTTAGCTAAACTCGAAGCGACAGATGATTTGACTCAGGAGCTGGAAAAGAAAACTAACTTTTTGGAGAAGGATTTTTCCCAATTAGAGTTCTTTTCGCTATTTTCGGGATTACATGATAGAGCTAATGCTTTTGTCTCCATTCACGCCGGTACGGGCGGCGTGGACGCTCAGGATTGGGCTCAGATGCTAGAACGCATGTATTTACGCTTTGCCGAGCGTAAAGATTTTAAGGTAGAAATTTTGGACAGAAATTATGGTAATGAGGCGGGAATTAAAAGTGTTGATTTGCGGATTAGTGGCGCCTATGTCTATGGCTACTTGAAAAGCGAGAATGGCGTTCATCGTTTGCTGCGTAATTCGCCATTTAATGCTGACGGTTTGCGTCAGACCTCCTTTGCCTTAGTGGAAGTTATTCCAGAAATTGCCGATGAAGGCGCGGTCGTTATTAAGGATGAGGATATTAGAATTGACGTCTTTCGTTCCAGCGGTCCGGGAGGCCAAAGTGTGAACACAACTGATTCGGCGGTGCGCATTGTTCATATTCCGAGCGGCATTACCGTCTCCTGTCAAACTGAGCGCTCACAACATCAAAATAAGGAAAATGCTTTTAAAATTTTACGGGCTAAATTAAATCAGCGGCTTTTAGAAGAACGGGAAGCCGAAGAAAAGAAGTTAAAAGGTGGCGTCCAGAAAGCGGAATGGGGCAAACAAATCCGGTCTTATTTTATGTATGGCAACAAGTTGGTTAAAGATCACCGCAGTGAATACGAAACCTCTAACGTGGATGCAGTTTTAGACGGTGATTTAGAACCGTTTATGGAAGCCTATTTAAGATTTTTAAAGAAATAGTTTATCCTCATTTCATTACCAGTTAGTTAAAATACTCTCATCATGAGAGTATTTTTTTATGCTAACGCCATCTAAAATATTTTTTATTATCAATTTAGGTTTTATTCTGTTTATTGGCCTGCGCAGTTTCAATAACTGCGCTTTTTTGCCGGTTTTTAAAAATACCGACGTCGCTTTTTATAATGACCGGAACTTAGATTTTAAAGGCTGGGTTTGTGAAGAAGCGGATGTCGATTATAAAAGTCGGCGGCTGACCGTCTGTGCCGGCAGTCGGGTTTTAATAACAACCAATCTTTATCCAGAATATGAGTATGGCGATTTTTTACAAATCAGCGGTTTAGTTCAGAAGCCAGAAGAATTTAAGGGTTTTGATTATGAACGCTATTTGGCGCGTTATGATATTTATTCAGTGATGTATTATCCGAAAATTACTCGGGTTAACGGCGAACTAAATTTTGGACAGAAAATTTATGAGCAGCTTCTAAAAATTAAACAGGGAATTAAATTAGTGATTGATAAATCTTTGCCGGAGCCGGAAGCAGGCTTGGCAGATGCTCTTCTGCTTGGTTATCGCCGCACTATCTTAAAGGAGAATTCAGATATTTTTGCGCGCGTAGGCCTAAGTCATTTGATTGCCATTTCCGGCTCCCATATTACAATTATGAGCGCCATGGTTTTAAATGCCGCTTTGTTTGTTGGTCTGCGTCGCCGGGCCGCTTTAAAAATTGTTTTTGCGTTTTTAGTTATTTATCCACTGGTGACTGGGTTGAGCGCTTCCGCTGTCCGCTCGGCGATTATGGGCGGCCTAGTATTTCTAGCTTTATATTATGGACGTTTATCATCAATTATTCGCGCCTTAGTTTTTTCCGCGGCGCTCATGTTAATGTTTAATACGCGGTTGTTGCGGAGCGATATTGGTTTTCAACTTTCGTTTGCGGCGGTTTTAGGTATTATTTATATTTATCCTTTGTTTTCGCCACTCACTCAGAAAATAAAAAAGAAATTTTCTGGGCTGCTTGGAAAAATAACGTCGTCCTTATGGGAAATATTTAGTTTGACGCTCGCTTGTCAGTTAGCGGTCTTGCCGATTATGATTCATAATTTTAAACAATTTTCCATAATTTCTTTTGTGGCTAATCCGGCGGTTATTTGGATATTTCCATTTTTGCTCGCCGCTTTAATTATTCCAATTATCCCGGCATTAATATTTCCCAGTCTAGGCCCTTGGTTGTTTGCGCCCGCTTATTTGATGTTGAAGTTTATTTTTGTGGCGTCTCATTTTTTTGCGGCACCGAGTTGGGCGGCGATAAGTTTTAATTAAATTAAAACAAAAATCCCGCAGTTAGCGGGATTTTTATATTTTGGAAACTAGAGGTAAAATTATTTTTTAGCTGCTGTCTTTTTAACTTTGGCAACCTTCACAATTTTCTTACCGGTCTTGCGAGCGGTTCCGGCTTCACCAACTTTAAGAGCTGGTTTTCTTTTAGCCTTAACTCTCACCGGTTTAGCTAAGGTTCTCATACAAGAAGTGCAGACCTTAACTTTGACACCTTCAATAACCTTGCTTTGCAAGTTGATATTTTGTCTTTTTAGGGTTTGAATCTTGGAGTGGGAACGGCTGGCGCCTTTAGTTGCGCCCCGTCCGCATAAATCACATTTTTTGGCCATATTGGTTTATTTGCTTATTTTAATGGTTTTATTCTAACAGCATTTTTAAAATTAATCAAGTTATGTTATAATTGGCCTATATGATAGAGATATTTCAAATAATAGTGCTGATTCTATCAGCCATAATTCACGAATATTTGCATGGTTATGTCGCTCATCATTTGGGCGATGATACAGCGAAGAATGCCGGTCGTTTAACCCTTAACCCTCTAGCCCATTTAGAATGGTTCGGTTCTTTTTTCTTGCCCTTGATGATGGTTTTGTCTCGGATGCCATTTTTAATTGCTTGGGCTAAGCCCGTGCCTTATAACCCTTATAATTTACGGGATAGAAAATATGGGGAGGCCAAAGTGGCCATTGCCGGTCCCCTGGGTAATTTAGCAATTGCGGTCTTTTTTGGACTTTGCCTCCGTTTTCTGCCTTATATGAGCCTGACATTTTCCGGGCTCTTAAGCGTCATAATTTATATCAATTTATTGCTCGCCGTCTTTAACTTGCTCCCGATTCCACCGCTTGACGGCTCTAAGGTTTTAGCTTTATTTTTACCGCCACATCTTAAAGAAAAATATCTGCGCTCCGACAGGATGGGTTTTGTGTTTGTGATTATTGTGGTGATGCTGTTCGGTGGAATTATTAGCGGTCCCGTTAACTTCTTGTTTAAGCTGATAGCGGGGTAGGGTAATACAATTTTTTAAATAAAAAGAGACCCGGGTTTTTTAGACTCGGGTCTTTTGTTTTGCGTGATTTTTTGTTTGTTTTTTTAGTTTGTGCTTGTAGCTTTTTCAATCTTTTCTATCATACCGATAAGTTCGTTTTCTCCTTTGTATGGAGATCCATCTCCTAAGCCTTTTTTGCTGACAATACTTTCTTTAACAACTCGTGTGATGTTAATCACTTTGGATAGTTCGCTGTCGCAGAAACTTTTGTTGGCGATTGTTTCCAGGATTTGGAGAAACATAGTCAGGTCACTGTCCCAGACGATTTGTTTTTTTTGGCTGCAAACTATCGCGAGATCTGCAATTTTACTTGGTTCCATATCGGATTTAAGGAACGCTGTTGTGGCTACCGGTTGGCTTACGCTGTAAATTAAGGCGAAATCTTTAATAGTCCATTCGTTAGGGCTTTTGGCCATAGTAGTATCAACTAATGCTTGTTTTTCAGCTAAAGCCTGGTTTCTTTTTGCTTGTTCTTCGGTCTCTGCTTGGATTCTTTTTTCTTGCTCGGCTTTTTCTCTTTCTTGATTTTCAAGCCGTTCAATTCGATTTTGTTTTCTTATCCAGATAAAGACCAATGTCGCAATAATAATAATTACAATTGCTAATCCAGCTAACAGCTGCCAAAGATGTATCCCCCAGAAAAGTTTTGATTTCCAAAACTGGATAATGGTGCTAATTACGCCGGTAAGAATTAATGCTCCCACAGAAATGTAGAGTGCTTTTTCTCTCTCAGACTCACAATTGTGCAAGAAAGCTTCGTGAGCGAGAATCAGGACTATTAACAGCGAGGCTGTTATTATGGGAATCCAAATTGCTTGGCTTCCGAAATTGGCGATGACTAAACCGATAATGCCGAGAAACGTGACCAGGAGAATAAACTTATCCAAGAAACGTAATCGAGACCCGCGGGTAAAGTCCAACCAAATGATTTGTCCGCGATTTATTAAATCGTAGGTGCAAAGAATTAGGATTGTTGCAAGAATAATCATTGCGGTGTGTCCAGGATAACCCAGAACTTTGAGATTTGCAGCAATAGAGGCGCCGATTAAAGCCAGGACGATTCGTTTTGGGCTTTCGTATTCATCTCCGATCATAGAGAAGACGGACGATAGGAACAAAACGCAAGCCAGAGTTAGCAGATTGAGCCAGAGCGAAAACTTAGCTCCAAACATTACAACTAGGGCGATAGGTAACCCGATTAATAACACATTCATAAATCCGTTTAGGATTTTTTCTTTTAAATCACTCATGATAATTATTAATTTTTAAAGAACCGATTTCTTTAGCTCCTGTAACAGAGCATAGCCTTGTGCGGCTTTTAAGTGCCAATCGCTTAGCGCACTATGGAGAGAATTATATCATATATTTTAATATTTGTCAATAGAAAAAGACCCAAATCTTGAGAGACTCGGGTCTTTTGTTTTGTGTGATTTTTTGTTTGTTTTGTTTTTAATTTCTACTGAGCGGCAAATTCTATGCCATAATTTGTCCACCAACTGGAACGATAGTTGTTGCGGTCGGCATAACCATCAAAGCCTTGGGTTTCACTGACCATAAAAATAGCGCGATATCTTCGCATAGATTCGTTGTCGGGCGGGATTACTAAATAGTAGTAATCACGTGAAAACTGCCATTTTCTTAAGTGTATCATGCGGGAGATTTCCGTGCCGTTTTTTCGAAAGTCTGTTAAGCGACAATAAGCTTGCTCAGGTTTCATGTTTATTCCTTCAGAAAATTTGAAATAAACATAAATTAGATTTCTGAGTTCCTTGGTAGAGGTGTCAGTAACGGTTTTACTTTCCATTCGGAAAATATAATCGTTATCCGCTCCGTCGCCGACTTTTCCCGGATTGCCGCCTATCCTAATAAAGAAGACAAAGTCTTCGCTTTGGCTATTAGCATCGGACAATTGTCCAAAGGAAACGCGGTATAAACCGATTTCCGGGAACTTATGGGCAATTTGATCGCCGAAATAAGTCGTATAACGACCGATAGGATTATAGCCAGACGATTCGTTAAACAGAATTATTATATCCGTTTTAACGGCCTCTATTTTCCAGGAGCCATTAGCTGGCAAGCCTGATTCAGTTATAGCCCACATTAAAGCGGGGATGTCTCTGGAAAACCAGATGGTGTCGCCAACGGCTACTTCCGTTGTTTTGTCAGTCGTTGAGGCTGATTTTAGTCCGTCCGCAGACGAGGAGGAATTCACAAAGATTTTTACTTTTTCCGCCGGAGCAGGAATTTCAGCTTCTTGTTCACAGGATGATAGGGCAATTAAGGATAATAAAATTAATCCAAATGCCACTAAAAACCAAATACTTTGTTTTGTTCTTTTGCTTCTCATTTTGCTAACTTTTTTGAGTTTATAATTCCGTTGTCAATGTGCGATTTTTATGACCTGACTTTATCATAAATACAAAAATATGTCAATACTAATTTTGGTAAATAAAAACCCCTGTCATCCGCAGATAACAGGGGTAAAATGTATGTAATTATTGGCTATTTATTTTCAACGCACCAATCTCTGGCGTTTTGAAACATTTTTAACCAAGGAGAGGCTTCCATATCGGCCCAATCTTTAGGCCAATAAGCCCATTGCCAGGGCAGGAAAGTTCTTTCAGGGTGAGGCATCATAATCAGATGCCGCCCGTCAGCACTGCAGAGTCCGGCAATTCCGTCTGGAGAGCCGTTCGGATTGAAGGGGTAATCTTCGCGTTTAGCAAAACTACCATTATCCTTCACATAGCGAATCGGGATGCTCATTGAGGCCGCTGTTTTATTGTTAGGAAAGAAAGCTTTGCCTTCGCCATGTGCTGACCAAACTCCGAGAGTTGAGCCCTCCATGTCTTGGAGCATCACTGCTTGACTTTCCATAATTTTGACCGTCAGGAAGTGGCTTTCAAATCTGCCAGAATCGTTGGCAATAAAGCGCGGTTGTTCTTCGTCCTTCAATTCCGGAAAAAGTAAACCGGTTAAAGCTAAAAATTGGCAGCCGTTGCAAATTCCGAGAGAGAGTGTATCAGGGCGTTTAAAGAAATCCTCAAACATCTGTTTCAGTCTCTCGTTGAATTTAACTGTTCCGGCCCAGCCTTTAGCGGAATCCAAAACGTCAGCGTAACTGAAGCCGCCGACGAAAACAGCCATTTGAAAATCGTCCAAGTCAGCCGTTCCTTTCAATAAATCACTCATGGTAATATCAAAGACTTTAAATCCAGCCTGGTAAAAAGCGGAACTCATTTCTCGATCGCCATTGGAGCCTTCTTCGCGAATTATGGCGACTTCCGGTTTTTCAGCATGGAACAAAGCCTGGGTTGCTTTTGGTTTAAAAGATAAATCGTAGTTAGCGCCAGGGCGATAACAAATATTCATCTTTTTTTCTTTGGCTAAGCCCGGCAGTATTTGCAATTTCTCCAACTGATAGCTGGTTTCGTGCCATTGCTCTTTAAGATTTCCCAGTTTGTCGGAAAAAACAATTTCCGAATGATTTTTGGTGATGATTATTTCCCGCAGATGCAAGGAGCAGCCTAACTTTTGATAAGGCACAGAAGCTTCTTTTAAAACTTCAATTACTTCTTCCATATTATCGGACAAACATTCAATGACCCAGCCGGCCTCTTCGGCAAATAATTCGGCTGTTAAAGGCACCGTGGTGTCGTAGTTAATGTTTAATCCGCAATTTCCCGCGAAAGCCATTTCCAGAAGTGTGGTGATTAAGCCGCCCTTACTGATGTCGTGACAAGCAGAAATCAGCCCGTCTCTTACCAGTTCTTGAATGGCATTAAAACCAACAACTAAAGTTCTAGCATCAATGTCCGGATAATTGTCTCCAACTTGTCCATAAACTTGTGCTAAAGCTGAACCGCCTAAGCGACGCTCACCATGAGCTAAATCTACTCTCAAGAGTGCACTTTTCCCCGGATACTTCAAATCAGGAGTCACTTTTTGCCGTATATCGCCCATTGTTACATATCCCGATAAGACTAATTGGCTTGGAGATTTAACCAGTTCTGTTCGGCCTTCCGGATGTTGAATTTTGGTAACCATCGACAGGCTGTCTTTGCCGCCGTCAATGGCTATGCCAACTTTAACCATAAAATCGCGTAGGGCAGTAGCGGCATCGTAAAGACGCGCACCCTCGCCCGGCAATTTCGGTGCCCACATCCAGTTAGCTGACACTTTTAAATCGTGTAAGTCGCTGATAAGAGCCGGGGCCATATTAGTCAGCATTTCCGCCACCGTCATTCGGGCGGCTGCCGGTGTGTCGAGAATCATTTCCATGTGTTTCTCGCCGATAGCCGTTACCGCGCCGGTGTATTCATCGCAATCATCGGGAAAGTGGCTTTGAGCGACAACTCCAAAATCAGATACCGGAATTTGGACGGCGCCGCAACATTGTTGTTGGGCGATTAAGCCGGTTACGCTGCGGTCAACTTTCGCCGTTAAGTGGTCCTTAGAACCTACTGAAACCAAACCAAAAATTCTTTTGATTCCTTCCTCAAGGGAAAAATCATTAGGAAGCTCCAGCGGCAGTAATTTACGTTCCAGGTGCTGGTCTCTAAAAGTTTTTTGCGGCAAGCCGCCTAAAACCTTACTTAAATCCAAGCGCACCGGAATGCTGTCGTCGGCGCTGTCATAAACAACAAAATAACCGTCGTCGGTAACTTCGCCGAGAACTTCACAGTTCACTTTTTCACGTTTACAAATTCTTTGGAATTCTTCAATTCGTTCCGGACTGATAATAAAACCGTTGCGTTCCTGGAATTCGCAAATCCAAGTTTCAAGCACAGACAAAGTTGGGTCGCCCAAAGTAATCTTGCGGACATCAATCCGGCCGCCGTATTTTTCCACCAGTTCTTTGAGAACATTGGCCGGACCGCCGGCGCCTTGATCATGGACAATGACAATTGGATTGTCGTCGCCCATTTCCACGCAGGCGCGAATAACGCGATTAACTTTCTGTCCCATTTCACCATCGCCACGTTGCACGGCGTTGAAATCCAAGTTTTCCGCTTGGTCGCCTTGGTTTAAAGAGGAGGCTGAGCCGCCGCCAAAACCGATGCGATAAGCCGGACCGCCGACCTGGACAATTAACATACCGGGTTCGGCCTCACCTTTCTCAATATGCTCATCATCCAGCATGCCAATACCGCCAGTAAATAAAATTGCTTTTAAATACTCTTGGCGTTCGCCGTCCGGGAGTTCAATCCCGACCGAAGCAGCTGTTCCAGTAATCACCGGTTCACCGAATTTATTACCATAATCGGAAGCACCATTGGAGCCTTCAATCATAATTTTCAACGGACTAGCAATGTTCTTCGGATAAATCCAACCTTCTTTTTCCCAGGGCAGTTTATAGCCTGGAATATAAAGATTGCCGACAAAATAGCCAGTTGTCCCCGCAATGGTTAAGCCGCCGCGTCCAGTTGCCTGGATATCACGGATACGCCCGCCGGTTCCGGTTTCCGCTCCCGCATAAGGCGAGATGGTTGTCGGGAAGTTGTGCGTTTCGGCAGTAAAAATTAGATTGTAAAGCCGCTCCTGCAATTCCATAACAGACCGTTGTCCTGGATGTTTTGGCAGTAAAGTGTTCACATGATAACCTTCAATTCCGGAAGAATTATCACGGAAAGCTAAAATTGATCCTTGAGGATTAGACGTTAAAGTCGATTTTACAATCTCCATTAAAGTTTCGGACATTTCCACGCCGTCAATAATTTGCTGGCCTTTGAAATAGCCGTGCCGGCAATGTTCCGAGTTAGCGTTATTGAGATCAAGAATCTCAACGATAGTCGGGTCGCGATGTTCTAGCTCTACGAAGTAGTGATAATAGAAATCACGATCGGCTGCATCCATGGAAAGTCCAGGGATTTTTAACAAGGAATTCGGTCCTTCGGCGGTCATCGGAATCGTATAAACTGCTTCTGGCTGGCGTCCCGTGTCAAAACTTTTTAAAGGTTCCGGATAAATCATTTGGGTCATGCGATCAAATAATTTTGGTTTTGCCGCCTCGGCTTCTTCCTTAGTGCTGAATTGAGTTCTCTTGGATTTTTCAATTTTGGTAATTTTTGTCAGCCCGCAGGCATGGCAAATGGATAAAGCATTAGTGTTCCAGGGTGTGGCCACAGTTAAGAGCGGGCCTACCTCCACAACATTAAGTTCATCAGAGGGTTTCAGCCGAAAATTTTGCGGCTCGAAAGTTTCCGCTAAGAGCCAGGTCAAAATTTCCAGTTCCTTGGGGTTTAATTCTTCGCTTACTTCAACATTGAAGCAATGTTCAAAGCAGTCGTTGTCCCAGCGATAAAAGTTCATCACTTTCTTTTTCATCTTGCTGATTTTTTGGTTAATACTATAAATTATTTATTTGTTAATGTTCTTTTAAAACACAATAATCTCTTGGTGTTTCCGCCAATTAATTATCACCACAAATTAACAGATAACGCCTATAAAGTCAAATAAAAATTCTTTCCAAGAATAGCGGGCTTAAATAGCTAATAAAGTGCCAAATTATCGTTTATCCCTTCTTGACTTATATTTTATATTTTGTTAAATTAAAAGCGTGTAAAAAATAACACATCCTGAATACTCAGGATTCTTTTAATATTTAAAATTTAGTAATTAGCAAAGTTCGCGCCGGGCGACTGTCAGGCAGGCGAATAATAACTGAAAATTATGCCCACAATCAACCAATTGGTTAAGCAGGGAAGAAAGAAGACCAAGGGTCGCAAGAATGCGATTGCTCTTCATTTTGGTCTTGATTCTTTGCATCGCAAAAAGAAAGAAACTGCCAAAGGCGCTCCTTTTAAACAGGGCGTTTGTTTGAAGGTTACTACCACCACTCCAAAGAAACCGAACTCCGCGTTACGTAAAATCGCTCGTGTTCGCTTATCCAACGGCATGGAAGTAACTGCTTATATTCCAGGTATGGGGCATAACTTGCAGGAACACTCCATTGTTTTAGTTAAAGGCGGAAAAACCAAGGATCTTCCGGGTGTCCGCTATAAAGTTGTCCGCGGCGTTTATGATGCTTCCGGTGTTGAAGCCAGACGCAAGAGCCGCAGTTCTTACGGCGCTAAAAAACCAAAAGCCGCCAAGTAATCTATTTTAATAAGAATTTATAAAATAAAGTCGCGATTTTAGATAGCTGATAAATTTTGCGACTCAACAAATATGAGAGGAAAACCAGCTCCAAAAAGAGCCATCGAGGGCGATTCAAAGTATAATGACAAGAATATTGCCAAGTTTATTAACTATGTTATGGAACGAGGCAAAAAGAGCGTAGCCGAGAGCATCGTCTATCGCGCTTTTGATATTCTGAAAGAAAAAACCAAGCAAGATCCGCGCCACATTTTTAATAAGGCGATTAAGAAAGTCTCTCCTTTAGTTGAGGTCCGCGGTAAGCGCGTCGGTGGCGCCAATTATCAGGTTCCTTTCCAAGTTCGCGGCGAAAGACGTTATTTCTTAGGCTGCAACTGGATTATCAAAGCCGCTAATGACCGTAAAGGACGCTCCACTGCCGAAAAATTAGCCACTGAGATTTTAGACGCTTCTAACGGCGAAGGCACAGCAGTTAAGAAGAGAGAAGCTGTTCACAAGATGGCTGAAGCCAACAAGGCTTTTGCCCATTTCTCAAGATAAAATATTAAATTTAACTTTAAAATATGCCCCGAGATTATTCTCTAGACAATATTAGAAATATCGGTATCATGGCGCACATCGATGCCGGTAAAACCACTTTTACCGAGCGCGTTCTTTTTTATACCGGTAAGAAGCATAAAATCGGCGAAGTTCATGAAGGTGCGGCCGAAATGGATTGGATGGAACAGGAAAAAGAAAGAGGTATTACTATTACTTCCGCCGCGACTACTTGTTTTTGGAAGAATAAAAAAATCAATATTATTGATACTCCCGGGCACGTTGACTTCACCGTTGAAGTGGAACGCTCTTTACGCGTTTTAGATGGGGCAATTGCTGTTTTTGACGGCCAGGCCGGCGTGGAGCCGCAATCCGAAACTGTTTGGCGCCAAGCTGATAAATATCAAGTCCCTCGTCTGTGTTTCATAAATAAAATGGATAAAATGGGCGCGGATTTTTACATGAGTTTAGATTCTATCCGCACCAGATTAAATCAGAAAGCCGTTGCTATTCAATTACCAATCGGTGCCGAAGATAATTTGAGCGGCGTTATTGATTTGTTGACCAAAAAAGCTTATACCTTTTCCGGTCATTTTGGCGTTAACATTGAAGAAGTTCCAATTCCTGACGATATGAAAGAAAAGGTTGATACTTTTCACGCTGAACTCGTAGAAAAAGCCGTGGAATGCGATGAAGCGACCATGGAAAAATATTTAAATGGCCAAGAAGTATCTTTAGAAGAAATAAAAGCAGCTATCCGCAAGGGTGTAATTGCTAATGCGATTTATCCGGTTTTATGCGGTACTGCTTTACAGAATATCGGTGTCCAATTAGCGCTTGATGCGGTTAATGATTATTTACCATCACCTTTAGACGTTCCTCAAGTTGAAGCGACTGATGTCCGCGATGCCGAAAAGAAAGTTGGCGTTAATGCTGATGATAATAAACCGTTTATTGGCTTAGCTTTTAAAATTGCGACCGATCCTTTTGTCGGAAAATTATGTTTCGTCCGCGTTTATCAAGGTGTTTTGAGCTCCGGTTCTTATATTGTTAATTCTTCAACCGGTAATAAAGAAAGAATCAGCCGCTTAGTGCGCATGCACGCCAATCATCGTGAAGAAATTAAAGAAATTTATGCCGGTGATATCGCGGCGGTTATCGGTTTGAAAAATACCACTACCGGCAATACTTTATGTGCGGAAGATGAACCAGTCTTATTAGAATCTATTGTTTTCCCGGAACCAGTTATTAAGATTGCCGTTGAACCAAAGACTAAAGCTGATCAAGAAAAGATGGGCGTGGCTTTATCGCGTTTAGCCGAAGAAGACCCAACTTTTAGAGTAGCCACTGATGAAGAAACTAATCAAATCTTAATTTCCGGTATGGGTGAATTGCATTTGGAAATTATTGTTGATCGTATGAAGCGCGAATTCGGCGTGGAAGCCAATGTTGGTAAACCGCAAGTATCATATCGCGAAACCATTACTAAAGTTGCTGAAGCAGAACATAAATATGCGAAGCAATCAGGCGGACGCGGACAATATGGTCATTGTTCCTTGCGCGTTGAACCGCAAGAAACCGGTAAGGGTTATGAATTCGTTGATGAAGTTAAAGGCGGCGTTATTCCGCGTGAATTTATTCCGGCGATTGAAAAGGGTGTTAAGGAAGCGATGAACAGCGGTGTGGTTGCCGGATATCCGATGGTTGATGTTAAGACGGCAGTTTTCTACGGTTCTTATCATGAAGTTGACTCTTCGGAAATTGCCTTTAAAATGGCCGCTATCTTTGCCTTCAAAGAAGCTTGTCAGAAAGCGGGTGCAATTCTGTTGGAACCGATGATGAAAGTAGAGGTTACTACTCCGGAAGAATACATGGGTAATATTATTGGTGACTTAAGCTCTAAGCGCGGACAAGTTGAAGAAATGTCCGACCGCGCTAATATCAAAGTCGTTAAAGCTAAGGTTCCGCTCGCCGAAATGTTCGGTTATTCAACTGGTTTAAGATCGATGAGCCAAGGCCGCGCTAACTACGTCATGGAATTTTCCCATTACGCCGAAGTGCCAAAGAATATTTTAGAGACCTTGAAAGAGAAGAACGGTAAATAATTTTAGCCAAGTTAAGTTAATCGCTAAATATATGTCTGAACAATTCAAAAAAATTATTGAATTAATTAAGCAGACTGGGGATAAGGTAATTGTTTTTGATGCCGCTAATCCTGACAGTGCTTATGTGGTGATGGACTTTGACAGCTATTCCCGGGCCAATAAACAGACAACAGTTATTGATAAGACTCCGGAAGCTCCAAAAATACCTAACCTTACAGCAGAAAAAGCGAAAACAGAAAATTTGACAGAAGAAGATTTAACTGATAAAATTAATCGCGAAATCTCGATGTGGAAGAATCAAGAAAATGCGCCGGTATTGTCCGAGGAAGATAAGGTAAAAAAGAATTGGCAAATTCCTCCGGCCGTCAAAAGCAATGCGCATAATATCGAGTAATTTTTTATTGAAAATTTATTAAAATATTAATTTAATTTAGTTCGGCTGGTTTCCTAATATAAGGAAAGAAACCTCGCTTTCAGCGGGGGCCTTACAACAAAAAACATGGCAGACAAATTTGAACGCACAAAGCCCCATGTTAACGTCGGTACTATTGGCCACGTTGATCATGGGAAGACCACTTTAACCGCCGCGATGTTGGCAGTTTTTAATGCTAAAGGCATGAAAGCTTCCAAGAAAGGCGTTGGTGAAATTGATGCCGCTCCTGAAGAAAAGGAAAGAGGTATCACTATTGCGACCGCTCACGTTGAGTATGAGTCCGAAAAGCGCCATTATGCGCACGTTGATTGTCCAGGGCACGCCGATTATGTTAAGAACATGATTACTGGCGCCGCTCAAATGGATGGCTCTATCTTGGTAGTAGCTGCGACTGATGGTCCTATGCCTCAAACCAGAGAGCACATCTTGTTAGCTCGTCAGGTTGGTGTCCCTTATATCATTGTTTTCTTAAATAAGTGCGATATGGTAGAAGATCAGGAATTAATTGACCTGGTTGAAGAAGAAATTCGTGATTTATTAAAGAAATATGAATTCCCTGGAGACACTACTCCAATTATCCGCGGTTCTGCTTTAAAGGCTTTAGAGAATCCAACCGGTCCGGATGCTGAACCAATCTTGAAATTAATGGAATCTTTGGATAATTATATTCCAGAACCAGCTAGAGATGTTGATCATCCTTTCTTAATGCCGATTGAAGATATCTTCTCTATTGAAGGTCGCGGTACTGTTGTTACTGGCCGTATTGAAAGAGGTATCATCAAAGTTGGCGATGAAGTTGAAATCGTCGGTTTAATGGATACCAAAAAGACCACTGTTACCGGAGTTGAAATGTTTAACAAACAATTAGACCAAGGCCAAGCTGGTGATAATGCCGGTTTATTGCTTCGCGGTACTAAGAAGAATGAAGTTGAAAGAGGTCAAGTTCTCTGCAAACCGGGAACAACTACCCCTCACACTGAATTCACTGCGGAAGTTTACGTTTTGTCTAAAGATGAAGGCGGACGCCATAAGCCATTCTTCAATGGTTACAAGCCTCAATTTTACTTCAAGACCACTGACGTTACCGGCGACATCACTTTGCCTGCCGGAACGGAAATGGTTATGCCTGGAGACACTGTTAATTTAACTGTTAAATTAATTGCTCCAATCGCCCTTGAAGATAAACAGAAATTCACCATCCGCGAAGGCGGACGCACTGTTGGTGCCGGTGTTGTTACTAAAATCTTAAAGTAATTGCTTAGACTTGCTCTTCTTCGGAAGGGCAAGCCAGTAGCGATCATTTTAAAAAATTTAAATTATGTCCGAACACAAAAAAGACGAAAAAGAATTCAAACAGAGGATAAGAATCAAGATTAAGGCCTTCGACCACAAAATCATTGATCAAGCCACTAAAACTATTATTGAAACCATCGAGCGCAGCGATGCTCAGTTTTTTGGTCCGATTCCGCTTCCGATTGAAAAAAGAAAATATACCGTTAACCGGTCTACTTTCGTGCACAAAGATGCCCGCGACCAATATGAAATGCGCATCCACAAGCGTATGATTGATATTATTGATCCAACCGCTAAAACCATCGAAGATTTGACCAATTTGAACTTACCAGCTGGGGTTGACGTGGAAATAAAAATGTAGTAATATAAAAAAGTAATAAAATTATTTGCTATTAACGGCTCGGACAACTCTAATTTTAGAAAGTATCTTGGCCAATATTAGTGAAATTTGGAGGTAAATCAGTTAGAATTATAAATTTGCTTAATAAAACGCTAAGATAAATGTTTTATTTTTCATTTTTTTGCTTATTCTATACTGGTTTATTGAACCAGTTTTTTTGTGTATATTGAAGAAAATTATATGAAATTTATCAGCGGAAAAAAAATGAGCATGACCCAGGTCTGGAATGGCGATAAAGTATTTGCTGTTACTCCTGTTCAAGCTGGTCCTTGCCAAGTGACTCAAGTTAAAACAAAAGCAACTGACGGCTATGATGCCTTACAGTTAGCTTATGGTAATAGAAAGAAAAAGAACGTCAACAAACCGCAAGTCGGCCATTTTAAGAATATGGCGGAAATGCCAGCTCATGTTAGAGAATTCAGAACTGCGGAAGCCGCTAATTTTAAGGTTGGTGATGTAGTGAGCGTAGAAACTTTTGCTGCCGGCGACATTATTAATGTTTCCGGTATTTCTAAAGGTAAAGGTTTCCAGGGCGTAGTTAAGCGCCATGGCTTCCATGGTTTTAGAAAAACTCATGGTAATAAAGACCAAGAAAGAATGCCTGGTTCTATCGGCCCTAAAGGTCCGGCACGTGTTTTCCCAGGTACCAGAATGGGCGGACGCATGGGTGGAGAAAAAATTACCACGGCCAATTTAGAAATTATTAGCGTTGATACTGAAAACAATATTTTATTTATCAAAGGCGCTGTTCCAGGAGCAATCAATAGCTTAGTGATGATTAACGGCGTTGGCGAATTAAAAGTAAATACCAAAGTTGCGGCAGCTAAGGTTGAAGAAACTCCAGTTGAAGCAGTTGCAGAAGCGGTAGTGGCCGAAGAAGTAGCTGCTACTGAAGAAGCTCCGGTTGAAGCTAAAGCTGAAGAAGCAAAAACCGAAGAACCAAAAGCTGAAGAAGCGGTTTCATAATTAGTAATTAGTAAATTGAGATTTATATGTCATTAAAGATAAAAGTTTACAATCAAGCTGCTGAACCGGTTAAAGACCTGGAACTAAGTGCTAATATTTTTGCGGTGGAAGCCAGCCACGAGCTTCTTCATCAGGCGATGGTTGCTCAAATGGCTAACAGCCGCCAGGTTTTAGCTCATACTAAGGATCGCTCTGAAGTTTCCGGCGGCGGTAAAAAACCCTGGAAACAAAAGGGAACTGGACGCGCCCGCGTCGGCTCCAGCCGTTCTCCAATTTGGATTGGCGGTGGTGTCACTTTTGGTCCGACTAAAGATCGTAATTTTAAGAAAAAAATAAATCAGAAAATGAAGCAGAAAGCCATGTTTATGGTTTTGACCGATAGAGTTAAAAATAATGCGCTCGTAGTGCTTGATTCTTTAGAATTGGCTGAATTCAAGACTAAAAAATTTAACGAAATTTTAAGCGCTGTTGAAAAGAAAGTTTTAAACAATGACCGCCGTGATATTTTAATCATTAATGATGCTAAGGATGACAAGGTTAAATATTCCGGACGCAATTTAGCCGGCACCAAGATTATCAATTTAGAAAATGTTAATCTGCTCGACCTGTTAAATTATAAGAATTTACTACTGACCGAAAATGCGGTTGCCGCTTTTACCAAGCGTTATAATAAATAAAAAATATGGCTTTATTCGGATCAAAAACAAGTTCTACTGCCGATAAAAAACCGGCGGCTAAAACAAAAGCAACGGAATCCAAGAAGGAAACAGCTTCCATGAAGGATTTATATTCAGAAACCACAACGACTAAAGCAAGTGGCAAGGCGAAAACGCTTATTCATAAGCACGCCGCTTCCAGCCGCGCTTTAGTTAAACCCTTAATTACTGAAAAAGCTACCCATTTAGCTGGTGCCAATAAATATGTTTTTGTAATCGCTAGCGGGGCCAATAAAATTGAAACCGCTAAAGCAATTCAAGCTGTTTATGGCGTGAAGCCGCTTGATGTTAATATTGTTAACATGAAAGGCAAGAAAGTCGCTCGCGGTAAAGTTCGCGGCCAAAGAAAAGATTGGAAAAAAGCGATTGTGACTTTAGCTAAAGGCGATACAATTAAAGTTTACGAAGGCGTCTAAGCGTCGGCATTTATAAATAGAAATTTTATTCATCAATATGGGAATTAAAAAAGTAAAAGCAAATACTCCTGGACGCCGTGAAGCGACTTTTGACGATTTTAAAGATATCACTAAATCCACTCCGGAAAAAAGATTGATTACGCCGAAAAAGAAAAGAGGCGGACGCAATTCCAGCGGTAAAATTACCATTAGACATCGCGGCGGTGGCGCTAAGCGCTATGTCCGTTTAGTTGATTTCAAGCGCGATAAATTTAACGTGGAGGCGACCGTAGCGGCGATTGAATATGATCCAAATCGCGGTGCTCGTTTAGCTTTGTTAAATTACGCTGATGGTGAAAAGAGATATATTGTCGCTCCGATTAATGTCGGCGTCGGCGATAAATTAATGAGTTCTAAAGAGTTAATTGAAATAAAAAACGGTAATGCCTTGCCTTTGAAGTTTATCCCGGCTGGTATGCCAGTTTCTTCCGTGGAATTGGAACCGGGTCAAGGTTCAAAAATTGCCCGCGGTGCCGGTAATGTCGTTTATGTCATGGGTGTTGAAGGCAAGTATGCTCAAGTAAAAATGCCATCAGGCGAAATCAGATTAATTAAGAAGGAATGCTTATGCACTGTTGGTCAAGCCAGTAATCCTGACAAGCGCCATATTTCACTCGGTAAAGCCGGACGCAGCCGTCACTTAGGCATCCGCCCGACAGTCCGTGGTACCGCTATGAATCCAGTTGATCATCCACACGGCGGCGGTGAAGGCAAACAGTCAATCGGTTTGAAACATCCGAAAACTATGTGGGGTAAACCGGCTTTGGGCGTTAAGACTAGACGCAAACGCCATAGCGATCGTTTAATAGTTAAGAGAAGAACCAAGCGCAAATAAATTTAATTTTAAATTATTATGTCCAGAAGTTTAAAAAAGGGACCGTACATAAATCTAAGGTTGCTTAATAAAATTAAAAATCTGAAAGCTGATGAAAAACCGGTAATTAAGGTTTGGGATCGGGCCTGCACAATAACTCCAGAAATGGTGGGCTTCACTATTGCTGTTCATAATGGCAAAACCCATATCCCGGTTTATATCGTCGAAAATATGGTGGGACATCGCTTGGGTGAATTCTCTCCGACTAAGAAATTCCAAGGCCATGGAGGTAAGATGGCGAAGACCCAGGCCGCTGCTAAAAAATAATTGAAAATTTATATGGAAGTAAAAGCCAGTTTAAAACATTTGAGAATGTCAGCCCAGAAAGTTCGCCTGGTGATTGATGTTGTTCGCAAGATGCCGGCGGTCGCCGCTTTAGATCAATTAAAATTTGTTAACAAGAAGGCTTGTTTGCCGGTTAGCAAATTAATCAGATCAGCCATCGCTAACGCCGTCAATACTTACGAATTGGATAAAAATAATTTGTTTATTAAAGAAATTAGAGCTGACGAAGGCGTGACTTTAAAGCGCTGGATGCCGCGAGCTCATGGCCGCGCCAGTGCGATTAGAAAAAGAGGCTGCCACATTAATGTTACTTTGGGTGAAATTAAGGAAAGCGGCAAGAAAGAAAAGAAAGTTGTTAAAGCTGCCGAACCGGTCAAATTAGAAAAGTTGGCCAAAGAAGGCGAGAAGGCCGCCAAGATGACTGCTAAACCGGAAAAGGCCGGCGCCAAGCAAAGCGTCGCTCCGGAAAAGGCAAAAATTTTTAGAAGAAAAGCTGGTTAATATATATAAATCAAGTAACAGCAATAAATATGGGTAAAAAAGTTAATCCGAAAATTCTACGCATGGGCATTACCAAAACTTGGCATTCTATTTGGTTTGAAAGCGGTGAGCAATATATCAAAAATATCCGACAAGATATTTATATCCGCAAGTACATGATCAGAGAATTCCGTGAAGCCGGGATTGATAAGGTAGAAATCGCGCGTGGTATCAATAAGATTGAAATTACTATTTTCACTGCCAAGCCGGGTATTATCATCGGCCGCGGCGGTAATGGTTCTGAAGATTTGAAGAAAAAATTGCATGATAAATTTTTAAAGAACTTCCGCATGCAAGAAATAAATTTGAATATTAAAGAAGTTAATCGTCCGAACCTCAGCGCTCAAATTATTGTCCAAAGCATGATTTTAGATATTGAAAAAAGAATGGCTTTCCGCAAAGTAATGAAGCAAGCCTTGGGCCGCGTAGAAAGAGGCGGCGCTTTGGGAGCGAAAGTGGTAATTTCCGGACGCTTAAACGGCGCCGAAATCGCCCGCACCGAGAAATTAGTTTGGGGCAAAGTACCGCTGCAAACTTTACGCGCTGATATTGATTATGCTCGCGGAGCTGCTAACACCACTTACGGCGCTATCGGCATCAAAGTCTGGGTTTATAAAGGTGAGGTTTTTGAAAAAGAAAAGTCTGCCGCCGGTGAAGTAATTGAGAATTAAAAATTTTTTGAATCTGTTTACAAAAATATGTTAATGCCAAAGAAAACTAAATGGAGAAAAGATCAGAAAAGACGCCGTGGCGGCAAAGCTACCCGTACTCTGAATATCAGTTTCGGCAGCTATGGTCTTAAAAGTTTGACCGCTTGCTGGGTGACTTCTCGCCAAATTGAATCTGCTCGTCGCGTAATGACTAAATATGTCAAGAAGACCGGTAAGATTTGGATTAGAATTTTCCCTGATAAACCAGTGACCGCTCATGGTGGCGAAATCCCGATGGGTAAAGGTAAAGGCGCCGTTGATTACTATGTAGCAATTATCAAGCCGGGGATGGTGATGTTTGAAATGGAAGGCATTGATAAGGAGACCGCTAAAAAAGCTATGGAATCGGCCGCTCATAAATTGCCGGTTAAATGCCAATTTATAACCAAGGAATAAAATAACAGCGAATAAAAATATGGAAACAAAAGAATTAATGGCTAAGGAGGCGACTGAATTAAATAAATTATTAGAAGTTAATCAAGAAAAATTACGTGATTTGCGTTTTAAGGATTCTAATAAGCAATTAAAAAACATTCGCGAAATCAGAGCCGTCAGACAATTAATCGCTCGGATTTTAACCATAAAAAATAAGCAAAAATAATATGACTGCAAATACAGCCAGCAAAACAACCAAGCCAGAAATTATTCGCCGTAAGTTTTTTGGAATTGTCGTCAGCGCTAAAAGCGATAAGACAATTGTGGTCAAGGTTGAAACTGTAAAAATTCATCCAAAGTATAAGAAAAGATATACCGTTAGCCGCAACTATAAAGTTCATGATGAAAAAAATGCTTACAAGGCAGGCGATAAAGTTTCTTTTGTGGAATGCCGCCCTTTGAGCCGCGACAAGCGATGGCGCGTGATTTCCAACTAATACCGCCAAGATTAATAAATCACAAGTTTTAAAAATATGATTCAAGTGCAAACTCGTTTAAAAGTAGCTGATAATTCTGGTGCCAAGGAAGTAATGTGCATCCGGGTTTTAGGCGGGACCAAAAGACGCTATGCGCACGTCGGCGATATTATAATTGCCGCTGTTAAAACCGCTACCCCGCACGCCGCCGTGAAGAAAAGCGACGTAGTTAAGGCAGTGGTCGTGCGAACTTCCAAAGAAATCAGACGCGCCGATGGTTCTTATTTGCGCTTTGATGATAACGCTTGCGTAATTATTAACGATAAGGAAAAGAAGGATCCGAAGGGAACCCGTATTTTCGGTCCGGTGGCCAGAGAAATCAGACGCGCCGGTTTCGTTAAAATCGCCTCGTTAGCCCCTGAGGTTTTATAAACAACAAAGATACAGTTTGCGAAAATATATGAATATCAAAAAGAACGACAAAGTAAAAATATTAAGCGGCAAGGACAAGAACAAAATTGGCAAGGTTCTTCAAGTTCTGCCTAAAGAAGCTAAAGTTAGCATTGAGGGGCTTAATCTTTTAATTAAACATTTGCGTCCGCAAAAGCAGGGGGAGAAAGGCCAGAGAATCGAATTCCCGGCGTTTATTAATGAATCCAATGTGGCCTTAGTTTGTCCGAAATGCGGCCAAACTACCAGAGTCGGCTATACAATTATCAAGGGCGAAGGCAAAAAGGATAAAAAATTCCGCGCTTGCAAAAAATGTAAGGAAATAATCGAGTAATAACAATACTATGAGACTTAAAGAAAAATACCAAAAAGAAATAGTCAAACAGTTGAAGGAAAAAATTGGCTATAAGAATAATATGTTGGTTCCGCGTTTAACCAAGGTGGTTTTAAATGTCGGCTTCGGCGCTCATTCTAAAGAAAAAGAATATATCGCGAGCGTTGTAAAAGGCTTAACCAATATTAGCGGCCAAAAACCGGTTATGACTTTAGCCAAGCAATCAGTTTCTGCTTTTAAAATTAGAGAAGGAATGGTTATCGGCGCCAAGGTCACTTTAAGAGGCGAGCGCATGTATGATTTTGTAGAAAAATTAGTCGGCATTACTTTCCCGCGCGTCCGCGACTTCCGCGGTATCAGCGAAAAGGGCCTTGATAATAAAGGCAATATGACTATCGGTTTTAAAGAACACGTTGCTTTCCCGGAAATCAGAGTTGAAGATATTGATAACGTTTACGGTTTAGAAGTTTGTTTATCAACTACCGCTCAAACCAAGGAAGAAGGCTTGGAACTTTTCCGCGCTTTCGGCTTTCCTTTTAAGAAAGACAGCAAATAATTTAAATAAATATGGCAAGAACTGCATTAATCGTTAAGGCAAAAAGAAAACCAAAATTTTCCACCCGCACCATTCATCGTTGTTGGCGTTGTGGCCGCAACCATGGCTTTATGCGAGATTTTAAATTATGCCGTATCTGTTTCCGCGAATTAGCCGACAACGGCGATTTGCCGGGAATTCGGAAATCTAGCTGGTAAATTAGAAAATTAAGTTTAATCTAAAAATATGATGGATCCCATCGCAGACATGTTCACAAGAATCAGGAACGCTTCCGCCGTTAAAAAGCAGGAGATTGTTTTACCTATGAGCAAGTTGAAATATGAAGTCGCCAAAATTCTATTGAAAGAAGGCTGGATAAAAAAAGCCGAAATTGTTCCGGGTGGTTTGGCTGGCAAACACAATAATTTCGACGAGTTGCTTATCGGTTTAAAATACCGCAAGAACGGCAAGCCGCAGATAAATTCTATCCAAAGATCCAGTAAGCCTGGTTTGAAGATTTACGTTTCTAAAACAGAAATCCCGACAGTTTTAAATAGTTTCGGAACTGCTATTATTTCCACTTCCCGCGGCATGATGACTGGCAAAGAAGCTAAAAAAGAACAGATTGGCGGCGAGCTGATCGGCGAAATATTTTAATCAATCATTGTAATTATAAGTTTATATGTCACGTTTAGGAAAATTACCAATCAAAATTCCCGCCGGCACGAGCGCCGTTATCAATGATAAAGAGCTTGTTGTTAAAGGTCCGAAAGGCGAACAAAAAGTTGCTTTAATTTCGCTCATCGCCGTTAAAGTCGAGGGTGAAGATATTTTAATCTCTCCGGTTGATAGAAACGCTAAGAATACCAGTGCGATGTGGGGTTTGGTTTGGAGTCTGACCAGAAATGCGGTTATCGGCGTTAGCGTCGGTTTTACCAAAAAATTGGAAATTAACGGCGTCGGTTATCGCGCTGCTGTTAGCGGCAATAAATTAAATATGAGCTTGGGCTTTTCTCATCCGATTGAATTCCCATTGCCGGCTGGAGTCACTGCCGTTGTTGAGGGAAACGCGATTACTTTAAGCAGCGCCAGTAAAGGACAGCTTGGAGAAGTGGCCGCTCAAATTAGAAAATTAAGAAAGCCGGAGCCTTATAAAGGCAAGGGCGTTAAATATTCCGATGAAATTATCCGCCGCAAGGCCGGTAAAGCCGCTACTAAAGGAAAATAATTTGCGAATTAAAAGTATATTAATTATATGGATAAAAATAAGGCAAAAAATCAGAGACAAGCTCGCCGCCACGGCCGGGTACGCGCAAAAATCTCCGGGAGCGTTGAAGCTCCAAGATTAAGCGTGTTCCGTTCTAACCGCGGGATGTTCTTGCAGCTTATAGATGATACCGAGGGCAAAACTTTGGCCAGCGCTTCTTCTAAAGAACTTAAGAAAGCGCTTCCTAAAACTGAAGCTGGCAAAGAATTAGGCAAATTGATTGCGGAAAAGGCTAAGGCGAAAAAGATTGCCGCTGCTGTTTTTGACCGCGGCGCTTATAAATATCATGGTCGCGTTAAAGCGGTAGCTGAAGGCGCGCGTGAAGGTGGTTTGAAGTTTTAAAACGGTAACCCATATTTAATAAAGAATTAATTTATATGTCTGAAGATAAAAAAGTAAAAACCAGCGCG
Organism: Candidatus Falkowiibacteriota bacterium; assembly: GCA_016432645.1. Taxonomy (GTDB): domain Bacteria; phylum Patescibacteriota; class Patescibacteriia; order Patescibacteriales; family UBA12465; genus UBA12465. The sequence continues at coordinate 105,093 of CP066698.1, forward strand.
CCTAAAGTTGACGTCAGTGCCGGCGCCGCCGCTACTGCTGCCAAAGATATTTACGGCGATAAGAAACAGCGCGGACCGCGCGGACCAAGACGCGGCGATAAACGTGATGAAAAGCGCGATGAGTTTGAGCAGCGCATTTTGGAAGTTGCTCGCGTAACTCGTGTTATGGCTGGCGGCAAAAGAATGAACTTCAGAGCCTGTGTCGCGATTGGCGACAAGAAAGGCAATGTCGGTGTTGGTCTAGGAAAGGGAGCGGATGTGACTATGGCTGTTAATAAGGCGGTTAACCGTGCTAAAAAGACCATGATTAATGTCCCGATGTATAAAGAAACTATTCCTCATGAAATTCATAATAAGATGGGGGCAGCGAAAATTATGTTAAAGCCTGCCAAGCAGGGACGCGGCGTTATTTCCGGCGGTGTTACCCGTACGATTTTAGAATTAGCCGGGGTTAAGAATGTCACTACTAAAACTTTAGGTACTAACAATAAAATTAATAATGCCCGCTGTACGATTGAAGCTTTGGCTCTTTTAAGAAAGTCAGAAAAAAAAGCCGATGCCGCTGTAGAAGCAGCGCCTAAAGCCTAAGTAATAATCTAGCTTAAAGAAAACAAAACTTATATATATGTTATCACTTAACACTATCAAACAAGCCAAAGGCGCTTCCAAGAAAATAAAACGCGTCGGGCGCGGTAACGCTTCCGGACACGGCACCTATAGCACCCGCGGCCAGAAGGGTCAAAAATCTCGTTCCGGTGTTTCCGGTTTGAAGCGTTTGGGTATGAAGAAGCAATTGCTTCAAATCCCGAAAGCGCGCGGTTTCAGATCTTTACAGCCGAAAAACCAAGTGGTCAGCATTTCCGCTATTAATAAGAATTTTAAAGATGGCGAAATTGTTAATCCGGAAAATTTGGCTATCAAAGATTTAATCTCTTCCTCCGCCTTACCTGTTAAAGTTCTCGGTAAGGAAAAATTAACTGTTAAAGTTAAATTCGAAGGAATTAAAATGAGCCAAAGCGTTGCCGACCAAACAAAATAATTAAATTTTATGTTTGATAAATTAATCCAAATCTGGAAAGCCAAAGAGGTGAGAAATAAAATCCTTTATGTTCTCGGCATGTTGGTGGTTTTTCGTTTAGCCGCCCATATCCCGATTCCTGGTGTTAATCAAACTGCTTTACATAATCTTTTTGCTTCTAATCAAATTTTAGGCTTAATGAACTTATTCTCCGGCGGGGGCATGGAAACTTTTTCCATTGTCATGATGGGTGTTGCCCCTTATATTACTTCTTCTATTATTTTCCAACTTTTAGGCATGATTGTGCCACAGATAGAAGAAATGCAAAAAGAAGAATCCGGACGCCAAAAAATAAATATGTGGACCCGCTGGCTAACCGTGCCTTTGGGTATCTTACAATCTTACGGCATGATAACTTTATTGCGCCGCTCCTCATCCGGTATTTTAGGCAATGTCAGTACCTTTGATTTTATTTCAATCTTGATTACCATTACCGCCGGCACCATGCTGTTAATGTGGATTGGCGAATTGATTACCGAACAAAAAGTCGGCAACGGTATTTCTTTGATTATTTTTGCCGGCATCGTCGCCGCTTTACCGCAGATGCTCCAGCAGATTATTGTGACCTTTGATCAAAGCCAGCTCTTTATGCTGATTGGTTTTGTAGTGATTGCTATAATTACGGTAGTGGGCGTGGTGGTTATTAATGAAGGTCAGCGTAATATTCCGGTGCAGTATGCCCGCCAAATCAGAGGTAATCGGGCTTTTGGCGGCACCAGTACTCATCTGCCTTTACGAGTTAATATGGCCGGGGTTATCCCAATTATCTTCGCAGTTTCAGTTGTTTTGTTCCCATCCATGATTGCTCAATTTTTAGTTCACGCTAAAACTGCTTGGATTGCTTCGGCTGCTAATGGTGTTATCAGTTTGTTTAACAACCAGCTTTTCTACGGCATCATTTATTTCTTAATGGTTTTTGCCTTTACTTATTTCTATACCGAAGTTATTTTCCATCCCTCTCAGATTGCGGAAAATTTACAGAAGCAGGGAGGCTTTATCCCAGGCATCAGACCAGGGAAAAATACCAGTGATTATTTAGCGGCCACTACCCATAAGATTATTTTGGTTGGCGCCTTGTTCTTAGGTCTAATCGCCGTTCTGCCTTTAGTTATGCAGGCCGTTACCGGTATTCAGGCTTTTGCCATCGGCGGTACTAGTTTGTTAATCGTCGTTTCCGTAGTTATTGAAACCGTTAAGCAGATTGAAGCTCAGTTGACTATGAGAGAATACGATGGGCTCTAATATTTACTCAAATTAGATAGCAATAAATGGCGGCTTTTAAGGCCGCCATTTTATATGTTATAATAATCTTAGAAAGCTTGAATATCGAGAGCTAACTTTGATATTTATGGAACTTAAAGACGTTACCAAAAATCTGCGCGACCAGAACAGTTATCGCCTGGAACAGCGCTTTAAAGAAATGATGCGCACTAATCCGCGCTATCGCAATTTGGATAAGGAAAACCAAAAATTGATTTTGGATTTAATTTCTCGGGAAAGACAAAAAGCAATGCACGGAATCAAAACTTCCGGCTATACTATCCGCCAAGAGCTCTATCATCTCTATCAAGATAGGATTAAATTAGGTTTAACCTATCATGACCTTGATCAGATTAAAGAGTTGTTGGAAAGTTTTAAGGAGTAATTTAGTAATTAGAGAATTATGAGCGATATTAAAGATTTGCCCGGTGCCGGCAATAGTTTCCGTGTTTCCAGCGGCGCCGGTAATTTCAGTAAAAAATTCAGTGCCGCCACTCGTGTCGGCAATCTCCATAATTTGGCTGATAATAAAGCCTCTATTTTAAGAGTGATTAAAAATCATGAGGCGGCGATTAAGATGGGGAAGTTTGACCGTTTACGCCAGCTTGGAGCCTTCAAAGAGGTTAAAAAAATGGAGGGCAGCAAATTAACTAAAGACGACAAGAAAGAAATTAAGCAGATTCTTAAACATTTGGGCGAGCGAAAAAGCGAAACTGATGATAAGCCAAAAATTAAAATTCAAATGCAAAAATCGCTAGATGAGGGTTATGAAAAGGAACGTTTGGCTAATATTAAAACAAAAGTAGGCTTAGTTTCGCATAGCCAGTTAACCGGTGAGGCGCGTTTAAATTTTGCTTCTGATCCAGGATTTAACAATGAAAAAACTGACCGCGAATCTAAGCAAACGGAATATAAAGAAGTTAAACAGGCTCCGGCGAAGAAGCCGGTCAAAAAAATTAATAAGGCTTTAGCTAAAGCCGAAGTTGAGGAGGAGCCGGAAGAAGAAATGCGCACCAAACGTTTTAATATGAAAGAAGAAGCCGGCGACGACCGCACTTCCGCCGCGATTATTAATCGGGTTTTGAATCGCCATTTAAAACCGCGCAGCGATATTTTAAAAGACCGCTTGTCGCCAAAAATATTTGAACCGACTAAGGCGCAAAGTTATGCGGCCAATGAAAATAAAACAGACCGGCGTACTGATTTGCAAGCCGAAAAAGATGGCGAGAAAGCTAAAGAAAGTCTTAACCCGGAATTTTTTCAAAACCTGTAATTAATTATGATTTATCTAAAAACAAAAGCAGAAATTGCCGTTATCCGCAGCGGCGGAAAAATTTTGGCGGCTATTTTGCAGGCGCTTATTCAGGAACTTAAACCGGGTGTCAGCACGGCCAGTTTAGAAGATTTGGCCAATCGCTTAATTACGGCGGCTGGCGGCTATTCGGCTTTTAAAAATTATCCGATGGGCGGCGGTATTTTTTTTCCTTCAACTTTGTGCGTTTCGATTAATAACGAAGTGGTCCACGGTGCCGCTTTGCCGGATAGAATAATTAAGGCCGGGGATATTGTGGATTTAGATATCGGCATGGAATGGCCGATTACCCCTGAATTACAAGCTAAAATGGGCGCCCCTAAAAATCCTCATTCCAAACATGGCGGTTATTTTACCGATATGTGCGCGACGGTCGGCGTCGGTAAAATCAGCCATGAGGCCAAAAAATTATTAAGCGTGACCCAGGAATGTTTAACGGCGGGAATCGCGCAAGTTAAGCCGGGCAATACTCTTAATGATATTGGCCGCGCAATTTCGCAAATCGCTTTGCGGCATGGCTATGGCGTGGTCCGCGATTTGGTCGGTCACGGTGTCGGTTATTTGGCGCACGAAGAACCGGATGTCTGTAACTTTGAAATCAAGCAAAATTCTCCTGATAATTTAGTGTTAAAGACTGGCATGGTAATTGCCATTGAACCGATGATTAATATCGGTGATTGGCGCGTGGATGTGGCTGATAACGGTTATACGATTTTGACCGCCGATGATTCGTTAAGCGCTCATTTTGAGCACACGGTGGCGGTTACCGAAGACGGCCATGAGATTTTAACCGCTTTATAATTTGTATATGAAAGAATATTTAGGCGTTGATTGGGGTGAAAAAAGAATCGGGTTGGCGGTTGGCAATGATGAAATTAAAATTGCCACGCCTTTTAAAACCGTCGCTAATTTAGAAGAGCTGTTAGCCGTTATTGAGGCGGAAGCGATTGAATCTTTGGTTATCGGCGACCCGCGGAAAATGTCCGGCGCCGCCGCCAATAATCCGTTATGGTTAGATTTTATGGCGCGCCTGCAAAAGAAATCGGCTTGTTCGGTTATTTTGTTGGACGAACGCTTAAGCAGCCTGGCGGCCGACGCTTTGCCGGGAACTAAAAAAACCAAAGCGAGCCGCGATGAAATTGCCGCCACCTTAATTTTGCAGAGTTATTTTGATCAAGTTATTTAGGAGTATTGCCAAGCAGAAAAGTTATGGAGGGAAGTAAAAGAACTTTAGCTTTAGTTTTGAAACGCCAGGATTATCGGGAATATGATAGCCTGGTTTCTTTTTATACTAAAGAATACGGTAAATTAAGCTTGATGGCGCGCGGCACTAAAAAATTAAAATCCAAATTAGCCGGCCACTTGGAGCCGCTCACTTTAGTCGATTTAATGATTATTCCCGGCAAGGGGCGCGATTATGTCGGCAGTGCGATTGGGCAAGAAGCTTTTTTAAATCTCAAGTCCGATTTAAACGGCCTTTACTACGCCGGTTTAGGTTTGCGCTGGTTTAATCGTTTGGTAGGCGAAAATGAAGCTGACTCCGAATTATTTTATCTGTTGCTTAACTATTTAGATATTCTAAACACTCAAGAGTCGGAAGAATTAAATAAAGAACTGGGCGAATTGATTTTTTCTTTTTTTGTTTTCAAATTTATGGCGATTACTGGCTATCGCCCGGCAACTAGTGATTGTCTTAGCTGCGGCCATAAAATTATTCCCGGAAAAAATTATTTTAATCTCAAAAACGGCGGCTTAGTTTGCGCCGACTGTTTTAGCAAGCGACCGCTGGGAGAAAATACCGAATTATTGACTATATCTGATAATTGTGTCAAGTTGTTGCGCTTTATGTTGGACAATAATTTGGATTTAAGTCAAAAACTGAAAGTGGATAAAAAATTAATCAAGGAAATGGCCGTTTTAACTCGCGGTTTCTTGAATTTTAGGACTTAAAAAGCCTTTATTTTGCCTTGCTAAAAGGGCTAAAATAGGATAATATTTAAGTAGTAAAATAATTTATCAAAAACGTGACCCACGTTTAATTTTTATGTTAAGAACACATACTTGTGGAGAACTAAGAGCCGCTCATGTCGGCCAAGAAGTCACCCTGGCTGGCTGGGTAAATAGCGCTCGTAATTTAGGCGGTTTGATGTTTATTGATTTGCGCGATCATTATGGCTTAGTACAAACTAAAATTGATCCTTTAGCCAACCAAGCGGCGGCGGCGATTGCCGAAAAATTACATTCTGAATGGGTGGTTAAAATTAAAGGACAAGTGGCGGCGCGGCCGGAAGAAATGAAAAATTCCAAGATGGCGACCGGTGAAATTGAAATTATTGTTTCGGAAGTTGAAGTTCTAAGCCAGGCACAAGTGATGCCGTTTGAAATTAATGAAGAAAAAAATGGCGAAGCCAATGAAGCTTTGCGTTTGAAATATCGCTTTTTAGATTTACGCCGTCCAAAATTGCAAAAAATGTTGGAGACCAAAGATGCCTTCATAACTTATTTGCGCGAATATTTTCATAGCCAGGGATTTACCGAAATTCAAACGCCGATTTTAGCCAACTCCTCTCCGGAAGGCGCGCGCGATTTTTTAGTCCCGTCTCGGCTTTATCCCGGCAAGTTTTATGCCTTGCCGCAAGCGCCTCAACAGTTCAAACAATTATTGATGGTGGCCGGGATGGATAAATATTTTCAAATTGCCCCTTGTTTCCGCGATGAAGACCCGCGCATGGACAGGCATTACGGCGAGTTCTATCAGTTGGATATGGAAATGAGTTTTGTGGAACAGGAAGATATCTTTGCGATTATGGAACCGCTCATGAAAAATTTAGTCGCCAAGTTCAGTGAGAAAGAAATTATTAATCTGGATGAGTCCGGAAATTTTAAACATTTAAGCTGGCAAACAGCTATGGATACTTATGGCAGTGATAAGCCGGATTTGCGGTTTGCGATGCCGATTGTCGATGTCAGCGAGGCAGTGAAGGGCTGCGGATTTTCTGTTTTTGAAGAGGCCTTGAATAATAAAGGAGTTGTAAAAGCTTTAAGGATTGAAGGCGGCGCTAAATTCAGCCGCAAAGAAATTGATGAGTTAATTGATTTTGCTAAACGCAAAGGCGCTAAAGGCTTAGCTTATTTAAGTATTAAAGAGGGAGTAGTCGGCGCTTCCTTTGCGAAGTTTTTAAGTCCGGAAAAATTAGCCGCTCTAGCAACTGCCTGTACAGCCACTGATGGCGATTTAGTATTTTTTGCCGCCGATGTTTGGCGCGTAGCGGTAACAGTTTTAGGCGCGGTGAGAAATGAAACGGCTGCTAAGTTAGGTCTAAAAGATAATACTAAGGCGGCTTTTGCCTGGATTGTCGATTTTCCGATGTATGATTATTCGGAAATTGAAGAAGGACGCATTGATTTTGGCCACAATCCTTTTTCCATGCCTCAAGGCGGACTGCAAGCTTTAAAAGAAAAAGATCCGCTGGATATTTTAGCTTACCAATACGATTTAGTGTTAAACGGTTTTGAAATTTCTTCGGGCGCTATCCGCAATCACGAACCGGAAATTATGTATGAAGCTTTTAAAATTGCCGGCTATACCAAGGAAGATGTGGAAGCTAAATTCGGGGCGATGTTAAATGCCTTTTCTTATGGTGCGCCGCCACACGGCGGCAACGCTCCGGGACTAGATAGAATACTAATGATTTTAAATGACTGGGATTCTATCCGCGATATTTATGCCTTCCCGAAAGACGGCCAAGGACGCGATTTAATGACCGATTCGCCGAGCGAAGTTTTTCCTAGCCAACTCGCCGAGTTATCCGTTGAGCTTAAAAAAACAAAAAAATAATTAATAATTTTATGACTAACAATCACAACGCTAAATACGCTTTCTACTATCTCCTGTCTTTAGTCGCGCTGGTTTTTGTCTCTATTTCCGTCGGGATGATTGCCTTCGGCATCATCAGTCAAACCGTGGCCGATACGCTCGCGCTGAATTCCTATGGCGATTATAACGGCCAATTCCGCTTTGCGGTTTCCGCGCTATTTATCGCCACGCCGATTTTCTTTATTATTAATCGTTTTATCAATCGCGGCTTGCAGACTAAAGAATTAGATCAAGAGTCCGGTATCAGACGCTGGCTCACTTACTTTATTCTGCTTGTTTCTTCAGTGACAGTTTTAGGAATTTTTATCAGCGTCATCAATAATTTTTTAAACGGGGAATTGACTTTAAGCTTTATCCTTAAGGCTTTAACCATGTTAATTATTTCCGGCTCGGTGTTTTCTTTTTATCTGTATGATATCAAGCGCGCCGATGCGACCAAGAAAGATAAGGTGGTTAAAATTTTCTTTTTTGTCTCCTTAACTTTAATCGTCGCCGCTTTTGTGGCCGCTTGGTTCTTTATGGAATCGCCCAGAGAAGCGCGCAATCGCCGCTTAGACCAAATTGTCATCAATCGGATTTATAGCTTAGAGAGTGCCACTAACGAATATTATCGCACGAAGCATGTCTTGCCGAATACCTTAAAAGAAATTACCGACAGCCCGGGATATTACAATTCCATGGAGCGCATGATAATCGATCCGAAGACCGGCCAAGAAAAAGTGATTGATTATAAAAAAATAGATGCGACTAATTTTGAATTTTGCGCTGATTTTCTCGCCACCAGCTATCCGAGCAATACGGCGACCCGTCCAACCATAAATTATAGCGCCGGCAGCAAAGACCACGATGCCGGTTATCAATGTTTTAAGAGTGAAGTTTGGGACGAAACTGATCAAGCGCTAGAAGAGAAGTTGCAAATGCTTAAAGATAATACAGCTAACGGTCAGTCCACAACCGCTTATCCTGCGGAATAATTTATGATAGAGTTCACCCAAGAAAAATTTTCCGGCCCCCTTGGTCTCTTGCTTTCAATGATTGAGAGCGAGGAAATGGATATCACCGAAATTAATCTGGCCAAAATTGCCGACGAATACGTCGCTTATATCAAGACCCTCGCCGATATCAATCCGGAAGAGCTGGCCGATTTTTTGGTGGTGGCCGCTAAGTTATTATTCATCAAGTCCAAAGCGCTGTTGCCGTATTTATATGCCGATAGCGAAGAAGACGACAGCAGCGATTTGGAAAAACAGCTGCGCATGTATAAGGAGTTTGTGGAAGCCAGCCAGAAAATTAAAACGATTATTGAAAATGATAATTTTTTATTCGTGCCGCCGCTCGTTAAAAGCCGCCGCGTTTCTTCTAACTTACCGGCGTTTTCCCCGCCGCAAAAAGTAACGGCTCCGGTATTGCACGAACAATTTAAAAAGATTTTAGCGATGTTAATTAAGCGCACCGAACAAAAATTACCGGAACAAAACTTGGAACCGAAGATGAATATTGAAGAAAAGATTGCTCTAATTAGAGAACTGCTGCTTAATAAAATTAAAATTAATTTTTCCAAGTTGCTCGCTACGGCCGAAAATAAAACCGAAATGATTGTTAGTTTTTTGGCGGTTCTGGAACTAGCCAAACAGCGGGAACTAATTTTCGACCAAGACGAGCTCTTTAGCGAAATCCATATATCAAGCACTTAATCTTATGAATTTAAAAGCCCAATTAGAATCTTTATTATTTGTCTCCATCAAGCCTTTGAGCTTGAAGGAACTGGCCGCCGCGCTTAATGTTAAGCCAAAAGACGCGGAAACCGCCTTGGAAGAATTGGCGGCTGACTATCAGCGCGCTGACAGCGGCTTGGCGCTGATTAAAAATAATAATCAATATCAATTAACCACCCACGAAAAGCATGCGGCGCTCGTTAAAGATTTTTTAAAGACGGAAACCAGCGGCGAATTATCTCAACCGAGCCTAGAAGCCCTAACCATCATTGCCTATCGCGGGCCGATTAGTAAATTGGCTCTCGAAAAAATCCGCGGCATTAATTGCAGCTTGATTATCCGCAACTTGCTGATGCGCGGGCTGATTGAAGAAAAATTTGAAAAAACCAAACAGGAAAATTTTTATACCGTCAGTTTAGATTTTGTCAGATTTTTAGGCCTCCACTCCGTTTCCGAGTTGCCTGATTATGAAAAACTGCATCGCGCCGAAGAAATTAATGAAGCTCTGGTCGACCAAATTATTGAACTCGCTTCCAGTGTTAATGAATAAGCCATGTTTATCGATTTTTTTGTCAATTTAATATTAATAGTTTTTTTTGCGGTTAGCGGCATTCCGACCACGATGAACAACAATGCTGATATTATCGCTCTCTTGCCGGCTGATTCGGAAAAAATTGTTGCGGCTGATAAGGCGGCGGTGCTTTCTGAAGACGGACGCTTTTTGCTCTTCAATAAAAAGGCCGATGAGCCCCAGCCGATTGCCAGTATTACCAAGCTGATGACCGCCCTGGTGTTTTTAGACACTAAACCAAATTGGAGCGCGACTTATCAAATCACCGCGGCCGATAATATTGAGGGCGGGAAACTGCATCTTTTTTCCGGCGATACTTTAAATTTGAAAGATTTATTCCTGACCAGCCTGATTGCTTCCGATAACGGCGCGACGATGGCGCTGGTTCATGCCAGCGGCTTGAGCGAAGAAGCTTTTGTTTTAAAGATGAATGAGAAAGCTAAGGCCCTCGGTTTGGCTAACAGTTTTTTTTCGGAGCCGATTGGCTTGAGCGATAAAGATGTTTCCACCGCGCGCGAAGTGGCGCTTTTGGCCAAAGAAGCTTTGAATGACCCGGATATCAGCAACGCCGTTAAGATGAGCGAATATCGCTTCCAAACTTTGGAAGGCCGCGAAAAATTTATTGAATCCACCGATTATTTATTATTTGATTCCGCTACTAACGAATTCACTCCTTTAGGCGGGAAGACCGGCTATACCGATAAAGCTGGATATTGTTTTGTCGGCCGCTTTCAGGGGCCGCGCGGCGAAGATTTGATTGCCGCCGTTTTAAACAGCCCGGGGAAAAACGAACGCTTTAAGGAGAGCAAGCAAATAATAAACTGGGTTTTTGAAAATTATTTAAAAAAGTAAAGCACAAACTTTAAATTATGCCCTTCATTAATAATTTATATCTTAAATTTAAAAATTTTTTTTCGGTGCAGTGGCCTAGTTTATTCGCCGTCTGTGAGAAACGGAAATCAGTGCTTAAATTTATTTTTGCCGGTTCCTCCGCGGCGGCCGTGGATTTAATTTTTCTGTATCTTTTCCATGGCGCTTTTAAATGGGGTTTGGTCTTATCCACCAGTTTAGCCTTTATCCTGTCATTTGTCGTCAGCTTTACACTGCAGAAATTTTGGACCTTCCGCAATTATAGCCAGAAGAAGATTCCTGTCCAGTTCGTACTATACATCGCCAACGCTTTTATCGGCTTGAATTTGAATGGGTTTTTAATGCATTATTTTGTTAACAAATTAAATATCTGGTATCTGCTCGCTCAAATTTTTGTTAACGTTTTAATCGGTTTCTACAATTTCTTTATTTATAAATTTATCGTTTTTAGAAAACACTCAGATGAAATTAATCGCCCGCAAGAAACAACTGCAGCAAGCACCGGAGATTTGGCTTAGAAACGCCGGTTACGCCTTTATTCCTGAAAAAGCTGAGGGCCAGCGCAGTTTTGCGCGGCGTTTGACGCGCGATTTTTACCCCCGCTTCCATATCTATTTTGTGGAACGCCAAGATTCTAAAGGGGAGGAATTCGTTGTCTTTAACCTCCATTTGGACCAGAAGCGCCCCGGATATGAGGGTCAGAGCCGCCATAATGCCGAATATGAGGGCGAAGTAGTGGAAAACGAGGCCCAGCGCCTCAATAGCCTGCTATTGCCGGAATTTATGGCCTAGGCTAAGCTTAAGAGTCAGCCAATTGAAATATATGTCCGATAGCGAAGAAGTCAAGGCAAAATTGGATATTGTGGAAGTTATCCGGGAATATGTCCCGGTAAAGGCGGTTGGTGCCAACTTTCAAGCGGTCTGTCCTTTCCATAACGAAAAGACGCCGTCTTTTGTAATTTCGCCGGATAAGCAGATTTGGCATTGTTTCGGCTGCGGCCGGGGCGGCGATGTTTTATCTTTTGTGATGGAAAAAGAGAACATGAGTTTTATCGAAGCCCTGAGAATGTTGGCGGCTAAAGCGGGGGTTGTTTTAAAACATGAAAATCCGGAAAAAAATTCTAAGCGCAGCCGCTTGTTAGACATTATGGAAATTGCCGGTAAATATTATGCGCATGTTTTAAAATCGCCGGTCGGCATTAAAGCGCGCGACTATTTGCTGGCGCGCGGTTTAAAATCGGAAACCATTGAAGATTGGCGCTTGGGTTATAGTCCGGATTCCTGGAGTTCGCTGTATGATTTTTTGCGCGCTCGGCCTTTAATCGGAAAAAAATATACCGATGAAGAAATTATGGCCGCCGGTTTAATTATCCGCAAAGAACAAAGCGGTACGGGTCGTAATTATTATGACCGTTTTCGCGACCGCGTGATGTTTCCGATTTGGGATGTGAATAATAATATTGTCGCCTTTACCGCCCGCATCAATCCCGAAAAAGAAAAAACCGAGAAGATGGGGAAGTATATTAATAGCCCGCAGACCGAAGTGTATGATAAGAGTCGAGTTTTGTTTGCGCTTAATAAAGCGAAGGGGGCCATTAAAAAAATGGGCTATGCAATTGTGGTTGAAGGCCAGATGGATGCGATTAGCTGCCATAACCATGGTTTTGATAATGTTGTTGCTTCTTCGGGAACGGCGCTCACCACGGAACAGATAACGCTTATCAAAAGATTTACCAATAATTTAATTTTGTCCTTTGATATGGACGATGCCGGCCAAATGGCGGCCGACCGGGGAATTAAGGAAGCCCTGGCGCAGAAAATGAATTTGAAAGTCATCACTTTGCCATATGGCAAAGACCCGGACGAATGTTTAAAAAATAATCCGGCTGATTTTAAACAAGCCGTGATTGATGCCCAGCCGATGCTCCAATATTATTTTCAAAAAGTGAGCGCCGGTTTAGATTTGAATCAACTAGATAATAAGCTTACTGTCCGCGATAAGATGTTTGGGATGATTTCTCTCGTTGAAGATAAGCCGGAACAGGGCTATTGGCTCAAAAAAATCTCCGAAGAACTGGATTTTTCCGAAACCGATATCCGCGAAGAATTTGCCAAGTGGCAGGCGGCCAAGAAACCGGAACTAAGCCGCGGCGTGAGCGTCGATAGTCAGCAAGAGGCACCTAGTCTGAAGCCTTTGGTCCGTGAAGAATTGCTGTCGGAATTATTTCTCTCGCTAATTATCAAGTTCCCGGAGTTCATCGGCTATAGTTTAAATAGCCTAGACCCCGACCAAGTCTATCCGGCAGAAAACGTCAGGTTTTACAAGACCTTAATTATCTATTATAATAAATCTGCCTCCTTAGATTATAATGATTTTCGCCAATATTTAACTGAAAATGAGGAAGGACTGGACAATTTCCTGGATAAGTTGATTTTACTGGGCGAAAAGGATTATTATGCCCATACCCCGGAAGAAGCCAAGTCGGAAATTATTAAGGTTGTGATGGAATTAAAACGTTATTTTTATCAGAAGAAAATAAAAAGTTTAGAGAAGGAAATCGCTCAAGCTGAAAAAATCGAAAATTCGGAGATTGGCGGCGGCGAGACTATGACTCGGTTGATGTCGGAATTAAAAAATTCGGCGGAAGAGTTAAAAAAGCTAATTTAAATCATATGGCTAAAAAACAGCCAAAAAAGTTGTCTAAACCACAACCTAAAAAAATGATAAACAAATCTAAAAATAAAAGTGCAGCCCCCAAGGCGGCCAAAACTGTTAAGGCCGTGAAAAAAGCCGCGCCCAAGAAAGTGCTGCCTAAAGCCAAGGCCAAAATAGTTAAAAAAGCGCCGGCCAAAAAAGCCGTGAAAGCGCCAAAGAAAGTGGTCAAAGCTTCGCGCCCGATTAAAGTTAAGGCGCCGGCCGCTCCGAAAGAAGTCGTTAAGCCGACCGAAGCGCAGCTGCAAAAATTAATTGATAAGGGACGCATGCGCGGCTTTGTAACGGAAACCGAATTATTATATTTATTCCCGGAGATTGAAGAATACGTTTATGAATACGATGTCTTTTTGGGCGACTTGCAAAAGAATGGCGTCCGCATTGCCGAAGATTCCGGCCGCATTTTAGATACCGCCGAAAAGAAAGCCCAGGAACCGGTTTTAACCGGCCGCGCGCTGGCTCAGCAAAATGCCATGCAGGTTGATTTGTCCAAGTTAAGCGCCGACTCTATCCAGATGTATTTGAAAGAAATCGGTAAAGTCCCGCTGTTAACCGGCGAAGAAGAAACTGAACTCGCCAAGCGCAAAGAAAAGGGCGATAAGGAAGCGGAAAAGAAAATTATTGAAGCCAATTTAAGATTAGTCGTTTCTATCGCCAAGAAATTTGCCGGCGCTAAAGGCATGAGCTTATTAGATTTAATTCAAGAAGGGAATATTGGTTTATTTAGAGCGGTGGAAAAATTTGAATATCGCAAAGGTTTTAAATTTTCCACCTACGCGACTTGGTGGATTCGCCAAGCAATCACCCGCGCGCTTGCCGATCAATCGCGCACGATTCGCATCCCGGTGCACATGGTGGAAACTATCAACAAGTTCCAACAAGTGCAGCGCAACTTAATCCAAGAATTGGGCCGCGAACCGATGGCTGATGAAATCGCCGCCGAGATGGGCGAAGAACTGGAGAAGGTTAGATATATCATGAAGATTTCTCAAGATACCATTTCTTTAGAAACAACCATCGGCGATGATGAGGAAGATTCAACTTTGGAAGATTTTATTGAAGACGTAAAGAACGTGACCCCGGATAGAGCGGCTGCTTTGCAATTATTAAAAGACTACGTTAAAAATATTGTCGCCCAACTTTCCCCGCGCGAACAGAAGATTTTAGAGATGCGCTTCGGTTTAGTTGACGGCGTGGCTCATACTTTGGAAGAAGTCGGCCAGGAATTTGAAGTTACTCGTGAACGTATCCGTCAAATTGAATCTAAGGCCTTGGAGAAGATTCGGAAGTTTAAGGGTTTGGAAAAACTAAGAGACTACTAAAAATAGTTAAGAATATGAACAAGGCAATCAAAGTTGGCGTGGGTTTTGGTTTAACTTCGGCGACAATTACGACTCTCGGACTTATTATCGGTCTCGATGCTGGTACTGGTTCTAAATTGGCGGTGGCGGCTGGTATCTTGACGATTGCCGTGGCCGATTCATTTTCGGACGCGCTCGGTGTCCATATCGCCAAGGAATCGGAAGGGAATTTTAGCGAGCGCGAAATTTGGCAGGCAACGATTTTTACTTTTTTATGTAAGTTTTTCTTTGCGCTTACTTTCTTAATCCCGGTTTTGCTGCTACCGGAAGGCTGGGCAATTATCACGGCCATTGCTTGGGGAATCCTGATGCTAGTTGTTTTAAATTATCAAGTTGCTAAAGCGAGTAAGCAGAAGCCTTTAACCGTCATTTTTGAACATGTATTTATCGCCGTTATGGTTATCGTCTTAAGTCGTGGCGCCGGATTACTGATTGGGAGATTGTTGGGATAAAATATTAAAATTTTTGCCAAGAAAAAAACCGCTTCGGAAAAGGGAAGCGGCTTTTTGTTTTTTGGCAGTTATTTTTTAACGGCCTTAGGGGCTAAACTGAGAGCGGCGGCAAAAGCGATTTTTGCTAGCGCGGCGAAGCAGGAAAGAGCTAGGAGCCCAGTTTTTAAAATGGCTAAGAGTAACCATTTCACAAACTTCGCGTGAGCAAATAATTCAGTGGCGCCAATTCGCCAAGGGTCAGAAGCTTTAAGCTTTTGTGCCCATTTCGGCACGCCAATCAGTTTTAGATTGTTAAGAGCCTTTAAGGGGCTCAACAAGAGTAAAAGAACGAGAATTGCGACTAAAAGTGATGTAGTATCCATTGTTGAGTTTTTAATGTTCTGGGAGCATTATAACACATTTTCTTGTAAATGTCAATTATAAGGAAATGTAGTTGTTATTGCTAAGTTGACATACTGACCAGATTTGATATCATATTAGTAAATATTTCTGGTTGAAATATTTTGTTTTTGTAGGAGCGGATTAATATTTTTATATTGAATCCGTGAGCCACAATTTAATATTCCCGGGTAGCGCAGCGGTAGCGCAGTTGGCTGTGAACACATTTTTATTTTTTGCTATAATATTATTATGACAAAAGATAAAAGAAAATATGCCGATCGTGCCGAATATTTAAAGGCAGCGGTTGATAGGAGGCGAAAGCAAGTCCGTCAATTAGCCATTGAATATAAGGGCGGTGAATGTTCCATTTGCGGTTATAGCAAGTGTTTTAAAGCGCTTGAATTTCATCATCTTGATTCTTCTAAGAAAGACTTTGGCATCTCTGCCAAAGGATATACTAGAAGTTGGGAGGTGATAAAAAAAGAGCTCGATAAATGCATCTTGGTATGCGCAAATTGTCATCGTGAAATTCACGAAGGTATCACGCAGCCCCTTTGAGTAATCAAAGGGTGAAAACGAGGTGAACTGTCTGGAAGCCTAAGTCGCAAGATATGGTAATCAGCAGCCAAGCCCTGACTTGTCAGGGAAGGTTCAGAGACTATCCCGAAAGGGAGTAGGCCCGTCAAGGAGACGGCCCGAAGCGCCTCGCATCCGTAATTTGCGGATGATGATATAGTCCACTCCACTCAGAAATTAGTGGGTAAGTGTAACCAATTGGTCGTCGGTTCGAATCCGACCCCGGGAGCAAAGCGATCCGTTTCGGATCAACTCTTATAGAAAAACAAACGAGATTGCTCTCGTTTGTTTTTTTATTAACTATATTAAATAAATTTATGCCAGTCCCTACATATGATGAAATGTATAATCCATTACTTAAAGCAATGCGCGCTTTGGGTGGTTCTAGTTCAAATTCAGAATTAGATGATAAAGTCGCTGAAATCTTGGGGTTATCAGAGGAGGAAATAAATGCAATTCACGTTGGCAACAGAACGCGATTAAGTTACAGAATGGCTTGGGCAAGAAATTATCTAAAAAGATATGGTCTTTTGGAAAATTCAGCGAGAGGTGTCTGGGCACTAACTTTAAAAGGTAAGAAAACGGACACGGTTGATAAAATTGAGGTAAATAAATATGTAAAAGGATTAGATAAAAAATTAGAAACTGTCGAGGAAAAAGTTGAAGAAGGAAAAGTGCTGGGTGATGAAGAAGTGCTATGGCAAGATGAACTTATAGAGGAATTATTAAAAATGGATCCATCTGCGTTTGAAAGATTATGCCAGAGAATGCTTAGGGAAAGTGGATTTATTCAAGTAGAGGTTACTGGAAGATCTGGAGATGGAGGAATAGATGGTAATGGCATTTTAAAAGTAAATGGGTTTATAAGTTTTTTTGTTACTTTTCAATGCAAACGATATAAGGGAAGTGTTCCGCCTAAAGAGATTAGAGATTTTAGAGGCGCTTCAATTGGAAGGTCGGAAAAGGGTTTATTTATTACAACAGGAACGTTTACTCGTGACGCGAAAGCAGAGGCCGTGAGAGAAGGGGCTCCAAGAATAGATTTAGTTGATGGAGAGATGTTAGCTGAAAAATTAAAAGAATTAAGGCTTGGCATTGATGTTGAGATGGAAGAAGCAGTGACGATTGATAAAAAGTGGTTTGAAAATTTTTAATAGATAAGATATGACAAAATCTAAAAATGAAAATTTCTCTTTTGAGATTTCTTTAAGTGTGTTAGACCATTTAGGAAGAAATCTTTATAGAAGTTTTGTTACCGTGTTAGGTGAAGCTATTTCAAATTCTTGGGATGCAGATGCTCGCAATGTTAGAATTTATATTGATAAATCTAAAAATAGCTTTGTTATTATTGATGACGGAGATGGAATGACAAGTGACGATTTTCAAAATAAATTTTTAAGAATTGGTTATTCAAAAAGAAAAAATGGTAGTTCAATGTCAAAAAATCAGCGCCCATTTATAGGAAGAAAAGGTATCGGGAAACTGGCCCTGCTTTCTTGTGCAGATGAAATAACAATAGCTTCTAAAGTAAAAGGTGGAAGTTATGTAGGGGGCGTAATAAATAATAAAGGACTTGATAAAGCAATCACAGATGACAGGGCGCCACAGGAATATGAGCTTGGTGTTTTAGATGTTGTTAAATTGAAAAAATTTACAAATAAACATAAAAAGGGAACAGTTTTATATTTTAAAGGATTAAAAGATGAAATAAAAAATAACATTGATTATTTAAAAAAGATTGTTGCATTATATTTTCGTTTTTCTTTACTTGATAGTACGTTTAATATATTCATAAATGATGAAAAAATAACTTATAAACATCTAAATGATTTATCTAAAAAAACAGAATTTTTATGGGAAACAGATGGAAATAAAGACCCTTTTGTACGACAAGGGTTAAAATTTTTAAAAGAAGAGAAAAGAATAAAAATCGGAAGTGGAATTAATGGTTTTATTGCATCAGTGGATAAACCAAGAGATTTAAATGTGTTATCAACTGGTGAGCGTGTTAGTATTGATTTATTTGTTAATGGAAGGCTAAGAGAAAAAGACATATTAAAACATATTCCTACGGCACGTATAGCAGAGAGTTATCTTTATGGCCAAATTCATTTTGATAACTTGGATGATAATGACAAAGATAGATTTACAAGCAGTCGAGAGAATGTTGTAGCGGATGATCCAAAATATAAGGAATTTTTAGTAGAGTTCAAAAAAACAATTGAGGGGGTTATTAAAGACTGGGACACTTGGAGGATAAAAAACAGAAAAGATGGTAATCCAGAAAATGAAGATATTTTAAAACGTGATAGAAAATCTTTAGAATTGTACAATGTTGTATCCGGAGAATATATTCCGCCAAAGGGTTCGGCTAAGAAAAGTTTAATAGATGAGTGGGTTGATAGTTTAGCTAATGATGCAAAATATAATTTTTCTTCATATGCAGAGTGCTTTATATCCGAAAATCTTATTAGGAAGTACATTGGAAATAAAAAAATAAAAATGACTGAAGAAGCAGAAAGGGAAATAAAAAAATGGAAAGATATTGAAAAACAGAATAAAGGGGCCGGCAATATAAGTATTAAAATTAGAAATAGTGAAACTGGGTTAGGTTATTTATCAATGACAGATTTATCTGCTTTAGTAGATAAAAAGGGAAGAGATAAGCTTAAAGAAGCCTCGCTTTTTAGAGATGCGACAGAGTATAAGCCAATAAGAGATGCGTTGGCGCATACGGCATTATTAACTGATGCGGCTAAAAGCAAATTGACATCCGTTTATAACAACATTAAAGAAAGAGTCAATGTGTTAATTTCAAAATAAATTTAATCACAAAAAACCGCATATAGTGGTTTTTTTGTTACAGATATTGAGTGAGATCAATTAAATAAATTGTTGCAGATGATTATTTATACTCTTTGCGATAACTTGTCCAAGTTTAACTGGTACAGCATTACCAATAAATTTGGCAACATCACCAACTTTCATATCTTTTTTGGGGTCAACAAATTTGTATGTTTTAGGGAATGTTTGAAATAAAGCAGCTTCTCTTAGGGATATTGCTCGATCTTGTTCTGGATGGCCATATCTTCCATTTCCAATGCCTATACATTGGGTTGTCATGGTAGGAGCTGGCTCATCCCATCTCATACGGCCGTATACCGTTCCTTTGTAAGTTTTACCACTATCTTTTTTGTGACATTCCAAAACTAATTCTTCCGACCAATCGTTTGTGCCGCCGCCATTATGTTTAGTTGCCTTAATTCTTTTTTTGTTTAATGGATTAAGTTTTCTTGATCGATGGTAAATATCATTTTTTGAAA
Source organism: Candidatus Falkowiibacteriota bacterium (assembly GCA_016432645.1). Classification (GTDB taxonomy): domain Bacteria; phylum Patescibacteriota; class Patescibacteriia; order Patescibacteriales; family UBA12465; genus UBA12465. Next base: position 124,582 of record CP066698.1, read on the forward strand.
TCTCGCCATCTTTAATCTTTGGTAATTTGGATATAACGTCTCTAACAGTTTTTTTCTTTTTTGGATCTTCCGTGGTTTTATCTATCAATTTTATTTCACCAAGTAACGAGGCGAGTAAAACAAGTCTCATCCTTTTTTGGGGCACCCCATAATCCGATGTGTCAATAACATCAAAAGATACTTTATATCCTTGTGATTTTAGATTATCAATAAATTCCTGAAAGACAGGATATTTTTTTAATCCTCTAACATTTTCCATGGATACTATTTCTGGACGGATTTCGTTGATTAGTTTAGCAAACTTTTCTATGGGAGAAAAATCTTTTTCAGTATCTTTTTTTAAATTTAATCTTGAATACGGCTGACAAGGAGCGCAACCAACAAGTACTTTGTATTTACAGTTATCGTATTTCTCTAAAAGTTCATCCTTTGATACTTCTTCAATAGGTTTTTCTATAAAAATAGCATCATTGTTTGCCTCATAGCCATATTTACATGATCCGTCGTTATCAATGCCCGCAACAACGTTAAAGCCTTCTTTTTGGAATCCATGAGTAAGGCCGCCAATACCACAAAAAAGATCAATGACCTTAATATCATTCTTACCATTTTTAGTTATTTTAGGCATAGTTTCTTATTTATTCACAATATTATTATAAGATAAAGTTTCACTATTATCAACTATATTAATTTAGCGCCATTATAACTCTTTCCATATGTTTTTTTAAAAACCATTTTAATTGGCTGATTTTTTTGTGCAATTTATAATTTTTCTTCTCTCTTTCCTGATTAAGGATAAAACAAGCTAAATTTTAACTCATCTTCTTTGCTTGGGTTTTTCATATCAATTTTAATAAGGGTTTATTTTAACTTTATATCCACTTGAATTTTCGGTTACAATTTTATATACTTATATTAACTAATGTTAAGTCAAAAATCAAATTATGCAGACAGATAAGATGCCTGACATATTAACTTTGTCTCAGGCCTGTGAAATACTAAACTGTCACCCGAATACATTAAGAAATTGGGAGAATAAAGGCCTGATTGAGTGTATTCGTTTTGGCAGTCGCAAAGATAGACGTTTTAAAAAAAGCGAAATATTAAAATTACTTAAAAAATAATATGGCAAAGGATAATAAAACAGAATCATTTGAAAAGACTCTTTTTAAAGCTGCCGATAAGTTGCGAAAGAATATGGATGCAGCTGAATACAAGCATATTGTGCTTGGTTTGATTTTTTTAAAGTATATTTCTGATTCATTTGAAGAGTTATATAGCAAGATAAAAGCTGGTGGCGCTGATTTTGCCGGTGCGAATCCTGAGGATGCTGACGAATACCGCGCAGAAAATGTTTTTTTTGTGCCACAAATTGCCCGTTGGTCTTATCTTCATTCTCGATCAAAACTCCCGTCCATTGGGAAGGACTTGGATGATGCCATGGAGGCTATCGAAAAAGAAAATCCGACGCTTAAAGGTATTTTGCCGAAAGTATATGCTCGTCCAAATTTAGACAAGGCTTCGCTTGGTGGGCTTATTGATTTGGTTGGTAATATTGCACTTGGCACCGAAGCAGCGAAGAGCAAAGATTTACTTGGGAGAGTATATGAATATTTTCTTGGTGAATTTGCTAATGCAGAAGGTAAGAAGGGCGGCCAGTTCTACACACCAAAATCAATTGTTCGCATCATGGTAGAGATGATTGAGCCATACAAGGGTAGGGTATATGACCCGGCCTGTGGTAGTGGCGGAATGTTTATCATGAGTGAAAAATTTATTAAAGAGCATCGCGGAAATGTTGAGGACATTTCTATTTATGGCCAAGAAAGCAATCAAACAACTTATCGCTTATGTCGGATGAACCTCGCTATTCGCGGTATTGACGGCTCTCAAGTTAAATGGAACACGGAAGGATCATTTTTAAATGATACTCATAAAGACCTTAAAGCCGATTTTGTTTTAGCAAATCCCCCCTTTAACGATAGTGATTGGTCTGGTCAATTACTTCAAAATGACCCACGTTGGCAGTACGGAATGCCACCGGCTTCAAATGCTAACTACGCGTGGCTTCAGCACATGATCTACCATCTATCGCCACATGGAGTGATGGCATGCGTTCTTGCTAACGGTTCGCTATCGAGCCAGACTAATAATGAAGGAGATATCAGAAAATCACTTATTGAACATGATTTAGTTGATTGTATTGTCGCACTCCCTAAACAGCTTTTTTATAACACTGGCATTCCGGCATGCATTTGGTTTATTTCTCGTAAGCGTACTGGCAACGGTGGTCGTAAGCGTACTGGCGAAATCCTCTTTATTGATGCGAGCGAAGTTGGCCACATGGCAGACAAAACGCACCGTGAATTTTCTGAAGACGACATGTCAAAAGTTGCTGGCGCATATCATGAATGGCGAAAGAAAGATGGTAAGTACGAAGATGTCAAAGGTTTTTGTAAGTCAGCCGGTATAGACGAAATTACTAAGCATAACTTTGTTCTCACTCCGGGGCGATATGTGGGTGTAAAAGATGAGGTAGATGATGGTATTCCATTTGCCGAGAAAATCACTGGATTGACATCAAAACTAGCAGAGCAAATGGCGGAAGAGAAGAAACTGGATGAAGAAATTAAAAAACAACTCAAGAATATTGGATTTAACTTGGAATAATTATGACAGATCAAACTTCTACAATTCCAAAAGGATGGAAAATGTCGACACTGGGAGAAATTGTTATTTTACGACAAGGTAGATACATTCCCGATGATATTTTATCTATAACAAAAGATACTAAGAGAATATTCCCGGTTTTCGGCGGCGGCGGATTAAGGGGTTATACAGACTTTTTTGAATATGAAAAAAGACAGCCAATTATTACTTGTCGTGGTTCTGGCTGCGGTTTTATTCAAAGAACAGATGTAAAAGCATCAATTACAAATTCTTCTATTGCTTTTGAGGTAAACGAAGATTATTTAGATATTGGCTTTGTTTATTATTGGGCGCTGGGAAGAGATTTTTCTGATGTTATAACGGGTTCAGCTCAACCTCAAATTACAATAGGTGCGTTATCAACTAAACTAATCCTTATTCCCACTCTGCCAGAACAACGCGCGATTGCTGCGGTGTTGTCGTCTTTAGATGATAAAATTGAGCTTTTGCGTGAGCAGAATAAAACTCTTGAAGCCATTGCACAGACGATTTTTAAAGAATGGTTTGTGAATTTCAATTTCCCCGGCACCACTGGCAAAATGATCGACTCTGAACTCGGCCAAATTCCGGAAGGGTGGAAGGTTGGGAGGTTGGGAGATGAGTTTGATATTACAATCGGTCGCACTCCGCCACGATTAGAAACAGAATGGTTCTCAGATAAGCCGACTGGCAAAAAGTGGATTTCGATAAAAGATATAGGAAATAGTGAGATGTATATTTCAAATACCTCTGAATATTTAACAGATGAAGCGATAGAAAAATTTAATATTCCACTAATTCCTGAAAATACCACTATTTTGAGTTTTAAAATGACAGTTGGAAAACTAGCGATTACAACAGAAGAGATGCTCTCAAATGAAGCAATCGCGCATTTAAAGATAAAAAATAATTCAAATTTTTCTACCGAGTTTATTTACTTATTTTTGAAAGGCTTGGATTTCAATAGTTTGGGGAGCACATCATCTATTGTGACAGCTATAAACTCAACAATGATAAAAGCTCTTGGAATTCTAGTTCCTGAAGATCAAATAATTAGGCAGTTCAATGCGATTATTCAACCAATTTTTGCAAAACTAAAAAATAATAATTCCCAAATCCAATTTCTATCCACTCTTCGTGATACCCTTTTGTCAAAATTGATGAATGGAGAAGTTAGAGTTGAAAAATTCAATGATTAGTTATGCAGAAACTAAAAGAGGTTATAACGGGTAAGAGTAGGTGGAACGGATTATTATCCTATATTTCTTTGGTGGAAGAAAACAAAACTTCAAATCCAAACGCCTCTTTAGATGGTGCAAAAAGTATTTTAGAGACTATATCAAAAACTATTTTATCGGATAAAAATATATCATATAGATCGGATGAATCTGTCGGAAATTTAGTTAAGCTAGCATTTTCTTCTCTGCCGATTTTTACAAAATTTTCTGAGATAGAGGCTGAAAAATCTAAGGCTATTTTAAATGCTTTTGCAACGATATCAAATTCTGTTGGAATGTTTAGGAACGATCATGGTTTTTTTGCTCACGGTCAAGATTTGCAGTCTGAAAAGTTTGATCGTTATTTGTTGGATCTGGCTATTTCATCGTCCGATCTTCTTGCGAGTTTTTTAATAATTTCTCATGCAGAAGATCTTAAGGACAGAAAACGTGTTTATTATGAGGAAAATGATGAATTTAATAGATACATTGACGAAACGAGTGAAGAATACCCAATTGTTAAGGGGATACAACTATCTCCGAGTCGCGCCTTATTTAGTGATCAAGACGCCTACAAAGAAGAATTGCTAATTTTTATAAATGAAAAAATTAATCTAATTGAGCGACTAGAAAAATCTGAAAATTTTATTTCTACTAGATCAATCTGCTCCAGTTTGATACCACTACGCGATTATTTAACGGAAAACGAATTAAAAAGAGTTGCTCGTTCGGGAATTAATAATCCGCATATATATAGAATTTTGGGTCATGGGTATACAAGGGGCTTGTTCACATGGGTGATAAAAGAAAAGTCTTCATCATTAAGTGCTGAAGAACTTAGCGGGCTAGAAATAGCGTTTACTAAAAAATTATATTAATATGACTAAAATATTTGAATCAACAATTGAAGAATTCGTTATTAAGCTTTTACAAAATCAGGGCTGGGAGTATTTATCACCGGAAGACCAAGAAGTAGAGCGTACGGATTTGGGGCAGGTGGTTTTGAGAAATCGTTTGGAAAAAGCGATTAATACGCTTAACCCTGTCATTGCCGAAGAAGCCAAGGATCAAGCGCTTCGCATGGTCTTGAATTTGCCTAGCCAAAACTTAATGGATAACAATGAGTCTTTTCACCGCTTGCTTACCGAAGGCATAGAAGTGGAAGTAATGGGAGTTGACGGTATAAAGGGCGATAAAGTTCTATTAATTGATTTTGATAACGTTGAGAACAATGAATTTATAGTTTGTAATCAATTTACGGTTACGGAAAATAATATCACTAAGCGTCCAGATGTAGTCTTGTTTGTTAATGGTTTGCCGTTAGTAGTGATTGAACTTAAGAATCCGGTAGATGAAAATGCCACTGTCGCTAAAGCATTTACTCAATTACAAAATTATAAGAATGCGATTACGTCACTTTTTTTCTATAACGCTGTGCTTGTAGCTTCTGATGGGCTTGATGCCAAGATGGGTACAATATCTTCTGATATTTCTCGTTTCCTGGCCTGGAAATCAAGTGATGGATACAAGGAGGATAAGGCGACAACTCCTCAGATTGAAACTCTTGCTAAGGGCATGCTTTCAAAGCAAGTACTTCTAGATCTTGTCGCACACTTTATCGTTTTCGAAAAAACAAAAAAAGAAGATGTAAAGACTGGCTTAGCAACCGTTATTACCATTAAGAAAATAGCGGCGTATCATCAGTATTTTGCAGTTAATAAAGCAATTGAAAAAACATTAGTGGCATCTGATGAAGACGGAGATAGGAAGGCTGGTGTCGTTTGGCACACCCAGGGAAGCGGAAAATCTCTTTCAATGGTTTTTTATGCCGGAAAAACAGTTTTAAAATTAAACAATCCGACAATAGTTGTTATCACTGATAGAAATGATCTTGATGAACAACTTTTTGACACCTTCGCCGGATGCAAACAACTCCTAAGACAAGATCCTGTAAAGGCTGAAAATCGTGATAACTTAAAAGAGCTGTTAAAGGTGGCTGGTGGTGGAATCATTTTTTCGACTATTCAAAAGTTTTTTCCTGAAGATGGCGCAGTTAACTTTGATCTATTGTCTGATAGAAAAAATATCATTGTGGTTGCAGATGAGGCCCATCGTAGCCAGTATGGATTCGGAGCTAAAACAACCGAAAAGGATGGTGAAATATTTACTAAATATGGCTTTGCAAAATATTTGCGTGATGCTTTACCATCAGCATCCTTTATTGGATTTACTGGAACGCCAATTGAAAAAGAAGATGTTAACACTAAAGCGGTATTTGGCGAATATGTTGATGTCTATGATATTGCACAAGCAGTTGAAGATGGCGCTACTGTACGGATATATTACGAATCACGATTGGCTAAGGTTCATCTTAAACCAGAAGAGACGGCTAAATTAGACGAAGAGGTTGAATCAATTACCGAGGGAGAAGAAAATAACGCAAAAGATAAGGCAAAAGCAAAATGGGCACAACTGGAAGCAATTGTTGGTCACAGAGATAGATTGGCGGTAGTGGCGGCTGATGTAGTTGATCATTTTGAAAAACGCCGTGAAGCATTTGAAGGCAAGGGTATGATTGTTTGTATGAGTCGTCGAATTGCAGTTGAATTATATGAAGAGATTGTAAAAATTCGTCCTGATTGGCATGATAATGATTCTAAAAAAGGAGCAATAAAAGTTGTTATGACTTCATCGTCTTCTGATCCGGAGAATTGGCAAGCTCATAGTACAAGCAAACAAGATAGAAAGGCGATTGGTGAGCGATTTAAGGATGAAAAAGATCCACTTCGTTTAGTAATCGTTCGTGATATGTGGTTGACTGGTTTTGATGTGCCGTGTTTGCATACTATGTATGTAGACAAGCCGATGCGAGGACATAATTTGATGCAGGCCATTGCTCGTGTAAATAGAGTATTTAAAGATAAGCCAGGTGGCTTGATTGTTGATTATATTGGTATTGCTTCTGATTTAAAAACTGCTCTTGCAACCTATACTGCGAGTGGTGGGCAAGGTGCGCCAACTCTTGACCAAGGTGAAGCGGTGGCAGCGTTACTTGAAAAGTTCGAAATTGTTGAACAGATGTTTAATGGCTTTGATTATAAAAATTATTTTTCCAGTGATACTCGCCAAAAGTTAGTTATTATTCTTGAAGCACAAGAACACATTCTGGGGCTTGAAGATGGAAAAAATAGATACACCAAACAAGTTGGATTATTGTCTCAAGCCTTTGCGCTTTCTGTCCCAAATTTGAAAGCAATGGAACTTAAGGATGAGGTTGGTTTTTTTCAAGCAATTAAAGCCCGTTTAACTAAATTTGAACCAGAGGGAGTTGGAAAATCTGACACTGAAATTGAAACGGCTATTCGTCAGATAGTAGATAAGGCGGTAGTTTCCGAGGGAATCATAGATGTGTTTGATGCGGCTGGTATTAAGAAGCCAGACATTTCTATTCTTTCTGATGAATTTTTGGAAGAAGTTCGGCACATGGAAAGAAAGAATTTAGCGTTTGAACTTCTAAGGAAGTTATTAAATGATGAAATAAAGACTAGAACAAGAAAGAATTTTATTCAGAGTAAAAAATTATCTGAAATGCTTGAAAATTCTATTCGTAAATATCAAAATAATCTGTTGACTTCAGCGCAAGTTATAGAAGAATTGATTAAAATCGCACAAGATATTAGGCAGTCAGACAAAAGAGGCGAAGGTTTAAATTTGAACGAAGATGAGCTTGCTTTCTATGACGCGCTAGCAAACAGCGAAAGTGCTAAGGCTGTGTTAGGAGACAAGCAACTAGCCGTAATTGCCATGGAGGTGCTTAAAAGCGTTAAAGGAAACGCTACAATCGATTGGACTCTTAAGGAAAATGTACGCGCTAAATTACGTCGCGATGTGAAGAGAATTTTAAATAGATATGGGTATCCGCCGGATGAGCAACTAATTGCGACTGAAAACGTTTTAAAGCAAGCCGAGTTGTTGGCCGATGGATTAAATTAATATGAAAGATGATGAAATAATAAATAAATTATTAGATTTGCGCGCTGACGATATTCGCCAGGAGAGGGAATTGTTTAAACATATAGCGATTCTTTCTTCTGCTGTTATTGGCATATTTGCTTTTTCTGGGGGTCAAGGACTAGGCGTCCTATCTAAAATCGGTGTAGCCGGGTTATTTTTTGTAATAATTTTATCGGTTTTTTTATTATTTTTCGTTTTAACATTAGAAAGGGTAAGATCTGTTAGAGCTCAGGATATGATTACTGATGTCAAGAAATTAAAGAATGAGGCAATATTGAAAACGGCCATAAGTTTATTTGGTAATAAAAAAAATATCTTTATTTTTAAAAAGATAATTAGCGGCAAAGAAGTAAAGAATTCTTTAGAAAGCATTATTCCAATTTTAACTGACGCTTGGTCTAATTTTACTTCGTGTGATGAAACTATAAATACCAAGAAAAATGAACTTTCAAATGACAAAGAAAGAAGTAAAGACGTCTTTTATAGAATTCTATCTGCTTTTGGAGTTATTATTTTTATAGTATCTTTAGGATTGATTGTTATTGATATTTTAAAAATATAGCAGCTTGTATTTTTATGAGTAATCCAAAAAATATTTCAATAAAGGGACTAAAAAAGCAGATTTTAAAAGAACGTAAGTTTTTAGATGATCTTTTATTAAATAATAATTTAAAAGAGATAGATAGAAATTGGAAGAAATATATAGTATCAATTTTTTTTATTGATATTTTGAAAATAACGGAAGATTTGGTTGTGTTGCTTGAAAGTGGTTCTGGATATGTTGATTCAGTCGCAACAAGGTTGTTAGTTGAAAGATATATTTATTTTAAATATATTCTAAAAGGCAAAAATCAGGGCAGGTTTAATAATTGGATACTAAAGAATTACAGGAAAGAAAAAAGTATGATTGGTAAAATATTAGGAAATATAAACAATCATAAGATAGAAGAAGAGAAAAAATTTATAAATAAAACAGAATTATCTAAACACATTAAATTTTTAAATGAAGAAATTAGTAAAGTTAGTAAGCAAACTACCAAAAGTGAGGAATTTGATTTTTCTGATATGATTACAGAACTTGATGTTAATAGAAAAGATAAGTTGAATCATTATTTGTATTATGTTGTTTATCCTTTGCTAAGCAGTGACGTTCATGGCAGTGCTCGTTCTATGGAGTCGCATTTCAAGAAGGAGGAGCAAAACGTTATCTTAAATGAGAAAAAAGATAAACCGGAGTTGTTGACTACGGCTCTTTATATTAACAAAGAAATTTTTAAAGTTGTAAAGAAAACGTTTTAATTTTTTAATAAACATAATATGCGGAGCGGCGCAGCTGGTTGATACTTCTGCCCTATTCCACTCCTATAAACCAGTAATGTCCTTTGATCTAAGCAAAATTAACTAACTCGCGGATGCCTTTCCATTTTAACACTGCTTTTTCAATAGTGTTCCACCGGAGAGATGTGGCCCGTGGGTATAATTTTTTAATTATTAAAATAAAAAACATTAACCCCGATAAGTAACTAATCTACTAATCCCTCCCCATATAACCTACCCCGAAATCATCAGACAAATATTGCATTACTCGCTTCATTTTATTTTTCCTTTCCTAATTGCCTATTGGTTTTTTAGGGGAAGATGGAAAGAGGCGGGGATTATCATGGCCTTAACTATCCTAATGGATTTAGACCATCTTTTAGCTAACCCTATATTCGACCCCAACCGTTGTAGTATTGGTTTTCATCCCCTACATACTTTCTGGGCCTTAATCGTTTATTGTTTAATATTTTTTGTCCCCTCCTGGAAGTGGCGCGCTGTCGCCTTGGGGTTTATCCTGCATCTGGGTACAGACGCTCTTGATTGCTTGTTGGGTGGAACCTGGTCAATATTTACTTAATTAAGTGTTGACAAAAAAGCATACTTATAGTATGCTTTTTTGATTGTCAAAATCATATTTTCGAACATTAAAAATTAGTTAAAATGAATCTCTTAAAAAAAATTCAAAAAAAGAATCCTAATTATGTCTTACAGAATAGACATTGGATTTCAGCCAAGAGGCACGTGCCCGTAGTTCTAAAAGCGGCCATTTCTGGAGCGCTTTTTGCTTTAGCACAGTATTACGTAAACTACCGTGGTCTTTCCTTCGAGCCAGAAGCTAAGGAAGCGATTATGTTCTTAGCGATGGCCTTCTCCTTCTTTGTGTATGTCATCTTTGCCGGTTATGCAATTAACCGGGTTCTTGATGAATCCAAGGAAGTTTCCCGGGCTATAGTTCAAAAAGATCTGGATACCTTCTTATTGTACCGAGATGAGCAGTTGCCCATCTTAATTCATCTGCCCTTAGGAATTGTTTCCGGAGTTATTATTTTTTTCTTGTTGTTTTTTCCTTTTCCCGATGAGTTTATCGGAATGACTTCCGTTTTTGCCATCGTGTTTATGATGTCGCTTTTATTCATTGTTACCCAGGAATTGGATAATTATGAAAATAGCATCTGGTTTAAAGCTAAGACACCTGCCGATTGGTGGCAGATTGATATTGAAAAACATTTTGAGGGCAAAAGTGAGGCCCAGTAATTAATTGTTGAACCATAAAAAGACATAAATCATGAAAGAAATTATTTTACCAAGCGGTGTTCATGTAAAAGTTTGGCAAAAAATTAAATTGGGGACCTTCAAAAGTTTTTCCGATCTTCAAATGGAAGCCGAAAAGAGATTTATTTTTTGCTATCACTCAAAAGAATTGCTCAAAGAATCGGAATTTGCCGTTGCCGATAATGAGGAGCTGATTAGTTTAACGAAAATTACGATTGCTGATTTGCAAATTGGAGAAAATAGAAGATATCTTGATATCTGCTCGAAAGCTGAAAATCTGGGGCTAGGCATATGCTCCATTGAAGTTCCTCTTCAGCTATGTATTCAGGGACCAAATTATCCTAATCATGCATACGTTAATATCGCTATTAATCCGATTCGGCATGGTGGCGGTTCAAATCTCCTAAACATTTTTCGTTTAGGCGGCTATCATAATCGCCCTGCTTTAGATACGAGAAATGTTATAGAGTTGCCTGATGGCAACCCTTTCCCGTTACAAGACAGCGAAGAAATCGTTTTTAGTATTATGAGTTAAATTATTGTGTCCGTTCAGAATCCCCGAAGCTATCAAAGTTTCGGGGTTTTTATTTGCCTAATTTAAGCTATTATTGACACAATTCAGCTTTTATGATATTATATCCTGAACACCAAAGTTCTTTAAAATCATAAAAACTATCATAAATGAAACAGATTCCTGTAAACAAAATGGTAATATTTTTTGCCGCCGGTTTTCAGCTCACCGAACACTTCTTTCTTCAGAAAGATGAAATAACAGTATTTCCTGTTAATTCCTTTTGGAAAATTTTGCCCGATGTCGACAACCAAAAGATGGAGGTTATCCTTCAAAATTGCCAAGACAAAAGCAAAAAAACCGTGAGCTATGCTAAATTGGTCAGAATATTTTCCATGCAAGCAGACGAAATTGTAATTATGGAAGAAAAAGATGTTCCGATTATCATCAAAATTGACTAATCGGAAATTATCCGCCCACAAAAAAGCATATCCCAGATATGCTTTTTGATGCTTAAAAATTATTGTTTAACCAGAAATTTTATTGTTTAATCTAAAAAATAGGAGAATTAAAACATGATTGATCTTAATGAAAAAAGACAGGCAATTATTGCCGTCGCCACCGAAATGTTTAACAAATTTGTTAGTATGCCTCCGGAACTTCGCTCGGATGATAAACCGCGAACTGGTATCAAAGTTTTGGTTTGGGAACCAGGCACCAGGAACTTAATTTTATTTTCCGTTGCCGAGCCATCTGAAGCTGCTCAATTCTTCGTTGTTGAAAAAGCGGTCAGATCGCATATACTATCTGATATGTCATCGCAGAATTCTGAGCATGAGCCGAGTTTGCAGTATATGGGGAGTCTTTCTGTATTTTTGGACGAGCTTGAAGGCCGGGCTGATAAAAAAGGAATTTTGCTCGCCTCAACTTCTGGATTAAAAGGGGAAGAAGACGCTGCGATTAGTGCCTCTGTTTTAGCTGAGGCTGCTGATGCATCCTTTCAGGATATTTGTGACAATGTCGCTTCCAATTTTGGTAAATTGCCATTTTGGTATGATAGCGAAGATAAGAGCTATTTTGATTTTTTGTTCTAACAAAAAAAGGTACCAATGAACGAAACTCTTAATCTTAAAATCGACGGAGTGGTAGAAGTCCCTGGCCGTCACATTTATGCTAAAACTCCGGAAGCGCTTGAAGCTTTAAAGGAGAAAATGAAAGCCCTGGGCTACAAATTGGAGGTGCGTCCTTCATCGAGTAGCGGCCAAATTTGGTTAGCAAAACTTCAGTCGTCCGACAAAAAGAAAAAAGGAAAAGTTTCTTTTTTCTCGCCTTCCTCTTCATTAGAGTCTATTTTCATTTATGAAGCTTGGCCGTGGTTTCCGCTCCGCCGCTCCAGGGAACTGGGCGAGGAAATTATCTCCGCCATTGGCATGATTACTGATTGCGGTTTCTATTATCAGGATGGGCGCCAGGAATTTTACAGTTTTCATTTGGAAAGAATGAGAATTTTTGTAGAAGGTCTTACCGATATTCCGATTGCCGAATGGGACGCCATGATTAAAAAGGCGCCTTTATCCGGTCCTGGAATGGTTAAAGCAGTGGCCGCTTTTTGTCAAAATGTGCCAGATTATTGTGTCCAGGTTGAAGACTCGCCAAATGTTGCTCATTTGCTTCTCGGATTTTCCAAAATCAGAAATCACCAACCGCGGACTGGATCTGAAATTGCTGCCATGAACAAGGCGGCTGCCAACAGGGAAATTAGAAAAGATTTCCTTGACACTATTGGAGGATAAAGTTTTTAACATTAAAAAATCAAACCCCGAAGCTATTAAAGTTTCGGGGTTTTTATTTAGCTGAATCTATTTTGACTTTACGCCCTTTTTATGGGATTATAAATAATATGTCTAATCCCTCAATTACAACTGAAAAAAAATATCCTAAAGTCGGAATCGGCGTCATGATTCAAAATGAAAAAGGCGAAGTTCTTTTAGGGTTAAGAAAAGGTTCTCATGGCTCAGGCGAATGGTCTTTTCCGGGAGGACATTTGGAGATTGGCGAAACAATTTTAGAAACAGCCAAAAGGGAAACGAAAGAAGAAACGAATTTAGACATTAATAAATTTGAACTTATCTCCGTGGCTGACGAGTTGAGTTATTTAAAAAGTGACGGCAAACATTATTTGAATATTGGAGTTAAAGGTTTGTATGAGGGCGGCGAGCCAATAGTTGCAGAAGTGGATAAATTCGAGAAATGGGAGTGGTTTAACCTTGATAATCTGCCTACTAATCTTTTTGAGGGAACAGAGCTGATGATTAATAATTTTAAAAATAAGACTATTTATAATCCTCTAATTTAAGCCTAAATTTTCTTAATATTGACAAAAAAGCATACTTATGATATGCTTTTTTGATTGTCAAAATCATATTTTCGAACTTTAAAAAATATCAAATGCAAACAAATGAATTTTTAACTTCAATCATTTTTCCTAACGGCGCCCAATTTGGTCAGCCAGTCTATTATTCCGAGGCAACTAAATCTGAGTTGCCATGCAATCTCTTAGCCCATTCCTCCGGCGGCAATTTGGCGTTCTTTAAGAATTGTCATCTCACTGCTTATTTAAGCAAAAACAATGAGCTTATTTCCGCTGCGGATGTTGAAAAGGGTAAACACATTGTTACCGATGACCAGAAAAAGTACATCCTTGATGTTTATCTGGAGGTTAACGGTGATGTTATGTCTAACCATATTTCACTGGCCTCGCCACTCCCCAAAGGGACTGAGATGCAATACATGGAAGCTGTTTCCGAGGTTGATATCTTTGTTTTTTCTGGTTTCAGTGTAATCCTTTTTGACATCAAGAAAGAGTCATTTTAAAACATTTTAAAGCTTTGGCTTTAGTGCTTTGCCCCGGAATTGAAAAAGTTCCGGGGTTCTTATTTTGACTCTATATTTAAATTATGAGATTATTTATATGTCCAAGTGAAAGTTAATTTATTGTCGAACCTTTAAAATTTATAACCATGGAAAAGTATCGTCCCTTAACTTTACTGGCAGCCATTTTGGTTGTCCTGTTGTTTACTGCTTTAATTATCTTTGGCGGGAAAGGTAAGAATGCTGTCGTTAAAGCCGATAAAGAACTCGGCTATACTATTGATAGTTTAAAAGCTGAAGGCGTCTTGACGCTTACTAACATTACGCATTTGTATCTGTTTGATCGCCTGCAAGATCAAACGGCTGATGGGAAAAAGGGATTTGTCATTCTTGGTAATCGTCTCTATCAGGTTAACAACCTTGCTCAGGGATGCACACTGACGCCCGATGATGGCAATTTAGATTATCATTTAGAAGTCGTGCATACCTCAGCCCCTGTCTATCAGCCAGGAGATTTTCTGGATACCTATGTAATCAGAAAATGCGCTGGGCGATATTAGCCTTGAATTTTATTTAAAAAAAAGAACCCCGAAACTTTTCAGCTTCGGGGTTTTTACTAATTCATTTTAAAATTATCTTAAGTACTTTTTAGCAACTTCCAAAGCATTGCCGCCGTAGAAGTTTTTTTCTAAGAGATTCCAAAAACCAATTACCGCTGCCCCTAAATTATTTTTTGAATTATCCAAATAAACTTGAGAAAAGCCTTTGCCTTTGAAATTATAGGCTTGGCTATGTTTGGAGATTGGTTGGTAGTAGAATTCAGCGCCGGGCATTATGAATAGGCTGAGTTGTGGGCTGGGCAAAATTTTTATATTATTTTCAAAATTTTTTGCCGCTTGTCCGGAATTAAATAATCCTTCCGAACTTTCAACTTTTTCTTGCCAATCAGCATCATTAATCCAAGAGAATACCCGTTGGCGGTATTCCGGCAGACGTCCGCTTTCAGCATGAACTTTTAATTTTCCTCCTCGAAAACCCTTTTCTTCTTTGGATAAAATATCCATCGCTTTCAGAAAGTTTTTTGCTTGCGTTTCCACTAGCGCAAAACCTTGATAGTTTTCTTCTCGGATTTTTTCCAAGGAAGTCGGCCGCTTTTTAATGCCGTTGTCATACCGGAAAAGAGATCCGGCATGATTCTCATCGGCTGATAAGTGGATGCTGATTTGCGGTTTGATAACGCCTATTTTTTTAAGATTTAAAATAGTGTTTTCCACGCCGCTAGCATTGGGATTGAGAGAGACAAAGCCTAAGCCGGCAGTTAGAATTGTTATTTTTGTCTTGCCTCCAGAAGAGTAATTGATTAAATCAATCAAATTACCCAATTCTTTATAAAGGAAAGGGTCGCCGCCGCTCAGTCTGATTTCTCTAATTTTGGAAAAATTGATTTTGCTAAAGAAATTAAGATACCAATCAAAGCCGACTGTCCGTCCAAAATATGTTTCTGAGGACCAACAGTGGGCGCAGGTTCCTTCGCAAACCGGAAAAACAAAGATGACAATTTCCCAACCATCGGGATGCAAAACAGCTTGTTCCAGCACGGGCACATAGCCTTTTACTGGTTTAAATTCTGGTATTTTTTCCATATCATCCAAGTTTGAGCTTTTTTAGCAAAGAAACAAAAGGCTTCGTCTTTGTTCCAGATAGAGCCGCTTAAGAAATCGGCGTTCCGAGGGCAACCGCCACCGCAAGTTGATAAAGCGATGCAGTTATAGCATTCAGGCATGTTTAAGGGCGAACGAGTACTCCATTCCTGGAATACTGGATCATTGTTAGGGTTGGCATCGGCATTGAAAACAGTATTGTTAAACGTTTTACGGCTGCCCATATATCCCTGACAAATGCCAATTTGGCCATCCGTACTTACGCTCATTTGTTCGCCACAACCAGTGCAATCAGAATGTAGTAATTGTCGATTGAAAAAATTATACATTTTGTTATTCATCCGTCTTTCGTAGACATTTGGATAATATTCCTGAATAATTTCTTGACTCCTGACAATCGCCGCCGCACACTGTTCCTCGTATTCCGGATCATATTCGTTGAAATTAGGAATAATGGAAACGTGGTTGAATCCCAAGGAGTCAATTTTTAGGTCGCCGAGAATAAAATGCAGGATTTCTTCCATGTGGGGCAAACTATTTTTGCTTAAGACACAGGCGACAGAAGGTTTTATACCGTGGCGCTGTAAGCAATTAATGCCATTCATAGTTTTTGCAAAACTACCCTTACCGGAGTGAAATACTCGATTGTAATCATGGATTTCTTCTGGGCCGTCCAGCGATACCGCCACTAACACCTTGTACTTTTTAAGGACCAAGGCAATTTCGTCGGTAATTAAGGTCCCGTTAGTAATTATGACATTGTCCACTTTTTGGATAGTTCCGGATTTTGTTTTTTTTGCCAAATATTCCAAACTGAATTTGATTGTGGAAAAATTTTCTAACGGCTCACCTCCGTAAAAAACGATTGACGGTTTCTTAGGAAATTTTTTGTTTCCGATTATCTCCGCAAATTTATCAATAGTTGCCTGTGCTGTTTCCGTGTTCATAATGCGGCGCTGATAATCAGGTTTAATTGCGCCCTCAATGAAGCAGTAGCGACAATTTAAATTGCAATAATCGGTCATATGCATGACCATGACGCGCACGTTCGGTTTGTTAGGGAAGCATTGTTGAACACTTTTTAGGTATTCAGTTTCGTTATAATTATTCGGAACTAAAATAGCCGAATTCATTAAACGAGAGAGTGTCGTGATGAATTGTTTCTTGTCCTTTTCGGGGACAGAAGTCAAGACATCATTAATTGATCGTTCGGTACTAGCCATCAGGTGTGGCAATAATTCTTTGGCGAAGTAAACAGTTTCAATCTTTAAAGCGTTGTAACCGCAAATAACTTCGTCCTTTTCCAGAAAATGTCCAAATAATGACAATTTGAGAATCAAATTTCCATGTTTCTTTAAGTTCATGACGTTTTTCCTTTCTTTTATGTTAAGTTAATGATTTTTTAAAGGACAATTATTTTTCTCCTAATATTAAACCTTTTGCCAGATTTGTCAAATCATAATAAAAAAGAGCCTGCGGGCGCGGCTCTCTTTTTATAAGGTTTTGGGGGAATATTTAGGATTTAAATCTTCCGCACCAATTTTTAGGTTTAAAAGTTCTGGCCAAAATAAATCAGCATTTTTTTCTTGTTGCCAAAAATGATCATAAATCTGAGCGCTAGATTTAATTAAAGCGTCATTTGTTGCATAACATGAGAAGGGTATGCCGTCGGTTAAACTTTTTAGTTCTCGGCTGTTGATTAAAGAGGGAACGAGGATTTCACTGATAATCCATAAATCATGGGTACTAGGCAAATTAATTTTTTCCGCCAATTCTTTCATCTTACGATAAAAATAGAAGTGGCTGATTTCATGGATGCTGATTTTTGCAAAATCAATTTTAGTAGCAAAATAAGGCAGTAGAAAACTTTCTTTTACTAAATCACGCGGGTAGATTGGTCCGATGCCAATAGCGGCGGAAAAAGTTTTAGGTTCGGTATTTTGCAGACAGAAAAATTTTTCAAAGAATCCGGTAACCTGAGGACTAATTTCCGGCCACCAAAGCGCAAATTGCTTGGCGGCTAAATCAAATTCAGGGCGCAGGCGCTTTCTGATTTTTGTCAGAGCTTTTGATAATTGACGTCTGTCAGGAGAGTGGAGTTCTGCGAGTTCGGGATAATCTTGAATAATTTTATGCCATAGCTCGCTGTCGTTATCCTTTACAATTTCTAGAGCAATTGCTCCTAAAAAATTACTATGCTTTAAAATTATTAAATTTATCATGGCTGGCAGATTTTTGTTATACCAAAATAAGATTTAAAAATAGGGAACGATATGTTATCGTCCCCCAGGAAGAGAGCGGCGCTTAGGCGCTTAGCAGGTCTTTTCTTTTGGCAACTTAGTTGCCGAAGCGGTTGCGGCAGCTTCACAACAGTAGGTTGCTGCCTTTTCTTTTCTTTTCTTCATTTTTCTTCTTTTTTAATTATTTACAATAAGGCCATTTTTTATGTTAATGTTCGAATTAAATTAACGTACTTCAAAATTACCACAAGTCCTTAAAATAATCAATAGGGATTGATATTGACAAAATCATTCATAAAGTGTATAAAGAAGGATACTTTATTTTAAGTAAATAAAAGCTCCTTTACAATTAAATCTAAGCCTAAACACAGATTTATTGACGGTTTCAGGCCTTGATGGTAATATTTATCACAGAAATATTAGAAAAATTTTTAAAAACCAAAAAAATACTAAAGATGAAAAACGAATTATTAAAAATTTTAGACCGAGGGATTGTTGTGCAAATCCTGCCCTCCAAAGACGAGTTTGTGGAAGCAATGTTGAGCCGAAAGATGCGCTTCTATATTGGCGCCGATCCAACCTCAACCGCTCTCCATTTAAGCCACGCCAAGAACTATATGTTGTTGGAAGAGTTTCGTAAATTGGGACATGAAGTTATTGTCTTGATTGGTGATTTTACAGCCCGTATTGGAGATCCTACCGAAAGAGCAACTACCAGAAAACAATTGACCAGAGAAGAAATTTTGGTCAACGTTACCAGCTGGGTAGAACAAATTAAGCCATTAATGGATTTTAACGCCACAGTTAACCCGCCGAAAATCATGTTCAATCATGATTGGCTGTCCAAGTTAACCATGGAAGAAGTAGTCAAATTGGCTTCTAACGTGACTGTCCAACAAATGTTGGAACGCGACATGTTTGAAAAAAGGATGAACGAAAATCGTCCCATCTTCTTACATGAATTTTTATATCCTTTAATGCAAGGCTATGATAGCGTTGCTATGGATGTGGATGTTGAAATGTGTGGAACTGATCAGATTTTTAATGCGCTGATGGGTCGGACTTTACTCAAGAAATTGAGCAATAAAGACAAATTTGTCGTCGCCGTTAATCTGATGGAAAATCCTAAAACCAAGGAACTGATGTCTAAAAGTAGAGGAACTGGAATTTTTCTTAATTTCTCCGCCGAGGATATGTTTGCCGGTATTATGGCTCAGCCTGATGAAATGATTAAAGTTTTTTTGGTTAACAACACCAGAATCTCGCTCGCCGAAATTGACGAAATCCTGCAAGCCAAAAATCCGCGTGATGCTAAAATGAGAGCCGCCTTTGAGGTGACTAAAATTTTTCATGGGGAAGAAAAAGCAAAATTAGCCCAAGAAGTTTTTATTACTAAATTTCAGAAAAAGGAAGTTCCTGAAGATTTGGAAATTATTAAGTTCGGAGTTACCGGGATTTCTCTTTTTGACATCGTCAAAAAATCTCTGCCGGAGATGAGCAATAGTGAAATTAGGAGATTATTTGCTCAGGGTGGCATTAAAGTCAATTCTGAAACAAAAACAACACCTGAAGAAACTGCTTTTTTCCCCGAAGAAGGCTTAACTGTAAAAGTCGGAAAGAAGAAATGGTTTAAAGCAATGATTTAAACAACTTTCAAAAAAGAGGTCAAAAGCCCGTTCTAATTTAGTTTAGAGCGGGCTTTTTAAAAAATAAGACTCAAACAATCTATAAATCTTTACCAATAATTAAAATACCTTTTTCTCGCTTGATGATTTGATAGCCGATTTTTTTATAAAATTCTTTGGCTGGGTTGTTGTTAAAGACGCTGGCTATCATTCTTTTAGTACCGGCTTTTTTTTCGGCAGCTTCTATTTTTTCCATTAGGATTTTCCCCAACCCCTTGCCATGCAAAGGCCGTGATAACTGAATATTATGCAGATAAGATTCCTGGCCCCGGTTTTCCACGTCAAAGAAGCCCGCCCGGCGATTATTCTTAATTATCATTTTCAGGCGCTTCAGATTAAGATTTGCCTTGAACCTTGAGCCGTCCCAACCGCCCCAAATTTCTTTAGTATATTCTTCCATGTTGCGCCGGCTTAAGTCGCAGACAAAGCGTAAATCAGCCTGAGTGCCGCGTCTTATTTTTATGTCGGTGTTTAATTTTGTTTTTATATTAGACATGTTATTATTTTAACATAAATTACTATATGCTTAAAGTTGCCGTCGGGTCTTCAGATTATATATATTGACGAAAACAATGCCTCTATGGTATTATTTTTTATTACTTTAAAAACTGAATATTAACCATAAAAACACCACAAAATGAAAAACCAAAAACCTGTCAGTAATGATTTTTTAAGTGCCTGTTTGGCAAAAAATTATTCAAGCGCCGAAATTAAAGTAGCTTTTAAAAGCCTTGAAGCTCGGGATGATGAAAAGTTTCTTCGTTATTTTTTGGATTGTCAAAAATCTAAGAGCTCTAAAGTGCGCGAATTAGCTTGGGAGCTGGCGATTGATGAAATCAAAAAAGATGTGCTCTGGCAAAATTTTGCTTTTCTGATTGAATGTGAGCATTCGGAAAATGTTCGCATTGCGAAGTTGGCCGACACTCTTCTTTATCAAGCGATGCAGCATAAGGATCGCAAATATCGTCTGGATAAAATTGATTATTTAATCGCTTGCTATCGGTCGTCAGATGAGCAAAAACGAGAGCGAGTTGATTATTTGGTTAATGATATCGATTATGCCTTGTATTATCCTCATCTCGATTCTTTAGTAGCTTGGTCTAATGACGAAAATGTTAACGTCCGTGCCTTCGCTCGTGAAAAAGCTATCGGAGCCTTGGGACAACATTTTGTAAAAAATGAAGAATTGGGATTGCGCTTTGAGTTCATTATGAGCTGTGCTCTTTCAGACGACGATAAATTTGGCCGCGCCAAAGAGCTAAGCTTTAGCGCCATGTATTTTTGGCCGGTGGAAAAAGTTAAGCCTCATTTTGCTTATTTGTTGGCTTGCCGAGATCGTATTCATGGTTGGCCTATGGCTGACTCGATGAGACCGGCGATGCGTGTCATCGCCATTTTATCTGCCGATGAACAAAAAGCTTATTTGCCCTATTTGTTAGAGTGTTGGCATTTTAATAGCGATGTGGAGATGACTCTGAAACTTATCATTAAGATTATTGCTCCTTTGCCAACCGCCCAATTAGCGGAATACATTGACGTGCTGATTGCTTGCCAAAATTTTTCCAAATTACAGTCGCAGGCCAAACGCTTAGCTTTGTCTATTAAAGTTGAAGAATTAGCAGTTTGGGAGCAGAAACTGGATGCAATTATTGAAGAACTTTCCAATTTATCCGGCTACCATTTTTCTTTTTTGACCCTGCAGTTAAAAATGAAATTACTGGCCTCGCTGAACTCTAAGGATTTATCAAATCAAATCCGCTACATTTTTGCTTGCCATAACCATGCAGATTCGTACATTCAAGCGCAAGCTAAAAAGTTGGCTCGTTCCATTAAAGCACGAGATTTAAAGGGGCAGGCAGCAAAAATAGCCCAGAGAGCTTTTTCTTCTCAAGTTAATGAATTTAATCTGCGGCATATGAGCCTAGCTCTATGCTTCAAAATTAAGACCGATGAATTGTTGCTTGATTTGCGAAAGCTGGTTGATGATCATTGCGATCCGGATAAATACAATTTCTTGAAAGAGCTGGCTTTCCGCATTAAGCCGAATAAATTTAATCCGGGAAAAATGTTTGAACTTAACGGTTATTTCGGACTCAATTATTTGCTGGCTTTAAGAGCAATTATGTATTGGGATGCCAAAAAGTTGAAACGTTACTCAGACAAGATTTTTACTTGTCGTTTTAACAACAATCCTGACATCAAGGTTTTGGCCAATCGCTTGTACGACCGAATTCAAAGAGCTAAATTTAACCCTGAGCGGATAGCAGCTGTCAAAAATTTGGCGGTTGCCTAAACTATTTTGGTTAAAATCACCTTTTCAATAACCCCGAGACTAGTTAGTTTCGGGGTTTCTTTTTTTCTAGGATTATAATAAAATAAATAGCAATAGGGTATAAATAAAACATATGAGCATTGAAAAACACAATTTTGTTAACCAAGAGTCCATTAAGACTAAAGACCGGGAAAATCCCTCTGAGAAGTCTTTGGAGTTTAAGGCCCCTGAAACGGAGCAAATAAGTCCTGAGCAAGTGAAACAGATTAAACTGGAAGAGGCGTCTCAAATTGCTAAAATACAGGATGAAATTTCCAGTTTTAATAAGGTTCCGGAAACTCCTCGGTCAGCTATTATGCCAAGAAGACCTCAGGGTCTTTTAAATAGCTTGGCAAAGAATAAATTCATGAGCAAAGTCATGCTAGGTCTTGGTTTTGCGTCCACGATGGGGCAGAAACTTGAAGCTAGCGAACCTAAAATTGACGATAAACAAAAAATAACGGCCGATGCTGTTCA
This sequence comes from Candidatus Falkowiibacteriota bacterium, assembly GCA_016432645.1. Taxonomy (GTDB): domain Bacteria; phylum Patescibacteriota; class Patescibacteriia; order Patescibacteriales; family UBA12465; genus UBA12465. The sequence goes on from CP066698.1 coordinate 146,849, forward strand.
ACAGCCAGGCGAACGCATCCCTACTATGGGGGAGATAGATAGGGATAAATATTATAATTGGCAATGGAAAGTGGAGAATAACGAGCCGGTCAGTCCTGAAGATATGCCTGATTTTGAGCCTGGTTATGAAATACCAATGAGAGATTTTTCCGGGTATGGCTATACTCATAAAGATTTAATGTGGAATAAGTTGCCGACACTTGATTTTTCTGAGAGAGGCTTTGAAAATATGAGTGCCCGAGAAAAAGCGGCCTTGTTTGTCGAAAGCTACTTACCTTATAAACAGGGAAGAATACCAGAGATAAATCCCGAGTTGTTAAATTTAGACAAAAAATCAGCAACAGAAGTTGCTAAAGAAAGTTTAGCTAAAGGTATTTTGACTTCTCAAGAAGGCTTCATGCCGAAAGTCAAAGGACATGAAGTGTTATATGATGCCGCTGGGAAAGTTTTGCGCAAATATGCTAAAAATGATGAGAAGGTAATAAACGGCGAACTGCCGCATCAAGAAAGTATTGACGCTAAAGCCTATAAGAATACTTTATATGATTTGAATTTATTGGATAAGCGAACGGAATTAGTGATTGATCCTAAAATTGCTATCCATTGGAAAACATTTGGCCGCTTGCCTAAATATGCCGATATGAATAACTTGGGCGTTTTAAAGAATCAGGCCATTAACGGGCGAGAAGCAAAACAAGGTTTGAGTCTAGATGAAATAAGATGTTTGCCGCAATGGCTAAAGGATAAGGCGGGAATCACTGGGGAGCTTAAACAGGATATTCCATTGATGTGGGACGGCATGCCATTAGATCAACGCACTGGTTCCGGTACCGGTCTTTTTAGTTCGGTGTGTGCCGGGCTTGGTCTTGATTACGAACATAGTTCTCGAGAAGAAATAGATAAAAAAGAGGCGGAAGTTATAAAGTTTATACAAGATGAAATAGCCAAAGGCGCTAAGTATATTACCTGCACTTATCCGATTAACCAACGCGGGGGCTATAACCAAAATAAAGATTTAGATTTGGAATATAAAAAGTATCCAGAAAATCCCGATTATCGTCCGCAAATTAAGTCTCTGGTTGAGAAAATAAAATCGGGAAAATATCCGACTATTTTTAAACTCGACGAAACGCCGCTAGAAAAAATGATGGACAGAGTTCCTTCGCTTTTTAGCGGTTTATATGAAGGCTCGGAAGTTATTCCTTTCAGCGAAAAGGGGAAAACCTTACAAGACTTCGCCAGTAAAGATAAATTGACAGCGGAAGATATGAAATTTATTAATACTGAAATGTTAAAAGCGGACGTTTTGGAAAGCGATTATAAAGTTAGAGACGAGCTCGTCGCTTATATGAAGGATCCGCGTTTTGTTACCAAGTTAATTGCCCGTCATCAAGGAGAGGAATATTTAGATTCCATTACTCCAAAATTTGGCAATGACCCGAAATGGGATGAATATAAAAAAGTCCTAGAAAATTATGCTTTCTTGCGTGATAGGCAAATTGAGCAATTATCGCGTAGCCCTATCGGCAAGGTAGTCGGTAATTATAGATTGGGAGTTCCTTTGGATGCGGCGATGTCTATTCCGATTGAGCCTTTGCATTTCGTTACGGATGTCGGTCGTTTGACCGAAACCAATTTGGCTAATTTGTCAGCCAGAACTTCCGGTTTGGTGCCGGAAGTGGCCGCTGGGCATGAAATGCAACATGTACTGCAACACGCTTACCCCACTGACAACGCGCTCGGGGCTAACATGGAAGCCTATGAAAATACTTTAACCAAATTTTTAGAGGGGTATAAAAAGGAAGATTTCAATGCCTATTATTCCAGCGAGGGCGGCGGCTCGGTCAAAGAATTCGACGCCGATTTGATACAGTTCAAATATAATTTAGCTAACGATTTAACAAGCGTAAAAAATAGAGAATTTGTCAAAGCAATGATTGCGACGCCGACTCCCGCTGAGATTGATACTTATTTAAAGAAAGTCAGTACGGAGTGGCAGGAAAAAAGAGTGGCTATGGATCCGGCGGTGGAGCGGATTATGCAAATTTGGGAAAACTCTACTCCGGCGCAAAAGAAGCAATTACTAAAAATCATGGACGTTTATGTTTAAATAATGACTGAATTACTGTATTGACGAAAACAATACCTCGTGGTATTGTTTTTTATTACCTTAAAAATTAAATATTTAGTATTAACCATAAAATTAGTGAAAAATGAAAAAAATCATTATTGTTCAATCCAACCCCGAAGTTTTGAAGATGGTGCGCGAGAAAATGCGGACAGTTTTCCCGGAATTAAATGAGGTTATTTCTTATCAACGCGATTTTGAAAATACTCTCAATGAAATCCCGACAGACTGCGAGCTGGTGGTTATTACCAGCGATCAGTTCCACGATGAGCGCAATGTAAAATTTTCTGAACAGGAAAAAGACGGTTCTAAGCTGGCGGAAGAAATCAAAAAGATTAATCCTGCGGCTAAAGTTTATGTGTTTTCCATGTATGATCCTCGACCGGAGCACATTGATGGTTTTTATAAGAAGAGCTGGGGCAGCAACAACACCCTTGAGGAAATTGTGGCTATCTTCTTGTCTCTCGGTCTTGATAAGGAGTCTCCTGAGCCGGAAAAGAAAGATGAAAGAGTCATCAGGGTTGATGAAATCAACGAAGAGGATTTGGCATTTATTTGCCATCTGGTTGGGCTGGCTTATACGCGTTTTGAAAATCTGGGCGAATGTTTTCAGGTCTATTTTAACAAGGATGGCCAAGAATCAGCCGATCGCTGTTTGGTTATACATGAGGATGGTAGAATATTTATTTGCGTGGATTTACCCGCAGACAACATTATCATCAATACCGTTCCAGTTGTCCTTTACCTGCAAGCCCGCGGCTTGGTTGTTTCTGAAGCTACTATTTATCAGAGAATGCATATCATTTAATGGTTATCAAAAATTAAAATTATTAAAGACAAAAAGCTGCTTATCAAAAAAGCAGCTTTTTAATTTAGCAATTTTTATTTATGACAATAAATTTACAAAATACTTAAAAATATGATATTTTTATAATATGTTATATCACGACTATTTAAAAAAACTTAAAGCTTGCCCATTTTGCCGAGCAAATAAACGCATGTTGGTTTCTAATAAGCATGCTTATTTAACTTACACCAAAGCCCCTTACCACCCCCATCATTTATTAGTCATTCCTAAGCGGCATATAGTTTCTTTTTTCAACCTGAGCGCTCAGGAGACTGAAGCCATTGATGCTTTGGTAAAAATTGGCGCTCAAATATTAAAAAAGTTAAAGCACGACAGCTTTTCCATTTTAGTTAGAGAGGGACCGGATTCTGATAAGAGTATTAAGCATCTACATTACCATTTAATACCAGATATACGTATTGGCGATGTTGATAGCCACGGGATTCCGCGAAAAATATTGTCGCCAGCGGAAATTAAAAAAATATCCGCTAAGATTATTTCGTTGGCCAAAAAAATAAAATAAAAAATATAACTTTTAAATTAAGATAAAAATAGGCTTAGACCAGCCTATTTTTTGTTATATAATTGACAAAAATTGATACTTTATGTTAATATCTGGAGTTGTTTTAGAACTTTAAAAATTAATATTCACCAATAAAAATTGTTTAAAATGGAAGCAAAAAAACCTTTATCTCGTTTAATTTTGATTGCCGGTCTATGTTTAATGATTACAATCATTATTTATCTGTTTTCTTTGGGGGAACAGATTGTCCCTCAATTCTCTCAGGAGAGTATCACGAGAATTACGACCTTTTCTGAAGCTTCAATTGCTAAGGAAGTGTTGAATACGGAAATGGTCGAAGATTTTCCCGGAAGCTTGGTTTTTGCGGTCACCTGGCCGGAAGATAAAAAGGCGCTGACTGCCATTCCCGATCTCAAGGGCTTGTCTCAGGGTAAGGACAGTATTTGGAGTTTAATGAACCATTGTAACCTAACTCTGGTTAATGTTAACGGTACTGTTTACAGTGTTATGCCCAAGCGCATGCGTGGCGAAAATTTAGATTTAGAAGATGCCTTAAAGCAGAATAAGTTTGAAATTTTTGCTAAAGGAGATTTAATCATGTTTGCCACCGATGACTTTGAACAAACTCCAATTTCTCACCCGTTGTTGGAAAAAGTTAATCCTAATTTGGATGATTCTCCTTGCACAGTTAAGTTGCTTAATTGTTTCCAAGGGGATAAAAAGGTCTATCGCTACACCATCAGAGGAACCGTCCATTATCTTAATCCGCATGATCAAGAACTTATTCAGCGTTCTGCTCGTTATCCTTATGGCGGCGCCGAAGAAACAGCCAGATCAAAATCAGGAATGTATGTTGTTCGTATCCCCAATATTATGTCTGAAGAAATAATCGGCATGTATGGCGGTTCGGCTGTGATTACTTTTGAGAATCAGGAATATTTTCTTGGTTTAAATTCAATGATTATCATGTTGGCCGCAATAGACGGCGATGAAACAACTTACATTACTTTAATGGCGATTGAACCGGTATTGAAATCGGATTTTAACTTTTGAGATTTTTTCTAAATTGTTAAAAAGGCAAGTTATCCGCCTTAAGGATAACAAAAAACGGATTCCCAAAGAGTCCGTTTTTTCATTTTTTTAATTGGGATAAACTATAATCATCGCTTTTCGGTTGGTGTCCAAGTCGGCTCTGTTGATAGTGTGTCCGCCCTGAGGCGCATCATGAATTGCTTTGTATAGAACCTCGGCTTTGTAAACATAATTATGGCCTTTTCTGGTTCCATTGTCGTTCGTGATAAAGTCTCCATTTTCAGTTAAGCCTTTAATAACCAGCATATGATAAATCGGTCCCGGTTGTTTGAAGTTAGGATTGCCGAGCATTTGGCCGGAAGCGGGAATAATTACCGGTCGGCTAGCGAGAACTTCGGCTTTCAAGTCTGCTAGACTGAAATCATAGATAACCTCTACGCGCTTAAAGCCATAATATTCTTTTAAAATTCTAGCGGTTTCCGCCGCTGTCGTATCTTCGTAATAGCCAAAAGTTTTATTTTGCCAAGCGACTAAATCTAAAATTTCTTCTTTAGCGATTGCCGGTGTGAGCGTCGCTTTTTGGTAATATTTAGCGACCATTAAACTGGCGGTTTCTTCACAGGCATTTTGGTAGGGTTCGGACCAATCGCTGTATGGTGCTTGGGAAGAAAAGGGAACATCTAAATTTATTTCGGTTATTTTAATTTGAGGGGTGGAAGTTGCCACCCCTTTTTTTACAATTGGCGCTTCTTCTTTTTTTTCTACTTCCGTGGTTGTTGAGATTGAAGTATTATTTGCCGTTGCTGTCATTGTTGATATTTCTTCGGCTGCCGGATTCTTAGATTTTTCATTAGTAAGTGAAGATTCCTTTTTAGAATAAAATAAAAAGGCGCTCGCGGCAATTAAGATGATGATGATTAATAGCGTTTTTTTCATTTATTTCGTTTATGATATAATCTCTAGTATATGTATTTAATGCTGATAATTTTTTTAGTTCTCTTGGCTTATTTTGTCTTTTTTGTTTCCCAATTTTATAACGTCTTTTTTAAAGGCTATGCCCCTTTTATTTCTACCGACCGGGAAACCATTAAGACTATTTTGGCGGCCAGTTCCATTAGTACACCTTTTATAGTCTATGAACTCGGCTGCGGCCGTGCGCGTTTTTTAAGGATTGCCGAGAAAATTTTTCCCGGACTCAGGCTAATCGGGGTAGAAAATCTAGCCAGTCTTTATTACCTTAATTGGTTAAGATTGAAACTTTCTTTCAGTAAAATACAATTATGGAAAAAAGATTTTTTAGCGCTTAATTTGCAAGACGCCGATTTGATTTACTGCTATTTAAACAACGATACCATGAAAAAATTGGGAGATAAGTTCAGTAAAGAATGCCGCGGGGGCACTCAGATTGTCAGCCGGAGCTTTCCGATTCCGCAATTTATTCCCGAGAAGGTTTTGAATGTCAAAAATAAAAAAATCTATTTTTATAAAATATAAAGAGCTAACGCCTCTTTATTTTTTATTTGTAAAATCGCAGTTTAGGCATTCATCTTTACTTAATTCTTTTTTTCTGGCTGCAATTTGAGCTTCAGCCTTTTCAATATCGGAAAAGTCTCTCAAGCCTTCCCATTTTTCGCGGAAGTTCTTAGCGTCCAGATAATCCACAAATTTATTGTATTGAGAATGAGTTTTTTCAACGCGGGTTGCATATTTGATCGGGCACCAATAGCGTTCGGTTCGTCCGGATATTTCTACGGCATATTGCAGGAGATTATTAAAATAGCTGCAGTAGATGCAATTTAGTTTTTCTATCCAATTCAAATAGGGCAGCAGGCGGCGATTATAAATAAAATAATCTCCCGGTTTGACGCGCGGAATGCCATAGATTCGGAAGCAGACTTGATGATATATTTCTAGGCAAAGATGGAAAAATAAGCCAGGGATAATCATGCCGTAGATAAAAGGCATGCTGATAATGTATTTAAAATTAAGTGGGAAAAAAGTTTTAAGCGAACTTAGTTTCCAGGCCCTTAAATTGTTGGCCTGCGCTTTTAGTTCCTGAAAAATATTTACCTTAAAATCAAGCGAACTGATGGCGGCATCAAAAGATTTCTTAACCTCTTCGCTCCAGTCCTCTAGTTTTTTAATTTGGACATCTTTACTTGCTTCCAGATTTTTTTGAATTTCTTTTAATCTTCTGCCCAAGTCTTCTTTTATTTTGTTAGCCATTTTGTTTCTCGCTTAATAATAAAATTACTACTAAAATACCATTAATTGACTAAAAAATCAATAAATACTTTAATTGAAGATAAGTATTAGCAAAACGTATTAATAAGCGCTATAATGAATGAAAATAAGTAATTTTATGTCCGAATATAGATACTATATTAAAAAAATCTTTCAACCGGCGCCAAATCAAGTAATTATTGAAGCTGGCGATAAAGTGGGGCGCCCGGTTTTTAAATATCAACCTGGGCAATATGCCATGATTTCTTATCGCAATCGGCGCGGCCAGCTGGAAGATAAGCATGCTTTTTCTCTGGCTAGCTCTCCAGCTAATTCCCAAAGCATTATTTTTGGTATTAAAATTGAGGGCGCTTTTACGCGCGGCCTTTTAGATTTGCAGGTCGGCGATGAACTAAGAGTTTTTGGCCCTTATGGAAATTTTTGCTATCAGGCCAATAAATATCCGGATGCTGTGATGATTGCCGGCGGAATTGGTATTACGCCTTTTTTTAGCGCCTTAAATTATGCCCACGATCTTAAGCTTAGTAACAAGTTAGCGCTCATCTATAGCGCCCGCACCAGATTAGGAGCTACTTTTTATCCGGAAATCAGAAATTTACAAGCTAATAATCCTAATTTAAAAACGCTTTTTTCTTTTACGGAAGAAAGCGGCGCGGTTGAGGCTAATATCATAAATACTAGAATTGGCGCTGAGCAAATTAAAAATTTTATCGGCGATATTAATGGTAAAACTTTTTTTATCTGCGGTCCCAGTTTGTTTATGGCGGCTATAGTCGCCAATCTTCTAAAGCTGGGAGTGCCGCGCGCGCAAATTAAAATGGAAGAATTTTCCATGATTCCCGATAAATCTTGGAGCGCCCGATTAAAAAATATTTCTTATGCCCTCGCTTTCTCCGTCTTGGTCGGGGCGATTATTTTTTTTAGTTTTATTTACGAACCGAAGAGTAAGGCGTCTAAGAATAATTATGATGCTAATCAGCTGGCGGCGATTAATTCAGCGACTTACGAACGGATGATTACTATTTATGATAGGAAAAATAAAGCACTCGCTGATTTAAATCAACAAATTTTAGCCGCTACGAATAAAGCGGCTACAAATGCGACGTCGGCGGGAAACCCTGTCGGAACGCCAGCAGCCGCTCCGGTTTATAGGCCAGCCACGGTTTATACTCCCGCCCCGGTTTATACGCCGCCCAAAACGTCTCCGGTTCCGACCACCGGAGTTAGCCGTGCACGCTAATTTAATTAATTTCTTTGCTTATGGAAAAGATTAATTTTAAAAAAACCTTATTGCCGTTTTTTATAATATTAACGCTATTTGTTTCCGCTTTTTCTTTTGCTTCTTGGAGCCGCGCTGAAGATGATGATGAAGAAGGCGAGCGTTTTTGGTTTTTAGAAAGAGAAGAACGAGAAGAAGATGAAGGGGGAGGGCGAGAGGAGGATGAAAATGGGTATGAGAACGAAGAATGGGAACCTAATTCCGAAAATATTACTGATACCCCGGTAATTATTAATCCGGTAAATGAAACTATAGATTTGGCGGCTCTAATAGACTCTGATCAAGACGGAATTATTGATTCCGCCGATAAATATCCTAGTGAGGATGATTTTGCTTATTTATTATTAGATAAAAATAAAAACGGAATAGGTGACGATTTAGAAAAAATATTAAAATAATTTGCATGATGTGGCGTGAATTTAAAGCTCTAGGAACAGATATTATTTTTTTTCTGCCAGAGGTATTTGAATCAGATAAAATCTTGGCGGCGGCCGAAAAAGAAGTCTTGAATTTTGAAAAAAGATTTAGCCGTTTTATTTCCGGCAGCGAACTTAACATTTTTAATGATTCCAAGAAAACAGAAATTGAGGTAACTGATACTATGGCCGAACTTCTGCGCTTGGCTAAATATTATTATTTAAAAACTGATGGCGCTTTTGACCCGACGATTATCGGCAGCTTGGAGGGGATTGGCTATGATAAAAATTTTTTGGATTTAGGAGCAAGCGATTTGTTGGCTGAACCTAAAAAACTTGATTTGAAAAAAATTCAAACTGAATTTGCGTTCCGGCCAAAAATGGAGGCTATAAAAATTGTCGGCCGGCAGATTTTTCGGCCCAGCGGGTTCCGGCTTGATTTAGGCGGTTTTGCTAAAGGCTATATTGTTGATTTATTGGGCGCTACAGTTTTTAAAGGGGTGAAAAATTTTTTAATTTCTGCCGGCGGCGATATTTGGGCCGTGGGCAACCAAGAGGGCGCCAAGGGCTGGGATGTGGCCGTGCAAAATCCGCTTGCTCCGGAAGAAAATATTTTTTTTCTTAACACCCGCGGCCAGCGCTTAGGAATCGCCACTTCCGGAATTTTAGAGAGAACTTGGAAAAAAGAAAATTTTAAAGCCCATCATATTATTGATCCCGGTTCCGGATTGCCGGCCGAAAATAATATTTTATCCGTGACAGTTATTTCGGCCGATGCCGTCAAGGCTGATATTTACGCCAAGGCCGTTTTAATTTTAGGGATAGAAAAAGGTTTAAAATTTATTGAAAAGGAAAAAGATTCTGCTTGTATAATATTCACTAAAGATAAAAAAACGCTTTTTTCTAAGCGCGCTAATAATTATTTAAAGAAATAAATATATGATTCAAAATATTAAAAAAGCAGCCAAGCGGCGCTTTCTAGGGTGGGGATTTTTACTCTGCAGTTTATTCTTTTTGGGGCAGGCCCTGGCCGTCGCCGCCCAGACGAGTTCTCCTGATAATTATGTAAAAGATAGTGATTACGATGGCTTATCTGATCAGGCTGAAGTTGAGGTTTATCACTCTGATCCTTCGAAGGTTGATACTGATGCCGATGGTTATTTAGACGCCGCTGAAATTTTAAGCGGTAGCGATGTCTTAAATCCTTCTGACCCCGCAGCTGCTTTGGCTGGACAGCTTTCGGAATCAGAGGAAAGCAAAGCCCCGAGCAGCGTCCCTTGGTATATTACGCGGGCGGCTGGCATTTCCGCTTATCTCCTGATGTTTTTGATAGTGGTTTTAGGAGCCGGAATGACTACCGGTTATTTATATAAATATCTTAATCCTGTGCGTTCTTGGCTTACTCATAAATATTTGAGCTTAGCGATGTTTTTGGTGTTACTGGCTCATATGACCGCGCTGTTGTTTGATAATTTTATTAATCTCCGGCTTAAAGATATTTTAATTCCTTTCGCCTCGGATTTTAGCCCCTGGTTTTTAAGTTTGGGAATTCTCGGTTTTTATATTTTGTTGGCGGTCATCTTTACTTCTATTTGGTTCCGTCTAAAATATAAGCGCGCTTGGCGCAGCGTCCATTATTTCGTTTATGTTTTATTTACTTTTTCTTTTGTCCACGGCTTGTTTCTGGGAACCGACTCCCAGACCTTGGCGATGCGCTTAATTTATATTAGCACCAGTTCTATTTTTGTGTTTATTATTATTTATCGTTTTATTATTTCTCGAATTAAAAATAGAAGTTATAAACAACAAAATCAATATGAAGCTCCTAAAAACAATTCAATTTAAAGATTTGCCGGCTGCAGAATTGGAAAAATTTGAGAAACGCGCCGCGGCGCGAGCGGTGGTTTTTGATGATGATAAAAATGTCGCCCTGCTTTATGTTGCCAAGCACAATCGGCATAAATTGCCGGGTGGCGGGGTTGATGCGGGCGAGACTATTGATGAAGCTTTAGTTCGTGAATGTTTGGAGGAAATCGGCTGTCAGGTAGAAAAATTTGCCGAGGTCGGAGAGATTGTGGAATATCGTGATAAGTGGTCTTTAGAAAACCGTTCCTTTTGTTTTTTGGCCAACCTCGTCGGCTCTAAAGGCGAGCCGGACTTTACCGCGGACGAACTTGCCAATGGTTTTGAAATAAAATGGGTTAGTTTTAAAGAAGCGATTAAATTATTAGAGGCTGACGACCCCGAAGATTATGAGGGTAAATTTATTAAAATCCGCGATACTTTATTTTTAAAAGAAGCTTATGAAATCATTACTCAACGTCGTTAACGAAAACGATGAGATAATTGGAGAAGAAGAACGGGGAGAAATTCATCGCCGCGGTTTATTGCATCGGGAAGTCCATGTTTATTTTTTAACCCCGGATAAAAAATTTATTTTTCAGCATCGTGCGCCCGATAAAGATTCCTATCCGGATTTATTAGATGCGGCTGTTGGCGGACATGTGGAGATCGGCGACTCTTATTTAGAAACGGCAATTAAGGAAACCAAGGAGGAAACCGGTTTAGATTTGAAAGCGGAAGATTTTATTTTTATTAATAAAACAAGGCGACACAGCGAAGACCCGGCTACCGGAAAAATAAATAATGTCTTTGGCGAGAGTTATGCTTATATATTTAAAGGCGATGTTAATGATTTAAAAGTGGAGACGGGGAAGGCGGTTGGTTTTGAAGCTTGGGCGATTGATAAGATAATGGATTTAAATGATGCTGAAAAAAAGCGCTTTATTCCTTATATTTTAGAATTTAGTAAAACGGTTTTGCTGGAATTAAATAATAATTTATAAATTGATTAATGGATAATTTTAAGCAAGACAATAAAATTTTATTTATTCCCGGCTGGCTGGATAGCGGGCGGCGTCTCGGCTATGTTAATTATTTAGATATTTGGCGCTCGGGAGTTAATATTAAAAAAGATTTCCAAGTTGAAACGGTTATTGCTCATAGTCTGGGAACAATTATTGCTCTGTATAATTGGTGCTTACATCGTAATTTTAGAATAATTTTAATTAATCCTGTTTTATCTCGACGAAAGTTATTGCGCCGCTGGTTAAAATATTATTTCCATGAAGGGCCATCGTCTTCATTTAAAAAGACGCTGTCATTTTTTTCTGTTGTTTCCGCTTTGTTTAATTTAAATAAAATTTTAAAGATTCCGGCAGCTGAGATTTTAAATGAGTTGCCTTCAGAGAATTTAACCGTTATCTATGGCGCTGGCGACCGCTATCTTTATGATAAAGCGCTCGGTGAAGACTTAAGGGCGCGGGGAGTAAAGGTGATAGAAGTTAAAGAAGCCGGTCATAATTATACGAAAGAGTTTGATGAGATAATCAGTCTCAATATTTAATATAAAAAAATAAAAAAATCGCCTCTTGTTTGGAGACGATTTTTTTGAAAGAACGGTTTTAGTTTTTTACATTTGAGCAATGATGCTTTTTAAATATTCACCCAAGTGAGCAGAAGCACTTTTGGCGCGCTCAAGATTTTCTTCGTGAGAATGTTTTTCTTTGTAGCCATTAGTAACAAAACCAAGGCCAAGAATTTCAATCCCATAAAGAGACGCAATGTAAGCCTCGGGGAGCATGCTCATGCCGACTACGCCAGCACCGGTTTTACTCAAAATTTCCTTGTCATATTTATTGCCTTCAAATTGGGGGCCGCGTAACATCGCGTGTCCAGTTTTTTTAGCAATAACTAAATCCCCTTGGGATTTAAGGGCGATGTCAATTAGATTTTGACTAATAGTCTCATCAGCCGAGCAGAATTCATCGCCCCATAAGGGCATAATTGGAGCGAAAACGGTTACGAAACCATCAATAATGGCAATGTCACCAACTTGAAGTTCCGGGTCGGGAAAAGGGAAAGTGCCGCCGGCTTTCCAAAACTCATCCGCTAATCGTGAAAATCTTTCCGGTTGACATTTTAAAGTGCCAACCGCACTGGTGATAATAATTTTTTTTACTCCCAGATGAAAAAGCATTTCTACTTGCAGACGCACCATTTTTAGCCAGCTTTTGCTGAATGGTTTTTCATAGAGATGGAGGCGTCCATTTAGAGCAAGAACTTGCTTGCCGGCGATTTTGCCGACAATTAAAGTTCTTTTATGACCCTCAACAACTGTGGGCAGATTCTTAAATCCAGGGATAGTGGAAAAGGGAATTTCAATTTTTTCTTCAAATTCCAAAGTGTCGCCCCAGCCGCTTCCCAGTACTACACCAATTGCTGTTTCTTCAATGTGTTGGTGTTGGCAGTTGCCAATAAATTCAGCAGCTACTCCAGCCGCTTTAACTCTTTCTTTGTTCATTTTTTCAGTTTTAAAGGTTCTACAATATAAAATTTATTTTCTCATGATATTATGATTTTTTTGGGTTTATGTCAAATAGAGTTATAATATAAAAATAATAATTATATGAATAATTTTAGTGTTCGCGTTTATCAAATAGTTAAGAGAATCCCGGCCGGTCAAGTTTTAACTTACAAACAGGTCGCCGCTTTAGCTGGTAGTCCGAATGCCTTTAGAGCGGTCGGAAATATTTTACATAACAACCGTGACCCACATATTCCTTGCCATCGCGTTATCCGTTCAGATGGAAAGACCGGCGGCTATAATGGTTTAGCCGGGAAAAAAGAAAAGATTTTAAAGAAAGAAGGATACTTAAGATAGAAAAATAAGTTTTATAAAAAAATCCCGCTCTTTTTTGGAGGCGGGATTTTGGCATTTAGCCATTTAAAATTATTCAGAAAAAAATTCAATTGGACGATAGCCGTATTGGTTGACGGCTCTAGTAGCCCAGTGGTTGTCTGCTAAGGTTAAAATTAATGTTGAGCGAATTTTGCTCGGATTGGCAAAGGCGGCAAATTTATTGACTCCGATTACCATGCGGTCGCTGCCGTTTACCGGCTGAAAAATACTGTAGGCTGGAGGAGTTGACATTAAAATACCTTCTTTGGTGTAGGGCTGGTCCTGATAAACTTCAAACAGCTTTAGAGCTGGCTCTCCCTGGTCGTCTTTTTTACGCGCAAATCTCAGATAGGGAAGCCAGTGTATCCACTCGGTAATTTTTTCGCCGTTAGCGAATACAAAACCGATTTGATTTTCCAGAGGCTGCAGTTTTGAGAGATATAACGCGCGTGAAGGACCGCCCGGTAAATCGTAGCGGAGATTTTTAATCATGTCAGCTTCTGACATAAAATGGCTGGCGATAAAATTTTCTTTGTAGGTGCTTTTACCCATGAAGGTTGTGAAATGACGCATATGGTCAGAGCGGCAAGTGTCATGAAAGAAAATATTTTCACCATTTGTCAGGATTGTTTCTAAATCAAGCTTTGTTTGCTCGATTGGAAGTTCGTAAGAATAACAACCGGCGCTGCAAGCCAAAAATAATTGGCGAGTGATGTAATTTACGATTACCGAGAAAATCGGCAAACCCTTACGCACACAAGTGATAGCGGAACTGCCGCCCGTTATTGGCAGAGGAGTGCCAAATTTAGCTTCCCACATTTCTTTGAATTCCTGGTTGTTTACAGTTTCTAAAACCGACTTGGTTTTATCAGGAGTTGATTCCAGAGCTGCTTTAATTTGCGAAGAGCGATCGGTTGGATCGCTGATAAAGACAGTGCGAAAAAGGTGATGATCTTCTGGATGAGAAAAACGAATTTTTTCTCTCCCACCGGCTTCCTCGGTAATGATTGCGCTTAGATGATCATACTCTTGCAAAGTTTCAATAATAGTAATTTCGGCCATGGCATCCATGCCCAAAGTGTCGCTTTTGCCATATTTCAGAATAGGCCTTAAAGCTTCTTCGACCGTTGACTGCCAGAAGGCATAAGTTGATTTGGAGATAGCCCCTAAAACAGCGTTACAGTGGCTTTTTTCGATTCCTTCCATGATTTTTTCCTTTCTTTTATTTAGTTATTAGAATTGTTAAAAAACTCGATTTTCCCCACACTTTACCAGTAAATTTAGAAATTGTCAAATAGTAATATTTGACTAATTATAAATTTTATAGTAGTTTAATTAATTGTGAATTTAGAACTTTAAAAATAATAAATAGTATAAACAAAAATCTAAAAAACATGGGACATCATGAAAACCTTGGAGTTAGAAGAAACAACTGGAAAACTGTATTGGATGCAGCGCCAGTATTTGGAAACCAAACCCAGCTGGCAGGTTCTGCCGGTTGGCGAGCCGGTACTCGGCTACCTAATGAATGCCGACTTATTGGTTGGTCCGTTTCAAAAGGAATGGCCTCGAATTCGCGCTGATGAAAGTGGTGTTGGCTCTGTTCTGATAGAATGGGGTTATGAATTAGAGTATCATGGCAATTGCGCATTTGAATTTGGCAATGAATATCTTGTGCGCAAAAGCAGCCCAGTTATTTGCCAGGAGATTGAACGTCCGTTACTGATTGTCGGCGCTTTGCGTGGCCGTCAAAAAGAAGCTGCGGGGCTACCAAAAAAACTTTTTTTTCACGACAAATTTATTCTGGACACCGGAGAAAATTATACGGGAAAAATTGTTATTGATTCTGAGATTGACGAAGTTTTTGTCAAAATTGAAGAAGCTAAAAAAGAGTGGCGGCGGCGCAAGCAAGCGCAGTTTGCTGATGAATTTTTTCGGCTTTCAAGAGACTCCGGCGTCAGTTCAACGATTGACGTCGGCGGCGAAACCGGGTTTGAGCTGGAAGATGTTCCCAGTCATTTTTTTGAGTTATATCGAAAATGTCTGTCAACTGTTTTTGACGCTCGAAGTAGTATTACCCCGACTTATCAATTAGTCTTGGTTAATAAGGCGCGGATAGAAGTGGAAGAGAGACGGATAATTTATATCTCCGTGCCCGAAGAATACAAGAAATTCATCATTGGTAAGGGAGGGGAAAATATTAAGGCTCTCCAGGAAAAATTGGGTTGTAAAATTGATTTGAAGTAACCAACAAAAAACAAAATTAATGAAAAAAATTTGTTTGTTTTTAGGATTCCTAATCTTCGCGGTTGTAATTATTTCGGCTCAGGAAAATTATGATTATTTGAAGATTACTTTGGTGGACGGGAAGCAATGCTTAAATATCAGAGTCAAAGCTCTTAGTCTGGGAACTAATTTTTTGGAAAACAATCCGGTTAGAACCGTTACTTTTCAAAAATTTATGGACAGTGAACCGGCAATTACCCAGCCCGAAGGATTTTTTCTCTGCGAAGAGCTTGATGATTGGCGAAAAAAAACCGACCGTCAGTACCCGCTCACGTTAGCAGAGCAGAGGGCTGCTCAACAAGCAGCTCGATTAGCCGAAGGCGCAGCAGTTTGTTTATTTGGCGATAGCCTTAAAGACTTACGGCGCGATCAGTTTCTTATGCTTTGGGTTAGTTTGAGCCGAAAAGCAGTAAAAAATAGCCGCCGCGATTTGCAAGAAAATTCTGTTAAGGAATCTTGGTTTATCGCTCAGACTGGGGAATTAGTTTGGAATCTGATGCCGAAAAGCTGGACTGTGGAAGATACCAGGGCGTTTGCTCTTTATCGTCCAAATGATTTGGCAGTTACTCTTCTAGTTGATCCTGGAGCTAATATTATGACTAAAATAATTTTATTTCCGGAGCTAAAGTATCGCCAGAAATTTTCCTATGACTTGGTTGATAAATCTTCCAAAGATTTAAAGGATTACGCAATTTATAAGTAAAAATTTTTCTTTGTTATAAAGCCGTCAGCTTCTAGTTGGCGGTTTTTATTTTTTAAAAACTAATATTTAAGTTATAATTAGTTTATAATTACAAATATTATGGCTATTTTAATTGCTCATACTGTTTTAATAAACAAATTGGGAGAAGTCCTTTTGTTGCGGCGCAGTGCTAACGATGAATTTATGCCCGGTTCCTGGGATCTTCCAGGAGGAACAGTGGAAGAGAGAGAACATCCTCTAGACGCGGCTACTCGAGAAACGGAGGAAGAGTCTGGTTTTAAGGTTAAAAATTTAAAACCGCTGCTTATTTATTCTAATTGGGATAAAAAGAAACAAAAGCAATTCGTTTCTTTGATATTTTATACTGAAAAATATCAAGGAAGCTTGAAGCTTAACCCAGACGACCACAATGACTATATTTGGGTAAAACCGGCCAAGATTAAGAAGATGTATACTGTTCCTTATTTGCCGGAAGTGGTTCGGGCAATAAAAGAACTTAATAATTGACATTTTTATTTTTATATGTCAAACTAAGGGGGCAACGATATCGTGTGTCAAAAAAGTGGTCGATTTTTAAACTCTTTATTAAATTGCAATCTTATAAACTAAGTCTTAAATTATGACTGGTACTATTAAAACTTTAACCGATAAGGGTTTTGGTTTCATCACCGTTGAAGGCCAAGAGAAGGATTTATTCTTCCACAGCAATGCTTTAGTCGGTGTTCAATTCAGCGAATTACGTGAAGGCGATGCTCTTTCTTTTGAAACCGAGATGTCCCCTAAAGGTATGAACGCCGTTAATGTTAAGCGCGCTTAATATCAACTTCTGAATTAAAGAGGGCCCCGCCCGATTTTATTGCGGCGGGGTTTTCTGTGGAGCCCAAAAAGTTTTAAATTAAAATATTAAAAATTAATTAAACTATAAAATTATTATGAAAGATTTTAATCGCGGAGGAGGTTTTAGAGATAAGCGAGGCGGCGGCTTTGATCGTCGAGATTCTGGCAGTCGCGGCGGCTTTAATCGTGGCGGGAATGGCGGCGGTTTTGACCGTCCGGCTATGCATCGGGCGACTTGTGCCGAATGCGGCCAAAGCTGTGAGGTGCCTTTTAAACCGACCGGTGAAAGACCGGTTTATTGCAGTAATTGTTTTAAAAATAAAGATGAGGGCGCTCCAAGAAGAGACGATCGTCATGAGCATCGTCCTGAAAGCCGTTTCGACGGCCGCCCTGAACATAGAGAATTTAACAAGCCGGCAGTTAATGCTAACAACTTTTCTAACGAGCAGTTTGAAACTTTAAACGCTAAGCTTGATAAAATATTACGCGCTTTAAATTCCACTCCGGTAAATTCCGCTTTAAAAGTAGCGGCTCTTAGCGAACCGCTTAAAGAAGCTGCTAAAAAGATAGAGACTAAAGCCGCTTCAGTAGCCAAGGAAATAAAAAAAGAAGTTAAAAAAGTTATTAAAAAATCAGTAGCCGCTAAAGCTAAGCCAGCGGCTAAGAAAAAGAAGAAATAAGCGTATGGCTGAGGAAGTAGTCTTAAGATTTGATGACGTTAAATTTGAATATGTCCACAAGAAGCCCGTTTTAGACGAGGCTTCTTTCAGTGTGCGTCAGGGTGCGAAAATAACTTTAATGGGTCAGAATGGTGCCGGCAAAAGTACTATTTTTGGCTTAATTAAAAAAGAGTTGACGCCGCAAAAAGGAACTATTTCAGTTTCTTCGGATGCTACTATTGGCACCGCCCGACAAACAATCGCGCGGGAAGATTTAGATTTAAACGTTGAACAATATTTTTCCAAAAGTTTTCGTGAGATGCCGGGAAATATTAAGAGCCTGATTGCTAAAGCTTTGGATGCGGTTAATTTTTCGATTCCGCTTGATCGCCGTATCGGCGATTTGTCCGGCGGCCAGCAAGCACGGATTTTATTAGCCTATTCGCTTATAGAAAACCCCGATATTTTATTGCTTGATGAGCCAACTAATAATTTAGACAAGGACGGCATTGATCATTTGATTGGTTTCTTGCTGACTTACGATAAAACAGTTTTAGTTATTTCTCATGATGCCGACTTTTTGAATTGTTTTACCGAAGGCGTCATCTACTTGGACAGTTTTACTCATAAGACAGAAATGTATGTCGGCGATTATTATTCCGTGGTGGAAGAAATTTCCCGCCGGGTAGAGAGGGAACAGCGCCAAAATGCCCAGATGGAAAAACAAATAAAAGACCGCAAGGAAAAAGTTAATTTCTTCGCCCATAAGGGAGGGAAGATGCGTAAGTTAGCGGCTAAGATGAAAGAGGAAACAGAGGAACTTGAAGAAAATAAAGTTGATGTCCGGCGCGAAGATAAAACTATCCGCGATTTTGAAATCCCCATGCAGGATATTACTGGTGAAATCGTCTCTTTGAAAAAAATTAAAATTGTTAAGAATCATGAGCCTATTATTAAAGATATTAACATCGCTCTGCGCAAAAAAGACCGTCTGTTGGTGATTGGTCCTAATGGTATCGGCAAGAGTACGCTTTTGCGTTCACTCGTTTCTGGCAAGCAGGAAGGGCAAACAATTTTGGCAGGAGCTAAGGTCGGTTATTATAGCCAGGATTTTTCTAATTTAGACTTTGAACAAACCGTTTTTGATTCTTTGATGGGTTGTTTGGCTGATGGTTTAGGCGAGCAGGAAATGCGTTCGACAGCAGCTGGATTTTTAATCACCGGTGAGTTAATGGGCCAAAAAATCGGCGCCTTGTCTGAAGGACAGAAAGGACTTTTAGCTTTTGCTAGATTAACTTTAATGCAGCCTAGTCTGTTGATTTTAGACGAACCGACAAATCATATTAATTTTCGCCATCTGCCGGTACTCGCGGCGGCGATTAATGAATTCCCGGGAACCATTATTATGGTCAGTCATATGCCGGAATTTGTGGCACAGATTAAGTTCACGGATGAATTAGATTTAGGCAAGTTATAAATATTTTTGAAAAATAGTAAATAAAAAAGGCCGGATTTTTTCGGCCTTTTTTTTGTTTTTTAGGTTTTTAGCAAAGAGCGCGTTTTTAAAAAAAAGCGGTAACGGTTAAGGGAGATAATAAGCCGATAACAGCGTTTTCTTCTTGAAAAATTTTAAATCCTTGGCGACTAATCCAGATTCCGCCAATAAATTCCAACTCCTCCTCCTGCTTGGGAGCTAAAAACACCAAGCGGTAGTGCATGCGCCAACTTAAAGGCAGGCCGGGCGTGTTTAGGGGCATATAAAATTTCTGCAAGTAACTTTCACCGGAATAGATAAATTTTATAATTCCGGTTCTCGTTGTGAAACCATTTTTGTAGCCGAGACGTCGCCATTCCGGGTGCCAGATTTTGGTTACGCCTTTAGTGTTTTTGACACAGAAGGGTTGGTTCCAATTTAATTTTCTTTCAAAATTTTGTGAATTCAAGGGCTCCCACAATCCCAGCTCAACCCCGGCTTTAAAGTCAATCTCAAATTCGTGCTGCGAGGCGGAATATAATTTATTTTCCAGCCAGGGAAGTTCGTCGCGCAAGAATGAGCCGGCCAAATTTTTAATTATTTGGGCGGACTTCAGGCCGCTCCCGTAGTTAAAGGCATTAAGCGAGCCATTTGGGGAACAGTCCAAGGCGATAAAAACATCCTGGTTTTCCGGCTTTGGCAGTTTAGATACCAGTTGTTTGGCTTGAAAGACGTGCGATTCAAAAACTTGCAGAATTTCATTGGAAGGAACAAATTTTTCATTTTTACTTTTACTTTTTTTCATGATACTTAATTTTAAGAGTGAAACAATATTTAATTATTAAGGTTCTTTTAAAAAACAAAGACCGGGTTCTGTTGGAGAATCCGGTCGTTATTTATTGATTTTTTCTTTTTTTAGGATGTTTATTCCATGGGATTAATCAATAAAAATTTGCCGGAGATTGCTCCAGAAATTAAATTGATTATTGTAGTAGTTGTTCAGCGATAAATTAAACATAAAGATATTTTAACAGATATTAAATTTTTGGCAAGCATTATTACTGCTTAAATTAGCTAATATTGACAAAAATATATCTTTGTGATAATTTAGGGCTACTAGACCTTTAATATTTTAATATTAAAAATAATCTTAAACTGATAAAATTCTGAAAAGATGAAGACTATTTTTGCTTTTGCATTGTTATTAATGGGGAGCTTATTAAGCTGTACCCCAGAATCAATTGATGTGCGGATTGTGGGCAGCAATGACACAATCCCGTTCATTGAGAACCGCTTGAACCTCTCTATCGGCGATACGTGTATCGTTGAAAAACACTGGCTTAATTATTTTGACGGCACTTACTACCGTGAAGAGTATAAGACAGTAACTAAGATTGAATCTGAAAGACGGCTCAAGACCGCTTTTGTTTGGGCGGCTAAAGGTACGCCGCGGGAACGCTTGGTTGAAGGCGCTGTTTATCAGCCGGCTATAGTTATCAAAAAGTATTAGCCATGCGAATCCTATTGCACGGCAACTACGAAGGCCAAGCCTTTGTGTTGCGTAAAGAAAACGGCGATGTCTATCAGCGGATAGAACCGAATACTATTTTTGGTATCGGTGATTTTATCAGCTATTTTGCTAAAAGAATTTGGTGGAGTCGCCAGCCATTTATCGCGCTTATCACCCTCGGTCCTAACGAGGATGCTAAAAAAATCCGAAACTTAAAAAGAAGCCGTCAGAAAGGTTTCATTTTAAAACCAGGTAAAGGATTGTGGGCGACTTCTTTCGGTAGTGCTCATCGCGGCGTTTGGCATTTGCTAAAAACTGTCAGCGACCCAATTCTAATTGCTCTATGGTCTCATGAATTACCTTCTGATTTTTTACAGACAGTCTCTGAAATTGATACCAAGGTTTATGAGGGCGGTAATTTATGTGAGCATTCCCGGGGTGCTGGTAATTATAATTTTTCTTTTGCTACTGACGGGAATACCGCAGAACTGCGCCGCCAAGTATTTGGTAAGCATCCCCGTGGCAAATTCTGCCCGATTCGCGAAGCGACTATTCAAGTTGTTGGGGGAACATATTGCGTCCAGTCAGTCAGACGCAAGGAAAACAATGGAAAGATTTATCCCAAAGTTACCTCTGTAATTATAACCGCCGATGCTGATAAAGCAGAGGTGGCTAAAATTATCCATCAAATGATGCGTTAAATCGCAGTAAATTTAAAATTTTTTGAGCGGTCTCTAAGTTAATTAGAGGCCGTTTTTATTTTTTATTAGTATTTCTGATTATTTAGAGTTATAATAAATTTGTAAATATTTTTATGGCAATTTTATGATTAAATATTATCAGCGCACAGTTAAAGATAATAAGCTTAAAAAATTGGCTGAGTTTCAAATCGGCAGCCTGGTTTATGTCAGCGATCCAAGCGAGGAGGAAGTCCAAATGATTTCTAAAAAATTTGCGCTGGAAGAAGGGTTGATTTTGGATGCCCTTGATCCCTACGAATCACCGCGTATGGAAATTAAAAAAAATGTCGCGTATATTTTTTCTCGAATTCCTGAGTCTAAAGAAAGTTTAAAACAAACTTCAACTTTTCCGGTAATGTTTGCTGTTGGCAAGGATTTTTTAATGATTGTGTCTCGTAAAAATCCAGATTTTTTAATATCTATTGTTGATAAACGCAAGAAATATTTTACCACTCAGCGCACCAAATTATTTTTGCGCCTATTTTCAGAAATAGCCGGAATGTATAGTGACTTGCTTAATAAGATTAATAAAAGGATTAACTACTTTTCTCTCAATGTCGGTAATTTTAAAGATCAAGATATTATCAATTTTATTAATTACGAGGTTATTCTTAATGATTTTATTAATGCGCTTTTGCCGCTACGCCACGTACTCACCAATATTTTATCCGGAAAAACTTTAGAGTTGTATCAAGATGATAAAGAATTGGTTGAGGATTTACAGCTTAATAATGAGCAGCTGATTGAGCGTTCAAAAAGTAATCTCACCAATATTGTTAATATCCGCCAAGCACATGAAGTTATTTCCACTAATCGCTTAAACCGAGTCATGAAAGTTTTAACCGTATCCACGGTTATCTTGGCATTGCCAACGATGATTACCAGTTTTTATGGAATGAATGTTCGCTTGCCTTTTGATAAAAATCCGGATGCTTATTGGGGAATCATTGCCTCGATTTTGGTTTTGATTGGTGTTTTATTGGTTTTCCTGAGAAAGAAAAAAATAATTTAGAAATTTTATGACCGTCTGGGACAAGATTTATAAAAACTATCAGGAAGGCGGGGAAGAATATGCAACCTTAAAAAAGGGATTGATTCCAGAGTTCCTTGATTTTATCGGTTCGCGCGAGTTTAAAATTAAAAGGGTTTTGGATTTGGGTTGCGGTAACGGCAAATATTTAGTTTTTTTAAAAAATTTAGGCTTTAAGACTGATGGCCTTGATTCCAGCCCGACTGCGGTAGAAATGACTAAAGCGGCTTTGGATGACGACTCAGATATTCGCTGTTTAAATATGTATGATTATGAGCCGACACCAGAAAAATATGATTTGATAATTTCCGTTGCAGCGATTCATCATGGTCTTAAACTTCAGGTAAAGTCTTTAATCAAGCGTCTTTATCCAGCCTTAGTTCCTGGCGGAAGATTTTTTATTACGCTTCCTGATAATGAGGGTAGCGCCCATTGGACGATGATGGTTGGACATGAGGAAGTGGAGCCGGGAACTAGAGTTCCGCTTTCCGGTCCGGAAAAGGGCCTGCCGCATAGCTCTTTTACCAAGGAAGAAATTAAGGCGATGTTATCTGACTTTAAAAAAATTAAAATGGAGTTATTGGCTGACCAGGGCCGCTGGATAGTTAGTGGTGAAAAATAATTATAATTTTGAATTTTTACATCTAATATAAGCCAAAATTACTCCAGGCAAATATCTTGACTTAATTTAAGATATGTGCTATTATTAAGCTATTAAATCAAGATTCGAATATCAAGTATTTCTGTCATATATTAAGTGGCCTGAAAGATAATCGGGTCACTTATTTTTTTTATGACTAAAAACGTTGACGCTAAGCGTCAAGCGGTTGCTTCTTCTGTTAAAGAAGAGCAATCATTTGCTGATTTAGGAATCAGTAATTCAATCTTGGAAATTCTCAAAAAATTAAATTTAGAGATTCCCACTCCGATTCAAGCTAAAACTATTCCGGCCGCTATTTCTGGCCAGGACATTATCGGTATTGCTCAAACTGGGACCGGTAAGACTTTTGCCTTTGGTATTCCGATGCTGGAAAGACTGGGCAAGCTTAAGGGTCAGGGCTTAGTTATTGCTCCGACTCGCGAATTAGCCTTGCAGGTTGATGAAAGTATTAAGAAACTAGGACAACCGTTAGGTTTGCGCACAGCGGTTTTAATCGGCGGCGAATCTTTGGACCGCCAGCTTTTTCATTTGCGTAAAAAACCGCATATTGTAGTTGCGACTCCTGGCCGTTTAATCGACCATTTAAAGCGCCATACTTTTAAGTTAGACCAAGTAAATACGCTCGTGCTGGATGAAGCCGACATGATGTTGGACATGGGGTTCGCCCCGCAAATCAAAGAAATTTTAGATCAGATGCCAGTTAACCGCCAGACTATGTTATTCTCAGCGACAATGCCAGCCGCGATTGTGAAGATTGCCGCTAGTTATATGAAATTGCCGATTAGCATTGAAGTCGCTCCTCAGGGTACTACCGCCGCCCAAATCGACCAAGAAATTTTTATTATCAGAGGCGACGAACGTTTTGAGCATTTGGTAAAAGTTTTAGCTGCTTATTCTGGTTCAGTTTTAGTTTTTGTGCGCACTAAGCACGGAGTTAAAACTTTAACTATGAAATTAAAAGCCTTGGGACAGCGAGCTACCGAGATTCATTCCAACTTATCTTTAAGCCGCCGCCGTGCCGCGCTTGACGCCTTCAAGTCTCAAAGAGAACGTATTTTAGTGGCTACCGATGTGGCGGCGCGCGGGCTGGATGTTAACGGAATTGAGCTTGTGGTTAATTATAATTTACCGGATAATTCCGAAGATTATGTCCATCGCATCGGCCGTACGGCTCGGGCCGGAAAATCCGGCAAAGCCATCACCTTCGCCACTATCGATGAACGTAAAGAAATTATGGCAATTGAAAAATTGATTAATAAAAGCATTAAGCGAACGGAATTTGCGAAAATATCAACTCCTCAATTTTCTCATCCGAAAATATCCGCTGATCAAAGCCGAAAAAAATCTTTTACGGCTAAACCTTTCCGTTCCTCAGTTTCCTCTAAGCCCTTCCGCTCATCAGCTACTGGTGGGGCGCAGCAATTCCGTAGCCGCGGTGTTGAGGCTAAGCCTTTTCGCCCCAAGCTTTCAGCCAGTGCGGCGGCGCGTCGCAGCCATCCAAATGCCGGCAGTGGGCGCCCTATGGCTAATAGGCGTCCAACTGGCCAACCCTTTTTTGGTAAAGCAGTGGCCCCTAAATTTAAAAGAAGTAGATAAATATGCTAAAATAAAACCGTTCCTTTAGGGGGACGGTTTTTTGTTCAAAATTATTTTATTTTAAGCTTATGCCGGTACATGAAGGGAAAATCAGGGGTTTAGCGGTCGCTTTAATCAGACAAGGGAATAAAGTGTTAGTTTCTCCCGGTCATGATGATGTTAGGGGTACAGATTTTTATCGCCTACTCGGCGGCGGCATTGAATTTGGAGAAACCAGTTTGGAAGCGGTGGTTCGGGAAATACGTGAAGAATTGAATGTCGAACTAGAAAACATTAAGTTGCTGGATATTGTGGAAAACATTTTTACTTATAACGGTAAACCAGGACACGAATTTTCTTTTATTTACGAAGCAGAATTTGTTGATAAAAGTCTCTATCAGCAAGAGAGTTTTAAAATTATTGATAGCGGCGAGGAATTTAAGGCTGTTTGGGTAGAAATTAATGAAAGTAATGCTGACAAATTATTCCCCGGCAATTGGCAAAAAAATAAAATATTTTAATTTTTACATGTATGAAAGTTTTAATTATTTTTGATTCTATGTATGGCAATACGGAAATTATCGCGCGTGATATTGCCAAAGCTTTTCCTCAGGAAAATATGCGTTTGCTTAATGTCAAAGAAGTAAAAGTAGCTGATTTGTTGGATGTTCAGCTCTTAATTGTCGGCTCGCCGACTTATGGTGGCCGCCCCAAACAAGAAACTCAAACATTTTTGGAAATGATTCCGGACGCCGCTTTAACTGGTAAAAAGGTGGCTGCTTTTGATACTAGGTTTCTGGCCGCAGAACAAAGTTTTGGTTTACGGCTTTTAATGAAAACAATCGGTTACGCCGCGCCGCGGATTTTAAAAATTCTCGTTGCGAAGGGCGGAGAGGCTATTTCGGCGCCCGAAGGTTTTATTGTTCAGGGTAAGCAGGGAGCGCTTAAGGACGGAGAAAGGGAACGGGCAGCTCTTTGGGGAAAAAACTTGTCGTTATCTTAAAAAAGTATTAAACTTATAATAGTTAATATTAAACTAAAAAATAAAAAAAGTATGAACAAAAAAGGTTTTACCTTAATAGAACTTTTGGTGGTAATTGCTATCATTGGACTATTAACAACCATGTCAGTGCTGGCTCTGCAATCATCTCGAGCTAGAGCCCGCGATGCTAAACGTTTAAGCGATGTTAAGCAATTACAGACTGCCCTCGGTTTGTATGAACACGATGCTCAATCTTACCCGGCAACCGCCAGCATCACTCCCGGTGCATCTATAAGCTACAACGGCGTCGTTTATATGGCGCTTATTCCGGCTCCGCCAATTCCTGATGACGGTTGCTCTGGTTCAACTCAATATACCTATGCCATGCAAACTGTTAGTGGGGATCAAACTTCATACACGCTTAAGTACTGTTTGGGCGCGACCACGGCCGAAATTCCTTCTGGTCTTAATGTTGCCACCCCAGCTGGTATTACTAGCGAATAATATACAATATATTGATGGATGTTTATCAGGAGTCGTTAGCACTTCATAAAAAATATCAAGGAAAATTGGAAGTTCGGAGCAAAGTGCCGCTTGGCAGCCGCTCCGAACTTTCTTTGGCTTATAGCCCTGGAGTGGCCGAAATTTCTCGAGCCATCGCCGCAGACAAATCTTTAGCGGCCAGCCTAACTCTTAAGGGTAATACGGTGGCGGTTATTAGCGATGGCAGCGCTATTTTAGGTTTAGGCAATTTAGGCCCCGAAGCGGCTTTGCCGGTTATGGAAGGGAAATGCGTACTTTTTAAAGAGTTCGCTGGGGTTGATGCTTTCCCGATTTGTTTAGCAACTCAAGATGAGGAAGAAATAATTAAAACCGTTAAATTAATTGCCTCTAATTTTGGCGGCATTAACTTGGAAGATATTTCCGCTCCCCGGTGTTTTAACATCGAAGCACGGTTGAAAGCAGAACTAGATATTCCGGTAATGCATGATGATCAGCATGGTACCGCGACTGTGGTTCTAGCTGGTTTGATAAATTCTTTAAAGTTGCGAAGTTTGGATAAAACTGAAGCGCGGCTGGTTATTAGCGGCGCCGGAGCAGCTGGTGATGCGATTGCTAAAATTTTAATTGATTACGGATTTATTAATATAATCGTAGTTGACCGGGAGGGAGCAATTTATGAGGGGCGGCCCGGCCTTAATGAAGCCAAGATTAAATTAGCAGCCTTTACAAACCGCGAAAAAAAATCCGGCAGCTTGGAGGCAATAATCAAAGATGCTCATGTTTTTATCGGTGTGAGCGCTCCCGGAATTTTAAGCCCGGAGATGATAAAAACGATGGCTGAAAAACCAATTATCTTTGCGCTGGCTAATCCGATTCCGGAAATTATGCCTGACATGGCTGAAGTGGCGGGGGCATTTATTGTTGCCACCGGACGCAGTGATTTTAAAAATCAAATCAATAATGTCTTGGCGTTCCCGGGAATTTTTCGCGGGGCGCTGGATAATAAAGTCAAACAAATTACTGATTCCATGCTGGTTCGAGCCGCTGAAAATCTAGCTGCTTTGGTTGTCGCCCCAAATACGTCATTAATTTTACCTGACCCCTTTGATAAGCAAGTGGCGCTCGCCGTCGCCAGAGCAATTTTTGAATAATAAAAAAGCTAAATTTATATATAATTATTAATTATAAAAATATGAAAAAACTACTTGCTATTTCGTTAGCAGCAATCATGATTTTTTCCTTTGTAGCCTTGTCGCCAATTTTGGCGGAGCAGGAACAAGAACAGGAAAGAGAACAAGAGCACAAATCTACCAGCACAACGTCCGTAAAGCCGGAATCAAATGACATTAAAACTAGACAATTAATGTCCAGTCTCGAGAAAATTTTAACACCCGAGCAAATTAAGAATTTTACTAACATCGTTCGACAGGGTAATAGCCTTTATGGCGTGAGAAAAATGGCCAGCAGTACGGAAGCTGAGCGTGTAGCTAGCACTACTCCGGAAAAAGATAAAGGAAATGGCAATAATTTATCCAGACAATTTGAAAAAATTGCCGCTCCTTGGCTGCTCCATCAATATGAACAGATTAAAAAAGTGGGAACGGCTCTTTGGGGTTTAAAGAAGATGGACGGCGATAAAAATCAAGAGCCAAAAAAAGCCAGCTCTACTCCTAAATACGTAACTTCCAGCCAATCAGCTTGTGTTATCAGCGCTATTAAGACCAAAGACGCGGCTCTTAAAACTAATAATGATGCGACTACCTTAGCCTTTAATAATGCTATTTCTAGCCGTACTACTTGCCAAGAGGCAGCAATTAATGCGACCGTAGCTGCGACCTCTACTCCTGATTTAATAAAACAACAGCGCTCCGAACTGCAGCTTTGTTTACAGGCTTTTAAAGAAAGTGCTCATAGTATTAAAGAAAAAGCAGCCGCTGATCATAAAACAGTTTGGACGGCTTACCTTAACGAATTAAAAATTTGCGGAAACTCCACTAGCACTGCGGAGGCCTTAATGGTTGAGGATGGTGGCGGGAATATTCTAGAAGGTATTATGGAATAAAATATTCACTCCTAGTTAAAAGATAAAAAATAAAAAGGTATTCTTGGAAGAATACCTTTTTTGTTATTGAGGAGGCAGTGTTATCATTGCTAATAAGTTGGAAATAAGAGTCAAAATTTTGACCAAAATTTCGTTAGCAAGACTAACTGTCTCTGGAGGCAAACACCATCTGAGTACTAGAATGGCTAATAACAGGGCTAAAAAATTCTTAAACATATGTTTAAGGGTTAGGGGTAAAGATTTAACATCTTTTTACCCCCAGCAAATTTTAGCTGCTGCCATTGGTTTGCCCTATATTTATATTTAGAAAGAACTAATTATAGAATATCAAATAATTTAATTTTTGTCAAGTGGTTTAATTTAGCCTAAAATCTGATATAATTAAGCTTAACTTTAGTTTTTATATTTAAATTTATTTTATGTCTCCAAAAATTTATTTACGCTTACTTCAAGGAGGTTTGATAGCTTCGTTGTTTTTTGTTCTCTTTGTTTTTCCAGGCCTACTGTTCCCATACATTAGCTCTAAACAGCTGCCTTTTAATATCTTAATGGAATTATTGGCCGCTATTTGGCTGGTCTTTATTTGGCGTTATCCGGAATTTCGGCCGCGACTTAATTTAATGATTTATGGATTATTGGCTTATTTGGCTGCCATCCTGCTTTCTTGTTTTACCGGTGTTGATTTTAATTTGAGTTTTTGGGGAGATATTGAAAGATTGCTAGGGTTTTTCCAGATTTTCCACTTCTTAATTTTTTTCTTTATTTTAATTACAGTTTTTCGCAGTTGGCCAGAATGGCGGGCGCTTTTGTTTTCTTCGGTTGCTGTTGCCGTGTTAGTCAGTCTTTGGGGGCTATTAGGAAAAAATTCTTACAGCACTATCGGCAACACCGCCTATGTCAGCGGTTATTTAATTTTCAACCTGTTTTTCAGCGTCCTTTTATTTTTACGGACGCGCTCTAATTGGCGCTTTACTTACGCTGTTCCGGTTTTATTGATGCTTTTGCAATTTAAGAACATGCACACTTCCGGCGCGATTATCGGGTTAGCGGCTAGCATATTTTTGATTATTCTGTTGGTTGGGATTTTGAGTGTCAATAAAAAACTCAAATATAGTTTATTGGGATTTTTTGCCTTAGGAGTAATAGCTATAATTTTTTTGTTCTCCCAGCAGCACGCCGCTTGGTTTGAAACTAGTTTTTTGCGTAATTTAACCGCCCAAAAAGCGACTTTCCAAACACGCCTGCTTTCTTGGGAGGGGGCAGCCAGAGATTTTAAATATCATCCTTGGCTCGGCACCGGGTTCGGTAATTATGCCATTATTTTTGATAAACAATTCAATCCCAAGTTCCTTAATTATGATCGAGTGGAGACTTATTTTGATAGAGCCCATAACAATCTGATTGACATTGTTTCTACTACTGGATTAATCGGGCTGCTTACTTATTTAAGCATCTTTGTGTTTGTGTTGTTTTATCTTTACTCAGAGTTTAAGAAGAATGGTTTTAAAATCAGCCAAGAAGCCGCCGGCCGCCGCAATTTGGAGCTTGTATTTATATTAGGCCTGCTTGCTGCTTATTTCATTCAAAATCTGGCAGTCTTTGACTCATTGGTGACATATATTGCCTTAATGATAACCCTCGGGTTTGTTTATTGGTTGCCGAAAGAAGAGGCTTTGGCGGCAGCGGAATCAAATCAGGTTAGGGAATCAAGCTTCCTAAAAAATGAAGAGCGTGAATGGCTGGCTTTAATTGGGTTATTGATTATTGCTTTAATTCCCGTTTTTCAATTTAACGTTAAGCCTTTGAAAATGATGAGCGGGGTAATTACTGGTTATTCGGAAATTTTACGCGGCAAAAGCGAATTAGGAATTAATGACTTTAAAGCAAGTTTGACAGGCACGCCCTTGGATCGCGATGGCCGTTCAGTATTGATAAATTTGGCTCTAGGTAATCCTGATTTCTTATCAACTCTAGAATCATACAAACTTGGAGCCGCTTATAATTATATTGTTTCGCTTTCGGAGGCTAATTTAAAATATAATCCCCAGGATAATTTAGCTAATTTACAGCTAGCGCAGGTTTATGATTTAGGTGGGCGTATTTTTTATCAAGATGAAGCAAAGGGCCGTGAATATTTTAATAAAGCAATCGCCCAAGTTGAAAAAGCTATTGCCGCCAGTCCCGGACGCATTCCGGTTTATTTTGCTAAGGCCCAGTCGCTATTTTTGAACGGTCAAGTTGATGAGGCGATTGACGTTTTAAATTACGCGGCTAGTTTGAACCCCGATTTTCCCTATACCTATTGCCGCTTAGCCCAAGTGTATATCATGGGTGACAAGATGGACCAAGTTAAGGATAGTTTAGATAAATGTATTGATGGCGAGGCCGCCGGCCAGCTCGGTAACGGCAATTCTTTGATGAGCGCGGCTTCTTATTTGGTTGAGCAAAAAGATTTTCCACGGGCCATAAAAGTGGTAGAAAAATTGACAGAGAACTACGGTGATAATGCCGATGTTTGGTTTAATTTAACCAAGCTCTATCTGATTGTCGGCGATGTTGATAAAGCGGCGACAGCAGCGCAAAAAACTATTGCTATTGATGCTAAGTACCAAAAGCAAATTGAAGATTTGTTCCCGACTAATTAAAATTAATCCCCCAAAGAACCGCTTCTGCTATTGACAGGAGAGGTTTTTTAGTATATATTTAAACCCACGTACATTTTAAAAAATAGATAATCATGACAGAAAGAAAGAATGAAATTGTTGGCAAAATTGACCCTAAAATTATGGGTCGCATTGAGGACTTAAAGAAGAAATTGGAAGCTTTGCTTCAGGGACCGAGCCCTGTAAATCTGGCAATAATTCGTTGCAACGGTTATTTCCGTGAATTTCTGCGTGAGTATGACCGTAAAAAGTTTGTCTTTGCTCCCGGAGATATTCTGATTGATCACAGCGATGTTATGTTTATTTGTTTGGGTATTGGAAAATCTCCCGACCCTATGGAAGGGCAGGTGTTGTGGTTTTTATCCGAAAGAGATAAAGAGCCTCATTATTTTTCTGAACATATGCCGGAGCAGATGAAAAAAAATTACGCCTTGGTTTTGGCGGCGTGATATCTGAATTTTGCCATTTTGAACCCGTCTTTTTTGAAGGCGGGTTTTTTATTGGTTTGAAATTACCCCAAAAAGCGCTATAATTAAATCACTTATGAATTAATCAGGCGATTAAGTTATTCTCGGAGCGAATATTTTTTCGTTAAGTAAAAATTAATGTTAATTAATTTTTACCACAGAAAAAATCCTGAGCGAAAGAATAGCTTAAGCGCATACTATATGCAGGTATATTTAGATAATGCGGCCACGACTAAGCTGGATCCGCGAGTTTTAAAAAAAATGGAGCCATATTTCTCTAAGGAATATGGCAATGCCTCCTCTATCCATGATTTAGGCCAGAGTGCTTTTCGCGATTTAATCAAGGCCAAAACGACCATTGCTCGGTTAATCGGCGGAGAAGCTAACGGTGTGATTTTTACTTCCGGAGCCACCGAGGCCAACAACCTGATTATTAAAGGTGTGGCTCTTGCCAATAGGACGGAGAAGAAGAATAAAATTATTGTTTCCAGTATTGAGCATCCCTGCGTGATGGAGTCGGCGAAATTTTTAGCCCGCGCTGGATTTAAAGTGGAGTTTATCCCCGTTAATGCTGAAGGGTTAATTGAACCAAAAGAACTGGAAAAATTAATTGATAAAGAAACCATTTTAGTTTCGGTAATGGCGGTTAATAATGAAATTGGAACGATTCAAGATATTGAAGCATTGGCCAAGATTGCTCATGCTCACGGCGCTTATTTTCATACCGATGCGGTGCAGGCTGTCCCGTATTTAAAATTAGACGTCAAAAAAATGGGCATTGATTTTTTAAGTTTATCGGCTCACAAATTCTATGGCCCTAAAGGAGCTGGCGTGGCCTATCTTAATCGTCAAGTTAAAGTTCAACCACAAATTATCGGTGGTGGCCAAGAAGATGGGCTCCGGGCCGGAACTTATAATTTGCCTGGTATTATCGGACTCGCGGCTGCTTTAGAATTAGCTTATAAAGAAAGAAACCTTTATTTAAAAAAAGTTGCCACTTTGCGCGATTATTTCTGGAAAAAAATTAAGCAGGAAATTCCCGAAGTTAAACTTAATGGCAGCCTGAAAAAACGGGTGCCGGCTAATTTAAATATTATGTTTGGCTATATTGAAGGCGAAGCTATTTTAATGGATCTCTCTTATAAGGGGGTCTATGTTTCCACTGGTTCAGCCTGTTCAGCTTCAGACTTACGCGCTTCATATGTACTAAAATCAATGGGGCTTAATAAAAATTTTTTAAACAGCAACATCCGCTTTTCTTTGGGGCGTTTCAATACTAAAGAGGGAATTGATTATACAATTAAGGCCTTAAAGGCCACAGTTAAGCGCTTGCGCAGCTTCTCACCAATTAATTAATTATATTATATGGCTTTAAATTATACTAAAAAAACTCTGGATAATTTTCTTAAACCAAAGAACGTTGGAAAAATTAGTCAACCGGATGGCTATGCCCAAATCGGCAATATGGTTTGCGGCGATCAGCTGGATTTTTTCTTGAAAGTGGAGAAGGGAAAGATAAAGGATGTAAAATTTTTATCTTTTGGTTGTGCGTCTAATATTGCTACCGCCTCAATATTAACAGAAAAAGTTAAGGGCATGACGGTCGAGGCGGCTAAAAAATATCCTTGGCAAAAAGTAGTTGAGGAGCTTGGCGGTCTGCCTAATCAAAAAGTCCATTGTTCGGTAATGGCGGTTGACGGCTTGAAAAAAGCTATTGCTGATTATGAAAAGAGCCTAGCGGCAAGTAAGAAAAAACCGGTTACAAAGCTTAAAAAGATAGAGACCAAGAAAACCGGGTCCAAAAAGAAAACATCTCGGAAAAAATAACTAAACAAAAACACCCCTGACGGGGTGTTTTTTGTATTTACAATCTATTTTGATCTATTAGAATCTTTTTTCTAGAGGGCGGGCTTCGTTAACAACGACACGGCGTCCATCTAATTCTTGATTGTTGTACATCGCAATCGCGGCATCCGCGTCAGCGTCATTTTCCATTTCGACGAAACCAAAGCCTTTAGAGCGATGGGTCATACGATCGGTAATGATTACAGCGGAGAGAACTTTTCCAGCTTTAGCAAAAGCTTCAGCTAAACCTTCCTCAGTTGTCTTGAAAGACAAACCGCCGACAAATAATTTTTTCATCTTGTTTGACTATACTTATTTTATAAATGTAAGACGACCTTTGATTAAAGAAAAAAGCGAATTTAGGATTCGCTCTTTCTTTAAAAAATGCTTACCTGTGAAGTATTATATCCTATTTATGTGGATAAGTCAAGATTAGGAGATAACCACTTTAACGCCAGGAGTCATTGAGGCGGCGATACTGATATTCTTTAAGAAACTACCTTTAGCCGAGCTTGGTTTGGCTTTTCTAACAGTTTCTAGAAGGGTTTGATAGTTTTCAGCTAGTTTAGAGCTCTCAAAACTGATTTTCCCGATAACGGCGTGTAAATTGCCGGTATCGTCATTTTTGAAGCTAATTTTGCCCTTTTTAAGCTCCTCAACAGCCTTTACTGGATTCATGGTAACGGTATCGTTCTTTGGAGAAGGCATTAAGCCTCTAGTACCTAGAATTTTGGCGATAACGGCCAAATTTTTCATCATCCCCGGTTCGGCAATGGCGACTTCAAAGTCAGTTTTTTCGGTTTTCTTGATTTCAGCGACCAATTCTTCGCCACCGACAAAATCCGCTCCAGCAGCCTTAACGGCCTTTTCATTTTCTGGTGAGACAAAAGCCGCAATTTTAACGGTTTTACCGGTTCCATTAGGAAGGCTAACGGCACCGCGAACTTGCTGGTCGCCTTTTTTGGTATTGATACCGAGGCGGAAATGAACTTCCACGGAAGCGTCAAATTTGGTTTTGTTTAATTTCTTAACAATTTCCAAAGCTTCGTTGATGTTATAAGCTTGATTTTTGTCGTAAATTGCAGAGAAATCTTTCTTTTTCGCTACTGCCTTAACAACAGGAGCAGCTTTTTTTGAGGTTTTTTTAACTTTTTCAGCTTTTTCTTTAGCCATATGTTTTTCGTGGTTTAACGTCGGCGACTGTCTTAGCAACAGAGCCTGACTCCCACAATTAATTATTATTTTTTAATTTCCACGCCCATTTGTCTGGCGGTGCCAGCGATGATGTTTTTGGCGGCCTCAACGTCGCGAGCATTTAAGTCGGGCATCTTAGCGAGAGCAATTTCTTCCAATTGCTTTTCGGTAATTGAACCAATTTTCTCGGTTAATGGTTTACCGGAACCCTTTTTGATACCAGCTGCTTTTTTAATCAGTTCGCTGGCTGGGGAAGTCTTTAAAATGAAGTCAAAGCTTCTATCTTCGTAGACGGTAATTTCTACCGGAACGACATCACCCATTTTATCTTTGGTTTTATCATTAAATTGCTTGCAGAATTCAGCAATGTTTAAACCGTGTTGGCCTAAAGCTGGACCGACTGGAGGTGCTGGATTAGCTTGGCCGCCGGCAATCTGTAATTTAATTTTTGTTTTTATCTTTTTTGCCATATTAATGTGTTTTTGGGACGTAGAAGCGCCGCCCGGATTTATATTATTTTCTTAATTAAACTTTTTTAATCTGTAAGAAATCCAATTCTACCGGAGTTTCGCGGCCGAAGAGGGAAACGGAAACTTTAACTTTACCCTTAGCTTCGTCAACAGCGGTAACCTTGCCTTCCATATTTTTGAATGGACCCTCGTTGATTTTAACTGGAGAACCGACAACCACGTCAATTTGAAATTTAGGATCTTCGACGCCCATTCTTTTCTGTAGAGATTTAACTTCGGCTTCGCCGATTGGAGTAGGGATGGTGCCGGTGCCGATAAAGCCGGTAACATTCGGGGTATTTCTGACAATATACCAAGATTCATCGGTTACCACCATTTCTACTAAAATATATCCCGGAAAGATTTTTTCTTCAGTAACCTTGCGTTTACCATTTTTAATCTTAATTTTTTTCTCGGTCGGAATTAAAATGTTGAAGATTTTATCTTCCATGTCCAAGGAGTCAACCCTTTGTTTTAGGTTTTGCGCGACGTTTTCTTCATAACCAGAATAAGTATGGATAACGTACCAGCGTCGGCCTTGATTTAAAAGTTGTTTGGCCATAAATTTTTACTTTAAGAACTATTTATTTTTTTAAACGATGAATTGAAGACCTAAATTGAAAATAAAGTCTAAGGCGCCCAAAAAGACGGCGACAGCTAAGCTGATTCCGATTACTAGGATAGTGTAGTTATAAGTTTCTTTCTTGGTTGGCCAAGTTACTTTTTTCATCTCGGAGACAGACTCCTTAAGATAGTTGGTTAATTTGTTCATATTGACTAAAAATAGGTAATTAAAAATAGCCTTTTTGGCCACTTTTTTATCTATTGAAATAATACAAAATTGACGGAAGCTTGTCAAGCGTTTTTTGGCAGGAAATAGGGAAATTAACGTTAATGCTTAAAATGTCATTTTTTGTCAAATAAAAACCGGCTCATTTGACAATCTTGAGATTGCGCGTGAGCCGGTTCTTTTTCAAATTTTAATCAATTTCTTGGGCTTTTTTAAAAGCATCCTTGATTTTTTGCAATTCTTGCAAATTTGTTTCCGCCTGGTTGGCCGCGTTTTGCGCTTTTATGGCCAGTTTTGTGTAGTGGCTGGATAAATTTTCCTGCGTGTTTTTTTCTTTTTCCAAATTCTGTTGCTTAACTTTCATAAAAGTGGGCAAGAGCAGGTCAATTTCTAACTGCCTGATTTTAACAGGAATTTTCCAATCAATTCGTAGCACTGCGATAAATAAAGTAGTTAAAATAATCAGAAAATACCATAAGCCTGGATTGTGGATAATGTGCCCCTTTCTTTTCAGCCACGATTGAAATAAAAGGATAGCAAGGCCGATTATTATTATCATCGATACTTTGATGGCGATAATCAATGGACGTCTTTTTTTCTTCTTAAGAAAATCGCTGGCGTCTTCCGCTAGGGTTGTCAAGCTAATTTTTTCCATTTTAATTTATTTATGTGAGACAATTTTAAATGAACAATCAGTTAATACTAGAATAATTATGTGTTTTTGTCAACGCTTGTATTTTTTTCTTTGATTAAATTAAATTTTTGTTTTTTTATTGCCTTTTAAGACCAAACAATATACAATATTAAAGTAAGCGGAGCCCGAATCCAGGGTTTTGCGTTAAATTTAATTTTTCAATATGGTTAGTCCAAATTTGATTAGACGCAAGGAGGCTGATGAGCCTGTGGAAATTAATAGTAATACTAAAAAACTTTTTCAGGTTGTCTATAGCGAGCAGAATGCAAAAGACGAGCCGGACCAAGATGCCCCGGTTATTAGGGTTTCACAATTGATTTCTCGCTTAGCCTTTGTTTATGAGAAAGTAAGAAACGCGGTTGATTATGAAGAAGATCATCTTTTGCGCAAGAATGCGATTGCCAGAATTTTACACCGCCAAGTGGTGATTGAGGGCGTTTTAAAAGACATCAACAGCAAGGAGCTCGCCAGCCATTTATTGGTAGAACTTATTAGAGGCGGTTATTTGCCAAACAATAAAGTCCCGGAAACTAAAATTGCCGAGGTGGCTTTGATGTTGGAAAAATATATCAGTTTAAAAAATCAAATCTCCGCCAAACTGGCGCCGGCCTTAAATATTCATTCCGATATTGTTGAAGCTAAAGACCATTTAAATGAAAAAAATAGCCTGGTCCGCTGGCTGCTTAATATGGCCGCTTGTGAAATTGAGGAAATTTTAGCGCCCAATAAAACTAAGCAGGTGATTGTCAGCAATATGTTTGATATTCTTTCAAGCGATATTGTTTTACCTAAAGAATTGCCTTACGAAAATGATTTGGAAATTCAAATTTATTTAAGTATCGGCCGGAAGTTCTTAAAATTTGATTCAGAAATGCTCAGTTTCGTACTGTTTAAATATTATAATGATTCTTGGTTAGAAATTGGCCATGACGGAGAGTTGTCTGCTGAAGATGATAAAAGATTAAAAAAAATTGCCGCCAATATCAAAGAGCTCCATAGCAGGATTACCGGGCAGTTGTCCCATCCGCTGGCCAAACAATTAGATAAAATTGTTAGACGCTATTCTTTATATTTTAATGTTTTATTGGAAACCATAGAGAATGATCCGGCTAAAGTTTATGCTGAAATTCAAAAAGGTGAGAAGGGGTTTTTAAATTTGGTTCGAAAAACTTGTGAAAAAAAATATAATAAAGCCAAATCGCGTTTATGGCGGGCAGCGATGCGCAGTATTATTTATATTTTTTTAACTAAATCCATTTTCGTTTTTTTAATAGAAATTCCAGCTATCCATTGGTTTGATGAGCCTTTAAACCCGGTTTCATTGGCGATTAACGTCGCGTTCCCGGCAATTTTGTTGTTTTTTATCGTTTTAATGACGCAAAAACCGCAGACCGATAACACGGACATGATTGTTGAAGGAATCAAGGAAATTTCTTTTATCGGCCGCGAGAAGAAACAACCGTTAATTTTACGCCCGCAGCGCAAAAGAAGTTTTTGGGCAAGCGCCATTTTCAATCTTATTTATTCCGCCTCATTTTTATTTTCAATTTATATTATTATCAGCGGTCTGAATTTTATTGGCTTTAACTGGGTCAGTATTACCATTTTCTTATTTTTCTTAGCCTTCGTGAGCTTCTTCAGTATTTTAGTTTCTCGCGGCGTCAAGGATTTGATGATTATTGAGCGTAAAGAAAATTTAGGAACATTTATCATCGATTTATTTTATATGCCAATTATTTTAGTCGGGCGCTGGTTATCAAATAATATTTCTCGAGTTAATATCTTTATTTTTATCTTCGATTTTATTATTGAAGCGCCGTTTAAGATTTTGGTGGAAGTGGCTGAAGATTGGACTAAATATGTTCGCGAACGCCGCGATAATATGGAATAATTATGGGGATATTAAGAGTCGTCGGCACTCCGATTGGCAATTTGGAAGACATTAGTCTGCGCGCTTTAAGAGTTTTTAAAGAGTCGGATTTTATTTTATGCGAAGATACGCGGGTGACGCGCAAGCTTTTGGATAATTATGAAATTAAAACGCCCACGATTTCTTATCATCAGCATTCCGGCGAACTTAAAGTTGATAAAATTTTAGCGCTCCTGGAAGAAGGGAAAAATTTAGCTTTAGTGACTGACGCCGGCACGCCGGGAATTTCTGACCCGGGAGGGAAATTGGTCTCGCTGGTGAGGGAAAAGTTGGGCGAGAGCGTTAAAATAGAAAGTGTTCCTGGGCCGAGCGCGTTAGCGGCGGCGATTTCAATTGCCGGCATTGGTTTTGATCGCTTTTTGTTCTTAGGTTTTTTGCCGCATAAGAAGGGAAGACAGACCATGCTTAAAGAAATTTCCGCCAGTGCCTACCCGGCAATTGTCTACGAATCAAAGCATCGAATTGTTAAACTATTAGAAGAATTGGAAAAATTTAATGAACATAAAGAGCCATATAAAGTCACTGTTTGCCGCGAACTTACTAAAATGTTTGAAAGTGTTTATGAGGGCGGTGCCGCTGAAATTTTGGCTGAATTATTGAAAGACACCAATAATTTAAAGGGTGAATTTGTGGTTATTATAAAAAAAGACAAACAAAATAAATATGAAGAATAATTTCTATATTACCACCACTTTGCCCTATATTAATTCCGAGCCGCATATCGGATTTGCCGCGGAAATAATTAAGGCAGACGTTATTGCGCGTTATCAGCGCCAAGCCGGAGCTCAGGTTTTTTTTAATACCGGCACTGATGAGCATGGTTTAAAAATATTTATGAAGGCTAAGGCAATGGAGTTGCCGGTCCAAGAATATTGCGATTTATATTCGGCTAAGTTTAAGCCCCTCAAAGAGGCCTTGAATTTGAGCTATGATAAATTTATCCGCACCACTGATGAGCATCATCTGACAGCCGCTCAAGAATTTTGGCGACGCTGTGAAAAAAATGGCGATATTTATAAGAAAAATTATCAAGTTAAATATTGTGTTGGCTGTGAAATGGAAAAAACTGATTCCGAACTGGAAAATGGACGCTGTCCTTTGCACTCCGGTATGGATTTAGAAATTATTGATGAAGAAAATTATTTTTTCCGTTTTTCCAAATATCAGGAACAATTAAGCGCTCTTTATAAAAATAATCCCAATTTTGTTTTGCCTCCTAGCCGTTTAAAGGAGATAGAGGCTTTTGTTGATTCTGGTTTGCAGGATTTTAGTATTTCTCGTCAGAAAGAAAAAATGCCGCATGGCGTGCCGGTACCCGGCGATGATAATCAGGTAATGTATGTTTGGTTTGATGCTCTAGTTAATTATATTTCGACTCTTGGTTGGCCGGAAAATGAAGCTAATTTTAAAGAATATTGGCCGGGACTGCAAGTTTGCGGCAAGGATAATTTGCGTCCCCAGGCGGCCATGTGGCAGGCAATGCTGATGTCAGCCGGCTTAGCCAACTCTACCCAAGTTTTAGTGTTTGGTTTTTTGACCGTTAATGGCGCTAAAATCAGCAAGAGCGCGGGCAACACCATTGATCCGTTTCAACTCGTGGAAAAATATGGCAGTGATGCTGTACGTTATTATTTACTAGCGGAAATGTCTCCGTTTGAAGATGGTGATTATTCTGAAGATAAATTTCGAACGCGTTATAATGCTGATTTGGCTAATGGCTTAGGCAATTTAGCGGCGCGCGTTTCTAATTTGTTGGAAAAAAATGCTATCGCCACGGACTTGAAAGTTGAACTTGAAAATTCCAATATTCAAGAAACGGTTACTGCCTTTAGAGCTGCTATGCAGACTTATAAATTTAATGAAGCTTTGCAGGTAATTTGGGAAAAAATTAAAGCTAGCGATGAAACTCTGAGTCGGGAAACCCCCTGGAAAATGACTGATAAATTGGAAATAGCTAAGTCTTTAAAACCGTTGGCACAGACAATTTTAAATCTCGCTTATTTATTGGAACCGTTTATCCCAGAAGCGGCGCAAACAATCCAAAAACAATTTTTAACTTCGCAAATTACCAAGGGAGCATCTTTGTTTCCTAGGTTAACTTAAAAATATGATTATTTTTGACATCGTCTTAGCCGTTATTTTAGCAATCTTTGTCTTTAGCGGTTTAAGAAAAGGATTAATCCGCTCGGTGGGCAGTATCATTGCCTTGATTATTGGTGCATATGTTGCCAGTAATTTTTATTTAACATTCTTTGAATGGGGCCGTTCGTTGGTTGCTAATCACGAAGCCGGAGGTAAAATTGCCGCCTTTATCATTTTATTTATCGCTGCCAGCAGTTTAACTAATTTAATTTTCTTTTTAATCGAGAAAGTTTTTAATCTCTTGGCAATTATTCCTGGCAGCCGTTATCTTAATAATATTTTAGGGGCGCTTTTAGGATTATTAGAGGGCTCATTATTTCTCGGTTTAATGGTATTTGTGGCCTCCCGCTACGCGCTTATCGGTAATTTATTGGGCGATAATTTAGCTAAATCAGTAATTGCCCCCTGGCTGTTAAAAGTCGTGAATATTATTTTGCCGGTTTTACCAGAAGCTTTAAAGGCTCTTAAGTCAATTATTTAATAGCAGCATGATAAAATTAGAAAAAAAATTGGCTGATTTTAAGCCCGCGGATTTTGATTTGATTTCGGTTTATCTTCATGCCGGCAAAGTTTTGGTATTGCCGACGGACACCATTTATGGACTTAGCTGTTTGGCGACTGATAGCGAGGCTATTAAAAAAATATTTAAATTAAAAAAAAGAGAAGCCCGCAAGCCTTTAATTACTTTGGTTTCCAGCGTGGCCATGGCCAAGCGCTATGTTAGCTTATCAAAGTTAGAAGCAGGTTTTTTAAAGACGTTGTGGTCGGCGCAAGCCCGGCCGACAACTGTAATTTTAAGAGCCAAAAATAATTTACCGGCAGAAATTATCAGCGATTCCGGCGGACTTTCTTGTCGTTTGCCTAAATCTGATTTTTTAATTAAAATAATAAAGAAAGTTAATGCGCCGATTATCTCTACCAGCTTAAATTTAAGCGGTGAGGCCCCGCTTGTCGCCGTTGATAATTTAGATAATATTTTTGCCGGTAAAATCAAACCGGATTTAATAGTAAATACTGGTTTCGCTAAGAAAAAGAAACCTTCGCGCCTGGTTGATTTGCGCGGCGGAAATTTAAAAATAATTAGAAAATAATATGATTAAATATAGTCGTCAGCAAATTATTAGCGCCGCTTTTTTTCTGTTAGTAACGCTTGGGATTTTTTCCGCAGGCCTGTATTTTGGCGGCAGCCAAAATAAAATAAATAAATCCGGAATTGCTTATTCTGAAGATGCCAAAAATATAGTTAACGGCGGCCAAGAAGACAGCTTTGATTTTAATTTATACTTTGAAGTTTGGAATGCGCTCAAAAGTAATCATGTTGATAAGAATCAAATCAGCGATAAGGATTTATTTTACGGCTCTTTGGAGGGTTTAGCCGCGGCGACTAAGGATTCTTACACGGTTTTTATGGATCCCGACACCACTCAAGAATTTTATGGAGATTTATCCGGGACTTTTGAAGGGATTGGAGCAGAAATTGGCATGAGAAATGATGTCATTACCGTGATTGCGCCTTTAGATGGCATGCCGGCTCAAAAAGCGGGCTTGCGTTCCGGCGATAAAATTTATGCGATTAACGGGGAGTCGGCTCTTGGTTTAACTGTTAATGATGCCGTGAAAAAAATTAGAGGTCCTAAGGGAACTGAGGTTATTCTCACTATTATTAGGGGGGAAAGCAAGCCGGTTGATATCAAAATTACCCGTGATCAAATTTTTGTGGCCAGCATCAAGACCGAGATGCGTAAAGACGGTATTTATGTAATTAAGGTTAGCAGTTTTAATAATGATACTGACGATTTATTGAAAAAGGCAGTAGCGGAAATTGTTGCCAAACAACCTAAGGGCATAATTTTAGATTTGCGCAATAATCCTGGAGGCTATTTATCTACGGCTGTTAATATGGCCAGCGAATGGATTGAAGAAGGCCCGGTAGTAGCCGAGCAATTTGGTGAAAATAAGCGTGAAGAGCATTTTTCTAACGGCAACGCTAAGCTTAAGAATTTTAAAACGGTAGTTTTGATAAATCAGGGAAGCGCTTCGGCTTCAGAGATTGTAGCTGGCGCTTTGAGAGATTATAAGAAAGCTACCTTGGTCGGTGAAAAGAGTTTCGGTAAAGGCTCGGTTCAAACAGTTAAGGATTTAAGCGACGGCTCTTCTTTGAAAGTAACGGTGGCCGAATGGTTGACTCCGGCGGGTGATTCTATTAACGACAAGGGAATAGAGCCGGAAATAAAAGTGGAATTGACGGAGAATGATGTTAATAAAGATTTAGACCCCCAGATGCAGAAAGCGATTGAATTATTAATTCCTAAGAAAAAATAACTTGTAGGCGGCGAGGTTTCTTGTCGCCTATTTTAAAATATCTTACTATGTCAAAATTGCCAGTAAAAACCAAAAAAAATAAAGACTTAGTTTCTGACCCGAAGTATATT
Source organism: Candidatus Falkowiibacteriota bacterium (assembly GCA_016432645.1). Classification (GTDB taxonomy): domain Bacteria; phylum Patescibacteriota; class Patescibacteriia; order Patescibacteriales; family UBA12465; genus UBA12465. Next base: position 189,748 of record CP066698.1, read on the forward strand.
TTTGTGGTCGGCGGCGTAATGTCCGGAGTCGGGAAGGGGGTAACCACCGCTTCCATCGGTCAAATTTTACAAGCGCGCGGCTACAATGTAAGCGCCATCAAAATGGATCCGTATATTAACGTGGACGCTGGAACGATGAACCCGATTGAGCACGGTGAAGTTTTTGTCACTGAAGATGGTGATGAAACCGACCAAGATATTGGCAATTATGAAAGATTTTTAAATAAGAATATCTATAAAGAAAATTACATGACTACCGGGCGGGTTTATCAGACAGTAATTGCTCGCGAAAGAAATTTGGAATATAAGGGAAAATGCGTGCAAGTTGTGCCCCATATCCCAATGGAAATAAGGGATAGAATTGAGCGCGCTGTTAAAAAAACCGGTGCGGAAATTATGATTATTGAAATCGGAGGAACGGTTGGAGAATATGAAAATCTGTTATTTTTAGAAGCGGCCAGAGTAATGAAATTATACCGGCCCAAAGATGTTTTGTTCGTGATGGTTTCCTATCTGCCAATTCCCAATAAAATCGGCGAAATGAAAACCAAACCAACCCAGCATGCGGTTCGTAATTTACAAAGCGCCGGTATTCAGCCGGATTTCTTGGTTGCCCGCAGCGAGCGGATGATTGATCAAGCCCGACGCGAAAAACTTTCTATTAACTGCAATGTCGCTTTAGAAAGCGTGATTGCTGCGCCAGATGCTGATTCTATTTATGATATCCCATTAAATTTTGAAAAAGATAATTTAAGCGAGCGCATTTTAGAAAAATTTAATTTGCCAAAAAAGAAAAGTAATAATGAGGAGTGGCAGAAAATGGTGCAAGCGACAAAAATTAAAACTCCCGAAGTGAATATTGGCATTGTTGGAAAATATTTTGCGAGCGGCGATTTTTCGCTTGGCGATTCTTATATTTCCGTGATTGAAGCTATTAAGCATGCTGCCGCTTTTAATAAATGCAAAGTTAAAACTCATTGGTTAGGAGCGGAAGATGTTGAGAAACAAGGAATTAAAGCCTTCAAGGGCTTAGATGGTTTAATTATTCCTCAAGGTTGGGGCGGCCGCGGCGCTGAAGGGAAGATTGAAGCAATTAAATATTGCCGCGAAAAAGGAATACCATATTTTGGTTTATGTTACGGTATGCAGATGGCGGTGATTGAATTTGCCCGTAATGTCGCCGGTTTAAAAGAGGCTAATTCCGCTGAAGTAAATCCTAAAACTCCAGACCCAGTTATTCACATCATGCCCGGTCAAGAGAAGCTTATTGAAGAAAAGGGTTACGGTGGCACTATTCGCTTAGGCGGCTGGCCTTGTAAGATACAGCCGGGAACTAAATTGGAAAAAGCTTACGCTAAATTTACTGATAAAAAAACCGTTTCCGAGCGTCATCGTCATCGTTATGAGTTTAACAATGATTATCGCACTCGTTTTGCCGATTTAGGGCTAACTGTTGCCGGCACTTCACCGGATGGTAGTATTGTTGAGGCAATTGAGATTAAAAATCATCCCTTCTTTATTGGCGTTCAATTTCATCCGGAATATATCTCTCGCCCCTTAGCTCCGCATCCGCTATTTGTCGAGTTTATTAAGACTTGCAAGGGGAAGAAATAACCCAATAATAAATATCAAAAAAGACCGGTTAAGCCGGTCTTTTTTTATAATGAAACTTTATTTTTTAACAATCTTCTTCTTAGCAGCCTTTTTAACTGTTCTGTTTTTAGCTGCATTTTTAACGGCTGCCTTCTTTTTTCTGTCTTGTGCCGCCTCTGAAATCTTTTTCAATTCAGTCCGTTTTGCTTCGGTCATTGGATAAACGCCGACCACCTTAGTAGTTTTTAAATTACCATCAAATTTCTTGAATTTTTTAGTGGAGAATTTAACAAAACCAGCCTGCATAGCGAATAAAGTGTCATCATTGCCTTTTTTGACATTTACTCCAGGATGATATTTAGTTCCACGTTGTCTGATAATGATTGAGCCGGTTTTTGCCCATTCGCCATCTGTTAGTTTTACGCCAAGACGCTTACTCTCTGATTCTCGTCCCAGAGAGGTTGAGCCGGCGGCTTTCTTATGTGCCATATTTGTGTTTTTTCATAAAAAATACGCTGGCCTTAAGGCTCGTATTTTTGTGATTAGCTTAGGTTTTATTTACTTAATATAACAAAAGCTTCTTAAATTGTCAAATGTCGTTTATTTGGCTATATTTTAGCAATAAAAGTGGTTTTAATTTTTTTATAATATGCTATAATAGGAACATAAAATAATTAAAAAATAATTATTAATTTTATGGTAAAAGTTGACGAAAATAAGTGTATCGGCTGTGGAATGTGCGCGGGTTTATGCCCGGAAACTTTTCAGATGAATGCCGATGGAAAAAGTGAAGTTTTAAATAATGCGGTAACGGATTGTGCTAAGAATGCGGCAGCCAATTGTCCCGTAGAGGCTATCACACTTTAATTAAAAATATATGGCGACCGAAAATATCGCCGGTAAAATTGATTTAGATAAGCTTCCGGAAAAATTACCAGTTAACCATAAACCGGAAAAACCGGCGCCTTTAGAGTTGAGACCGGAGAAGTTGCCGGAAAGAGAAAGTAATCCTGAAAACTCTAAAGAGTCAAAAATGATTGTTATTCCTGAAAAAATTGAGCCGACTCTTCTAGTGCCGATGGGTAGTGTTTCCGCGTTTCAGAAACAACGCGCTCAAGAGATTGATAATATTCTTTCCGAAGGACTGCATGATGTTTTTTTAAAGATGGACGCCCCTCGTCAAAAGGAATTTAAGCGCGTAGGCGAAGAAACAGCATTAAAGATTGCGGTAATGATGGAGAAGGGTAAATTTAAAATTAGTAAAATAATTGAACTTATAAAAAAGTGGCTGAAGATTATTCCGGGTGTTAATAAATTTTTTTTGGAGCAAGAGGCTAAGATAAAGGCCGATAAAATAATGCGTTTAAAATAAAGCGTTTATGGAATTTAATCCGACAAATTTTAGCTTAGTCCCGCCCATTTTATTCGCCGTTTCTTTAACGGTTGCTTTAGTATTCGCGATTCTAAATATTCTGCGCCTGATTTTTGCTTCACGAAAGTATACTCCGCATTATGTTTTTTCGGTTAGGCTGCCAAAGGAAAAGCCAAACGAAGAAGATAAAAATAAATCAGTGCAAAGTTTGAAAGAGGAAATCGCCAAAGGAGAGACAATTTTTGCTTCCATTGGCGGTATGAGCGCGCAGAAAAGTTTTAAATCTTGGCTTTTTGGGCGCGATGACCATATTTCTTTTGAAATGGTCGCTGATTCCAAGCATATTACTTTTTATTTTGCCTCTCCGCAAAAAAATGTTCGCTATTTAGAACAGCAAATCCAGGCTCATTATCCGGCGGCCGTGATTGAACAGGTTGAAGATTATAATTCTTTCGGGCTGCAAGGAGTTGCTGCCGCCGCTTATTTAAGAACGACCAAGAGTTTTATCTTTCCGCTTAAAACTTATCAAAAAATGGATATTGACCCCATGAATTCCTTGATTAATGTTTTGTCTAAGCTGGAGAAGGGGGAAAATTTAGCAGTCCAGTATCTAGTCAGGAGCGCCAAAAGATCTTGGCACGCTAAAGTTCGCAAGGTAGTCTTCATGATTCATCGTAAAAATTCCGTTGCTCTCGGTTTGAAGTACAGCAACCCAATACGCGCTTTGTTTCATGTTAACCTGAAAAATGACGGGCCAAGCGGTATGAATGCCCAGGGCAAACCGCTTAAGAGACTGAGCGCCATTGAGGAGGAGATGGTTAAAACCATGGAAGAAAAAAATTTGAAAGCCGGACTAGACGTTAATATTCGGGTTTTAAGTTTTGCCAAGACTGCCGAAAAAGCTAATCTTTATTTAGAAAATATCGCCAATGCGTTTGCGGAATATAATAATTTTAGTTATGGCAATTCTTTTTCTCGAGCGCGAAAAAATAATCAAGATAGAATTGTTAAAGATTTTATCTATCGCCATTTTCGAGAAAATATCAGTTTTTTATTAAATAGCGAAGAGTTGGCCAGTATTTTTCATTTTCCGCTCAGCACCACTGAAACCCCTAATATTTTATGGCTAACCGCTAAGTCGGCACCAGCACCGGCCAATGTTCCTGATGAAGGAATTTCTTTAGGCACAAATCTTTATCGCGGTATCAAAAAAGATATTAGGATTAAGCGCGCCGATCGCCGGCGCCACACATATATCATCGGTAAGTCCGGTGTCGGTAAATCAGTCTTACTGGCCAATATGGCAGTCCAAGATATTCAAAATGGGGAAGGCGTCTGTGTACTTGATCCGCATGGCGATTTAATCGCCGATATTTTAGACCGGATTCCGCCGGAGAGAGCGGAAGATGTTATCATTTTTTCACCAGCCGACCTCGAACGGCCCTTAGCCCTGAATTTATTAGAATATGATCCGCGTTATCCAGAGCAAAAGAGTTTTGTGATTAATGAGATGATTGGTATTTTCGACAAGCTTTATGATTTGAAGGCAACTGGCGGACCGATGTTTGAACAATATATGCGCAATGCCATGCTGCTGATTATGGACGATCCGGAAACCGGCTCAACCTTAATGGAAATTCCTAAAGTTCTAGCCGATGAAAATTTTCGGCGTTTAAAACTTAAAAATTGCCGCAATAAGACGGTCGTTGATTTTTGGATTCAAGAGGCGGAAAAAGCCGGCGGCGAAGCCGCGTTGGCTAATATCGTCCCTTATATTACTTCCAAATTAACCTCCTTTATTTCCAATGATATGATGCGGCCGATAATCGGCCAGCAGCACAGCGCTTTTAATCTGCGCGATGTGATGGACAAGCAAAAAATATTACTCATTGATTTGCCCAAAGGAACGGTTGGCGAAATGAATGCTTATTTATTAGGTATGATTGTGGTTGGCAAGATTTTGATGGCCGCTTTATCGCGAACGGATATGCCCAGCGAAGCCCGAAAAGATTTTTATTTATATATTGATGAATTTCAAAACTTTACCACCAATTCAATCTGCCAGATTTTATCCGAGGCTCGAAAATATGCGCTTAATTTAATTGTGGCTCATCAATACATCGGCCAACTGTCTAAAAATAATAATACGGAGATTAAAGATGCAGTCTTTGGTAACGTCGGGACAATGATTAGTTTTAAGATTGGTTCCGAAGATGCGGAATTTTTAGTTAAGGAATTCGCCCCGGTTTTTAATGAGTATGATTTGATAAATGTTGATAAAGGAATGGCTTGCCTTAAATTATTAATTGATAATAGCGCCTCTCGTCCTTTCTCTTTGCATACGGTTTGGCCGCTTATCGGCGTTAAGCGCGAGGGCATGAAAGATAAAATCAGGTCGCTATCGCGCTTAAAATATGGCCAGAATGCGCGTTTAGTAGAAGCCGAAATATCTAGGCGCACGGAAATTAAACAATAAAAATTCATGTCTACTTTATATCGTGATTATCGTCCGCAAAATTTTTCCGAAGTTTTAGGACAGAAACACATCAAAATTACTTTACAGAATGAAATCGGCGCCGGTAAATTAGCGCAAGCCTTTTTATTTTGCGGTCCTCGGGCTGTCGGCAAAACAACCTTAGCTAGAGTATTAGCTAAGTCAGTTAATTGTTTGGAAAGAAAAGACGGGGAATATGAGCCTTGTGGACATTGCGCTAATTGCCTTTCCATCGCCGGCGGCAATAATCTGGATATTATTGAAATTGATGCCGCTTCTAATACCGGAGTTGATAATGTGCGCGAGAACATTATTTCTTTCTCTAGAGTAGCGCCTTCGGTGACCAAATATAAAGTTTTTATTATTGATGAAGTGCACATGCTTTCACCATCAGCTTTTAATGCTCTATTGAAGACAATTGAAGAACCGCCAAGCTATGTAATTTTTATTTTATGTACGACGGAAATTCATAAGGTCCCGCTGACAATTATTTCCCGCTGCGAACGTTTCGATTTTCGGCGCATCAGTATTTCCGAAATTGTAAAAAAGTTGCGCTATATTTCGGATAAAGAAAAAATAGCCATTGATGATGAAGTTTTAGAAGCAGTAGCCAGAAAAAGCGGCGGCCATCTGCGTGATGCTGAAAGCTTGCTGGGCCAGATTTTTTCCCTGGGCGACAAAAGAATAACCTTAGAGCAAGCTGAGTTGGTAATCCCGCATTATAACAGCAGTGAGAGCGTTGATTTACTGGAACACTTAGCTCGCAAAGATGCCGCTAAGGCCATCAGCTTAATTAATTCCTTGGTAGACAGCGGCACCAATATCCGTAATTTTAACAGCGATGTAATCAGTCTGTTGCGCAAAATGATTTTAAGCAAAGTTAATCCGGAGCTTTCCGACAGTTTTGGTTTAAATTTGGGCGACAGTTTAGAAATTAGAGTCAATGGAATTTTAGGATTATTAACGCTTGATAATTTAATTTTTTACGCCCGCAGGCTATTGGAGGCGTATAACGAAAAAAATCAGCTCATTCTCCAATTGCCTTTAGAATTAGCGGTAATTGAAATTTGTTTAGGAGAAAAAAATAGCGCTCGTTTAGTAACTGAAGAAACGGCCAATACTCCAGTTTATGATGCTAAAAAAACGGCTGCTTCTAATTTAAGCTCAGCAACAGCCACTAAATTGAATACCGCGCCGCTTAAAATAGAAACAACTAAAATTAAGCTGTCTAATCCGGCAGCAGATTTAAATCAATCTGATATTTTGGAAAAATGGCCGGAATTTTTGGTAAAAATTAAAAAGCATAACCATTCACTATCTTTTGTTTTACAAAATTGCGAACCCCAGTCGCTTCATAACGGTATTTTATGCCTGTTATTTAAATATAAGTTTCATCAAGATCGAGTTAACGACAGTAATATTAAAAGTATCGTAGAAAGCACACTGGCTGAAGTATTCGGTGGCGCCGTCGCGCTTGATTCGCGTTTAGATGAAAATTTAGAAATTAAAAAAAATCAGAGTGTTTCCGGTTTTGGAGTTATGGATGATTCTGTCGCTCCTTCTTCTGCGCCTTCATCCGCCGGCGCGGCGGATATTAAAAAAGATCCCGGAGCGATGATGGATAATCTTCTCAAAGCTTTCGGCGGCGAAGTAATCAATTAAATAATTTAACCCTTAAAAATATGCTGGATATTAAATTTATCAGAGAAAATTTAGCAGAAGTTAAAACCGGTCTTTTAAAAAGAATGCCGGCGGATAAGCTTAATCTGGAAGGAGTGATTGCTCTCGACGATAAGCGTCGCGAGCTGATTGCAGCCTCGGAAGAGCTGAAGGCGGAACGCAATCGCAATTCCAAAAGCAAACCCACTCCGGAAACAATCGCCGAAATGAAAACTTTAGGCGAAAGAATTAAGAAATTGGAAGAAGATTTGAATACGACGGAAACAGAGTTTTTGGAAGCTATGTCAGAATTGCCAAATATACCGGCCGCTGATGTCTTGCCGGGAGGTAAAGAAAATAATGAGGTTATCCATACTTATGGCCAAAAACCAAAGTTTGATTTCGAGCCCAAGGATCACGTCGAACTAGCAACTTCCTTAGGTTTAGTCGATTATGAGCGGGCGGCGAAAATGTCCGGTTCTGGCTTCTGGTGCTATACCGGAGTCGGGGCGCAATTAGAATGGGCCTTGCTTAATTATTTTATTGATTTTCATACCAAGAATGGCTATCAATTCTTGATTCCACCATTTTTACTGACTGAAAAGTCAGCTTATACTTCCGGACATCTGCCGAAATTCCGCGATGATTTATTTTGGACTCAGGATGCACTCTGCTTGAATGCCACCAGTGAGATGATGCTGGGTAATTATCATCGCGATGAAATCTTACCGATTGAAGAACTGCCTAAAAAATATTTTGCCTACTCGGCTTGTTTTAGAAGGGAAGCGGGTAGTTATCGCCAGGAAGAGCGCGGTATGATTCGTGGCCATCAGTTCAATAAAATTGAAATGTTTATTTTTTCTAAACCGGAAGAAAGCTGGAAAATGTTTGCTGAGATGGTTAATAATGCCCAAAAGTTGATGGAGGGTTTAAATCTTAATTTCCAAATTTCTAAATTGGCAGCGGGTGATGCCAGCGCCGCGATGGCTAAGACTTATGACATTGAAGTTTATATACCAAGCATGGGTATTTATAAGGAAGTTAGCAGCGCCTCTAACGCCCTTGATTACCAGGCGCGTCGCGGACAAGTTCGTTATAAAAATCCCGCGACCGGCAAGAATGAATTTGTCCATACTCTAAATGCTTCCGGTTTGGCGACTAGCCGCTTGTTACCGGCGATTTTAGAGCAAAACCAACAGGCTGACGGCTCGGTTATTATTCCAAAAGTTTTGCGCCAGTATTTACCGAAGAGGATGAAAGTAATCAAAAAAGCTTAAATCATGAAAAAAATTATTGGTTTTTTACTTTTAGTTTTGGCATTGTATCCGCTTAATTTGCAGGCGGCTAGCCTTAAAAGCGTCTATCCGCGTTTAGCCAACTATTATTTGAGATGGGAATTAAGTTTAGATGAAGCTCGGCAGTTGGCCAAGTGGGATTTATTAGTTTTAGATATGGAAGTGCAAGAAAATAGTCCCGAGGCCATTGATTTAATTAGAGAATTAAATCCGCAAGTAATCATTTTAGCTTACATTACTTCGCAAGAAATTATTGATGGTATCGAAAATTCCGCGGGCGGGACTAATGCTTATTTGCGCAGCGAGCTTAGCCGCAACATTGATGCTTCTTGGTGGTTGAAAGATCAGCAGGGAAATCGCGTTTCTAATTGGCCCTATACCTACATGCTGAACCTCTCCGATGGCGCCGGCAAAAATTCAGCTAATCAGCACTTTAATGATTATTTGCCGGAGTTTGTTAACAATAAATTAGCGCAGAGTGGTTTTTTTGATGGAGTTTTTTATGATAATACTTGGGGTGATATTGCCTGGGTAAATAACGGTAATCTTGATGTAAATAATGACGGCCAAAAGGATACTGTTGCTCAGGCCAATAGTCTTTGGTCATCCGGCTTTAAAAAAATGCTCGAAAAAACTAGAGCTTTGGTCGGTGATGATTTTATTATTGCCGGCAACGGAAATATTTTTGCTGATTACCAAAAAATAATTAACGGCATGATGCTAGAATCCTTCCCCTCAAGTTGGGAAAATGGCGGCACTTGGGCTGGTTCCATGGAAAGTTATTTAAAATTTCCCGCCCTCAACCGCTACCCCCAAGTGCCGATTATTAATGTTAATAAAAAAAATCAATTTGATTATAGTGCCTTCCGTTTTGGATTAACGAGTACGCTTCTGGGGAATGGTTTTTATAGCTTTGATTATGATACTACAGCTCATGATCAGCTATGGTGGTATGACGAATATGATATAAATTTGGGTCCCGCCAGAAGCGCGGCCTATAATCTGCTAGATATCAATAATCCGGTCTGGAAGTCCGGACTCTGGCGCCGCGATTTTAAATATGGTTCCGTGATTGTTAATTCTACCGCTAGCAGCCAGCAATATATTTTTAAACAGGAGGAATTTGAAAAGCTTAAAGGCTTGCAAAATCCGTTGTTCAATAATGGCCAGAAAATCAGCTATTTAAAACTAGCACCCAAGGATGGCGCCGTATTGCTCAAAAAATCAGATAGCATCGTCAATGCAACTTTTGTTAATGGTTATTTTTACCGTTTTTTTAACCTCCAGGGACAGCAAGTAAAAAATGGTGCCTTCTCCTATTCCAATGCGTATCCGGCGGGCGAGCAGGTGATAATTGCCGATGGCAACCAAAGTGAAATCGAGGATGTTAACATGTATACTAAAAGCGGGCAAGTTGTTTTAGGAAAAAATGGTACTAAGCTATCTTCATTCTATCCTTATGGTTCACTTTTTCGCAGACAACTTAATTTGGCAGCGGAAATTAATGACGGTTATTTTAAACTAGCCGTTACCGGCCCGACAGCTGGCGGCGGTCCGCAAGTAATGGTCTATAGCGCTGATGGAAAATTAAAAAATAGTTTTTTTGCTTATGATAAAAAATTACGCGGCGGCGTCAGCGTCGCGCTCGGCGATGTGGATGGCGACGGTCAAACGGAAGTTATTACCGGCGCCGGCAAAGGCGATGAACCAACAGTTAAGATATTTACAATCAGTGGCAAATTAGAAAATAGTTTCTTAGCTTATGATAAGCGCTTTAAGGGCGGCATAGAAATTGCGGTTGGCGATGTGGATGGCGACGGCCAAGCGGATATTGTCACCGGACCCGGACCAAGCGGCGGTCCGCATGTACGCATTTTTTCCGGGAGCGGTGAATTGATGGCACAGTTTTTTGCTTTTAACGCTTCTTATCATGATGGTTTAAAAATTTCTTTAAGCGATGTTAATTATGATGGTACCTTAGAAATTTTAACCGGTGTTAAAAATTTCTATTAATTTTTTACGCATATGTTTAAAAGAATCGGCCGCCATTTAAAATGGCGTTTGGAAAAATTTTATCGCCCTAATAAATGGCATCTGATTTTAGATATTTCTTTAATCACGGTTATTGTGACGCTCATCGCCATCGTCATTGGCCTTTATCTGTATAATCCTAAAATTGATTTACGTAAAATAAATTTACCAAATTGGATTGCCCCGGCTAATCCGCAAATAGACCTTAATAACCCGCCGCTGGCGGCGACGGTTAAAGTTTTAGAGACCGCTATTTATCCCGATTCGAGTCTTAAAATTGAAATTGCTTTAGAGAATAAAGGCGATGATGATGTAAAAAATTTGAGTCTGGATTTGGTGATTAATAACAGTTATTTTGCAATTTATAAAATAGAAGAAGTATCACCCCAAGACCAGATTGGCGACTATCAGCTGAACATTTCCGGGACTAAGATTATGATTAGCAATTTGCCAGCGGGAATGACTGCTTCTAAAACCTTAAAGATAAATTTTAAATCCGATGTTAAGAGCGCTAATTTAATAAATTGGCAGGCTAATGTTGAATATTATTTTTATAAACAATTATTTAAAAACACCATTCCTTTATCTGATATAAAGGTGGCCGCTAAAATTCAAGCGCGCGCCGCAGTTTATTATAATAGCCCCCAAGGCGATCAATTAGGTTCCGGCCCACTGCCGCCAGTCGTTGATTTGCCGACCGATTTTTGGGTATTTTTTAAAGCTGAGCCGACCGGCGACTTTAATAATTTTGTGATGAGCGCCAAATTACCGGACAATGTCTCTTTTACTGACAATTCTTCGCTGTTAGCTGGTAATTTAATTTATAATAAAGATACGCGCCAGGTAATTTGGAAGGTGGATAGTTTAAGCGCCGGTAGCGATAATTATCGGGCTGGGTTTGAATTAGAGCTGGTTCCGGAGACTAAGCAGGTCGGAAAAAATGCGCTCCTGGCCGGCGATATTCGTTTTCAGGCGGAAGATATTTTTAGCGGTTTGAATGATAATGGAAAAATTGAATCCCTTGATACCAGCTTAAATGAAGACCTAGTTAATAAAGGGAATGGCCAAGTAATTAGCGAATAAAATTTTATGCTGGACATAATTAGAAAAATAATTAAGCCGAAATACGAAACTTTAAATTGGCTGGAAATTGATGCCGGCAAAATTATCGCTAATTATAATTACCTAAAAAGCCTTCAAAGAGAGGCTGAGGTTTTTCCGGTGTTAAAAGCGAACGCCTATGGGCATGGCTTAAAAGAAATTTGCCAAATTTTAAATAAAACCACGGCTAAAATGGTCGTAGTTGATTCTTATCCGGAGGCTCAAATCGCTTATCGCTATTTTAAAGGCCGAGTTTTAATTTTAGGAGAAATGCCGCTAGGCGCTTACCGTTATACTAAATTAAAAAGGACTGAGTTTGTAGTTTATAATGAGGAGACCTTAAGATATTTATCGCGCTTTGGAAATCGGGTTCATATTCATTTGTTTATTAATTCCGGCATGAACAGGGAAGGGATAAAAGATATCCGCAGCTTTATTAATAATAATAAGAAATATCTTGATAAAATAAAACTAAGCGGCCTCTGCTCTCATTTAGCCGCTGCCGATAGCACTTCAATTTTAAATGCCACCCAAGAAGATGCTTTTATGGACGCGCTTGATGTTTTAAAAATAGCTGGTTATTTTCCGCGCTGGGTTCACCTCGGAAATTCAGCGGCCATTTTTAAAACTGATAATAAATTTTTAACTGCGTATCGTCCCGGCTTAGCTCTTTATGGCTATAGTCCTTTTATGGCGGACGACGAACAGGAAACTAAATTACAGCCGGCCTTAGAATTATTTTCCCGAATAGTCTCTGTTCAAAGCCTGCGCGCCAACGAAAGCGTTTCTTACAATGAAACCTACCGCGCCTCGCAAGATACCAAAATTGCCACGATTCCTTTTGGTTATTTTGAAGGCTTGGACCGGCGGCTTTCTAATAAGGCGGAATTCTTAATTTTAAGCCAACGAAATTTTTGGGCGCGAATCGCCGGGCGAGTATGCATGAATTTAAGTTCCCTGGAAATTAAAAATAATGAAGTTAAGATCGGCGATAAGGTTAAGCTAATAAGCAATAATCCCGACGAGCCTAATTCCATTGCTCATCTAGCAAGCCTAATGGGAACGATTTCCTATGAACTACTTGTAAAAATACAGGCCAATATTAGGCGTTATATAATAAATAATCCTAAAAATAAAAATGCATAAATGGCAAGGAAAAAATAAGCGCATCAAAAAAGATTACCAGTGTAAGAATTTAAAGAATCCTTTTTTTCGGAAAAAAGAAAAGCCAAAAAACGTTGGTTTAAAAAAATATTTTTTGATTTTAATTTTGGCGGCGATTATCGCTTTGGTTTGGTTTTTTTTAGCCTCCTCTTTTTGGCGTTTAAAAAATATTGAAATTGAGGGCTTAACCAGGTTCGATTCGTCGGAAATTAAAAATATTATTTTGGCCAGGGAAGGCGAGAGGCGCTGGTTATTTTTTAGAGAAAGTAATTTTTTTCTTTTTCAAACAGAAGAAGTGCAGTTAGAAATTTTAAATAAATATAATTTTGCTGATTTGCAGGTTAATAAAAAAATCCCGGGAACGATAAAACTGAAAATAAGTGAACGCCCTTATTCTTTTATTTTTCAAGAGGGAAGTAATTATTTTTATGCCGCCAGCGATGGCTATGTTATCAAAGAGATACCGGTTAGCCCCGATGATATGCTTAAATATTTTATTTTAGAAAATAAGAGCGATTCGGTTGCCATTAACGACCAAAATAAAATAACTTTAAAAGATGATTATTTAAAATTTATTTTAAACCTTAACCAAATTTTGACTGCTTATCCCGATTTACCGGTAGAGAAATTTATTATCGATCAAGAGCTAAATTCGGCTATTGTTAAGTTTAAAGACGGGCCAGCCGCTTATTTCAGCACTAAAGAAGATGCCGCTGAACAGGTTGAGTATCTAGCTCTTGTCAAAAAGGAAAAAATAAGGGATAATTTTAACAAGACTAATTACATTGATTTGCGTTACGGTAGTCGAATTTTTATCAATTAAGATGTATGGAAGGAGCCTTTAAATTTCTATTTGGTTTAGCTATCTTCATTTTCGGTTTAGTTTCGGCTGGAATATTTCTCCTAGTTATTAAGATTATTTTGTTATTTCAACCCCAAGTCCATTTTATGGGCTTATTAATAAGTTAGAATTTTTCTTTAAAATATTGCCCGGAGTTGTTTTCATTAAATTAAGTTTTTTAGGTTATGTTTATTTGTTTTTAATTGTGTTTAAGTTGATTGTTTTTTATCTTTATATAAAGAAGAGGCCCACCGGGTAGACCTCTTTTTTTCTCCTTCATTATAGGTGTATTAATATACATTATGCGAAGTATTGATATGCCTGAAATATGGCCTTTTTGGGGCTTTTGGCTACTCTACCCCTCGGTTATTAATAAAAAAACTGCTATAATTAAAACATGGAAAATAAACCAATAATTAAATATTTAATTGACTTCCTCGATTTCTGTGAGATTGAAAAAGGATTATCGACTAAGACTCAAGAAAATTATACCCGCTTCCTAAGGAAGTTTTTTGGCTGGCTCAAAGAGTCTCAACTTGAGGCCCTAAAGCCCTCTCAGCTGACCCCAGACCATGTTTGGCGCTATAAAGTCTATCTTTCCCGGCACATAGACCCTAAGACCAAAAAGACCCTAAAAAAGACGACTCAGAACTACTATTTAATAGCCCTGAGGTCGCTACTAGGCTTCTTTGTTGAAAAAGACATTTCTTCCCTGTCGCCTTCAAAAATAAAACTAGCGAAGGATAAGGCGGATAAAGAAATAAAATTTTTAACGCTGGAACAATTAAAAAATCTTTTAGCCGCGCCAGATTCATCTATCATTGGTTTGCGTGATAAAGCGCTTCTAGAAACCCTATTTTCTACCGGGCTGCGGGTAGCCGAACTAGCCGCTTTGAACCGCGATCAGGTTAGGATTAAGGACAATACGGATGAGTTGGAAATTGCCGTCATTGGCAAAGGCTCTAAGATTCGTACTGTTTATTTTTCCAAAAGAGCGGTATCTTCCCTGCGCAATTATTTAAAAAAACGCTTTGATTTGGATGAGGCATTATTTATTAATTATAAACGCGGCTGGGAAAAAAACTTAAGCGACAAATCACGCCGTCTGACGGTTAAAAGCATTGAAGATATTGTTAAAAAATACGTGGTAATTACCGGTTTGCCAGTCATGGCCACGCCCCATACTTTGAGGCACTCCTTTGCCACTGACCTGCTTAATCAAGGCGTTGATTTGCGCACTGTTCAAGAATTCTTGGGCCATAGCAACATTGCTACCACCCAAATTTACACGCACGTGACCAATAAACAGCTCAAGGATATTCATAAGAAAGTTCACGATAGTCATCATTTTTAAATGAATATTTAAGACACTTCCCTTTTAATATTAGCAAAAAACACCCCAGTTCAGAGGTGTTTTTTATCTAATTTTTTTCTTTATTTTAAACCTTTTATGGCATGTAGTTGAGCGGATTAACCGGAATACCGTTCTTTCTGACCTCAAAATGGAGATGGGGGCCAGTGGTAAATGGACCGGCGCCGGCGGTGCCTGGAGTTGCCCCGGTCTTACCAATTACCTGCCCTTTAACCACATACTGGTCAACGCTAACTGAAACGGCCGAAACGTGACCATAAACCGTGGATAGGTTGTTGCCGTGAATAATCATAATATAGGCATAGTTCTTGGAACCATCAAACTTAACCTTAGCGACATAGCCGTCGGCTGCTGCCCTTAAAGTGCTTCCTTGAGGAGCGCGGATATCAATCGCCGGGTGTTCACCGATAATCTTACGGAAAGGATAATCCGGGTCATGGAAACCGGTGGTAATATAATTTTTAGATACTGGCCAAGCAATTACACTGTCCCCATCCTCTAGGCGGTTCTTATCTTTCTGGGACATCTTTTGGCGGATAGCATTTTCGGCATTAGCAATATCAATTTGCGCTTGTTGCTGTTCGGCGCGCGCCTTAGCTAGCAAAGATTGAAAAGCCTTTTCGGAAGACTTGGTTTCGGCTAGAATACTGGTTTTACTTTCTTGGTCAAACAAGAGTCCTTCCTTTTTTTCTTCCAACTTGATTTTTAAAGCGGCTAAGTCACCATTCTTCCCTTCCAAGACTTCTTTATTTTTATCCAGCTGTTCTTTTTGTTGCTTTAAATCATTAACACTAGCGCCAATTTCAGTATTGGCGTCCTCTAAATATTTTACTTGATTTAAGAAATCGGACAAAGAATCATTTAATAATAAAGCTTCAAGGGCCGTTGTCTGTTCTTGTTTATAAACCAGGCGCAATAAATTAGAAATATGTAATTTCTGTTCTTCAATTTTTTTGTTCAAATTTTCGGTGTCAATTTCAATTTTTTTAATTTCTAGGTTCGTTTTATCAATTTCCAGAGTTGTTTCTTCAATATCTAGGGCTGCCTTCCCTAAGCGATTTTCAATCACGGCCAGTTGATTACTTAAACTCGCTTGATCGTTTTGTTTGGCGATTATCTGTGCTTGATATTCTTTTTGTTTGGCCTGCAAAGCGTCTATTTGTTTCTTTTGATTTTGGATCTTTATATTTAAAGCATCTATTTCTTGGTCAATATCAAGATTAATCAAGGCATTTGAGGAGTGCCCGGAGCTGATAATAAATAGACTCAAAAATATTAAAAAGGCTGATTTAAAAAGTTTATTTTTCATGTTCACATTATATCATTTTTTTGGTTTTTTGTAAAATAAAATTGGCTTAACTCCACCTTAAAATTATAAGGCCTGCTGGATACGCGCCAAAGTCTTCTCTTTACCGAGTGCCCAAGCGATTTCTAAGGGGCCGGGGCTATTTTTTTGCCCAGAAAGTGCATAACGCAACGGCCATAAATAATCACCATTCTTTGCCCCCTGCTCCTTTATCCAGTTAAGAGTTAGGGTTTCTAATTTTTCTTTTTCCCAATCTGTTTCAGGCACTTTTTCCAGTAAATTCATTATGGCGCGTAAATTATTTTGGGCGGTTTCTAAGGTCATTTCCTTCCAACATAAGGCTTGTTTATCATATTTCGGAAGCTGAAAGAAGAAGCCTAAAAATTCCGGGGCATCAGCTAATTTTTTCATTCTATCTTTTCCTAAGGCAACAAATTTTTCCAAACGGTCATCCGGCCCAAAGCCCGCCGCTTCTAAAATTGGCAGACAAAGAGCGGCTAGTTTAGAATCGGATTTTTGGCGGATATAGTAACCGTTTAAATAATCAAGTTTTTCCGTATCAAAAACTGCCGGACTAGCGCCCATGCCATCTAGGGAAAACTCTTTTTCCAGCTCCGTTAAAGAGAAAATTTCTTGGTCATCTTTAGGATGCCAACCGAGTAAAACACAAAAATTAATCAGTGCTTCAGGTAAATATCCTTTATTTAAAAAGTCCTCCACAAAAACATCGCCTTTGCGCTTGCTTAATTTACCACCGCCCTCCTTATTTAAAATTAAAGGCATGTGGATAAATTTAGGCGGCGTCCAGCCGAAAGCTTGATAAAGCAAAATATTTTTAGGATATGACGCCAGCCATTCATCGCCGCGGGTCACATGAGAAATTTCCATTAAATGGTCATCAATTACGTTCGCGAATTGGTAGGTAGGGATTTTATTTGATTTTATTAGCACTTGATCGTCTAAATCAGCTATGGAAAATTTGATGTCGCCGCGGATTTCGTCATGAACTACTACTTCGCCGTCAAGCGGCATTTTTTGGCGGATAACAAATTTTTCTCCTTTTTGAGCGCGTTCTTCTGATTCTTGAGTGCTTAAACTACGACAGCAGCGGTCATAGCGCGGCGGCTGCTTGGCCGCTTCTTGAGCGGTGCGCATTTCCGTTAATCTTTCTTCCGTACAAAAACAACGGTAAGCGGCGTCCTTTTTTAATAACTCGGCAGCATACTTATCATAAGTTTCCTGGCGTTCGGTTTGAATATAAGGACCATAGGTTCCCCCGATATGCGGTCCTTCGTCAAAACTGATTCCAACTTTTTTTAACACTTCAATCAATTTTTCGGTAGCGCCTTCAACTTCCCTTTTTTGATCAGTATCTTCAACCCGAAGGATAAATTTTCCACCCCAACTTTTAGCCAGTAAATATCCAAAAAGGGCGGCGCGCAGGCTGCCAATATGTAAAAATCCGGTTGGCGAAGGAGCAAATCTTAATCTGATGTTATCATTAGTCATATATTATTGATGTTTTTTAAAAAGTATTTTAGTCATAAAAACAAAAGTCGCTCGATATATTCTTCCTAAACGTTTAGGTTGTTTTCCTAGGCGCCATAGCCATTCCAAGCCGGCGGCGCGCATAATTTTTGGCGCGCGTTTAGCTCGGCCGCTAATGAAATCGAAAGTGCCGCCAACGCCGATAGCGAAGCGAACGCTGGGCCAATTATTTTTATTATTAAAAATGATTTTTTCTTGATAAGGAAAACCTAAAGCAGTAAAGACAATTTCTGGAGCAAAATCAGTGAGCATTTTTTGTTCCTCTGGTTCCAAATTAACGGCTCGAGGGGCATTGATAACTAAAAAATTAAGTTCCGGATATTTTTTGTTTAAAGCCGCTTTAATTTCTTCTCGGCTGGACAGGCCTTTTTCCCAGTTGATAATCACCACTTTTTTATTTTTCTCCGCGGCTAGTTTTAGTATTTTTAAACTAAAATCGGAACCGGTAATTCTCGTGATTTTTTGCTTGCTTAGCCAGCCCGCAATTTTTAGTCCGAAGCCGTCGGCCAAACTTAAGTCGGCGCGGTTTAAAATTTGCCAAAAATCAGTATCAATTTGCGCCCGTAAAATTATTTCCGGATTTGGAGTCACGGCGTAATGAAAGGAGCTACCATTTAAAAATTCCTCCACCTTTTTTAGGGCTGATTTTTCATTTTCGGCGCTTAAATTTATTCCCAAAATATCAGGCATATGTTATAATATCAATGTTCTAATTTTATTATAAAAAAAGCCTTTAGTCAAAGCGGATTTATGCCACATTATAAAAAAATCTCCGATCGTATCGAGGAGCTAAAAATCGACAATCCTCGCAATGAAAACTCCGGTTTGCGTTGGTTAAATATTGTTAACGCCAGCAAACAGGAAATAAATTATCTTCGTAAAAATTATAATTTTGATTTAGGCCATTTACGCTCTACGGCCGCTTCAGTCTTATCGCAACGGCCGCTAATTTTTCGCGGCGGCCGATATCTTTTTTTAATCCTTCATTTTCCGGCCGTAGAAAATGGTAAAGTTATCTCGGGCGAGGTTGATTTTTTTGTCGGCCATAATTTTTTAGTTACGGCTCATAACAATAATCTTCCGGCCTTGGCGCAATTTTTTAATATTGGTAAAAAAGATCCGGATTCTCTGCTCTCTTTTTCTTCAGAATCATCCGCGGTTTTGCTCTATGAAATTTTAGGGCGTTTAATAGACGACTGCTACCGCCTACTAGACGATAATAGTTTAGAAATCAAAGCGGTTGAAGATTTAATTTTTTCCGGCGATCAAAAAAAGGCGGTTGAAAAAATCTTATTATTGCGCCGCAACATTATTAACATCCGCAAGATAATGCAGAATCATAAAAATATTTTGAAAGAGCTGACTAAAATGGATAGCAGTTTGGTGGATAGAGTAGCAATTAAAAAATATTATGAGAGCCTAGTTGAAGATTCCAAGCGTCTCTGGGAAACTCTGGATAATCAAAAAGAAATGATTGAAGTCCTAAATAATACTAACGAATCGCTTTTAAATGATCAGATGAATTCCATTATGAAGACCTTAACCATTTTTTCGGTTATTGTTTTTCCTTTAACTTTGTTGGCGGCTATTTTCGGTATGAATGCCGTTAATATGCCATTCGTTAATCATAAATATGGCTTCTGGATAATTATTGGCATCATGCTTATTGGTAGTTTTTTTATGATGATGTTTTTCAAACGCAAGCGCTGGCTCTAAAATCTATTTTTGGGTAAGAAAAAACCGCCTTTTGGTTTTTTGTGAAAAAAAGGCGGTTTTTGTAAACGCCCTTTTTCTTAATTGGGCGTCTACAGACGAGATCACTGTTTCAAAATTGTGAAACGGAGCTCTTTAAAAGGTTCGTTGTAGTAGGCAGATTTTGACATCTGCGAGAAATCAGGGGTTTTATTGGCAATAACATTGCCGAATCTAAGCGAGCTTAGGGCGTTGAGCACCTGGGCTTCGTTAAATTCGGCTTTTCCATAATTTGGAAAATCTGTTACTGCTGTTAAGGCGATTGGAGTTCCCCAAACACCTGTTTCCTGATCTTTAATTTGGACAAATGGAGTAAGAGCGCTAAAGGTATTATTTAGCTTAAAGAAGACGGTAAATTTACCATTAGCTAATGTGTAGCGGAATACCCCTTCACCGGAATCTCCTCCCATACCAGGAACTAAGGCTACTGGGGCAACATAACCGTCGCCGAGCGGAGTGATTGTCGAGTTCGGGTTAACCTTAAACTCTATTATGCCAACATTTTTACTGGCAGTAACAAAAGTCGATCCTGACCAATCAGCCCAAGCAAAGTTTCCGGTTCCGTCAGCTTTTTCAAATTCACCAACAGCCATTGCATAATCCCTGGCCAAAAGGTCGCGTTTAATGGCAATATATTTGCCAACATCAGCACCAGCAGAAGCTGGTAAACCGTTTTGAATGATGTAGTTAGCATCCAGAGTTGGAACTTTGGCTCCAGTTAACCATAATGACAAATTGTCATCGTTAAAGTTGCCGCTATATCCATAAACAGTTTTGTTGGCAAACCTTTCCTTGGATAACAAGATAATAACATTATACCTTGTGTAGCCAGTCCAGGTGCCGGTAGCAACCTGATAACTGCCAGTGATATAAACTTTCACTGGATCATAGGGAGACATGTCCCGAACAACCTTAACGGTAAAATTTCGGCTTTCGGTGGCTCCGCTTTGAAAAGTAGCGGTAACCTGTACAGCAACGTCACCCAGGGTGGCAAATTTGTGAGTAATGTTTAAACCCGTGTAACTGTTGCCTTCAACAGTCCAGGTCGCGTTGTTAAGCGGATTAGCGGTGTTAGTAGAAACTAACGTCACGCCAGTGCTAACGTCCAGTTGGACATAAACATTTCCTCCGGAAATAAGCGCGCCCTTGAGCATCAGCTGGCTTTCTTTGGCGCCAGTTTCGATCTGACCCTCAGGGTCAAATTCAACAAATTCGCATGCTGTAAAAAAAATCGTTGCGAATAGCACAATAAACAATTTCAACTTTTTCATCTTTCTCTTGACCTATACCTGGTCCAGGTTTTTGTTAAACAATTAAAAATACTAATTAAATCTTTTTTAATCTCCTAAGGGGGTTATGGTCCCGTCAACGTTTAGCCGAAATCTTATCAGCCAAAAGTTAGTGCTGCTGGTTTTAATAAACTTAGAACCAGTAAAATCGCCGTAGGCAAAAAGCATTTTGTCTTTATCCTGAAACGCGCCGGCATACATGCGATATTCACGCGGCAGCAGTTGCAGGTGGGCGGCAAAATATTTTCCGACTTCGCCGGTAGCTTGGCTTGGTAAGCCATCTTTAATGACGTAATTTTCAGCGTCAGTAGTCACAGGGATAACTGGTCCCCAAGTTTCCATATCGAAACTCGGATTATAGTCATCAAATGAGCCCCAATAACCGTAGCCGAAACCGACATTCTTCGTGCGTTCTTTGGAAAATAACATTAGTATATTCCAACGCGTTTGGCCTTCAAATTGAAAACCTTCATCAAAGGGTAGATAATTTCCTTTAATAACAAAGATTTTCACAGGTTCATAAGGACTCATGTCCTTAACAACGCTAACCGTAAAGTCAGCTGCCAGCTTTGAGCCGTCTCCTAAAGTGGCCTTGGCATGGATGGTGACATCTCTGATGGTTTTGAATATGTGGGTAACTGTTAAGCCGGTATAAACCGAGTCCTCAATCGCCCAATCAATATTCGTCACTGCGTAGCCATCGCGGGCTACTAGCGTAATAATTGTTTGTACGTCTTTTTGGACGTACTGCCAATTATTAACCATAATTCCGGCCTTTAGGGTTAATTCCCCGTCTGTCGCTGCTCGCACTTCTGCTAAGCCAGGATCATAATCAACATAATTACAGCTACTAAAAATAGCGGCTATAATAATAATTAGAACTTTTTTCATGCTTGAGTCCTCCTCTGGTCTCTTATTTTGATTAAATTATTAACGAACTAAAAATGTTTAACTAAATCTTAAACTATTTTTTGTAAATTTTAAGGGTGTCTTCGGAAATTTTCTCCCAGTTGAACAGACTAACCGCCCGTTCTTTAGCTTTTACGCCCAGTTCAGTCATCTTATCTTCATGCTCGAAAGCATAAATTAACTTATTTCTTAAATCATCTTTATCTTTTTGTCTGAAATATAAAGCGGTTTCACCGGTCGCTTCCTGATTAGCGGGAATGTCACTGACGATACAAGGCAAACCGTGAGCCATCGCTTCCAGTAAAGAAATTGATAGGCCTTCCATTTCTGAAGACTGTATAAAATATTTAGCCTGGCTATAAAGTTGATTTAAAACTTCCCCGCTTTGATTGCCGGTAAAGACAATACGCGGATCATTGCCGGCCAGTTTTTCCAGCTCTTCGCGATATTCACCATCGCCGACAATCGCCAATTTAATATCATAAGTCGGCAACTCTTTTAAGGCGGCAATTAGATATTGGATGCCTTTTAATTTAATGATTCGAGAAACGCTGACTAAATATTTTTTAGGTTCTAATCCAAAACGTAATAAATAATTAATTTCACTGTTGTTTTCAATATAAGCCCCGTTAGGAATAATGGAACTTTCTTTGCCATGTTTCTGTAATAAGTAATCGTGCATCAAGTCAGTTAAAACAATTACTTCATGAGCATAGCGGCTCATGCTTCTTTCGCCGCGCTTTAACATAAACTTAGCGAAGCGCCCCCATTTTTCGTTGCCATAATCAAAGCTGTGCAGAGTGGCGACAACTTTTATTTTTGAAGCAAAAACTCTTGGTATCCAGGCTAGTAAGCAAGGACCGATACCGTGATAATGCATCACGTCAACTTTCCGTCTCATCGCGTCCAGCGTTGCTAAAAAGCTATGAGTAATTGCCGCTAAGTTTTTTTGATTTATGTAAGGTAAATGGACGAGCGTTACGCCTTCCCACTTATTTATTTTTTCTGGTAAGTACCCTTGACGATTATAAACAATTACCTGTTCTCCTTTTTTCGCCAAAAACATCGCCAAATTCTCTACGTGGCGGTCAACTCCTCCATTTTGAGCGGGGATTCCCTTTTGTCCGATAAAGGCGATTTTCATAATATATATTTTTTAGGACTAATTATTATACAATTATTAATTTTATTTGTCAAGGTTATAATATCATATTTTTAAAATATTGTCAATAATAAAAAAGCCCCCGGAATGAATAATCCCAGGGGCAAGCAATTTAGCTATTATTAGCTATTTTTATCTTCTTTGAGTCTTGAATATCCAATATCCATCCTCAAGAGTCATGTCCTTGGCCATCCAAGAGGTATATGGACATTTAATGCGAAGCGGAGCTTCAAAGGATAGGCCGCCGGCTTTAAGTGATTGCTGAATCAAGTTATCAGAAACATAGAAGGTTCCGTCAACCGTGACTCCATAATCACCATCGTAGAATTCTGTGGGTTCAACTCTCCAGTTGTACCCTTTGATTTCATTGTCTTCCGGTGCCTTAGAAAACATTACACCATGTTGCATGGCGTAGTGAGGAAAATAACAATCCTCCCTGTTATTAGCCTGCGCACAGAAGATGATGTCTTTACCTTCTCTGAGGTAATCAAGGTTAGCTTTACCGCCAACAGCATCACTGACGAATTTAGTGCTGGTGGGGGCGGCCGGGACAGTCGCTGATTTAGTGACAACCGGAGTTGTGGCTTTCTGAGTAGCTGAAGTACTCGTTTTTTTAACCGTAGTGGTTGTCTTTTTTGCGGCCGGTAATTTACCTTCGCAACATTCTAAGTCAGCAGTCAGGGTCGCATTATTCGCGGTTAAGGTTGTTACCTGACTTTGTAAGTCAGTTACCTGCGCTTGCAGACTGCGTATTTGCGCGGATTTTTCCGGGCAAGGATCGGTGGTGGCTGTGTTGTTATCGCCACAACTGTAAAGAAAAATGGCGCTCAAGGCAAAGAGCGTAACCATAAAGATAAAAAAATTTTTCATGATCAGTAATTTTTATTAAGTTCAACAATGTAAATAGTTATCTTCTGATATTAAACGGCATCAAATTGATGCCAAATACGAATTGCCCGCTGTTTAAATTGGGCTCAAAGCTACCAGTCTGTTGCTTCCAAAAGCAATAGATAGATAAAAAGTCATCCCAACCGCGTTTTTTAAGCGCAATTTCCGGACCGGCAGATAACCATTGGCTGTCATCGCCAACGTAGTGATGATAACCAATCATAATCTTTGGCTCCACTAAAGTGTTGCCGCGACCGATTTGTAAAATGCTTTGTTTTATCTCAGCACCGAAAGCTGATTTATTCCAAATCATTGACTCCTTAATGGGAGCGTCATTCCAAAAGGAAGTTTTCTCCGATTTAATCGGTTTTTGATAGGTTAGCTTAAGCTGCGAGCGCGGTAAAAGATTCTCTCTAATGCCGAAAGCCTTTAACAAGTTAATGTTAAGTTCTCCGGATAAAATTAAATCTTCTTGCTTTGCATCGTAGACGCCGAGTTCATGATTTGGTTGCACACTTTTACCAGTGCCATTATCTCTGACACTTTTAAGCATCAAATTAGCACCGAAGTAGCCGGAATATTTCTGAGTCAAAAACTCAGACCATTTCCCGCCAGCGAGTCCAATTCCCATTTCATCAGAGCTGCCATCATAGCGGCTCAAAGTTGTGTTGCTTTTGAAGTAAACGCGATCACCGACCGCACAAAATCCGAGCAACCAACCAGTTTCGGTTTTAATCGGCATGTAGTCTATATAGGCTCCATACCAGTAACCGTTGTTATTAGCATTCTGCTGGGCAGCGTAGCCACCGGCAAACAGAGACAAATTCACGCGTTCGCGGAACTGTCCAAAAACTGAGCCGACAACCAAAGTGGTCATCAAGGCCAACAAAAAAAGAGATTTTCTCATTGTTTATTTAATTTGATTGTTAATGTTCGTTTTTTAAAGCGTTTATAGTTAGAAATATATAATTCTAGCTATAAAAATAATCAAAAGATTATCAAGATAGCATACACTATTTTTTAAAATCTGTCAAGTTAATAAGTCTATAAAATAAAAAGAGCCCTCAAATTGTGGGTTCGAGGGCTTTTTGACGGGCTAAGCGCTTATAGGTTTACCTATTTAAGTTGGAAAACCAACGCTTCTTCGCCGCCAATGGTGGCACTTTGCATTTCTACTGGAGCCCAGCCGGTTTGATCGCATTTAGTGGCACATGATTGTGTCATTCCCCATTTTTTAAGGAAGGCCATTTTGGCGTAAATACGGCCATCTAACAGGACGCCAACATCTTTGCTTTCGTCGGAAGACGGTTTCATAACCCAGTTTTTACCGGTTCTGTCGCTATTCCAAAAAATTTCTGGACCGTCTGTCCCCATTAACATTGGAATATGGCCATTTTGCCGGCCGTCAATTTGAAGACAGAATTCAGTTGCTCCATCTGGTCGAGGAGTAGCTGGGGCAGAAATGCCGGGAGCGGCAGAATTGCCGGGCTGCACAATCATCGTGCTTGGATCAGTTGCGGTTGCAACTCCGTTGTTTGCTGGGCGAAATAGCACAATTACGATCAGGGCTATAATCACCAGGAACAAAAAAACTGTGAACCACTTAGCTTTAAGCCAGGTGATTGCATTAATCATCGATACTCTCATGATACTGAAATTTAAGTTAGAAACTAATTGTTAAAGAAATATATTTATTCAAGGTATGGAAATAGTTTTTTAAGCGACTATTTTTTCGTAAAGCAAAAATTAATGTTAGTTAATTTTTGCCCCAGAAAAAATCCGGAGCGATAAAAAATTATTTCTATACCTTGAATGGTTTTTAATTTTTAAATAAAAATTTATTTTTAATTTTTCAATTTACTTTCTCAACACATTCCCAATATTGCCGTGTAAATCATGATTATGGGTCTGTTGATTCATTTCTTCCCTTTCCTCAACAATATTGCGCGCAATATCCATCTCGTTAACTTTAACGTGTTTTTTATGACGGCCGCCGACAATATTCAAATCATTGCGTCTTTCTGGAAAGATATAGATATAGAATAAAGAAATCAAGAAAGAAGCAACTAGCGCCAAAGCGGCGTTATAAGGAATATTTGGTTTAACCGGGTAAGCTGATACTAATGGTTGATCAATAATATTCACTTTAATATTTTGGCCGCTGTGATAGTTCTGATTATTGTTCATTAAGATATCATTAATTGCCAAAGCAATCTGTTTAGCTTCCTGGGTACTGGTATGATAAACATTAATTTCCACAATCCCAGTGTCGCCTTGAGTACTGGTTGAAATAGTTTCACGCCATTTTTTTAGCTGCTGGTTATAGTTACCGGCAAAATAATCGCGGTTAATGCTATAAGATGAAGCAATAACTTGGTCATAGAAGGAGCTGGAATAAACCACTTGAGCGAATAAGTTGCCTAAGTATTCATTAGATTTAGAAAGCGAATAAGCATCAGCGCTGCCGGCGTTTTGTAGAACCAAGAGCCGAGATTTGACGCCATATTTAAGCGGGCTAAGCAAAGAAAGGCCGATTACCAGAACCACAGCTACAAACATAATAGCTAAAATAGTTTGCTTTTTACGGCCGATTAGCTTTAAAAACTCGTTAAATTCCATATAGTTTTATAAATTTATTTATTTTACTTTATTATTGACTTTTCACTATACTACAATTATTTTTATTTGTCAATAGCAATTTGCCAAACCCCCTGTTTTTAGGTATTGACAAATATAAAAATAAAATGTATAATAACTTGATAAAAATTTTAATATTAAAATTAGTTAAAAAATATGAAAAAGTGGATTATGGCCGCGGTGACCATCACTACCGTTGCTGCCCTGTTTTTACTGGTTACTCCGGGAAAAACCAAAACCAAATCTTATTATTCTGGCGATGCCCTCGCCTTTAATAATCAAGTTTATGTCGCTACTACTAATACTGGTAGCTTGGAGGTATTTAAGCTTGACGGCAAAACTTTAGGCCTAGTCGCCAAGTTAAAGCCTTACAATGCCCGTTTTAATAATTACGGCGAATTCTTTGATGCTAAATTAGTATCTGAAAGCAATCGCTTGTATGTCTATGCGGTTAGCAACTACACTATTTACAAATATGAAGTTGCTAATAATAAACTGACAGAAGTCCAAACCAACACCAACACTTACTGGGAATGGTATAATCGCATTGATAAATTCGGCGACAATATTGTAACTGTTAGCGCTAAGGGTATTAAAGTTTTCAATTCCAACTTGCAAACAATTGTTGCCTACGATTTTAAAAATCAAGAAGCCCCTTATAATTTAAGCGGTAACAATGATTTCTATTTGAATGTTGATGAGGCTAATAGCAAGATTGAAGTTTATAATGTTGAATCTCGTTCCATTATTAAAACCATTCCCTTAAATTTCAAGTTTGATAAAGGTAATCGCCGCGCTCTTTTAGACGCCAGCGATAATATTTATGTCGTTGATGATTACTACGCCAAGAAATTTGATTTATCCGGAAAATTATTGGCTAGTTATAAGCACTTAGATTATCAAGGATTTGATATTGCAGTTAGCAACCATACTGATAATGTTTATTTTTCTAATGGCGTCGGGGTTGTTAAACTTGATTCTAATCTAAAAGAAAAAGATTTTGCTTGGACCGGTAATTTAGGTGGCTATGCCGGCTGGGCGATGGGACTGAAGACAGTTTATGCTAATGGCGACAAAGTTGTTATCTTTAATAATTCTAATATTTTAGTATTAGATGCTAATTTAAATAAGATTGCTTCCGTCTCCGCCAGTGAACAAGAAAATACTGCTTATCCAACTGAGAATCTATTCTTAAAACTAGATAAGAGTTCGGCAGCGGTTAATTCTGAAGTAGCGCTTTCCGGCGGTGGCTTCCTAGCCAACGAGGAATTAACCATTAAATTCGGTGATCAGAAAACAATCGTTAAGGCTGACAGCCGCGGACGCTTCGCCACTATCATTAAAGTTCCGACTTTAATTAAGGGCGGACATGACATTAGGGTTGATGGCGCTTCTTCCACTCTCCATTACAGTATCTCCTTCCAAGTTCAATAAATTAAGCTTTACTTCATTTAAAAATACCCCTTACTCAGGGGTATTTTTTTTATCTAAGATCTCTTGATAGAGTTTGTTAACTTGCCGCAAATTCTCCGGCTCGTTAAAATTTTTAACGCTGGCTTGTGCCCGCTGGCTAATGGCGGCCAAGTCTAAAATATCTAAATCATTTATTTTCCTAACCAAATCCTGGATATCGCCGGGAATAAATAATAAACCATTTTCGCCGTCCTTAATTATTTCCGGAATGCCGCCAATATTGGAAGCGATGACTACCTTACCTAAGTTTAAGGCTTCTAAAAGACTAAGGGGCATATTTTCATGCCAAATAGACGGAATAACCACCGTTCGGGCCTTTAGAATTATTTGTTTAAGCTCTTCCCCACTCTTAAACCCAAGAAATTCCAGATCAGCATTAATTTTTTTAGCGAGCGTGTCCAGCTCAATTTTTTGCGGTCCGTCGCCGACAAATTTCAATTTCGTGCCAGTTAGCGCCGCTGCTTCAATTAAAGTCTTGAGCCCCTTTTCTTCAGACAAGCGGCCAAAATATAATAGATATTTTTCTAAACTAGGAGTAATCTCTTTTGAAGATAAACTCATTTGCGCATCAAAAGGATTAACAATAACTTTAATTTTATCTGCCGGCCAGCCCCATTCCACTAGCTTAGACTTCATAAAGGTGCTGGGGGTAATGAACGCGCTAATATTGCGTTCGTATATTTTAAGGACGGAATGGTGCAAATACATTTCTAGGGCTGCCAAGAAACTCTTGGAACGCGAATCCTTAAAGCATTTTTTTTGTACGCATTTATAATATTTATGAGGCTTGCAGGCTTCACAAATTTCACCGTGCGCAAACAACTGATAATTTGGACAAATTAATTTATAATCATGGACGTGCATTACTACGGGAATCCCGGCCTTTTTAGCCACATCTAAAATTGACGGCGATATTTGATGATAAATATTATGGATATGGATAATATCTGGTTTAAAATCAACGACTAATTTTTTAAATTTTCGCTTGGCCTCTAAGCTATAAATCATCCGGCCCGGTGTTTTTAGCTTATCTTTAA
The DNA here is from genome assembly GCA_016432645.1 of Candidatus Falkowiibacteriota bacterium. Taxonomy (GTDB): domain Bacteria; phylum Patescibacteriota; class Patescibacteriia; order Patescibacteriales; family UBA12465; genus UBA12465. Next base: position 218,671 of record CP066698.1, read on the forward strand.
AACCGCCCTCATTAAAACTTAAGCGAGAAACAAAATATTTAGCATAAGGAGTTGCCTCGTTTTTTGGATGCCGCATTGAAAAATAGGCGACTTCATTTCCGGACGCCTCCAAGGCTCTGCCTAAGGACAAATAATACTTATCGGCCCCGCCGCGAGCATAATGGAATTTGTTAACCTGCAAAATGCGCATAGCTTATTATTGTTTATTTATTTTAACTGCCAATAACTCCTCATACCAATCGGCATATTTGGCTACCATCTTAGCTAAAGAAAATTTCTCTCTAACTAATTGATTGACGGCTGCAACTTTCCGGGCGGTTTCTGGCGCCTGTAAATTATTGATTAAAAAATCTATCTTTTGCGCTAAAATGTCATCATCACCCGCTGGGAACAACCAGGCATTTTCTTCGTTCAAGATTTCTAAAATACCGCCGGTAGCGCTGGCGATAATTGGTTTTTCACTCGCCCCGGCTTCTAAAATCACTAAACCTAGGCCTTCCCATAGCGAAGGCAAAACAAAGATATCAATTTGACTTAAAAAATTACGGGCGTTAACCGGGCCAATCAGTTTAACTCGATTAATTAATTCTAAATCTTTAATTCTTTTTTTAAGTTCTCCCGCCATTTCTCCAACACCGGCAATTTCAATTAAATAATTTTTATTCTTTGTTTTAGCGGCCGCCTCAATTAAGCTCATAAAGCCTTTCTGCTGGCTCAAGCGGCCGATGGCGCCTATGATTACCTTTTCGCCATCAGTTCGCCCAGGCAGCCAATCTGAGACCTGAGAGGGGTCAAAATGATAGCTATCAATGCCGTTATAAACTACTGTTATTTTTTCCGGTTTTAAATGGTAGCGGCTAATGGCGTCTTCACGGACCGCATTGCTAACCGCAAAAATTTTATTAACGCTTTTGAGATTTATTTTTTTGACCAGTTCTGCGCTTTTTTTGGCGCTTTGGTTAATATTGTGTTCCGTGGAAACAATCACGGGTACTTTTTGCAGCTTGCCGGCTAAGATGCCGTAGATGTCACCGCCAAGGTGAGTGTGAATAACATCCGGTTTTAATTTAGCTACCGCTCTGATTATCAAGGCAATATTTAGCGGGTCAATTAATAAGCGTTTATGCAGAGAAATTATTGGCACGCCAGCAGCTGCCAGTTCGGCTTTAAGCTCCTCACCCTGCTTATTATCCTTAAATAACAATAATGCCGGAACAAAACGTTCCCGGTCAAGATTTTTTAAAATATCAACCGCCACTCTTTCCGCGCCACCGCGGCTAAGATTGGGTAGGATGTGTAGGACGCTTATTTTTTTTGTCATAAAGTTCATCAGAGAACTTGATTGCCATTAAAAACAGGACAATCGGCAGCCAAACGCGGCCCTTAAAATATGAGGTGTTAAAAAATTGGAAAAACAAGCCGCCGCCGGCCGCCAAGGAAAAAGGTAATATCCATTTTAATTGTGGATAATATTTTCTTAAAGCCAAAAAAGCAGTGCGAGCCAGATAAAATAATAAAAATAACCAAGCACCTAAGCCAATTAGACCGTTTTCAGCTAAAAGTTTTTGCAACATGCCGTGAGAATCAAGCGGTTCGCCATATTTGGCCCGGAATCTAATATTCTCGCCAACTAAATTAACGAATTCCCCGTTTCCATAACCGATAAATGGTCGCTCTTTAAAGGCCTGGAGGGAGATTTCGGTAAGCAATACGCGATTTTCCGTAGAGCTGGTATTATTCTCTTGTAAAACACTCATCTTCCATAGCAGGGGTGAAATAACAACCAAGGCGGCAATCGAAAAAATAAACATTGCCAGGCGCTCTTTTTTATTATTTTGGGTGCGATAGAAGAAATAAATTAGAGATTGCAAGAATAAGGTTATCCAGCCGGCACGGGAAAAAGTCATAATAATGCCAACGGCAGTAAGCGCAAAAATAATATCGGTCAAGCGCTTCCCGCGTGGCGATTTAATAAATTCTCTAAAAATTAAAACAAAGAAAGCGCCAATATTTAAATACTCAGCAATTAAATTATGATTTTCGCCAAACGGGAAAATACCACCGATATTAAGAGACTTTAGCCGGAAGAAATTATCCTGCCAATCCTGTCCGTAAAGCGAGGCATATCCGGTTAATAAAACCGCCATCGCGCTTAGAAAAACGATAATGACCGTGGTTTTTAAAATGCGGGGCGTCTTGATAATGTTGGCGGGGGTAAAAATATAAGCGAAATATAAAAAGAAAGGCCAGCGTAAAAAATAGTACAAACTGGTTTCCGGATTTTTAGAAAACGCAATTGATAAAATACTGGCTACAAAAAATAAGAAAAACGGAAAAAACAGCGGCCAGCGGAGTTCTACTTTTTGCTTAGAGAACAAAGCATCAATCGTCAACCTTGTTAAAAAGGCGGCTAATGACAATAGTGCCGCTAAATCGCCCGCTGGAATTACAAAACTGGTAAAAGTAAAATTCCAGCCGATTAAAGGCAGGCTGGCGGCACTTAAATAAAGGCCATACTTAGGCTGGACTACAAACAGCCCAAAAAGCCCTAAAACGGCAATGATTACAAATAAATCCATAGCATTTAAATGATAACAGACAAATAAAAATAAAAAAAGGCCATGTCTTTTGAACATGGCCCGGAGCTCATTTTTGAGCGTTTCTTATTTTTTGGTGATTTTACCAACTTGTTTTAAAGGGTCAACCATAACGCTGACCTTTTCGTATTCCCGGTAGTAAATACCGTTCTTGTTTTCATAGCGGCCTAATGGTCGGCCAGTTTCAATTTCCAGTTCCGGGAAAATTCCGGAATCATCTTGGCTGATAGCTAGATAGACGTTGTCCAGTAAAAGCGTGGTTGCTAACACGAAATTAACATTTGAACGATTGCCTTGAAAAACTGTGTAAGGCCCCATTTTCTTAGCGTTTTCAAAACACTGTCGCCAGCCGTTAGCCCATTTTTCTCCTAAATAATCATTAGGAAAATTTTCAAACCATTTGCCGGAAGTAATGTTCAGAAAGTCCAAACTGCCTTTGTTGGTAATAATGATGAATTGCGCCGGTTTGGCTTTTTTGATTTGGAGGATGAAATTAGTCATTCCCTCTTTCCAGTTTTTATCAACCAGCGCGTCGTTGTCAGCCTCTTGATTGCCGTCAATGTCAATTTGCCCTGGATGCGTCCAAGAAATATTGCCGGTTCCATTATCTTGGAAATAACCATCCCAGATTGGATCATTTAGAACTTCTCGGTTCAGTTTTTGAGCCATCCACTCTTCATAATTTTGCCCGTCAATTCGAGGGCAAGTTGCAGACATGTTAAGCATCAACATACCGCTCCAGAATTTAGCATAATCCTCTTTCCTGTCAGGGTCACCCATGATTTTAGCCACCCAAGTGGCAATGAAGCCTTCATAATTAATCGGCGCAATTGTTTTTAAGAGCCAAGCGGTACGCGTGGTAACAATTTCATCAATGATACGATTTTGCCAAGGACGGTCGCCATACTTAATAAGATGGATTTCCATCGGATTAGAATAAGCCAGGAGCTTCAATTTCGGATTCATCTCTTTTAGAGCTTGTAAGACTTGATAGTTATTGAACTTATTTTCTAAGTCCACAATTAAAAAGTCGTGGCGAGCCAAACTTTGAGCTTCGCTTAAACTAAGCGTGGGCTTCGTCCAATAAGCGGTACTCTTGACCGGATAAGGGCTTACTTGTCCGCGCGTTTGCCCGGTTAGAGCAAAAGAGGATAAAAGAAAAAAGGCTAAAAAAATAAACAAAAGCGTTATTTTTTTAACTTTTAACTTTTTGAGAGAGCTGCGGGCGTCATCAATTAAAACTGAAACGCCAAATAGGATAATAATTATTATCCAATCGAAATTACTGAGCTTTTTCATCTTTATAATTGTTTTTGTTAATGTTCTATTGAATAAAACATTATACAATTATAAACAGAAATTGTCAATATTTATGGAATAATTGTGAGGTCTTTATCTAGACTAGGTGTATAAACTTCCCCGTTAATATTAGCTTTAAAAGATTCGGTGCGCCGACCGGCCTGTTTTTGAACGAATAATTGATAGGTCCTGGCTTTTAGATCAGAACTGATATTGCTTGGCAGACTGTATTCTAAGTTAATCACCCCAGCTGTCCCCGGCTCTACTGAAAAGAAGAAACCAAAAACAGTCTTCTGTAAATCACTGTCATCGCTGCTGGAAATTGATTCCTGGTCTAATTTGGTATTAACATCACCTTTTAGGCTAATCAATTTACTGCCGAGTGGTACCAGGACGCGGGTATAGCTGCGGTACCTGGTAGTCCGCCAATCAAAACCGCCTTCATGGCGATAGCTAAGGCTTAAATTGGCATCTGCCGTACCGCCATTATTTTTTAAATTATAAGTAATTCCCTTCTTGACTACCGAATCACTTTTAAAGGCTCCAAGATTAGCATCTACCACCATCAAATAATCGCTAGTAGTTTTCTTAATTGCGCCGTCCGCTCCTAAATCATAAACCAGGGATTCGGAGCCGGAATCGTTAAAATAAATTTGAACATTCTTATTCTGAATATTAGCTGTAAAAATATTAGCCAGTGAGCCAAGCTTATTCGTTTCTAAAGATAACAAGCGAGTTTTTAGCTCATCTAAAAGTTCGTTAATCACCGCTTTTCTATCCCAAGAAGAAATGTCCTGCTCTTTATAAGCGACTTCCACATTATATTGCAGCAGGGTTTGTAAATTTTCCGGAGTATAAGTTTCGCCCTTAACAGTAATTGGTCCGACTAGCCGTAATAAATCAGATACAAAATCCGGAGTAATGCCAATCACGCCGTTAATTGCCGGGACATCTAAGCCGACGGCTCGGCTTTCACCGATAAATATTTCTTGAATTTTTTTAGAAGCTGTCGGCCAGTCAGGCGACCAATTAGAATCCCGCAAATACCAATTCTCCACCCCCATGTATTTACTGACTGGCACCGGCGGCGTCATTTTCCACTTACCGACAGCTGGCATGTCTAGATGGTAACTGTCATCAGTTTTTAAGTCAGCAATATTGCCATTTTTAGTTTTCAAAAAGCCAAAAACACCGATGAAGCCGCCGCTCGGGCGCAGCTCATCATTATTATGCATAATAATCAAAAAATTGCTTTCTTGAGGATAACCGGCTAAAGCCGGTAATAATTTAAGGAGGGGGTTAGCTTCTTCGATTAGATTCTTAGCTTGGGTAAGTTCAAATTTTAAATCACTTAACTTCCCATAAATAGGCCACAGAACACCAATTTTATGAATCTTATTGAGGTTAATCAAGGCTAAATCCAAATTAGCCCGCAAACCATTAAGTTCCGGTTCCGACTCTTTGATTAATTTAAAAAAATCTGCCTTTTTCTGTTCATTTAAACTGGAAAAGTTATAACCGCTAGAATCGGCGTACAGATTGGAAAATTTTTCGGCAATCGGAACGGCACCGATTAAAGAACGGCTGATAATATCGGCGGTTTTAAGGAGATATTCTAAATCATTAATCTGATTCCGCAAGAGGACAATTTGGTTGAATGCTTGCTTATTCCTGACTTTTTCTAGCTCTAATAAAGCTGAGTTAATCTCCATACTAGCGCTTTCGGCTTTATTTTGCGCTTCCGGCCAATTTTTATTTTGCACGGCAACCGCCGCCGCTTCTAAACTAGATTTAGCGCTTAGACCGCTGGCAGCCGCTGATTTTAACTCTTTAAAAGAGGAAACGATGATAATTATTAAAGCGATAAGCGCCAAAACTCCGGCGATTACCAGATATTTTATAAGTTTAAGGGAAAGACTCGCAATTTTCATAATCTTGAGTTTATTTTTTTAGGGCCGTTAAATTATCAATTAAAACAATGTTTTTCCCAGAAAGCGCGTTGTATAAAAAAATGTCCATTACTTCCTGGCGATAAAAAAATTCCGCTTCGTCCATAATAGTATAATTTATTTCTCGCCCCAAATCGCCCTGCAGGACATTAATCAGATTCAAAAAAGGCTTGCGTTTTATCTTGCCGACAATAATAATATCGGTTTTAGCTTCTTCATCGCTGGTAAAAACTCCGCTTAAAGCTAGATATTTCAAATCAGAAATTTTTTTTAGGCCATCAATGAATTTTTGGCTGGAAAGTATTTGGGCTTTCATAAGCAAAGCTTTTATTTCTGAAAAAATGATAAAGTTTTTATTAACCCACCAAGCGTCGTCCTCATTTTTTAACAGCCCGAATTCAGTCAAGGCACTCAGTTCTTTGCGCGCCGAAGCAGCCGAAAGACCGAGCTCCTTGCTTAACTCGCGCAGCTTATATTTTTTTTCTGGGTCAAATACCAGCAGATTAAGAATCTTGGCCTTGCTTTCTGACCCGAATAGAGAGCTTAACATATTTTGTTATTTATAAATTTATAGTATAATATATATCATAAACAGTCAAACGAAAATTAAACTCGCTCTGGCTTCTTATTTCGCTTATGTATAATAAAATTGCACAAATTATTTTGAACTCCGGCAAGGCAGCTGGCGCGAGTGATGTTTTTGTTTCTCAGCCGGATGCCACTCAAGAAAGTTTGGCCGGAAAGATATTCATTTTGGCGGAAATCGGCGGGAAAAAAACCGACGGTGAAAAAATAATTAATTTTTTGATTTCCGAACTCAACGAACATTATTACAATGATGAAAAGTTAATGCTGCGCGGAAAAATTGAAGGCCTAAAAATAGAAAATATTTTTGAAGCGGCGCTAGCTAAAATCAATAAAAACTTAACTGAATTTTTAAATAATCAAAGAATAAGAATCAATTCTTCGGCCACCAGTATTACTATCGGAGTAATTTATGAGAATAAGCTTCATTTTGCCGGCTTCGGCAAAAATCGTTCGCTGTTAATTTATCGCCGCTCCGACGGCTATGAAATTATCAATGTAGAAACGAGCGCGGAAAATTCTACTAGTTCTCAGGAAGAACAACATCTTAGTTCTCAGCGCCATGATGACAGTCAAAAAATCGCTGGCTTATTTTCCTCAGTAATTAGCGGTGAAGTTCCGCTCGGTTCCTATTTTATTTTTGCGAGCGAATCTTTACCGGAGTATTTATCTGGCCGAGAAATGGTGGAAATCATTACTAAACTACCACCGATTGTCGCGGCTGAACAAATTAAAAATGCGCTCTTAAAAATGAACACCTATGTTCCCTTTTTGGGCGTTATCATAAAAAATACCACTGATTCCGGCGGCCAAGAAATTAAGGAACCGATTGAAGAAGTTTTAACGGCGCATACTTCTATTTCTTCTTTAAATTCCACCGAACAGCGGACGGAAAAAATGCTGGCACCGGCCGGAATCATCAGCTTTAAAAAAATATCCAATTTATTCGGCGACGTTCTTAAAAATTGGCGAACTAAGGCCCGAGCTAAAGCCGCTCAACAGGCTAAACGCAAGACAGTTATTTTAGAAAATACTTATAGCGAGCCGGCTCCGGAAAAAGAAAGAACCGCCAGTTTAAATTTACCAAGTGCCAGTTCTTTTTTAAGACCATCAAAAATCAAATTAAAACAAAGCTCCTCGCTGCTATTTCATAATGTCGGTAAATTAGCCAAAGCCTCTCCGGCTCTAATTCATAAATCTTTTTGGACTGGGCTAGTTTCGGGGGCTATTTCCTGGGTTAAAAATCTAAATAAAAAAAACCGCCTATTATTTGGCGGCTTAATTCTGGTCGCGTTGGTTCTGGCAATCAGTTTAACTTCTTCAATTAATAAGAGCCGCAAACAAAAAGCGGAAGAATCTTTCCAGGCTTTAGTGGCGAAAATTGAAGAAAAAGGCAGCCTGATTGATTCTTATCTTTTGTACAATAATGAGGATGGCGCCTCCAAAGTTTTAACGGACGCCGAAGCTTTAATCGCCTCTTTGCCACAGGACACTAAAGAACAGCAGGCCCATTATCAAACTTTAAGCGCCAACCTTAAAACTTTAGAAAATAAAGTTAAAAAAATAAATCAAGTTGATAATTTGGAAAAAATAAGCGATTTAGTCGGTTTAAATGTTTCCGGTTTAGTTTTCGCTGATAATAAGCTTTATGGTACCAGTGGCGGCAGCATCCAAGCTATTGATTTTAAGGCGGATAAAGTCAGTGCGACTGAAGTGAATGCGGGTGGAAATTTGAGCGGCGGTAAATATGACGGAAAAAATGCCATATTCTATCGCGAAGGCGCTAAAATATTTAAGTTTGACATCAAAACCAGCAAAGCTGTAGCTTATGATGTTAAAGATTATAATGAAACTGATGGATATTCCGGCTTAAATATTTTTAATGCCAATTTATACTTAATAGCCAGCGCTAAAAACCAAATCTATAAATATAGCGGCGCCAATCTGGCGACTCGCGCCGATTGGATTAAAGAAACGGCCAATTTATCAAAAGCAGTTGACTTATACATTGATGGTTCGATTTATGCTCTAAATAATGATGGCAGCATTAATAAATTCCATTTAAACAAAAAGGAGGCCTACGCCAATAAAGCCCTGGACCCCGCTACTAGTTCTGCTACCAAGATTCTAGGCGATGCTAACCAGCTATACGTGCTGGACGCTGCTAACAAGCGCCTAGCAATAATTGCTAAGAGCGACGGCCATTTAATGAATCAATATGTATTTTCTTCCTTGCCCAGTTTAAGCGATTTTGCTCTTGATGCCGCCGGCAAGATTATTTACTTATTATCAGGCGAGAGTATCTATAAGTTAGCTTTGTAAATATTAGAATTTTATTTTTTGAAAAATAAAAATCCGCTGTTTTAGCGGATTTTTTAATATTTATAATAAAACTATTCGATTACTAATGCGGAAAATACTCTTTCTCCGGTAGCTCTTGCTCCCTTGTCGCCAAATTCAATGTAGTTATCGCTCAAAGATGATTTCGGTATATCCGCCTTCATGTTTTCAACAAATGTATTAAATTTTAATCCCGGTATTTTTTCTTTTAAAATTTTCTGCAAATCTTCCGGTTTTATATTAACACTTCGCATCGCCTCGCTGGAAATTGAGATAGAAATATTTGATTCTTTAAATTCTTTTTTAATTGGTTGATATTTTTTGTAAACTGTTAAAATGTGTGAAATTAAAATATCGGGTTTTTGCGAACCATAAACCCTGTCCATAACAAAAGACATATTAGATTCCCCGTTTTCTTTTTTAGTTGGCACGAAGAAAACTATTTCATCGGCAACACTCCCTTTAGTCTTTTCTTCGCGGCTCATCATAAAAAACTTATTATAATCACCAAAAGCTAAATTAGTGTCATTGTTCACTTCTTTTCGCAAACAGCCCAAGCATTGGCGCATATTCTCAACAATCAGATTAATATCTTTTGTCATTTCGCTGACAATCATTTTTTCGCCTCCGCTTGAATAAATAATCTCCCTAATTTCTTTAAGACGATCCTTTAATTTAAGATTATTAGCTTTGGCGCTACCTTGAATTTTTTCAAAATATTCTTTAACCGTACGCATTATTCCTTCAAGTTCGGCTTTTTTTTCGCTAATAGCATCGAGATATTTTTTAGCATTTTCTTTTTCTTCCGGTGTTAGTTTGCCGCCTTCTTTTACTATTAGACTCGCCAGAGTTTCCAGGTCTTGTGAAATGGCTATGGCGCCTGAAGATGGTTTAAAGCCTAAATCGAGCTTATTGAATATTTTTATAATATCCTCAGACGGTTCAACGCGCTTATTAAGCTCCGCAATATTTTCGTCAACCTTCGTATCCTCCATGCGGTTTAATACCTTAGATATTAAACTGATAGATTGTACTCTATCCTGTGCCGCCTTAACCGTTTCTTCTGTCCAATTTGAGATATTAAGAGCCGAGGCTAAATTGTTCTGCAGGCTTTGTTCTTGAGCGCTTAACTTTATTTCTCTATTTTTTAATGATTGGAAAGTTTTGGCTAATACGGCTCCGACTAATTTATCTCCGCGCTTAATAATAGGAATTAGGTTTTTATCTCCTTGGTCATCATAAAGATCGGGGTCAAGTAAATGCTCCATCCCCCGTTTAGCATTACCAAGCTTGGAGTCAATAGTCTCAATATTTCCAATCATACTATTGGTAACCTCTGCTTGCAGCTTCTCTTGAAAAGGCGCCAACTCCTCCGGCTTTATATTTACCATCTCTGGCTTAAGACTGTTTTTTTCTCTGCCAGCCAAGTGGCTTTCAATTACGGCCGCCTTTTCTGGGGTTAGATAATTGGAAATCTCAATTTTTTCTCCACGCCTAAATTTATCCCAATCACCGTTTAATTGTAAGCCCAGATAAAGAGAAATGAGGGATTCACTACTAGCATCCCGGCCGTTAATATTGCCAGTATAGCGGATTAAATTATGAACCGAACGAAAATTTTCATTATTTAATTCGGCCGGCACATTGACAATGCCAAATCTTTCTTTAAATCGAAGTCTAATATTAGTAATTAGGCTTTCTTTTTCGCCTGTTATTATTTCTTCTTTTTTCTCCGGCTGAGCAGATAAGTCGGTCATTAAATGTTTTATTGCTCTTTTCATCGGTACTAAATTTCGAGCGTCATATGTTATTTCTCCTTTTTCGTCTATTTTTTGCATAGTGATAAGTTCGGCTTGGTATAAAGGAAAAACTTCTTTGATAAACTGTTTGATTTCTTTGCCTGACATATTTTCAAAAACTGGAGCCAACGAAGAAAATAGGCTGGGTGCCGCTTCGATTATATCCTTGGCCAAACCATAAAATTCCGACTTATCATCTTGAGTCCATTTTTCTTTTTCAAATCTTGTTTCAGCATTTTGTAATGTGTTTTTTATTTCAGCATAGGTTTTATCTGTAGTTTTTTCACTTTCAGCCGCATTTTTGACCGCGGTTATTATGCTACTAAATGTTTCAATACGAGAAAGGTTGCCTGCTCCTCCGTATTTATCAATTGTATCGGTAATTACCCTTAATCTAAGAGGTATTTCTTGCCACGTTTCGTCTTTTAAAAATTTGTTCCAATCACTTGTCATGCCATTTAAGCAGATATCACGGTATGGCCCGGAAAATAAATCAGTAATTTGTTCCTTCTGTTTTACTTGGTCGCCCCGCTCGCCCTCTACGGACTCGATATATTTTACTAGCGCTAGGCCCCAATCCTTTTCTTCGAAAAAATTATTATCTCTGCCAAGCATTTTCTGATTAGTGAGTGCATAAAATTTATTATTAAATTGTCCACGATACTCCTCCTCAACGCTTAAATATTTGCGATAAATTTTAGAAAATAATTCTTCGTTATCTAATTTTTTATCTCCGCTTAAAACTGCAAGTTCGGTATCAGCTAGATTGTTTAAGGTCGAGGCTTTAGTATAGTTATCAAATTTTAGCTTTTCACGAGAAATTAAATTAGCATCAAAATTTTCTTCAATTGATTTTTCGATTTCTGTTAATATTTTTTCAGTATTTATAGCATCATTTTCTTTAAAATTATCAACCTGGATGCCAAAATCGCTTTCCAGCTTTTTTTCTAGACCAACACTAAGTACGCCAAGTTCGGCCGCCTGCATCACTTCCTTAATTAAGACAAAAAGTTTTTCATTTTTGCGAGCGGCTAGTTTTAAAATAGCGCTTTCGGAGCGCATTTCCGGGGACAACGCGCTCATATGCTTTAAAACCAAAGCGGCATTAGCCTCTTCTTGGGAGAATATAATTTGTTTATCAATATCTTTTTCTATCCCCTTGCCGATAGCGCTGCGGGTGAGCGAGCTTTTCATTATCCATAAGTCAGTTCTTGTTTGTTCAATTGTCCCATTAGTCTGCTCGGTAAAAAGAGAGGTGTTGGCTATCCTATTTTCCGTATTTGCTAATTCTTTTTCAAATAATTCTTTAGTATTTTCATGCATCGATAAAGCGTATAACAATTCATAATTATTCTCGGATATGGCTAAATTTAAGACTGTTTGCGGATTCTGCTCGCTTATCCAGCGATTATTATGATTTTCAACATTAAAACCGGGCAAGAGCTCTGCCATTCTTTGTCCATTATACAATCCCAAAAATCCCGTTGACTTTTCAGCCTGATTAAAAATATCTTTTTCATCAAGATTGAAATAAGATATTGCTTCCACTAAATTTTGACGATTGATGGCAGAATATTCTAATTTAACGGTTCCTCGAATACTGGTAACTAATTTTTCAGCCACCTTTGCTTTATATTCCTGGTTAAAAAGAAAAAATTTATGTCTTTCCGGATAATATTTATCAGCAAAAGCTTTAATTTTATCACGGCCTTGATTGGCAACATTAATAACGCCTTCAGCCGCCGCCTCTTTTAACTTAGGTCTATCCGTCGCTTCCCATTTTATATGTTCGTTTTCTTTGTCTAAAAACTCATTAATCGGGTTAAGGGTTATGGTGTCGCCATTTTTTATAGCCGATAAGTATGTCTCTTTTATTAATTGACGAAATTTAGGTGTAAAAGTAAAGCCATTTAATCCAATTTGTTTTTTAGTATAATCCTCAGAATTATTTAAGCTATAAAATCCCCGATTTAATTCGTATTTAAAATAACCGATACTAAGCGCCTCTTGTTTCTCTTTTTCTCCAACTCCAAAAAATTCGTAATTTTCTTTATCTTTAACCTCTCTTTCTTTATTATAATTATCTCCTTTAACTTTATTTATAATTATATCTTGAGCGAAGTTAACTAAAATTTCTGAAGGAATATTTAATTTTTTAAAGGCATCTAAATCATTTTTTCGTCCCTCACTTTTATCCCAGCTCCAGCCCGCTTTACTAAAATAGGCATCTAAAAAGTCCGTTTTTAATTCCTCCCTAAGTTTTAGGGCGGCCTCCCCTAATTCTGGTAAATGTTTTTCATCAATATATTTACAAAAACCGTCAAGGCGAAAATGGTATTTGATTTTATTGTTTTCTATGTTTTGAACGGTTTTTTTTATTAGCTCTTCTTGTGAAAACTCGTTTTTATCTATTTTGAATTTTTTGAGACAAGCGTCGGCGTCATTTCCTAGAGCAATATTTTCAAAGGCAGCCTCTTTGGCTAATTCCCTGGCTTCCGGTGATTCTAAAAATTTTTTAACTCCAGGATATTCATTTATTAATTCATCCGGAATTTTTATTTCAAAGATAGTTTTTTTTATTTCCGCAATCATCGCCTTCTCAATATCGGCTTCCTTAAGACCAAACTCTTCCTTATATTCATTAAAGTTGGTCATCTTTTCTTCATTTTTCCCTAGCGATAACCAGCCGCCTTGAGCAGCCGAAATAGCTCCTTCTAATCCTATATTTTTAAGCTCTTCCTGAGAAAACAAGGCCTTTGCATGATTGAAGTTTCCTTCCAGCGGGTGATCCGAATCCTCTTCATCTTCTCCGCCGATAACGCGAAATTCATTTTTTCGCAATCCAATCTTAAAATCCATTTTTTTACCATGGCGCAATTCTTTTTCCCATAAATTTTTACGGTAGGGGTCAAATTTTTGATCGGAAAAGAAGCTTTTATCCAAACCAAAATCAGTAATATAAGGAGAAATGCTTCCTATGCATTGGTTATCTAAGAGCGCTTTGGTTAATTTTCTCTTGAGTATTGCTTGAATCTCTGGTGACTGCATCACATTTACAGGCAGATCTCGGTAATAGAAGCCGAGATGATTAGAATGGATTTCCTTATCAGCATTTATTTCTTCTATCAGTTCAGACAAATCCTTTTTATCTTTATCATTTAAATTATATTCATAAGCTAATTTATGAATATTTATTTCAGTAGTCAAAACTTGTTCAGAATTTTCTTGGTCTAATTTTAAAATCTCAATCGACGATTGGCTATTTTCTTTGCCATTAGTTTTTTTTACGGGAATTGCGACTTCCTCAAACATTTTATTATTTTTTGACTAATTTATGACATAATTATAGCATAATTAAAATTATTTTCAAAAAAATAAAACAAAAAAACCGCCCCTTTCGGGACGGTTTTTATCTTTAAGAGAGAAACTTATTATTTCAAAGTTACTTTGCCTCCAGCTTCTTCCAATTTCTTCTTGATAGCCTCAGCTTCTTCCTTCTTAACGCCTTCCTTTACAACTTTAGGAGCGGCATCAACTAAGTCTTTAGCTTCCTTAAGACCCATTTCAGTTAATTCGCGAACAACCTTGATGACGGCAATCTTATTGGCGCCAGCGTCGGTTAATTCGATGTCAAAGCTGTCTTTTTCTTCAACAGCGGCGGCAGCGCCAGCACCCGGAGCCATCATCATGGCTGGAGCGGCAGCGGAAACGCCGAATTTGTCTTCTAAGATAGAAACTAATTCGGCTAAATCCAAAACACTCATTTTTTCGATTTCGCCAACCAATTTCTCAAACTTTTCTGGGACGACAACGTCCTTTTTTTCTTCACTCATAGTTTTAAAATTAATTTTTTATATTTTAATTAATGATTAATTATTTTTTCTCACTGATAGCCTTTAAGACACCAACAAAATTTCTCAAGTTGCCGGCTAAAACATTGACAAAGCCGGAGATTGGAGCATTCATGGAACCAACCAACTTGGCGTATAATTCCTGCTTGCTTGGCAATTTAGCTAAAGCCTCAACCTGATCTTTGGATAATAGCTTATTTTCTAAGATACCGCCCAAAAAGACAATTTTATTTTCCTTTTCTTTATCCTTACGAAATTCGCCTAAAATTTTAGCGGGAGAAACCTCATCTTCATAGGAAAAGATAGCGGCCACTTTACCATCAAAATCTCTAGCATTTAAGCTGGCAACGTTTTGATCCTTGAAGGCAATATTCATTAAGGTCTTCTTGGCAACGTAATATTCGTTATTTCCGGCAATCAATTTTGCGCGCAAATTTTCATTATCCTTAACTCCGAAGGCATTAAAACCGGCGAAGATAACAGATTTTGATTTTTTGATTTTTTCGCTTAAATTACGTAAAATCTCTTGTTTTTGAATTTTATTCTTTGGCATATAATAAAAAATCTGTGGTACCACAGATGTAAAAAACGCTAAAAAGCGGATAATTACCTCGGCAAGATTTACGGCCGAAGCGGCCACTTGCTGTCTGTGGTATCTTTAGTTATGGGTATATATTAGCAAATGTCTGAAATTTGTCAAGCATTTTAAGTTTAACTAACCTTGACATTATCATTTTTTTCTGTTAAGTTTAAAAAACCGTTATTTTGTTTCTTTAAAAAATAAATATACATATATATTCACTTAAAAAATCCTTAATCATGGACTTAGAAAACAAAAAGTTTTTTATTTTCGACTTGGACGGCGTCCTGGTCGATAGCACGCGACTTAGTTGTCAAAAAGTGGAGATGATTTTAGACCGCCTTGGGTTACCAACTATTCCCCGTTCGTTTTTAATTAAACATTGGGGGAAAAAAATGTCCGACATCTTTGATTTAATCGGAGAAGTTTTGGATGCTTCAAAGGATCAGATATCCTTGATGAATAAAATGGAACCTGAAATTTCCTTGGAACTTCCCTATAAGTTTCCCAGGGAAACCTTTGAAGCGCTCTTGAATTTACGATTGTATGATCGCTATCTCGGACTTCTTACCAGCCGCAGTAATGCCAGCTTACAACAAGTAAGCAGCCAAACCGGAATGCCACTGACTGTCTTTCACAAAATTCAGACAACTGATCATTGGCCGCACCACAAACCTAGTGGCCGCGCTTTCGGACCATTCGCCAATTGGGCATATGCTCAAAAATTAAAACCTGAACGTCTGGTATATTTTGGGGATACTATCTCGCAAGATTTAGTGGCTACCCAAAATTATGAGTACCCAATTGATTTTGTCGGGGTTGTCTCCGGAGTTAACACGCGGGAAGAATTCTTAGCTGCTGGAGTTCCTGATTGCCGAATCGTGGACTTTGAAAAATTACCCGAATTTCTGCATCAAATTATGAGAACCGCTAAATCATGGACTTCTGAAAATTTCCAGACTTCCAGCATTAGATTATGAGACGAGGAATTGAAGTTAAAACTGCAAAAAATTAAAAACAAAAACCAAGTATTAAAAACAGCAAAATGAAAAAGAAACTATTAATTTTCCGATTTGAAAATGTCCTAATTGACATTAATCCTGGGCAGTATTACATCCAAAAAAAACTATGGAAACTTCTCCGGGAATTAAAAAAAGACGGGTATAATCTCATCCTAATCACCAGTCTGGGTTTTGAAAGTACCCTGAGAGCCGTAACTTCGATGGAAGACGTGAGTGAGGTGGTTCATACTCATTTCGATAAATTGATTTCCTCACATCAACCCGACCGTCAACTTGACGAACCTCTTCGCTTCGCTGAAAAAAATAAAATCGAATTAGATGAAATTGTCTATTTCGGAAATTATTACAGCGATTACCAGGCCGCTCAAAAAGCAGGAATCGATTTTGTCGGCGTAATTGATCATTTAACAGAAACACAATTATTAAACAAAATTCTGCCTGATGAAAAGCGCGTCCACCCGATTCTCTTTGAAGAATTCTTGCAAAACTATTTAGAACTAACTAAAGTTTAAAAATATAGCCGGTATTTATCGGTTATGAACACACTTATTTTCCGAGGCCGTTTCCCCTAAAGAAGCGGCCTTTTTCTTTGACAAATTACTAATATTTCCCTTTTGTTTTAGCTTTTAGCCCCGCTTTCCGGCCGCGATTGGCAAAGCGATGGGCTTCTTCACGGAGTTTTAGCAAAGTAGCTTTAATGTTTTCCGCCAGCTCGCGCTGCTCTTTTTTGGTTTTAGTTGAAAAAACCAGCTTGTCGCCGCCAAACTTAGAGATACCGACCATTTGCACGCTGATATTTAATTTAGCCAGTTCGCGCGTCAAAAAACTAATCTGCGGCGAACCGCCGTCTATCATAATTAAATCCGGCAAAGGCCATTCTAAATGCTTGAAACGCCTGGTTAAAACTTCCAACAAAGAACGTTCATCATCGCCTCCAGGGGCGTCTTTAATTTTAAATAAACGATATTGAGAAGTATTAGGCTCGCCATTTTCAAAAACCACCATCGAGCCATAGCTTTCCTTGCCGGCGTGATGCGAAATATCATAGCCCTCCAGGCGGCTAATTTTTCTTTCGTTTAAATCTTCGTCGCGAGTTAAAAGCGAGACGTCTTGTAAATGCTGAAGCGCTTTAGCTTGTTCAGGGTTCGCTTTTTTAAGTTTTACCAGCAATCTTTTTTTCTCGCCCTTCAAAAGCAAAATAATATTATCAATATTCTTTTTATATTCCCGCGCGCTAATTTTTTCGGCACAAGCGCCGGGACAAAGCCCGATTTGGTAATCAAAACAAGCGCGGCCGCTATTTGGCTTGCAAGTCCCATACGGAAAAATGCGGCGAATTAAGCGCAAAGCGTTCTGTAATAAGTAATATGATTGATAGGGGCCAAAGACTTGAGCCGTGCCGGCCGGAAACTTTTTCAGCTCGTGGCCACGAATAATGATTGGACGAGCAAATTCTTTCTTGGGGATAACTACATAGATAAAGGAGCGGTCATCACGGTCAACAATATTATACTTGGGCCAGTATTTTTTAATATTGGTCGCTTCTAAAATTATGGCTTCTAGTAAGTTATCGGTCGTTTCCCAACGCAAATCAGCGGCGGCGGCAACCATTTCGGCTATCCGGGAGCTAATTCCATTCTGAAAATACTGGCTTAAGCGCGCTTTGAGGCTGGTAGCGCGTCCAACATAGAGCACATTTCCCTTTTTATCACGCCAAAAATAGACCCCAGGCTGTTTGGGGGCGCTTTTAGCGACGGTGGATAAGTCTCTTGACATAAAAATAAAAAGGATTAATATGCTTAATATAGTTCGCCCATAAAATACATGGGCTTTGCAAATCCAACTGGGTAAAACCAGAAAAACGCTGCGACGACTTCGTGGATGTAAACTCGGGCAAGGATTAGATTCCTTTGCAAGAACCGAAACGCTTCCAAGCAAATCAAGTCAAGTAGCACTGCACCCTAGCAACAAACGTCTCGCTCACGAAAGTTGGGCATTAATGGTTATGAGGTTTCTTAAGAAATTCTTGTTCAAATAACCGACCCTAAGACCGCTGTTGCTAGGGTCTTTTTTTATTTAAAAATAATTATTACTTTTTTAAATAAGGCTTTAAATATTTTCCGGTCTCGCTTTCTGGTTCACGGACAATATCTTCCGGAGCACCGGCAGCTACCAAGCGTCCGCCTTTCTCGCCGCCATCCGGGCCCAAGTCAATAATATAATCCATTGACTTAAGCATATGCATATTATGCTCAATGACTAGAACAGAATTCCCCTTTTCTACCAGCTTATTTAAAACTGTGAGGAGCATATCAATATCATAATAATGCAGACCGGTGGTTGGTTCGTCCAATAAATACAAAGTACGCTTACCTAAAGTATGGGTTAATTCTTTAGCAATTTTAATTCTTTGGGCCTCACCGCCGGATAAAGTGGTTGCGCTCTGGCCGATTTTAATATAACCCAAACCAACTGACTGCAAAACTTTTAATTTCTCGGTGATATAGTAATTACCGTCAAAATGTTCCACTGCTTCATCAATTGTCATATCTAGTACCTGGGCAATATTTTTGTCTTTATATTTAACTTGCAGGGTTTCGCGATTAAATCTTTTGCCGCGGCAAACTTCGCATTCCACCAAGACTGGTGGCAAAAAGTGCATTTCAATTAAATTAGCGCCCGCCCCCTCACAAGCTTCACAACGCCCGCCCGGACGATTAAAGGAAAAACGCCCGATGCCATAGCCTCTTTCCCTGGCTTCTGGTAAGCTGGCAAAAAAATCACGAATCGGCGTAAAGATGCCGGTGTAGGTAGCGGGATTGGAACGCGGGGTGCGGCCAATCGGCGATTGATCAATGACAATAACTTTATTAATATAATCTGTGCCTTTAATCTCTTTAACGTCTTCCATCTTGGCGCGGCCGCCAGGTCGAGCTTTAATATGGGAAACATTTTTATATAAAACATCATATAAGAAAGACGACTTGCCGCTCCCGGAAACCCCACTGATGCCGACTAGGCGTCCCAAGGGAATTTCTACCGTAATATTTTTTAAATTATTGGCACTGGCGCCGATAATCTTCAAAGAGCCGTGATTTTGTTCGCGCCTTTTCTCTGGCAAATTAATTTCCCGATGACCGTTTAAATATTGCAAAGTTAAAGACTTTTTCGTGGCATCCTTATCTTTACCGGCTAAAAGAGCCTTAACCTCGCCCGCCGCCATCACTTCCCCGCCGTGGACACCAGCTAATGGCCCTAAATCAACCAAATAATCGGCGGCTAAAATAGTTTTTTCATCATGTTCCACAATAATAATCGTATTATCCTTATCGCGTAATTTTTTTAAAGTATCGATTAGCTTTTCGGTGTCGCGTTCGTGCAAGCCGATGGTCGGTTCATCTAAAACATACAAAGTCCGCGATAAATGTGAACTAATCTGGGAAGATAAACGGATACGCTGGGCTTCGCCACCTGATAAAGTATGGGCTTCGCGCTCTAAGCTTAAATAATCAAGCCCGACTTTAAGTAAGAATTCCAAGCGGCTGATGATTTGAATAACGACATTTTCGGCAATGGCAAGCTCCCTTTTCGTCATCTTGTCGTAATAACTATTAAAAAACTTTAGAGTCTTATCCAATGATAGTTTGGCGACCTCGGCAATATTTTTATTAGCAACTTTAACCGACAAGCCTTCCGGTTTTAGGCGCGCGCCAAGACAAGCTTCACATTTTTCCTCGCTAAAAAAATTCTTCTTCCCTAAACCCGCACATTCCGGACAGGCGCCGGCCGGCGAATTAAAAGAAAATAAACGCGGTTCAACTTCGGGAAAGGAAAAATTATCATTCGGACAAGTCCAATTGGATGACAGCAGAAATTCTTGTTTTTCATATTTAGCAACCACTAGACCCTTGCTATATTCCATGGCATTTTCTACGGCTTCAAATAAGCGTGACTGATCATCCAACATTACTTTATCAATCACGATATCAATATCATGATTTTGTTTGGAAGCCAGTTTTATCTTTTCCCGCAAAGAATGAATTTTCCCGTCCACGCGCGCTTCCGCATAGCCTAAGCCCAGATAATTATACAAAAGCTGATAATATTCGCCTTTACGATTACGAATTACCGGCGACATAATGGCCACATACTTCTCGCCCGCATCTTGGCCGCGATTAATAATAATGTCCACCATTTCTTCGGTCGTCAGCTTTTCAATTTTATGGCCGCACAGCGGGCAAAAAACATCGCCCACCCGAGCGTACAAAACTCGCAAATAATCATAAATATCAGTTAAAGTCCCAACTGTAGAGCGTGGGTTATGAGACAGGGCTTTTTGGTCAATGGCAATTGCCGGTGCTAAACCGATAATTTCATCAACATCGGCCGGTTTTTTCTGGCCCAAAAATTGGCGCATATAGGGCGAGAGAGATTCGACATATTGACGTTGCCCTTCAGCAAAAATAGTATCAAAAGCCAGCGACGATTTGCCGCTTCCCGAGACTCCAGAAATAACCGTTAATTTATTATGCGGTATTTCCAAATTAATATTTTTTAAATTGTGCATCCGCGCCCCGCGGATAATCATTTTTCCTTTATCTGGCATATATCAACAAATCAATTTATTTTAATTCCCAATTTATAAATGGGTTCGGCCCGGCAAAAGTAATTAAAGGTGTGTTATGGTTAATAATATCGTTAGGAACGCCATATTTCTTATTATATAAAGTATCGGCAGCACAAAACAGCGCCTCGGAATAATCAAAACCCAATTTAGCGCTTACACTCTTAACTACCACCTCTGATTGCCCTTCAACTTCAACATAAGGCTCTAAATATGGCCACTCATCAATTGTTACCTCCGTACCGTCAAGCGTCCAGAGTTCCCGGCGGCTTTCTTGAAAGGCTTTCTGCCGTGCTCCGGTAGCCTCTAAAAGCGCAATTCCCTCTTCAAAACTATCTATTTTTAATTGAATTTCTTTTTGATTTTCTATTTTATCGCCATCTACAATTTTTAGACTCATCGTTATTTTATCCCCCTCATCGCGGACTCTGAGCCAGGCGCCGGGAATCTCGTGACCGACCGGTAATTCAAAAACGACTCGTTTCATCAAAAATTCCGGCTTAACAAGCTGAGCACCGGCCGCTTTTAGACGCGCGCGCATCTCTTCCTTATTTATATTTATAAATGTAGCTTCGTATTCAATGTTCATATTTTTATTCCGTCTCTATATCCAAAAAGCCTTCAATCTTTTTGGAAATATTAGCCGGAGTAATATTGTGTTCTTGATTATACTTTAATTGCTTTTTACGCCGTCTTTCGGCCTCATTTATCGCCCGCTTCATAGAATCAGTTTTCTTATCGGCGTAAAGAATAATCTTACCCTTAACGTTTCGAGCGGCGCGGCCCATAGTTTGCATTAAACTGGTCTGGCTTCTTAAAAACCCTTCCCTATCGGCGTCTAAAATCGCCACTAGAGTTACTTCAGGCAAATCTAAGCCTTCTCTTAATAAGTTAACGCCGATTAAAACATCAAACAAGCCTTCGCGAAAATTCTTTAAGATTTCCGTACGTTCAAAAGTTTTAATGCCACTATGAAGATAATTGGATTTAAAACCTTGTCCGTTTAAGTAGGTGTTCAAATCTTCGGCTTGCTTTTTAGTTAAGGTATTGATAATCGCGCGTTCGCCTAAACGAGCGATTTCCCGAATCTCCTCCATCACATCATTTATCTGGCTATAGTTTGTTTCCTTGTTAAATACCGGTCGAATTTCAATTTCCGGGTCAATTAAACCAGTCGGTCTAATTACTTGCTCCACAATTTGCTCAGATTTTTTCAGTTCAAAATCGCCCGGCGTGGCGGTCGTAAAAATAGTCTGGCCGATGCGCGCCTCAAACTCATTAAACTTCAAGGGGCGATTATCTAAAGCGGATGGCAAGCGCCAACCATATTGAGTTAAGGTTTTTTTGCGTGCTTGGTCGCCGTTATACATGCCTCTTATTTGCGGAATGGCAATATGAGACTCGTCAACGACTAATAAAAAGTCAGGCTTTCCGTCTTTCCAAGGGAAATAAGCTAATAGAGAATCTGGGGCTTCGCCGGTTAATTTTCCAGTTAAATGCCGTGAATAATTTTCAATACCGTGACAATAACCTAAAGAATGCAGCATCTCAATATCATATTTAGTCCGCCGTTCCAAACGCTCAGCTTCCAAAAGCAAACCTTCTTTTTTAAAATAAGCCAAACGGTCTTTTAATTCCGCTTGAATATTTTTTATTGCGCCTTCAATTTGCGGTCCGGTAGAAACAAAGTGCTTGGGCGGAAAAATTACAATTTCTTCAAGATTTTCTAAAATATTCTTAGTTGTATTATCAATTATTGTTAATTCAGAAATAATTTGGTCTTTCAATTCTAAACGATAAACGATATTTTCGGACTTCGGCCGAATTTCAAAGACATTGCCCCGGACCCGGAATTGGCCGCGCTCCACGTTGCCGCTTACCCGCTCAAACTGGATTTTAATTAATTGCTTAATTAAATCAGTTCTAACCATCGGCTTCCCTTTTTCTAAAACTAAACTCGCCTCTAAATAAGAGGACGGGACGCCCAGGTTATAAATACAAGAAACGGAAGCAACAATAATCACATCGCGGCGAGAAACCAAGGCGGAAGTCGCCCCGTGGCGCAAACGATCTATTTCCTGATTAATCATCGCCTCCTTATCAATATAAGTATCAGTTATCGGCAAATAGGCTTCCGGCTGATAATAATCATAGTAGGAAACGAAATAATGAACGGCGTTATCGGGAAAAAAATTCTTATATTCTCTATATAATTGAGCGGCGAGAGCCTTATTGGGAGCAATTACGAGAACCGGCTTATTTTCTCCGGCAATAACATTAGCAATCGTGAAAGTTTTGCCGCTGCCGGTCACGCCTAAAAGCGTCTGGTAACGATTACCGGACGCTAAACCTTTACTAAGCTTTTTTATCGCCTCCGGCTGGTCGCCGGCGGGCAAAAAATCAGACTTTAATTTGAACATTTTTTCCATAACAAAACCTTAAAAATGGTTCTAAAATTAATTAAAACTATATCATAGAAAGTTAAAAAATAAAAGATTAAAAGCTCAAGCTCCTTAAACAGCTAAAAATCCTTGTCGCCAAGGCTAATTTAATGCTAAAATATTAATAACAAAGTCTAGACAACCAACATGAAAAACAATTTTTTAAAAAAACTTAAGCAAGGCCAATTAAAATTTTTAATTTTGGCGGGCTTATTTTTTAGTTTTCTTTTATTAACCACTGCGCCAAACTCACAAGCACAAACTACAGAAACACCGGACAGCAAAGACGCGATTGCCGTGCGTATTGTGGAAAATCCTAATCATTACAGCAGCGCCCGCTGGTATCAACTGCAAAATTTCCAGGGCTCGCCGCAAACTCTCCAAGTTGATGGCTACGAAGCAATTAGAAACGGCCGCACGGTTTATGTGAACGCCGCTAACGTCGTCGATTCCAATAACGACGGCACGCCGGACGCTTTCTACACTAACATCTTCATTATTTCTTATACCGAAAGCCAAAGAGCTGATACGCCGGATATTTTTGGGCAACTGTTAAAAAACTTTAAATTTAATACTAATTTTTTTGAACTCGGCGCCTGCAGCCAGACAAGCGATAAATCTTGCTTAACCAATAAAGACTGTCCAGCGGATGAATATTGCAATAGCCAAAAATCAAAAGTAGTAAGAGACGTTAAGCGTTTAGCGGACTTAACAGAAATGCAGACCGCGCTAAATGCCTATAAACAAAAAACCGGCGTCTATCCGAGCCAAATTGCCGGTACCTATTTGGCCGGAAAAACCTTATCAACTTGGTCCAGCTGGCAAGAAAGTTTTGCTAAAGATTTAGGAATAGTTCTGCCGGTTGATCCGATTAATAAACTAGGAACTTGTGACGGTTATGACCCCAATACCTGTTGGGATGCCAGCAATAAAACTTTTGCCACTAATATTTCCCAGGCCATTTTACCTTCCGGCAGCCATGTTTATGCTTATCTAGGCGACAGCCGCGGCGCCAATGCTAAATATTGCGCCCAAATGGAAAGCGGCTATGCTAATTTGCAAAGCTATAATTGTTTTACCGATAAACGAGAAAATAGCCAGCCAATTATTAAAGATACCGCCCTTTTTGGCTGGCCGAAAAAAGAATTTAATGGCTATGTGAGCGTCTTTGATGCCGATGGCGACCCGCTTAAATTAAGTATCGCCCTGTCTTCTCCGGCACCCAATGTCTGGATTCAGGAAAAATGGGGCGGTTTTGCCTCTTCCACAATTACTGCTCTCCCGAGTAAGGGCCAAATGAAAATCTATGTCCCGATAACTGGTAACGCTAAAGCTCCGGGCTATTACAAGGTTCGTTTGACTCTGGACGATCAGCAAGGAGCAGCTAACAGCATCTTTTCCCAAATCTATGATTTAACTGTCCAACCCTTAACCAGCAGTTTAAGCAAAACTAGTAAAACCGTGACTATCGGCCAAACAGATATGGCCAGTATCAGCGGCACCGACTCTAACGGCGATCCAATTCAAAATGTTTATTTTGAAAGCGCAACCTATAACAGCAGTCCGATAAGTCAAACGGTATTCACTAACAGCGGCTTTTCGATTGCCGGAGCAACTTTGCAAGAAAGTTTTAGATCCGCTCAGAAAACCGGCGTTTATGTAGTAAATGTTTCCGCCAATGACAGCGTAGCGGCCGGCGGTAAAATATTTTCTAATTTTACTTATACTATCGTTAACAAGCCGCCAGTATTTAAAAGCTTAGTAGCTACTTTTATTAACAATACCACCAAGACTTGCGCCCCCGGAGAAACCTGTTATGTCTCAATTGATAATGGCGAAGCGGCCACTGTCAGAATTACCGGCGAAGACCCGGATGGGCACGCTCTAAGCTACTCCTTAGTTGATAACTTCGGCGGCAAATTAAGCATCAACTCCACGAGCGGCGTAATTAGCGGTTTGCAAAATTTAGGCTATCAAGAATTACAGGACCAAGTTTTTAATATTGAAGTTAAAATTTCCGATGCTTATTGCGCTAATTCCAGCCCGGCAGAATGTTCTTCAAATTATTCTTTCAGCCTGAAAGTAATGAAATATTGTTCTGTGAATTTACCAGGCTCTACTCTTTACAAAGAGCTGCAACAAACAGTAACCGTTGCCAATTCTGGCGATAATTTAAATACCGGCCTCTTTTTAAGCGATTGCTCAGAAATCGGAACTAGTTCTATGGATGTTAAATTTGTCGGAGAAGCTCATAGCCAAGCTATAATTTTAGTCAGTGATTTATCAAAAAGCATGGACGCCAATATTACTATTGCCGGCGTCTCGCAACCGGCGGTTACTCGCTTAAAAAGCGCCCTCACAAAAACAACGACCGGCTTCTTAGATAGTGTTTATGGAATTGCTTCCACTTGGCCAAGCCAATATTTTATTAAAGTCGGCTTAATCGCTTACAACACTGGAGTTGTCAGCAGCCAGCCTTTAACCAATCTCGTTACTTCCGGCAACTTAAGCAGTCTGAAAAATATAATTAATAATTATACTACCTACTATCAAACCGACACCTTATCCGCCTTAAACGCGGCCGAAACGGCTTTAGCCGGGGTTACTGATCCAAACACGGAAAAAATTGTTATTTTAATGAGCGATGGTATTCCGGGAATTGACGGCTACACGATTAAAAATCCTTACTGCTATGAACCTTCGGAACCTACTTGTTATTGCGGCGGTACGGCGCCTGACAACTGCAACCCTTGGCCAAGTTGTGATTATACCAAGGAATACGTCTCTTATTCTCAGGATTCCTGCAGTTGCGTTTGTGCTTGCGGCGGCACTTCACCAAATTGCACCGCAAGAGCGACCTGCCCGGCCGGCCAAGAGCAAGGCGGATGTACGGCTGACGATTGTTACACCCCTACCCCGCCGCCTCATTCCAGCTTCAATCCCTTTCAAAAAATCAAACGTTTCTTCGCTAAATTGTTAAACATTAAGCCGGCACAGGCCATCACCACCCAAAATGAATGTGCCTATAAGAGTTGTGAAGCCGCCTTCCCTGATTTCTCTTGTCCCAGCAACCAATATATGAGCTGCTCATATTATTGGACTTTAAATTGCGATTTAACGCCGGATGTTGATAAGCAAGCTAATATCATTAAAAGTAAAGGCATTTCTCTATACACAATTTATTACGACACCAGCAACACCTCTACTCCTAAACAAAAGATGTGCAACTGGTCCAGCAATAACGGAGTTAATTGCGACAACAACACTTATGCTTTTGCCGGTTCGGATATCGACACCATGATTAAAAAAGTTTTAGGCAGAATTGTTACCAAACCGAAGGATGTTACTGTCGGCAACTCGTTAATTTTAGACCAAGATAGCGCCTCAACCACCAGTTTTGTCAGCGGCGCGCAGGTTGGAGGTTTAAGCTGCGGCGCAATTACGCCGAAAGTTACCTTTAGCAACAATGGTTATTTGGAATTTTCAAATATAAAATTAAATTATTGCCCAGCTAAACTTCATCCTTAATATGAATAAAAATTATTGGTACTTTCTCTCTGTTATTCTCTTTCTAGCGCTGGGGCTGGCCGGATTTTTAATCTATCAAAAATCTCTGGAAAGCCTCCCGGTAGACCCCGGAATTGATATCAAACAAGCGACTCCGGCCGAGTTGCAACAAGCGCAGGACAGACTGGAAAAAGACCAGGCGACTTTCAGTGAGGCTCAAACTAGCAATGATTTAGAATTATGTAAAACAATTACTAATTCCGATTTGCGAAAAAACTGCAATGTCCAGATTCAATTCAATAATGCTTTTGCCTCGCAAAAAATAAACGATTGTGAAAAAATAGATGATAAAATGTTCAAAACAAGCTGCGTAGAAAATTTAGCGACCAGCGGAACAAGCACTGGCTGTCAGATACTAAGCGATGACGAATTAAAAGACGCCTGCCTATCAATTACTTATTATAATCAAGCTAAGGCGGAAAATAAAACAGAAATCTGTAATCAAATACCGGAATTGATTAGGCGCGCCAACTGCTTATCAGAATTACAAAAGGTTGACTTGCATTCCGACGCCGACGAGGACGGTTTTGATTTCTTGCAGGAAATCATTAACGGTACCGACCCGAATCTTAAGGACACGGACAACGATGGCTACCAGGACGGCTATGAATTCCAAAATGGCTTTAATCCTGATGGCCGGGGACCTTTAAATACTCAACTGCCAATCAATATTGACTATTGTAAAAGCCTGACCGACAATAATTTAAAAATAACCTGTCTGCAAGAATTTGAAGGCAACCCGCTGGACCTATTTAACTGCGAGAAGGTTAAAAACCAATCATTGCGCAGCTATTGTCTAAAAAACATGGATATAAAATAAAACCTATATAACGAATAAAAAAGACCCCGGAATTTCCGGGGTCTTTTATAAATCCCGATACTAAAATTAAATCGCAGCGCCGGTTCTTTGAAAGTCTCTGATTATCTTGATTACAATCCCCCTGATTTCCACATTCTTGCGGAAAATCGGCTCAAAGGTCGGATTAGCCGGCTGCAGTCTGATTCTTCCCTTTTCCTTATAATATCTTTTTAGAGTCGCCTCGTTATCATCAATAATCGCCACGGCGGTATCGCCATTATCCGCCCAGGACTGCTTTTTAATAATCGCGAAGTCGCCATCAAAAATCCCGTCGCCAATCATCGAATTTCCCCTTACTCTCAGAGCGTATAAATCGCCATCCTGGAAGCGTTTGTCCCGAGCAATCTCAATAGCCTCATCCGGGACTTCAATCGCCTCTATGGGCCTTCCAGCGGCTATTACGCCAACTAGAGGAACGGACATAAACTCTTGCTTAGCGTTAAGAGTTACCAGCTCCAAGCTGCGGGCTACCCCCTTAACTTTTTTAATAATTCCCTTATCAATCAAATTCGCGATATGCTCGTGAATAGTGGAGATTGTGGAAACCCCAAACTTATCCTTAATCTCGGTTAAGGAAGGCGCATAGCCGTGCTTCTCGCTATACTCAGCGATGAAGTCGCGGATTTCCGCCTGTTTTTTTGTAAGCGTTGTCATATATTTGTTAATTATAATTATACCTACATTATACCCGAAACTAACCCGAAGCACAAGAGCAAAAGAAAACCCCGTAATTACGGGGCTATTTTGAAGGTGGCTAAGGCTTGGAGCGATGCGATATTTCGGTTTTAAACTGGGCTAAATTAAGTTCCCCAGAAAACAGGCGATGAATCAAATGTAAAATATGGTAATCCTCAATTTTGGTAATAAGCGGTAAAGCGGTAATTGTTTTTAAGCCTTCAATTGTCTTTTTTTCTGCTTTCATTTTCTGCTCGGCCTCCTCAATGCTTAATCCCTGCCCGACTAAAATGCCGAACTCTTTATTCCGAGTTTTTCCGGTACAACTCACCCAGAGATCATTGCCCCAGCATTGGCTGCCTAAAGAAAAAGTTTTAGCCTGAGCGCCAAACTGTTTGGTGGCAATCGCTTCAACTTCAGCGGCAGCGCGAGAAATAATCCGCGTCTCCACGCTATAGGGCAAACCGAGGCCATTAGTGATGCCGGCTAAGATAGATAATACATTTTTAAAGGCGGCAGCGCATTCCACGCCCGCCACGTCATCGGTCGGATAAACAAACAGATGCTCCGAGGCAAAAATGGATGCGAGTTCCGGCCACAAATCAGTTTCCCGGCAAGCCAAACTCGCTCCTAAGGGGCCGTGGTTAAGTAAGTCGCTGGCAATCATCCCACCGGAGAGCATAGCATAAGTATAATCTTTACCGGTTAATTTTTCCGCGACAATTTCGGAAATACGCAAACCGGTTTGGCTATGGAAAGCTTTGGAAGTATTAACAATCGTTAAGGGCTTTTGAATAAAGGGAGCGATTTCCTCTAAAACCGCGCCGACCGAATCGGAAGTGACAGATAAAATCAAAACATCACAGTCCGCTAGCAGCGCTTGCGAATTAGGCGCGATTAAAACGCGGCGGCTAATTTCCACCGGCTTAAATAAAGATAAATGTTGGCGCTGGCTATCTAAATGAGTATTTAAAAGCGGATTACGGTCGTAAGCATTTAGAGAAAAATCGCTTGCTTCTTTACGGTCCAAATGCTTCAAAATGGCATAGCCGAAATTGCCGATGCCATAGATAGAAACTTTTTTCATATCTTTTTATTTTAGATAAAAAATATGGAAAAAGCAATTTCCGAGAACTCCCGCAAGGGGGTCCGTTTTTGTATATATATGAAATTAATATTTCTGCTCTAGTTTTTCGATATTTGAATTGCCAATTAATGATTTCATTTGCGAAATTGCACTTTGGTTTAATTTTAAAAGTCTGTCTGGCTGCGTTAGGCCATCCTTTATATATTCGGCATTGATACTTTCAAGATTAGCCAGAACAATCAATTGACAAACATTGGAATAATCACGAATATTACCTTCTAATTTAGGGTTTTTATCCCGCCATTCTTTAGCGGTTAAATTAAATAAGGCTTTATTTAAAACATCAGCTTCGCTCGCATAAGCGATATTTGTCTCAGAATTTGATAATTCAAACGGTAAAATAAGATTATTCTGAATTGCATCAGTATGAATCTTATAATTAATTTTAGTTAACATCCGCTTTACGTCCCAGTCGAAAGCAAGCCTCTGATTTTCTTCTGCTTTTAGTCTTTGAAACTCTTTTATAAGATATAATTTAAACTCCGGAGAAAGCCAGGTCGCAAATTCAAAAGCAATATCTTTATGGGCGAAAGTGCCGCCATATCTACCTGTTGCAGATTTAATACCAATTGCGCGAGTTTTTTTAATCCACGCCGAAGACGAAAGTATAAAGCCGTTAGTTCCAGCTTCATTTTTAATGTTATGGAATTCCATAACATTAAAATTAGCATTATATACTTGTTCCCAGGCGCCAATAAATTGAATTGTATACTTAGTAGTGAGCCAATTAGCAATAACTATCCCCGTAGACTCAGTATTTTTAAACTTGGCCATATCCGTTAAAGAAATATAATCATCTCCTTCCCGTGATGTGTTTACAGCTATTGCTTTGTGGTGGATAAGAATTTTTTTCATAAATTTGTATTATTAAAATCGATCTGGTCTAATACTCAAATATTAACAAAACAAAGATAAACCCGGGCTAAGCTAAAAATAAAAAAACCCTCAATTTCTTGAAGGCTTTTTCCAAAGAACGAAGTCTAAAATTTTATCTCCCTGATAGGAAAGCGTTTTTAAGGCTGTTTAAGCGCGAATTGCTATGTTCCCAGAGGGTGGCGGAAATCATTAAAATTAAGCCGCAGATAAGCGCCGGCACGGAGCAGGCAAAATTAAAGATGCCTGGAAATAAGTGGCCGACATGGAAACTGATAGTTAAGAGCCAGCTCCCTAACCAGACAACGAAAACGACAACCAGCAAAAGACCGGTATAAAACAGGAAATAGGCGGCAGACATAGAATGTTTCCGATGTAAAAATAGAAATTTCATGATGATTATCAAATAATAAGTTCCGACAAGCATCATAAAGCCGGTACTCATTCGCGGATTGCTCTCATAGAACATATCCACAAACACAAAGGATATTAGGGCCAAAAAGCTGTTCATCAAGAACGCCGACAAACTGAAAGGTTGTTTTGCCATGACTATATATTTTTTAGTTGTTAAAGAAAGAAAATTAAATATAATTATCATCTAATCTAGCACTAAATAAGGGTGGGGTCAATCGGAGTAAGAATTTATATATTTATTTTAATAGTTAGAGGTTCTGTCACAATAAAGGCTCCAGACATAACAAAAGCCCCTCTCCGAAGAGAGGGGCTTGTTGTTTCTAGTTATCCTACTAGAGGAGGCCAATTAATTAAAGAAAATTGGGAAGACTTAACCAGTTGTAACTATTAGTTACTAATGGTGGTACCAGAAAGAGTGGTTGTGCCTAATCTCAAAGGAGATTTAGCAGTAGCAGATGAAGAGTCTTTCCAAGTAATGTTAGCCATGTTAGCAACTGGGGAGCCAGTAACGGCAACCGTGCTGTCCATGTTATCTAAGCTTACATTAATAGAAACTGCCCCAGCATCGGTTACAGTGAAGGTAGGAGTTACCTTAACTAAGAAGTAAGCAGTTGTGCCTGGCATTACTTCAAAGTCAGCACCTGTGATACCGGTAGTGAAGCTGCTATAACCAACACCCGTGGTTTGCAAATCCGCAATAGCTGACCCAGCCTTAGCGCCAGCAGTACCACCTATTCTTTCAATAGTGGAAGCAGTAGAACTTGCGTTACCAGTAACCTTGACCTTAAATCCGTTGATATATGTCTTGACGGCATCACCATTAGATTCTGTGTTAGAGGAAGCATCAGCAGTTACGGCAATAATAGCAGTATTAGCAGCTTGACCGCTGTAAATCTTAGTAGAAACAGCGTTGCCAGAGTAACTAGAAACTAAAGCAACAGAAGACATTCTTGAAGCAAGAATACCTAGAGACTTAGAAGCTCCAGTTACAGTTCCAGAAGCAGTAATAGTACCATCATTATTGTTGTCATATCCTAACTCACCAGACTCTAAATTGGTGTCAGCGTCAGAGGCAACTAAAGAATCGCCAGAATCAAATCCTTGAGCTTCAATACCGTTGATAGTAAAGGTAATGTCCTTATCAAGAGCACCTGTTGCATCCTTACCAATCTTAGATAAAGTTGCTTTCAAGTAATAACTCTTGGAAGACATTGGAACTACTAATTTATCGCCAGAGATATCAATAGTAGAATCTGTAGCAATCACGTTGGTTGAGCCTACTAAAGTAGAACCGTCATATAAAGCTAATTCGGAAACAATGCCATTGATATTTTCGCTAGCAATAACGTGTAGCTTGGTAACCTTTACAGTTTCGTTTTCCGCTCTCAATTTAAGAGCAGCAACACTACCGGTGGTGGTGTTAGCAACTTGATAAATATCCTTGCTAACAGCAGTGTCATTGGTGTCCATAGAAATGTATAAAGCACCAGTGCCAGCTAAAGTGATGGTTCGAGCAGAAGTGGCAACAGAGCCAGATTCTGAAACATCTTTACCATCAACGTCTTCAACGGTTGCACCGTTGATACCCATTTGCAGGGTTTTAGTTGAAGAATCGGTATTCTTTACAAATGATACAGTTACTTTATAGGTAACGGTAGTATTTGCGGCAATCTCTTCATTTAAATCAGTGAAAGTTAAATCACTTCCGCTAATTTGAGAAGAAGACATGCTCTTTACTAAAGTAGTGCCCTTCCAAAGTTTAAGTCCGGAGATAGTTTGGGTTGAGAAACCTAAATTACCAGCGATCTTACTGACAGTTAAATCTCTAACATAGGCGTTAGAATTTGAAGCAGCCTTAACGTTGAAATTCAAAACTTCAACATCAGGAGTGCCGATAACTGCAGTGAAGGCAGATGATAAGGCATTCAAAGAGAAAGTAGCGCCAACTCCTTCAATAGTAACTTTCTTAAGTTCTACAGTATTAGGAGTGATGTCTGTGATAGCTGTATCATTGCCAGTTTCCTTAATGATCAAATCAGTTGAAGCATCAGCAATTTTTACAGTGTAATCCTTGTCAGCGGATGCAGTTAATGTATCAAATCTGACAACTAATTCGTTAGTAACGCCGCTTGTCAACATTAGTCCCATGCTAGTATTGCTATAAACTTTAGTAGCAGTACCAGAAACGTAGGCTAAGTCATAAACAGTGTTATTTGTCTTGTTATATACTTCTACATTTTCAATCTTAGTAAAAGCAGCGGCTGTACCCTGGTTATCATTAGTTGTAGTGATGCTTAATTTCAAAGTTGATAATTCAGCATTCTTACCACTATTTACAGTAACCTTGAAAGTACCAGCTTCTTGGTTGTCAACATCTACTCTTAATTTATCATTGGCAGCGTTAACCTTTTCTACGCTGATAGTACCAGCTTTGATGGTTGCTAATAAAGCAGCACCAGTTGCTGTACCAGATACTGTTGTCTGATAACCATAATAGTCACCAGTTGCAGTAATATCAGAAGCGGATTCAAGATAAAGACCAATGGTCTTTGCAGCGCCATCAACTACATCAGCAGTAACAGTTAATCTCTTATTAGCTGTATTTTTGTTGATTGTAATTGGGGTAGCTAAATTGAAGGTAACATAGCGGCTAGAAATTGAAGCGGCTGCTGCAACTTCCTTACCATCAAAGTTTAACTTCAAATTTTCAACAACGCTGTCAGAAGCAGTGCTTAAAGAGTCTTTCTTTAAAGTAACAGCTTTTACAACAATGTTTTCAACGTTAGCATTATTAGATAATTTGAATTTGGCAATGGTAGCCCCCTTATCACCAAGTTTAACCTCGGATAAAGCAGAACCGTCTTTGTCAAAAACTAAATCACCAACAGTAACGGTAACTCCGGAAAAGATATTACCAGCAACTGGGAATGAACCGGAAACAGTGTTTCCAGCCATAACATCAGTAGCCTTAGCAATGCTTAAACCATGTTTACCAGTATCGCCAACAGTAGCTCTTACTTCAAAAGTAGCAGTTGTCCCAGCTGGGATAGTAACGGCGTTTGTGAAGTTAATTTGAGCTTCCTTATTAGAGTCAATATTACGTGCAGTGCTGTTTAATTTAACGTTGTTCTTATAAACAGAGATAGCGGTAATTTGAGATGGGGTGCCTAATCCAATAGCAGTTAATTTAACGCCAGAAACGATAGCATCGCCATCATTAGCGGCTGTTACATTAAACTTTAAAAGAGGATTAGAAGTACCAGTTGGGATGTCATTAGAAGCTGGGGTGTTTGAGCTTAAAGAAACCATAACACCAGAACCAACTACAACATTACCAACGCTACCACCTTGTGCATCATTAGTTAAACCAGCTTCAGCAGCAGTGATGGCGGAACCGCCAGCAGTGATGGTGTTGCTGATAGTAATGATGTTGCCCATCGCGAAGCGATTAGCAGCTAAAGCAGATTCGGAAGCGATAGAACGATAGTTAGTACCGTCGTAGTAATATACGGCAGCGCTAGAAGCGTTCTTTACTAAAGAACCGGCAGGGACTGCACCATCAGCTAAAGCAGCGCCGATAGTGTAGTTAGTGAAGAAAGAGTCAGCGACATCGACAACTCTCTTGCTCCAGTTGGTGCCGTATAAAGCAGCAGCTTGAGCTTCACTTTGAATCTTTCTTAAAACGCCATTTGGTTCAACAGCGTATACAGAAGGATCAGTTGTAATCTTCACGAGCTTAGTACCCGGTCTCATAGTTACATTGCCGCCTAATGGGTAGCTTTGTAATTCAGATGCTGGGATAGTGACAACGCCACTGAAATCAGCATGCCAAGACATGTAGGTAGCTTCATTCGGGAAGACATATCTCTTGCCGTCGGAACCAAGGTAGTAGACAGAGGATAAACCATCCATCTTAATCAAGTCACCTGCAGAAGCAGCAGCTGAAGCCGGAGCTACAACTAAACCGCTCATAGCGATAACTGATAATACCATTACGCCGACAACTAAGAATTTGCGTAATTTATTCATAAATAATAGTTAATTACTTTTGAGTGTCTAAACAATAGTAGTTTAAACGATTCAAAAATAATGATTGTCCAATTTTGGCTTACTCTCTTTTCTTCCCCGCTCTATTTTTAATAAATCAGTCGGAATCCCGCTCCGCCAACCCGTTAAAGCTTAAGGCGAAGGCCAGCCGATCTCTATAAATAAAGTTCTGCCAGCCGAGCGCGTGTTGCCACAGGCTGGAGAAAAGCTTAACCGATTTACCAATCATTGATTGGAGATTCAAAGGTTTGAGCTAAATTGGATATAAGTAAATTTGTAAGGGACAAACCACTCCTTTTAGGAGTTCGACCTTGACTTGGTTCGCCAGTCCGTTTTAACGCGGACTTATTAATTTATCTCACCGGGATGTCCGTGATAGGATGATATCTCTTCCGGTCAGGATCAGCCGTACAGGGAGATAAACTAATAAGCACGCGCTAGTGCTTTTTTATTTTTATTTAATAATTTCTGTTACTTCGTTTAACTTATCAATCACGCTATGATAATCTTTGTTGTTGAATGATTCTTTGGCTTCGTCAATTATCTTATCGGCTTCATTTATTTTAGCGTCAGCTTCCGCCTCAACTTTTATTTCTACGGAACTTGTCGCCTTGGTTTCGGTGCTAGTCGTGGTTTGTTCGGTTTTAATTGCCGCGCCGGCATTAATTACTGGGGCTTGGCGGGAGGCTTCATTTTCTTTAATTTGAATTCCCTGTTCGGTTTTATATTCAGTGGCAATCGCGACGGCCTCTTCCGACATTTCCACTGGCTCGTTGGTGCTGGTTTCTGTTTTATAGGATTTAGCGACGCTGGCGTTCACAATTTTTTTAACGGTCTCAATTTCTTTATTAAAGCTATCACTTAACTTCGCTACTTGGTCCTTGTTCTCTTCATTATTGAAACTCGGGTCGGATAAGACGGCGGAGATATCTTGTGCATGGTTA
The DNA here is from genome assembly GCA_016432645.1 of Candidatus Falkowiibacteriota bacterium. Lineage (GTDB taxonomy): Bacteria > Patescibacteriota > Patescibacteriia > Patescibacteriales > UBA12465 > UBA12465. Next base: position 254,284 of record CP066698.1, read on the forward strand.
GTCGCGAACTTAACGGCTAGCTTGTTTTTCTCCTCCGGGTTTAACAGCGTATTGAGCTTAGCCTTTTCGGAAATAATTCTGGCGATATACAAGGAGTCGTTTGGTTTGGCTTGGCTAAAAAGTTTATGGCCAAAAATACTGCTGGCAACCAGAACTAACATAAAAACGCCCAAGGCAAAAACCGGCTGCGAAGAAGCCTTTAAGAAACTTTTTAGATTGATGAAGAAGACCTGGCCGCCGGATAATTTATCGGCACCGGAATTGGAGATTTGGGCTAAAAAAAGCTCCCGATTGCTCGTAAGCCACGAGCTATCCGGATTAACATTTTTTAGGGTATTTAGTTTTGAGATTAAATCTTTGTCTGTCATACGCTATAATATACGGAAAAACTCCAGAAACGTTACAGTTAATTAATAGTTGACTAAGCGTTCGGCTTAGGCTCAATTAGGTCTTTTAGAGCGCTGAGCGCACGGTGCAGCAAAACTCTAACATTTCCACGGCTTTTTTGGGTAATATCGGAGATTTCTTCCAAGCTTAAATCATTGATAAAGCGCATGATAATAATTTCCCGATATTCCTCTTTTAAAAACGGCAATTTACTGACAATTCGTTTTAAATCCTGATCATCATCAATTTTATCGGATTGGCTCATATCAGCCGCAATATCAATTGGATTTTCCTCATCATCAAGCGAAATTGGCTTATGACTTCCCCGTTCGCGATAATAGTCAATAATGGCATTTCTGGCGACTTTATAGAGCAAGGCGCGCAGGGTTTTGGCGTCTTCCAGGGTGTTTTTTTGGATATGGTCCCAGGTCTTTAAAAAGATAATTGAAGTTAAATCATTAGCTTCTTCCCGACTGCCGATTTTAAAATAAACGAAGCGGTGGATATCGCTCACATTAGCATCATAAACCTCAGTAAAAACCTCCTTATCCCGGCTTTTCAGACGGCTTAGGGTTTGCTTATTCTTAAATTTTTTAACTATATTAGACGGCATTTAATTTTCTTTTTTAGATTAGTCCTAATAACAAAAAATAACGGGAAAACACTTGTCCCGTACACCTTGAATTTATTTTTAATCTGCCCCTATTTTAACATAGCTTTTTTTTAAAAGCAAATGTTAATTAGGCTGACTTTTCCCCATTTTTAGCTTTTTATCTTGCTATCTTTTACTACGATTATGGGGGCTAAGAACTTCAATCTTGGCTCTTGACTTTTTATCAAATAGGGGTTAAGATTCAAAGACTTAAGTCCAGAAAGTTATGGACTTAAAGCCCTAAGATTAATTTTACCCTTTTATTTATTGGTCGTCTTTTAAGAGCTTTAGTCTACAATATTGTAGACTAAAGTGCTAAAAACATGGACAAGTTTGTAGATATTAAGAAGCCAAATATCTCTTTAGAGAATGTAGCCAATCCGATTTGGGTATCCGTATCCGAAGCGGCGGCTTTAGGAGGCGTCCAGGGAAAGACTATTAGACGGGCTTTGAAGGATGAAAAAGGGACTCTCGTCTTTAAGATTGTTAAAGACCGATATCAAATTGAACTCGGTTCCCTGATTATTTTTTTACATCGGAATAAAAAGCTGAATAATAAATTGCAAGACTTTGGTTTGGGACAATATGTTAGCGAGTGGAAAGCGGAGACCGAAAAGGAGCGCTAACTTATTTCCTTAAAACCGTTGCCTATAAAAAAGCCCCTCTGACAAGGAGGGGCTTTTTGTTTTAAGCGGAGTTTATCTGACATCAGTTATAATACTTTTGATGTGGGCCCGGGAGTGGTCTCCGTGGCCAGATTTAGCACCCGGCTTCCGGGGTTCGATTCCCCGCGGGTCCACATCTGGTTTGGGCTTAATTGATAACCAAAAAAATATTGACTAAGCTTGTCGCTTTTGCTATAATAAATTTTACGAGTGCTAAATCTGGCGACAATATACAAGACCATTCTGAAGTGTGAAAAACCTCTCCTAAACGGAGAGGTTTTTTATTTACCCGCAAGTCTTCATCCGGCAAAATAAAAACCACCTTGGATTCCGTCAAGGTGGTTTTTGTATATGAGAAACTAAAGTTCTCGGAGGATAACTGTGTAAGCTAAATACTAAAGAATAGCATCTTTAGCCGCTTTAGCTAAGCGGAACTTAACAACAGTTTTTGCCGGTATCTTGATGGTCTCACCCGTTGCTGGGTTGCGGCCTTCTCTGGCTTTTCTCTTAACTTTTACTAATTTACCAAATCCTGGAACGATGCATTCACCATTCTTTTTTACTTCCTTATAAACAACTTCGGTAAGAGCATCCATAAAGCTACTTACTTGTTTTTTGCTTAACTCTACACTTTCGGCCAAGGCCGCAATCATTTGGGACTTTGTCATTTTGGACATAGTTTTGTAAATGGAACTAATCAAGAAAGCCCTATTTAAAGCTCTAAAGAAAAGTTCTTTTAATTATATACAATGTTTATAAGGATATTATAGCACACTATAAAATATATGCCAATAAATAAAGGGGATATCTTTATTTTACTTTATAGGTCAAAGTAACTTCCACCTTAACTTCATTTTGTCCGGACTCAATGCTGGGGCTGGAAATGGCCTCGGCGCCGGCCACACTCTTCATTTCCAATCTAACATTAGAATAATCCATCATTGGCACATAGCTGGAAGAACTTTCATAAACCCCAACGATTTTACCTAAATTAAGCCCGGATTCATTGGCAATCATCACTGCTTTTTCTTTAGCTTTTTCAATCGCTAAGGCGCGCGCTTGATTTTTTAAATCATATTCATCATCAATCGTGAAGCCGATATTACCGACTTGATTAGCACCTTGTTCGGTAGTTTTAGCGATGATGTCGCCGATTTTTTCTAAGTCTCTAATTTTTAAAGTCACGTTTTGAGAAACTTGATAACCGCTTAAAACTTGGCCGGATTTTTCCGTCCAGTTATAAACCGGGCTTAATTGGTAATCGGTAGTTTTAATATCTTTATCTTCTACTCCCAAACCTTTCACGGCCGCGACAATGGCATTCATTTTTTCCGTGCTGTTTTTAGTCGCTTCGGCGGCAGTTTTTTTGACTTCAGTTTTAACGCCGACTGTTAGGCTGGCAATATCGGCTTTAGCGTAAACTGTTCCGGAACCGGTCACAGAAAAACGATCCTGCATGTCGTTCTTATTACTAAAATAAAAGGCGCCAACAATTACTGCGCCGACCACAATAATTCCTAGTGTGGCCAAGAATACTTGGGCTTTTTTCATAACGTTTTTAGTTTAATTAAATAAATTAGCTTATTGCTTATTTATATTAGACGCCAAAAACCGCCAAAAAGTAACAAAGAGAGAAATACTGGTGGTCGCTAGTGGATTCGAACCACTGACCTCCGCGATGTGAACGCGGCGCTCTAACCAGCTGAGCCAAGCGACCATTTCCATTTTAAGGTGCCCAGAGGGGGATTTGAACCCCCACAGGATTGCTCCTACAGCGTTCTGAACACTGCGTGTCTACCAATTTCACCATCTGGGCTTATAAATATCTGGCTATATCTTAAATTAATTTTTTGCTTTCGTCCAATTTGGCCGCCAAGAAGCCAGAAAAGTAGCAATTGGCATTGAAGCCATCACCCCGATACTACCAACCAGCGTCCGCACAATTTCCGTAGTCACCGATTCTGTGTTTAGCGCCCGGCTAATACTAAGACCGGACTGCTGATTAATTATAAGAAGCAATAATAAGGGTAAGGCCGCTCCGGCATAAGTTAAGAATAAGGTGTTCACAATTGCTCCTAGATGCGTGTTTCCAACCTTATAAGCGAGCGCGAAAACCTTTCTCGGGGGTAATTTCGGATTAGCCAGCCGAATGCTGTCTACGGCCTCAATTTGCCCTAAAATGATATCATCCAGAACCCCGATGGCTCCAATTAACATTCCGGCCAATAAGAGCCCCTTAAAATTAATAATGGCATTGCCATTGCCCAGCAAGAAAAAGGATTCTTCTTGGGCCATACCCGTCAGCCGGGTTAGGTTGCTAAAAATAATTGATAGGAGGAGCGTCAAAATTAATGATAGAAAAACCGAAAAAATAGCTAAATGTGATTTACGGTTAAAACCTTCGGTTAAATAGATGATAAAAAACATCATCATCAAGCCGCCGATAAGGCTGATTAAAAATGGGTCTCGGCCATTTAGAATCTGGGGCAAAATGAACTTGATAATAATAAAAAAACTGACGACTAAACTTAAAAGCGCCCGCAAGCCTTTAACGCGGCCGACGATTATAACCGTTAGCACAAAAATAAGTGTTAGCCATAAAATCGGACCGCTGCGGACGTAATCAACTACATAATATGTTTCCTGCCCGTTCTCATCGCTAAAGGCGTCAATAAAAACCTTATCTCCGACTTGATAAGTATTGGCATCGCCCACTTCAATCTCCGAGATGCCATAATAAACGGCCTCCTGCCCCTTTCTATCGCCATCCAGAACCTTAAAACGCAGATTTTGCTGGGTAAAGGTGCTACCATCTTCCCTAACTTTCTGAGCCTCTTGTTCAACCTTAATGATTTCCGCCTTAAAACTATCAGCCTTATCTTGCGCGCTCGCCAGCGGAGCGGCTAAAGCCGATATCAAAAACAAAAAAATAAAAACAAAAGTTTTTTTCATGTTAAATAATAATTAGGAATTTTTCAGGGAGGCGGAGAGACGAATTTTCTTTTTATTATATTTAACCGAGAGAAATAAAAATAAACCGAGCAAGCCCATCATCACGACCGGCGAAAACCAGAACGGGAATTCCATGCCGAAACTTTCTAAAACCATAATGGAACCCAAGACGCCAATGGCATACATCGCTCCATTTTTTAAGAATTCAAATTTGGTAATGAAGTCTATGCCTCTGATTGTCAGTTCCCGCACCACAAAGGCTCCCAGGCCATTACCAATAATAATCAGCGGAATGCTCATCGTAAAAGCGAAGGCGCCGATAACGCCATCAATCGAAAAGGAAGTATCTAGAACTTCCAAATAAAAAATCTTGCTCCAAGCGCTCATTGAAGGGTCCATCAGCTGCTTTTCCTTCTCTTCCGCATTCTTTTTAAAACCATCGGTAATAAAGAAAGCGGAGACACCGATAGTCGCCGCTAAAGCCAAAATGGCGTTTTCTTTTAAGGAAAAATAAACAACGCCAGTTGTCACCAGCGAAGCCAGCGCGTAAAACCAAACTCCTTGGCGATGAATAAAACCTTCAACCATAAAGGCATACTTTTTTTCCTCCAAAAATAACCAAGATAAAAACACTAAAAACAAGTAAATACCGCCACCAAGGAGTAATAATGGCTTGGAGTGCTCTAGGTAGCCCTTGACCTCTTCGCTATTAGAAAAAGCGGCCGTAACCACCTGCCCGAGATTTAAGTCCGGATTGGCAATCCAAACAATTAAAAACGGTAGGACGCCTCTAACAACAAAGACAGCAAATAATAAGCCCCATAGTAAAAATATCTTGCGATATTTTTCCGGCATCGTCTTGAGAACATGGGCATTAACGACGGCATTGTCCACACTGCTGATAACCTCAAAAATACACAGCCCAATAATAATCACGATGACGCTCCAAATCATACTAATTTATTTTTAATTTATTAATTAAGCAGCCGCGGCGTAAGGGCCGGAAGGAATATAAGTCCGTGCTTTTAATTCCTGGTCTATCATATAAATAACCGACCCCTCGGAACCAGCTAAATTTAATTTATCTAGAATTTCTACGGCATTAGCTTCCTCTTCGACTTGCTCGTCAACATACCATTTAATAAATGATTCCAAGGCAGAATCCTTTTCCTCTTTAGCTAGTTGGTGAATATTACTGATGCGTTCGGTAATATGCTGCTCGTGTTTCAAGCCAGCGCTAAATATATCTTTAATATTCTTTAGACCCGACAAATCCGGCTTGGCAATCGCCTCTAAAACCGGTTCTTCGTTGCGATCTAAAAGAAAACGATAAAAACCTAAGGCATGATCATTTTCCTCTTTAGCCTGGATATTCATCCAATTAGCAGCTCCCTTTAGGCCCTTTTTCTCTAAAAAAGCGGCGAAAGCCAAATAAAGATAGGATGAGTAGAATTCCTCATTTATCTGCTTATTTAAAATGTCTTTTATTTTACTGGTCATATGTTTAATATTAGTTAATTAATACTTTATTATAGGGTTATTATAGCATTCTTTAATGAATTAGCAAAAAATAAAAAAACGCCCAACTCGGAGTTGAACGATTTTTTATTTTTCTGGATTTAGTGCTTAATGTTGTGTTTCAACTTTTTAGCCGCCTTCTCTTCGAGCATTACGCGCTTAGCTTCTAATCTTTTTGCGGTCTTGCGGGAATGGGTCGGTTTCATTTTGCCGACGCCGGTGCTTCTTTTAGCCATAGATGTATTTTATAAAATAGTTTATTTAACTTTATTATCTTAACCTAAAGCTCAAATAAAATCAATCTTTTTGACAATAATGAAGCATTATGATAATTTAAAGGATAATTCTGAATATTTTTGAACCTTAAAAATAAGTAAAAAATGAGAAAACCAAAAATTTTGCCATTTGCTTCTGGGACGAAAGACGGGGGCGGCTCTGGATTTGAAGTCTTATTCCACGCGATTGAGGCGGGAAAATTGAACGCCGAAATGGTCGGCGTAGTCTCTAATCATGCTCATGGTGGCGTACGCGAACGCGCTGACCGCCTGGGCATTCCCTTTTACTTCATGGCTTCTTTTGAAGCTGAGGATTACCAAAAAATTGCTTTGGAGTCAGGAGCCAATTTCTTTCCTCTCTCCGGCTGGCTTAAGAAAATTAAGGGCTTGGATTTGAATACTATTTTTAATTCTAAAACCGTATTTAACATCCATCCCGGACTACTCCCAACTTTTGGCGGCTTTGGCATGTATGGCCATCATGTTCATGAAGCAGTATTTACCGCTTACCAAGCCGGAAAATTAAGCTGTTCAGGGATAACTATGCACTTTGTCGATGAAGAATTCGACCACGGCCCAACATTTTTTCAGCTGAAAATATTTTTGAGCGGAATTAAAAACCCAGAACAACTGGGCAGTCTGGTTAATTCCTATGAGCATCGCTACCAAGCAAATATCACCGACTTGGTGGTAAACGGCCAAATCTCCTGGGATGGCAAAAATCCCAACTCGCTAATAGTCCCGGCCGATTATCAAATATCGCAATGGGCCTAAATAAAAAAACATTTCAAAACACAAAAAGGAGCTCCAAACAAGCTCCTTTTAAAATACAATCTAAATTTATTTAACTAGGCGAGGCCATATGGCTACCAGACCCAACGTCACCAGTAAAAATTCCCGCCGGAGTCATATTCATCATCATATTCCCGGTAACACTGGCGATATTGGCGCCGAGACAGAAATTGATAGTGTATGACGGACTAGAGGCGCTGGAACCAAAACGGGTATAAGTATAAACCGCTTGGGTTGTCGGGCAGCTAGAGCCGTCAATTGGCGATGGCGGCACCGGCACTGATGATAAAAAGGTGTAGCCGTCATAAGTAATTGACTGATTGGGAATGATAGACGCCGGATAATTACCGCTCTCGTTGTAATATATTTCTAAAGCCTTAGATATCTGTTTAACATCAGAAATTCTTCTAGCATCTCGAGCGCGCGCTCTTGCCTGATTAAGCGCTAAAATAGATAAGGTTGATAACAAGCCAATAATCGCAATAACCACTAGCAGTTCAATTAAAGTAAAACCATCTTTATCACTATTATTAATTTCGGCCATAATTTTATTTGACCTTTAACTCCTTCTTAATCTCCTGGATTATCTGGGATAAATCCCAATCGCTTTTAACAAAATACCGGAAAGCATAATTTTTTAAAGCCAAAGAAATATTTTCTTTGTCATTAAGATTAGTTAGCATCATCACGGTTAAATATTGTCCCCAAGTCGTCTGGCGAATCTGTTCCAACATTGTCAGGCCGTCCATCTTCGGCATACTGATATCGCACAGCGTTAAATCGGGCAGATATTTCTTGGCCGCAGCTAAGCCCTCCAGGCCATCATGGGTTTCCATGACTTCAAAGCCTTCTTCTTCTAAACCGGCGCGCAAGGCCGAGGCTAAAATGCGGTCGTCTTCGACAATTAAGATTTTTTTAGGCGTGCTAGACATAATTTTAGGATTTATTTGGTTTTTTTCTTTGTTATTTTTGTAATTTTTTTATCTTTTTTAGCTGCTAGCAGCGGCAAGGAAAAATAGAAATGAGTTCCTTTTTGAGGAACGGATTCAAACCAGACGTCGCCGGAGTGAGCGCGAATTATTTCGCGGGCAATATACAACCCCAAACCAGTGCCTTCGCCATCCTGCAGTGAGGCATTATTAGCTCGGAAAAACTTGGTAAATATCTTATCATGCTGTTCGGCCGGGATGCCAATTCCATGATCATGCACGCAGAAAACTAGCTGTTTTCCCTTCTCTTTCTTAAAGCTTAATTCAATTTCCGAATTATTGTGCGAATACTTGGTAGCGTTGGAAATCAAATTCTGCCAAACTTGCTTAATTTTCTCGCGATCGCCCCAAACATTCAAATCAGCCGGAATCTTATTGATAACTTTTAATTTCTTAGTACTGATTAAAAAGACATTTTCTTTAAGAACTTCCGAAATTGCCTCGCCGATATAAAAATAATCTTTGTTAATATCAAACTTCCGCCCGGTTTCAATATGAGAAACGTCCAACAAATCGCTAACCAGTCTAATCATTTTTTGATTGCTCTCATTCAGCTGCCGCAAAAAATTAAGCTGCTTATCGCTCAGGTTATGCTCCGGATTCTTCAAAAGTAATTCCGCGAGCCATCTAATACCGGTCAGCGGGGTGCGCAACTGATGGGAAGCAATGCCGATAAATTCATCTTTGGCCTTATCCAGCTGTTTCAAAGATTCATTCTGCTCTTTCAGCTTCTTGGTCGCTTTAACAATCTCATTACGCAACTTGAGGTTAAAGCGGGTAACGCTTCTATATAATAAGGCATTTTCTAAGGAAATTCCAATTTCCGAAGCAATTGATTCCAAAACCCTGATATCATTGCGGTTATAGGCTTCCTCTGATTCCTTGGGGCCAAAAATTAATAAACTGCTTAATTTTTTTTGTTCTACGTTAACCGGAACCAATATCTCCGCATTAATTTTTTTCAAATAAGTCAGCACCCGCTTATCCGCCAGGGGCGGAGTGTTTCTTAAGCGGTCTAAATCTAAAGGCTTGCCGGCGATTAAAAGCTTGCGCATTGTCGCATATTGCAAATCTATTTTGCTAGATTCGAAATTAAAGCCAATATTATAAAGAATAGTCCAATAACCGGCTTTCTCTTCATAATAAAGAACGGCAATTGCCCGGCTATGAAAAGCTTGCAGTAAAATATCAATCGTTGATTCAAATATCTGTTTAATATCTAAAGAAGCGCGTAAACGGTTGTTTAAATTGTAAATCAATTCATTAAAATCATATAAGGAGGAAAATAAATACTTATTGGAAAAACGGTAAAAGTAACCCTTGGTCCGCGGGAAAAGCGTAATGGAAATGAAAAATAAAATCACAAAAGCCGGAGCCGAATAAAACTGATGGAAAAGATAAACATAAGAAATAATAATGTAAGAAGGCACCAATAAAGAAATGACCGAGAAAAAATAAACCAAGGAGCGCCTAATAATCAGCTTGATGTCCATCAAACCGAAATAAACAATGGCGTAAGTTATAATTAAAGAAAAAATCAGCGGCGTTGCTAAAAAGATTGGGTAGAAAGGAATAGAATAAGCCGGCAAGAAGGCGGTCCCGCCAATAATATCCAAAACCAAAAAGCCGATAATATAATAGGTGAGGCGCTTTTTTTCTAGAGCGCTCATTTCGCTCTTATATTTTTTGATTAGATTATAAAAGAATAAAGTTCCGTAGAAGGCAAAGGCGCCAAGGAAAAAATTATGCAAAAACTGAGCCTTAGTATGAGCTCCCCAGGCATAATGGAAGATGCCGCTCACGAATAAGTCGGTCTGGCTTAAAAATAAAAAAATAAAAGAGAAAGTATAGGCAAAAGCCAAAAGATTCCGCCGCTGCCGGTCAGTATAAGTAACGGCTAAACTGAAATGATATTGCAGTGAAGGCCAAAAAACGACAGCCGCATAAACAAAACGGTCCCAAAAAATTATCTGGCTATCATCAACACTGCTAATCATCATGAAGCTGCCAAAAATCCACAAATCCAAAATAATGGTCAACAAAAAAAACAGCCCGTTGACCAAACGGCGGCTGTTTTTGAGAACGACAATGCTTAAACTGATAATGAAAAACAAGCTCAACAAAGAGAACATCTGAGAAAATAAACTGCTATTATATAACATAAAATAAGATAACAAAGCTTGTATTTTTCTATGAGCTATTATATCACAAAAAAATAAAAAAATAAAAAAGGAGGACGATGTTTTGCCCTCCCTTTCACACGAATTTCAAAACGGAATTAACTTTAGGCTTTCCGGCTGATAAAAATTTATCAGTGGCAGTGATACCTGCTCCTGCTCTAAATAGCCGCGCAACATTATTTGTGCTTCAGGATTGATTTCAAAAAAATTAAAATCTTGAAGATTTTCTCCAGCTACTTGCGCCTTGCTTAAAATAACAGCTTCGGTAAAACAACCATACCAGAATCCCACCCGCGGAAAACTCAAAATAGCTGGTGGAAATTGATAGCTGAGATCTTCCAGAAAAAAATCGCCGACGTCCCAACGCGAAGCGCCATCAGGTAATGCATCATAAACTGCCCGGCTGATTCCCGGGGGGACGGCAACATCCAAGATAACCGAGTCAGCGGCAAAATATGAAGCGAAGTCCTCCGGCTCCAAATGGTTCTTATGGGAACAGCTAAAAAATAATTTAATATTGCTCGGCATAAATTGCCAAGAATTTATCAAATTTATCTTTTTAGAAAATTCTGGAGGCAAAGAATGCTCGCTAATCATCGTTATCCGGCGGCAATTTTTAGCCAGCAGGAATTCGGCAGTCTGCATTCCTAAAAAACCAGCGCCCATAACGACCAGCTCATCATTTTCTTTGTCCAATATCCCGTTACCCAAAAAATAATCAATCATCATGAGATAGGAGACATTGGTAAGATTATCGCCGATAGAAAAAGTGATATCGGGATAGAGTTCTCTGACTTCCTGCCCGGTTCTTCCCGGAAGCCTTTTAGTGGAGGCGGTGAAACAAATAACTTTAGCTCCCTGAGAAGCTAAATAGGCGACTGCTCTAAGCATCGCCTGGCGCCCTTTAATCATTCCTGATTTTTCCAGGATTTCATTAGGCTGGATATCCAGAGGAATAATCTCTCCCCGAAAATCCTGATAGGAAAACTTAAGCGGACCGAAAACTCCATCCTGCGGTTCTCCTAGTTCGGCAATTAACTCCAAGCGATTGCTTGGTGAAGTGCTATTGGCGATTATGCCAATTAAAGGCTTGATGCCCGGTTCTTGGTGATTTTTTGGTTTTTCCATTACTAATAATTGTTTGTTTGTGTGTGTATTTATTTTTCTTAAATTGTTAAAGTAACACAAAAAACATACCAATTTGGTATGTTTTTGTCAAGTATTAGTTAAGAATACAAAAGTATTATTTAGCGCTTAAGTTAAGTTCTAACTTAACTACCTCATCCACATTAGCTAAAAATGGTAAATCAGGAATTTCCAGGCCAAAATTAGCATAGCTTAAATCAGTGCTAGCAGAACCGGCAAGACTGCCATCGCTCTTCCAGGTAACGCTGCCATCAAAAGTAGTTGGCTTAGTAACCCCCGAAATAGTTAAGTCGCCGGTAATTTTTACCGGGAATGCTTTATCAACTGTTAGAGTTTCCGGAACGCCCGTGATGTTGGTTGTATGGAAAACAATAAATTGATTTTCCGGCTTATCAGATTTTAAAACCATACTGATAACATTTTTGTCACGCAGCTGTTTATCCGTGGTGAAGCTGGTGGCATCAAGCTTAATATCGCCAATCGTTATTGCCGCCGGCTGGGAAACAGCATCAACCGCTATTTGACCGTTTAATTGATGGCTAGTACCAACCACAAAAGTCGGTACGCCGCTTAAAAGCTCATTAAGGCTATATTTAGCTTCTGAATCCTCAGAGACGATATTTAAAATTTTGGCGTTAGCGCTTACGCCGGACAAGTTGCTATCAATCGGCGGATTAGCACTATTTTCCGGAGTAACCGCCGCCACTAATTCATCGGTGGTTTTAATTTCCGCCTGCTCTTCCCCTGCTTGTGAATTATAATTTATATTGTCTTTGTCAGCAGAGCCTAAAGTACAACCGCCGACAAATACCGTGGCGACCAAAACCGCCAAAAAACCGATTTGTTTTCTCATATTTTTAAACTATAAGTGAGTTAATTATAGTTATATAATAATTCATCTATTTTATTTTGTAAAGTCCTTTATTAGCCGCGGCCGCCTAGCGTAATTAACGATTAACAAAAAGTTCGGTTAAAACAAAAATTATATAGAAAACGAATAACAGCGCCGACTCTGTCTTATTCAATCTTCTGTCCGACTTCATAAAATAAAATAAGAAGAAGGCCGCTAAAATCATAAAGGAGCCGGTAACATATACAATCCTGGAATTAAAAGAAAAAGGGCTGATTAACGCCATGATGCCGACAATAACTGTAGCATCAGCGACTACCGTCCCTAAAATATCCCCTAAAGCTAAGTCGTCGTGATGATGCCTAGCAGCTTTAATAGAAAAAAATAACTCTGGCAAAGTCGTTCCCAGCCCCACGATTAACATCCCGATTAAAGCGGAGTTAATTTTTAGGCTATGGGCCAAGTCAATGCCATATTTTACCGTGAAATGAGCTCCCAATAAAATCCCGCCCATGCTGAGCGCTAAAAATAATAAATTTTTTATCTGAAATTTTTGCCGGTCAACTTTAACGGCATAAACATTATTTTTTAAAATCAAATAATAAAACAATGCCCCAGTGATAATTAAAAGCAGGCCGTCTATTCTGGAATAATATCCGTTTAAACCGAGGAGCAACGGCACAATTAAAGCGCCGAAATGCAAAAAGCGATTTTTAATAAGCTTGCTCTCTATTTTTAAATTTCTGCCTGATAAAAAAACCACCAAACCAAAGACTAAAGTTAAGTCCGCGATATTGGAACCGAATAAAGTTCCCAAACCAAAAGCCGGGAGTTTTTCCAGGGCTGAAGTGATAGCAATAAACATTTCCGGCAAAACAGAAATCAGCGCCACCACCACAAAACCAATAATGTATTTAGGTAAACTAAGACTCTCCGCCAAACTGGCGGAATAGCGAATAGAAAAATCAGCGGATTTAATCACTAGCAATAGAGATAGTAATAATAAAATAATGATTAATAGCATATCTAAGTTTATATAATAAAAATAGCACGAAGGGGTGCTATTCGGCAATCACGCCTACTTTAAAATGGCGTTAAATAAATAACCAGTAAACATAATTCCCAGCCCCACGATAGAAGCAAAAATAATTATTAATTTTACTTTCATTACCTTCTGTAAAATCATAAACTCCGGCAAAGACAAGGCAGTTACCGCCATCATAAAGGCCAAAGTTGTGCCCATCGCTACTCCCTTCTCGGTTAAAGCGCTGACTAATGGAATTACGCCGGCAGTATTGGAATATAGAGGAATTCCAACTAATGTCGCCAGCGGAACCGCATACCATTTATCCGCCCCAGCATAGTTCGTTAAAAAATCGGCAGGCACATAACCATGAATCCAGGCGCCAATACCCACGCCAATTAAAATATACAACCAAACTTTTCTGACAATATTAAAAGCGTAAGTGCGCGCGTAAATAATTCTTTCTCTAAGATTTTTTTTGACAACCGGCGCGGTGTTATTTATTTGATTATGTTGCCGCACAAAATCAGCAACTAAATGCTCAACTTTTAAACGGCCGATAATCAGTCCGGAAATAATCGCAATCAGCAAACCACTAATAATATAAATTAAAGCGATCTTCCAACCAAAAAGACCGATTAATAAAACTAGGGCGACCTCATTAATCATCGGCGAAGCAACCAGAAAAGAAAAAGTCACTCCCAATGGTATGCCGGCTTCAACAAATCCTAAAAACAAAGGCACGGCCGAACAAGAGCAGAAAGGCGTAATGATTCCTAAAAGTGAAGCTAAAATATGGCCGGTTAATTTATTTTTCTTGGCAATAAACAAACGAACTTTTTGCGGCGGCAAATAAGTCCGGATAAAAGATACCACAAAAATAATTACCAAAAGGAGGATAATTATTTTAATAGTGTCAAAAATAAAAAAATTAACCGTATGAGCAAGCTCTGATTGAGGCGTAATGCTAAAGAGCGAATAAGTTAACCAATCGGCCAATAATTGTATGGGATAGAACATAAATTAATATTTTTATTTAGCATACAACAAAAATACCACTAGAGCGGTATTTTGTCTATTTAGTTGCTTCCTTTATCCAAATTTGCAATATGCATTTTTTGCACGTTGTTTTTTTTCATCAGTTTAACAAATAAAAAAGACTAACTTAATTTTAGCTAGTCTTTTTAAAAAGAAAATTTCTTCTGTAATGTCAAATAGACATACAAAAACAAATAATGGCAAATAAATATACTTTTGTCAATAATATAACAAAAAATAGACTAATATTAGTCTATTTTTTGTATTGCTCGGGGATAGGGATTCGAACCCCAATAGCCAGGACCAGAACCTGGAGTCCTACCGTTAGACGATCCCCGAATATATTTATTTAATCTCCTTCAACTTCTTAATAACCTTCTCCCAAGTGGCGATTTCCCCTTTTTCGATCTGAAATAAGGAATGGACTTCCAAATCAAGCTTAGCTTTTAACTCTAGAAATCTTTTTTTATCTCGCCGTTCCAGCTTTTTCAATAAATGCTCAAATTCATACCAAATCTGGCCCGTGCTTACTTTAATCTTTTCTAAATTTTTTTTCAAGGGTCCGATTTTTGCCTTTTCAAATTTATAGCCCCGCTTAATCGCCTCTTCGTAGACACCATGCAAATAAAGATTAAGGTAATCAAGCGAATTTTTCTGCTCCTTAAATCGTTCCAGTTGCGGATGATTTCGATAACCCTTAGTCTTCCCCTCCAGGACGTGTTTAGCTAAAAGGCCTTCCCGCCAAACAGCTAGAAGCCCTTGCCTGTCTAAATATTTTGGCGACAAACTCCAAAGGCGCATTTTATTTAATATCTTCAACTTCTATTTTCGGACGCATCAGCGGGAACAAAGTTGTCTCTCTAACCGGCTTATCCATCATAAAAGCAAACAAGCGTTCACCAAAACCAAAACCACAAGTCGGGGGCATACCATATTCCAACATTTCTACAAATTCCCAATCTGGCATCATCGCTTCCTTATCCCCTCTATCAATTAATTTTTGCTGCAAGGCAAAGCGATTATATTGGTCAACCGGATCGTTCAATTCGGAGAAACCATTGCCCATTTCGCTGCCGGCAATAATAATTTGAAAACGCTCGGTTAATTCCGGATTATCAGTTTTAGCCTTAGATAAAGGTGAAACCAATTTGGGATGATTAATTAGGAATACCGGTCCGGCAATGCTCTTGCGGCAATATTTCCAAAGAGTATCAGTTAAACGTTCGCGATTATCGCCTTCATATTTAACTTGCAATTCTTCCAATTTCGCTTTCATCTCTACTTCGGTCGCCTTTAAGACATCGATTCCTGTCTGGCGTAAAACCTCAGATTGATAATCTAGGCGCGACCACTCGCCCGCCAAATCATATTCCATGCCCTTAGTCGTAAATTTGGTTCTGCCAAATACTTGCTGCGCGATTTCTTGATATAAATCCTGAACAACTTTCATCCCAATTTCATAATCAGCATAAGCCATATAGAATTCCATATTGGTGAATTCCTGCAAATGATCAGGGCTGGAGCCTTCATTACGATAAACGCGTCCAATTTCAAAGGTCTTTTCATAACCAGCCGCCATTAAACGCTTCTGCCAAAGTTCGCCGACAGAGATGCGTAAAAATACATCAAGATCATAATCGTCGTGATGAGTTTTAAAAGGATTGGCTTCGGCGCCGCCCGTGGTCGTTTCCAGGGTCGGAGTTTCAATTTCAAAAAAGCCGCGCGCTTTCAAAAAATTTCTGGTTACTTCCCAAAACTTGGCCTTCTTGCGGAACATTTCGCGCGTTTCCGGAGATAAAATCAAATCTAAATAACGTTTGCGGTAACGGTCATCATCATCTTTCAAGCCATACCAAGCATCGGGAATCGGCCGTAAAGCTTTAGTCAAAATATTCCAACTCTTAGCCATCAAGCTCTGTTCACCTTTATGAGTTAAAAAAGCAACACCGGCGACTTGGATAAAATCACCGTTATCAATTAGTTTGACAAAATTTTTATAGCTCTCATCACCCAATTCTTTCTTAGATAGGGCGACTTGCAAACGACCACTCTCATCTTCCAGATCCGCGAAAGTCAAATTACCATGGCTGCGGACGCTTCTCAGACGGCCGGCAATATTAATTAAAGTCTCTTCAGCGGCTAATTTATCAAAAGACCCTAAAACTTCAGCCGTATTTTTATCTCTAACAGTTTTAGCGGGATAAGGAATCAGCCCCTGTTCTTTAATTGCGGCTAACTTTTTCAAGCGTTCTTCGCGCTCACTAACTTTTGCCGCCTCGTCTTTTAACTCTTCATGATTAGCGCCAGACATATAATTTTTATTCGATTTTTGTAATTTTATATTTTACCACGCCGCGCGGAGTCTCTACTTCAACCTGCTCTCCCTTATGGCGATGTAAAAAAGCAACCCCCAAAGGAGACTCGTTGGAAATCTTGCCGTTTAAAGGATCGGCTTCGTTAAAACTGACAATCGTGTATTGTTTTTCTTTGCCATCGCTCACAACCGTAACCTTGGAGCCCATAACCACTTCGCCGCTCGGGCCGCCATTTTCGACAATCGTCACATTCTTCAAAATATTAGTCAGTTCTAGAACTTTACCTTCGTTTAAAGCTTGGGCGTCTTTTGCTTCGCTGTATTCCGCGTTTTCGCTCAAGTCTCCCAATTCTTTGGCTCTCTCTATTCTTTCGGCAATTTCTTTGCGTTTAATTGTAGTTAAGTAGGTAAGCTCGTCCTTGATTTTATTATACCCTTCTTGGGAGATTATCTGCTCATTCATAATTTTTAATTTATTGAAATTAATTATGTTTAATATACTCTATCTTTACAAATTAGACAAGAGCTAAGGACAATAAAACCAATACCCAGCGGATGATTTAGATAAGGGGTAAAAATGTTAAGCGCCGCCAAAAATACCAAAGCGCCCGCCAGGCCAAAATATAAATCGTTCGGATTTTTTTTAGCTTTTACGAGAGCGGCCTTAACCAGCACAAAAAGCAGCCATAAATATGCGCCTAGGCCAAAAATACCGATTTTTAACCAAATATCCAAATAGCCCCACTCAAAAGCATAGGTCGTATAATGGCCGCCCGGGTTATTTTGCAAGACTCGCGGATCGCTGGAGATATAAGTAAGGCTGGCTCCATATCCTTGTCCGGAAATAGGATTCTTCTTTATTTCCTTAAACAGTTCCGGAAGCAGCGACCAGCGGGAAACCACGGCCGCTTCTTCGGAATTTCCCAAGCGTCCGGCCAACTGATTATCTAAATTACCAATCAGTTTGGGCGTGGCTACCACAATCATCACCATTCCCAGGACGGCCGTACTAAGAAACCAAATTCCAATAAAAAAGGCGCGCTTAAACGAATAGCGGCGCCAAATAACAATCAAAGTCGTCATGATTACCGCCGCAAATCCAAACCAGAAGCTGCGCGACAAACTAATCAGCAGTGTAGCAAAAAATAAAGCGGACAAAATTAAAACTAACCATTTTTTTCTCTTAAACATCTCCGCCAAACTTCCGATGGTGACCGTTTTAAATAAAAAGAAATAATAAGCAATTATCGGAAAAATTTGCGATTGGATAAAAACCCGATTCCAGCCGCTGGCGGTTGTCATCTCCCCCACCAAAGTCTTCCGCAGCCAAGCATAAAGCGTGGGCGCGAAGTTCAGGCCATTAGAAAACAAGCCTAAAAGAATTAAAGTTTTTAAAGCCACTAGGCTGGCTCCCGCCAAAAAAACAACCTTTAGCTTCTCGATTTTTAAATCTAAAGCGGCGGCCGGCAACAGAATTAAAAAATATAACCAGGCATTAAAATCTAAAAAAATATTGCTCAAGCCATTGCGATAGATTAATCCGGAAATTAAACCACTAAAGACAAAAACGGCTAAAACTAAAAATGGTTTCCAAAAAATAAATTTTTTAAGACGAATTAAATATTCCGCTTTATTCCCTTCCTTGATGAATTGAATAGTTAATTTAATGATAAAAACTAACATTAAAGCCGACCATAAAGCCAGGCGCAAAGACAGCATTTTCCCGTCCGAATATGACAGATAAAAAAGATAGCCCTTGGAGCCAACAATTAATTCCGTCAAAACAATTAGCAGTCCATTTTCTAAACTATAGGCGGCGATAACAATGGTGGCCGCCAGAAGCGTCAAAAACATCAATTGATTAAGCAGCGGAAATAAAAATCCCAAAAAAGACAAAACTTCTAAAGCACCGAGAACGCCGAGAATAATTAAAATATTTTTTACAAGTTTGTTCATGTTTATTTAATTATTAATTGATCGCCCGGCTTAACTCCCCAAACTTTAGCCTGACCGGCATTAATTTCTAAAACTTGGTCAGCCGGAATTTCGCTATTATATAAATTTTGCGGGTTAACGCCTTCGGGCGCTAAATTTTCATAAATTTTTACCACCCTTCCTTTGGCAATAAAAATAATATCCAAAGGAAATAACATCTCACGCATCACAAAGGTTCGTTCATCAAAATCGGGAAAAATAAATAACATCCCGCAATCGGCACAAATCTTCGGATGTCCACTTAAACCCCGATAAAGCTGATAGGGTGTCTGCGCAATTTCAACTTGAATTAAATGTTGGTTTAAATAAACTTCAGCGGTCGCGATTTTGCTTATCGGCAACAACTGGCTGGACACAAAAATAATAAGAACCACTAAAACTAGCAACCCGAACAAAAAAAATTTTAAAATTTTTTTATTAAAGGCCATGTTTCTGTTTTATTATTTCCATAGCCGCTTGATATTTTTTAACCGCCGGCAAAAACGGAAATAGCTTATAAGCAAATGAAGGCAGCCAGGAACTCATAGTCCCGCCTGGAAGAATCTTAAACAAAACTTGCGGAATCCAGAGACCGATTTTTCCTTGCTCCATCATCGTCAGCCATAAATCCCAGTCCTGAAATTTCTTAATACTTTCATCCCAGCCGGAAGCCGGAAAATCAGCGCGCCTAATTAAAGAAAGCGAGTGGATATAGGGTTCACGCTTTAATTGTTCCGGATTAAATTCATTAAGCTTAAAAAATTTTCTTCCCCAATTGAAAGAAGAATAGGCGTAGCTCGCTTCCGGGTGCCGTTGTAAATTATCCAGCATTACTTCCAAGGCATTCGGCTCTAAAATCGCATCAGCGTCGCAAAAAACTATAAATTCTCCTTTAGACGCCTTAAAGCCGTGATTACGGGCAGCCGGAGCTCCCTGATTAGCCTGATTTAAGAAAAAGAAACGATTATTACTTTGGGCTTTCTGCAAATAAGCACTAGCCAGAGCCTCTGATTTATCACTAGAACCATCATTAACAATAATTACTTCAAAATCTTGATATGTTTGGCCAACAAGGCTATCAAGCGTTTTAATAATAGTTTTTTCTCGATTGTATAGAGGAATAATTACCGAAATCATAATTTTTTTATTTAATAAATTGACATAATTTTTTAGCTTGAGCGTCCCAATTGAATTCCGTTTGCGCGCGGCTTTTACCTTTTGCTCCTAATTCCTGACGCAGATTTTTATCCTTGGCTAATTTAATAATCGCTTCTTTGATTTCTGGCTGATTATCAGGATTAACCAGCAGGCCATTTACTAAATGCAAAACAGCATCTTTAACGCCGCCGGAATTACCGGCGATAACCGGCTTCCCCGCTAAATTAGCTTCCAAGTAGACAATCCCAAAACCTTCAAAATCACCGCCGATTTCCCGCGCCGGCATAATAAAAGTATCGCAGGCCCGGAGCCAATCCCACTTATCAGCTTCAGATAGCTCGCCTAAAAATATAATTCGATCAGCCAGCGGCGAATTTTTAGCCAAATCTTGTAGATATTCTTCTTGTTCACCGCTTCCGATAATAAAATACTTTGGCCTCAGTGCTTGGATTTCAATATCGGAAAAAGATTTGATTACTGCATCCACGCCTTTTCTTAAAGTTAAGCGGCCGACGGTTAATAAAGTAAAAGTTTCATCAAGACGATAATACGCTCTTAGAGATTGAACTTTTTCAGAATTATCAGGCAAAACTAATGGCTCAACCCCGGGATTAACGACTTTCACTTTGGGCTCTAATTTAGGATTAAAGTTAATCACAAGTTGGGCAACCCGGGAATTAGCGCAGATTATCTTATCAGCGCGACCTAAAATTAAGCGCGTTAACAAACGTTTATGGGGACTAGCCAGACTGTTAGAAAAATCCAAGCCGTGAAGAACAATACCATATTTAAATGGCTTTATTCTGGAGGCTAAATAAGCGGCTGTTCCTAATGGCAAAATATGGCCTACTAAAAGATAATCGAAGCTAGTATCTTTTTGGCGGCCGAGGATTAAGCCGATAACCCCGCGCCAAGCGAAAACGCCTTTTTTAAGCAAAGCTCCCTGATTATTATGAATTACTTCAAGTTTTTCTTCCTTGGGCCAATACTTAAGCAGATTGCTGTAATAATTAGCTACCCCGCCATTAAAAGGCGGAAATTCTAAAGTTAAAAGTAAAGTTTTCATAGCTTAAACGATTTTAAAACGCTGCTAATATCTTCTTTTTGAAAACCGCCAAACAAATACAAAAAATAAAAATATAAAATCCCGCCCGTAGGAATCAAGATTAAAATATGAATATATTCTTTACCAAACCAGATTAAGGCCCCCATAATCACCGCGGATGCTAAAGACTTAAGCAAAACAAGCAAATTTTTTACAGGGCGATAATCAATAATTCGGCTGATAACCGTAATGCCCAAAACAAACATCAAAATACTGCTAACCAGCACGGTGATGCTGGCGCCGACCGCTTGCCAGCGCGGAATTAGAACGAGATTTAAAATAACGCTAAAAACGGCGACAATCCCCATATTCAAGGTATTACGCCGCTGGCGGTCGCAAGCATTAAGCAAAGCGCCGATAGGAAAATTTATAAAAATAAAAAACAAAGAAATCATAGATATCTGCAGCGGTAAAACCGCAGTGCCAAATCCGGATTTAAACAGTAAAACTATCTTATCGGCTAACAACAAAACGCCGATGATGAGCGGCCAGGAAATGATGCTTAAATAGTTTAAAGACCGTTCAAAAGAAATAGCGAGCTGCTGACGATTGCTGTGCCAATAGGAACTCATAGCTGGATAAAGCGAGGCGGTAAAAGCCATTGGCAAAAATTGCAAAGCAAAAATTATCTTAAAAGCAATTTGATAAAGTCCGACTTGAACATCGCCCGCGAAAAAGGCTAGCAAAACTGAATCTAAATAAGTATATAATCTTTGAAAGATAGCAAAGAGAGCAAAGGGCCAGCTGATATTAACAATCATTTTGATAATCGGCTTATCATAAACAATTTTAACAGCAATTTTTAATTTGTGGACCAGAATGCTAAGAGAATAGATAAAATTATACAGGCTCGCCAAAGCTAGAGCCGCCATTGCCGGAATCAGGCCGCCGCCCATCAATAAGGCGCTATAACCGATAACCAATACGATGAGCTGGAATATTACCGAGGAGATGCTCTCAAACTTCAAATTATGAAAGCCACGCGCAGCCGAAAAGAAAGTTAAAGTAAAGGAATCCAAAACCATGGAAACACAAGATATATAAACCAGGATTTTAACAAACGGGTCGTAATGAAAAACGTTAATTAACCCCAAAACAGCTAAGATGGCAATTAGGGCCAGCGGTAATTTTAAACCTAGGACATTGCCTAAAAGGCGCTGAGCCTTGGACTGGTCTTTGGCTATTTCCCTAGTCAGAACGTTAGCAAAGCCTAAATCAATAAAAATCGCAAAAATCGTTGTAAAAGAGATGGCAAAATAATACTTCCCCAAGTCTGCCGGGCCCAAATAACGAGCTAGGAGGGTAAAATAGGTAAAAGAAATGACCTTTTGCATAACTAAGGCCAAGGTCAAATATGATGTATTTTTAGCAATATTATGTATTTTTGGCATAAAAAGAGACTTCTCAAAACAGGGCCAAAGCTTATCAAGCAGCTATTGATTAAATTTAAAAGTTATGATAGCATAATAATACCATAAAATAAAGATAACTAATAGATGAAATTTTATTTAAAATAGATAAAATTTTTTTATTTTCACGTATGAAAAGCAATACCCATCCTAAGTATTATTCAGACTGCAAAGTAAGCTGCGTTTGCGGTAATAGTTTTGTAACCGGCTCCACTGAACCGGAGATTAAAGTTGAACTTTGTTCCGCTTGTCATCCTTTCTATACCGGCAAGCAAAAATTAGTTGATACTGCCCGCCGTGTTGAAAAATTCGAAGCTAAAGTTTCCGCTAAAGGCGCCAGCGCCACGCAAAAAGGCAAGAAGGTTAAGCGCGCTAAGAGAGCCGTGGAAAGAGCCAAAAAAGAAGTGGTCGTCAAAACTAAAGATATCAAAAAAATTGCTCAAGTCACTTTGAACAAAAAATAGCAAAAGCCAAAAAAGCAATCAGCTTTAATTATTCAGCATATCTATGCTAAAATAGTTATAATTGATTGCTTTTTTGTTAGCTAAACTAATAGTTTATGGCTAAATAAAGCTATTTATAAAAATATGTACGAAAATATCAAACAAAAATTTACGGAACTGGAAAAAGAATTGTCTAATCCCGAACTGGGAAAAGATAAGGATAAAATGATAAAAATGGCGCAAGAACATGCCGGCCTTAAAAGAGCGCTTAATTTGATAACCGAACTGGAAAAAATAAATGCTGGGATTTCCCAAGATAAGGAAATAATTGCCGGCGGTGATCCGGAATTAAAAGCGATGGCCGAAGAAGAACTGGGTGAATTGGAGGCGAAGGCGGAAAAGCTGGCCGCGGAATTGGATGAAGAAATAAATCCTGCCAGCCCCAATGATAAAAAGAATGCTATTTTAGAAATCCGCGCCGGAGCCGGTGGCGATGAAGCCGCCCTGTTTGCCGGCGACCTTTTCCGAATGTATGCTCGCTATTGCGAACGCCAAGGCTGGAAAATGGAACTGATTGACTCTAGTGTTTTAGGTATTGGCGGCTACAAAGAAATAATCTTTACCGTTAAGGGCCAGGGGGTTTATGGACTTTTAAAGTTCGAGGCTGGCACGCACCGCGTGCAGCGCGTCCCAGAAACCGAAAAACAGGGCCGTGTCCATACCTCAACCGCCACTGTGGTAGTTTTACCGGAAGCGGAAGAAGTTGATATTGAAATTAAAGCCGCCGATATCCGCATCGATACCTTCTGCTCCAGCGGTCCGGGTGGCCAAAGCGTTAATACTACTTACTCCGCCATCCGAGTATTACATATTCCTACCGGCATTATTGTCAGCTGCCAGGATCAAAAATCCCAGCATCAAAACAAAGAACAAGCACTGAAAGTTTTGCGCTCGCGCCTGCTCGCCAAACAAGAAGAAGAGCGAATGGCCAGCGAATCTAGCGCGCGTAAAAATCAGGTCGGCGGCGGCGATCGCTCGGATAAAATTAGAACTTACAACTTCCCTCAAGATAGAGTAACCGACCACCGCATCAATGAATCCTGGCACAGCATTACCAGAATTATGGACGGTGAAATCAGCGAAATTGTTAATTCCCTTAAAAAGGCCGCTAAAGCCGAAAGCGACGCCGCAAAATCATGAATATCCAGGGACTAATCCAAGAATCAAAACTTCCCCGTCTAGAAGCTGAGCTCCTGTTAGCTTTTTTAATACAAAAACCGCGCGAATTTATTATTGTTCACGAAAAAGATATTTTATCACTCGTAATAATTAAAAAATTTAAAGCGGCGGAAAAAAAACGCTTGGCCAATTGGCCACTGGCCTATTTAACCGGTCATAAAGAATTTTATGGCCTGGATTTTAAAGTTAATAAAAATGTCCTTGTTCCCCGCCCGGAGACGGAAATACTGGTTGAAATTATTTTAAATTACGCGTGTCAGAAAAAGAATGATTTAGATTTTATAGATATTGGCACCGGTTCCGGCGCCATTATTATCACTCTAGCCAATGAACTTAAAAAAGAGACGGAAGCACTTTTTGATGCTGCCAGCTTTTTAGGTCTGGATATCTCTAAATCCGCGCTGACTGTTGCCCGCCAAAATGCCAAAATCCAAAATTTACATAAAAAAATTGCCTTTTTAGAAAGCAACCTGTTGAAAAACATTCCAACAGAATCCCTAAAGGATGCTCACTTAGTAATCGCTGCCAATCTTCCCTATCTAACACCCAAGCAAACCCGCGAAGAGCCGAGCATCAGCCGCGAACCAAAATTAGCGCTGGATGGTGGATTGGATGGCTTAAAATATTATCGGCAATTATTTAAACAGCTCCAAAAAATAAAACCGGCTTCCCTGTTTTTAATTTGCGAAATTAATCCGGAACAGGCCAGGCATATCAAACTGGAAGCACAAAAAACCTGGCCAAGAGCGAAGCTGAAAATAATTAAAGACTTAAGCGGCCAAAAAAGATTTATAACCATCAGTCTAGGATAAAATCCAAACAAAAAACTCCGATATACTCGGAGTTTTTTAATACTAATGACTAATGGGTTATTTTTTATCGCCTTCAGCCGGAGTAGCGGCTGGAGTAGCGGCTGGAGCAGCGATTTCTTCTGGTTTTTCAACTTCAGCTTTCGGCTTCATTACCATCGCAACGATTGTCTCGCCATCGGCGCTAATTTCCAAGCCCTTCGGAATATTTAAATCGGAAATCTTAATGACATCATCAAAATCATTAAGAACCGAAATATCAACGTCGATATGGTCGACTAAGTCGCTAGGCAAGCACTCAACTTCAACTTCGTGGATTTCTTTATTTAACATGCCGCCAAGCTCTCTAACTACTTTAGATTCGCCAATAAAGTGCAAGGGGATTTCAGTATTAACTTTTTCCTTCATGTTAACTTGATAAAAATCAACATGATTAATAAAGTGCTTGATTGGATCTCTCTGAATATCTTTAACCAGCACATTAACGGCGGCCGCTTCAGCTTCTAACTTAATCAAATTTGATTCACCGGCGGCAGCAAATACTTTAACAAAATCAGCTAATTTTAATTTAAGGCTTTGAGTTTCTATCCCCTTGCCGTATAAAACCGCCGATAAATAATCTTTGTCCAACTTCTCATTTTTAGCGCGTTTCTGCGCGGATAATGTTAATTCCATAAATTTAATATCTAGTTTTTGATTTAATGATGATATTTTGCATGATACCGACAATTATCATTAAAGATAGGAGCGAACTCCCCCCATAGCTGATAAATGGCAGCGGCAAACCGACAACGGGCATAATGCCTAAGTTCATACCAATATTAATAAACATTTGGATAAAAATCAAGCCGCTGGCACCAATTAAAAAATAAATCCCGAAATCGTTGTTGATTTTCTTTAAAATTGAAAAACAGCGGAAAAAAAGGATAAAATAGAAAGATAAGACCAGACTAACACCTAAAAATCCTAATTCCTCGGAAATAACGGCAAAAATAAAATCATTCTGCGCCTCCGGCAAGAATTTAAGCTGCGACTGCGAACCAAAGCCGACGCCCTTGCCGGTGATGCCGCCGGAACCGATAGCAATTATCGCTTGCGAAATATTATAACCGGATTCTAAAGAATTGGCTGTCGGCGAGATAAAAGTCATAATGCGCTCCTTCTGATAATCTTTAAAAAAGAAAAACCAGGCCGAGCTGAATAAAATTATCGCCGCCAAGCCGATAGCCAAAAAATACTTGAGATTAAAATCAGCCGCCATAATCAAAACTATCCAAATCGCGCTTAAGATTAAAGCGGAACCAAAATCCGGCTGCAACAGAACCAAGCCGACAAAAACTAAAGTGTAGCCGGCAGAAATAAAAAAATTCTTGGTAGTTTTAACTTTGGTCGCCAAACTGGAAAAATAATTAGCCAAAAATAAAATTAAAATTATTTTAATAAACTCTACTGGCTGCAAACTAAATCCTGCCACATTAAACCAGCCTTTCGTGCCTCTGATAGTATCCCCAAAAATTAATACCGCTAACAAAAAAATCACGCCGAAAAAAAATAGATAACGGCTGATGCTTTTTAAAAAATAGTAATCAATAAAGGAAAAAGCAATCAATAAGACAAAGCCAAAAATTACAAAAAAGATTTGCTTATGAAAATTAAGCAAATCCAGGCTCTCCCGCCCCAAAGCGACACTATAAATTTCTACCAAGCCAAAACTAAGCAACAACAGGACGGCGGCCATGATAATCCAATCGAAGTTATAGAAATGGGACTTTAGGCGGTTAAACATATTAATTGCCGGAGCCCTGATACTTCAAAAAAATATCATTATCATTAATATTCAGGCGCGGACTAATTTCCACGCGGCTAATCGATTCCGCCTCCCCCGCCCAGCTGAGTTTTATGTCCCGGCTTTCACCAGCTAAAAAATTATTGGCCACACTGCGCTCTACCCCCACTAAACGTGAACCGGAATAAAATAAAATATCAAATGGCACTTCATAATAGCTGTAAGGACTATTATTGACCACATGGAAATCCAAGCTATTAAGCCTTAGATTCTCGGACAAACCGCTGCGGGAAGCGCTTAAAAAATTAATATCGGAAATTGTAAAATTAATACGGGCATTATAATAAACCTGCCAATCAGGAATAACCCGCTTATTAACGCGGCTCCAAAAAATATCTTTTACCTGAAAAACCGGATTAACACTGGCGGCATTAATCTCTAATCCTAGAGCCATTACATATTTTTGTTCAGCCGGCAAAATAAAAGAATGCCCGCAGTAGATTTCGGCTTCGGCTTGAAAAAAACAATAATCAAACTCGGCCGAAAAACTGTCATTCGGATTTTTAAGCAACACCGCCAAATCATAGCGGTTATTACTCTTAAAAACCTCCACCGGGGCGGCAGCCATTTCAGCAACAACATTGCGTGGCGAAGTAACTTGGGTTTCAGTTTGATTATCAACCGCGCCGCTCAAAAAATACATAATATAGTTATATGTTGAATAAATAAAAAAGAAAGCGGAAATCACAATCAAAAAAACAGTCAGGGCTTTAGTCAGAGCCTTGCGATGTTCAGAAAACCAGAGGCCGATATTCATTTCGCTAATCGTCAGCCCGCCTAAATCATGGTATTTTTTTAGATTAATATCATCTTTATTTTTATCTTTTTCCATACTTATGTTATAATATTTATGTAATCTAAACTCCTAAAATTAAGCTGATTGCTGTTTTAATAATAGCATATTAGCCATAATTTATAAATATATATGAAAAAAATTTCCATTCCGCTGAGTGTTAAACCGGAAAAAAGAGCGGAATATTTAAAAAACCTGGCACTATTTACCAAAAATAGCGGCAATTTGTTTTTAATTGCCGGCGATCAGAAACTGGAGCATTTAAACGGCGATTTTTTTGGACCAGGTATCAGCCCGGAAGATAATGACCCAGAACATTTTTTCAAAATTGCGGCCGCCTCAAACGGTGGTGTTCTGGCCATGCATTTAGGACTGATTGCTCAATATGGCGCTAATTACCGCCAGTTGCCTTACATTATCAAATTGAACGGCAAGACTAATTTAGGACCGAATGAAGAAAAAGATTCCAGCCTGCCATTATGGAGCGTGGCGGAAATTGTTAATTTTAAGAAACAAAGCGGCTTAAAAATAGGCGGTGTCGGATACACGCTTTACTTAGGCGGAAAATATGAAGCGCAAATGCTCGCCCAAGCGGCTAAAATAATTTTTGAAGCTCACCAAGCCGGACTATTAGCAATTCTTTGGGTTTATCCCCGCGGCAAGAATGTCAAAGAAGAAGATATCCACACAATTGCCGGCGGCGCCGGCGTGGCCGCTTGTTTAGATGCTGATTTTGTTAAAATAAAATATCCCTACGGCGCTAAAGACAAAAAACTGGCCGCTCTTAAATTTCAAGAAGCCACAACCGCCGCTGGCCGGACTAAAGTAATTTGCGTCGGCGGCAGCAAACAGCCGGCTAAAGAAATTTTAAACTTTTTAAAATTACAATTGGAAATCGGCAAAAGCTCCGGTCTAGCCATCGGCCGCAATCTTCATCAGCGCCCGCTCGCCGAAGCTGCCCGTCTAGCACAAGCGATTAGCGCCTTGATTCTTAAAGGTGCAAGCTTAAAAGAAGCGGAAAATATTTATTTAGACAAAAAAACCAAAACCCCCAAAAGCAGCGGCAAGTTTCTCGGCTTATTCTAAATATTAAACTCATTTTAATCATCCAAAAAAAACGTCCCGAGAGGGACGTTTTTATTATGAAAATCAGATAATTTTAGTAGGCAATTTTTATTTCAATTCTATCTACTAGGTGAGGGGCTTTTTTGATAAAAGTCGGAAAAAACTTTAATTCATAATTTCCAATTTCCGGATAATCTCCGAGGTAAGTAGCAATTTGCGAGGCATTAAGATTAACTAATTTTTCCCGGTCAATGATGTCGGCATTACTCTTAAGAATCATCAAGCCGGAAAAAGACGCTTTAACGGCGGCAGTTTTCGTATCAGGGTCGTAACTTTCTAAAGTATAAGACAAACTTTCTGCTTTAAATTCCGACAATTCCTTATCATCAGGAACCAATAAATTTAATTTAGCGGCCGCTAGCTTTTCTGCCTCTTGTTTAGGAAAGACGACAACGGCAACCTTAGCTTTGACAGTTAAAGTAAATTGGTCAACTTTATCGCCGGCCTGAGCATCAGTTTTAGCATCGGTGGAATCTAAAATTTCATATAAGACTACGCTATCGGCCGGAAAACTTTGCCCCTCCTTAAGCTTTGCCATAATCAAGGCGTCAACATCGCGCAGGGCTAACTGTAAATCAGAGGCCTTCACATATTTTTCAGAACTGGTTTGATAAGAAAAAGGCTCGACGCTATCGGCATAAATTTTATCCTGCAAGCCGGCCCAAAGACCGGGAATTGTGAAATGAGCGGAATTAATTGCCATCTCCGGCGAAACTTTATCGGCATAAACCTCGGCCTCAATCTTCCCTCCCGCCGGTATTGTCACTGCCGTTTTAAGCCTAAAGAGCTTATTGTCTCCAGATAGTAATCTAGTCGTCGCTACTAGCGGCTGGTCTTTAACATAGTTATTAACTAAAGTAACTCTACCGGTAACTTCCTGGCCGAGAGCGTCTTCACCGCTCGCCGGATAAATCTTAGTAACTTCTACCGGATATTCATTAACTGCGCCATTAATTTTTTCTCGGGCATCATCCGTTGAGGTGGCTGAATTATCGCCGCCCACTCGTAAAAACAAGGTATCGCTGATAGTTTCTACTTGCGGAGTCACTAAAACTGTTAATTTAGAAAAAGAAAAATAAAAAACCAAAATCGCTAGAATACCGACCAATAATAGGAATTTTAAAGCTAAGCGGCTATACAGGCTGATTCTTTTTTTAGGTGCGGGTCGTTTTTTAATTTCTAAATCTTCCGGCGAATTACCTCCCTGCTTAGTTTTAATTTCGGTTACTAATTCGGAAAAAAACTTCTTTTGTACATCAATAGCCGCATCCATTTCTTCTGCTTTTGGGGCAGGCAGGTCGTCGATATTTTTTTCCGGATCCGGCGCTTGGGGGATGAAGCTGCTTTTTGCTAAAGATTCGTCGGAAAAAAAATTAGCATCATCAAAGCCGTCATCGTCATCTTCAATCACATCAATAATAACCGGTTTAGCCTTAGGCTTAGTAATTATTTTTTTAGCCGGCGCAACTTTAGGCGCGGCTGCAATCTTAGAGGCAGGCTTTTTAACCTTAGAAACTTTAGCCTTGGAAACCGCCTTTGGTTCGGTCTTTTTTAATCTAGGCATACTTAAAAAGAAAGAAATTAAAAATTTATCACAAAATAAAATTGACTTTAAAGAAGTCAATCTTATTATAGCAAAAAATGAAAATCTAAACAATAAAAATTAAACGGAAATTTTAAATACAGTGGCTAATTTCTTTTCCAATTCCTGCCTAAGAGCCTCGTTATTGGCAATCCGAAAAGCAGTTTTAATAACTTTAAATTTTTCCGCTTCAATTGCTCTAAAATAAACTTCATCTTCTCCGGGATAAGCGGCAAAAATTTGTTTTAAAATATTCAAATCCTCTAAAGACGGAGGACGGGAAATAATTAACCGCAAAGCGCTGGCCGAAGCCGGTGAAAATGCCGGCTTCTCAGTTTCTGCCTTAACCTTAACTGGCGTTTTGGCGGAAGACGGAGCCGCTGCCTGCCCGGCATAAGGACTCTTGTACCCTGGATTGCCGCTGGCCCCGCCAGTATTGCCATGGCGATAGCGATTACCAAGGGGCGCCGGCGATTCCATCATTAACCGCTTAAAATCATCAATTGATTTCTGCGGCGCATTCATATCTAAGGCTCTAGCCCGATTGGCTAAAATTTTTAAATCGCTGTCTTTCTCCGAAGCCTTGCCGTCGATAATAATTGTTCTACCCTCCTCCCATAATTCAACAGTTTCTTTATAAAGGCGGGGGAAAACTAAAAGCTCGGTTGAAGAAGTGGCGTCTTCGATCTTAACAAAAATCATAGACTCGCCTTTGCGCGTAATTATCTTTTTAATGGAAGCAATGACGCCGGCGGTAATTATTCGATCGTCATTTTTGTGTCCGGCCAAACTGACAATCGGCAAGGCGTAACCGGCCAGATAAGGTTTAAAGAAATTAAAAGGGTGCTCGCTTACATAGAGACCGAGCAACTCTTTTTCCCAAATCAATTTTTCATTTTGGGCGGCCGGCGCTGAATCAATCAAACGAGGCCGGCTTTTAGATTCCTCCGGCAATTCTCCGAATAAGCTATCCTGGCGGCTGTCCTTATTTTTTGTTTCCTCTTTATTAAAACTCAAAAATTTTTCTAGATTCGCTAATAAAAATCCGCGTTCGCCAAAACCCTCCATGGCGCCGCTTTTAATTAAACTTTCTAAAGATTTTTTATTTAAATCTTTGTCGGTAACCCTTTCCAATAAATCAAAGATGTCGTGATAAGCGCCGTTTTCTTTGCGTTCCTTGATTAAAGTGTCCACGATATGTTCGCCGACATTTTTTATGGCCTTTAAACCAAAGCGGATCGTATCAACTTTTTCGTTAGCATCCACAATTTTATTTTCCTTAGTACCGGCGGTCACCACTGTAAAAGTCCCGAAAGATTCGTTAACGTCCGGCGCCATAATTTTAATGCCCATATTGCGGCATTCCTCAATTTCAATCGCCACCCGGTCGCTGTCCCCCTGATCGGAAGTTAAAAGCGCCGCCATAAATTCTACCGGCCAATGAGCCTTTAAATAAGCAGTTTGATAACCAATCATGGCGTAACAGGCGGCGTGGCTGCGATTAAAACCATAACCAGCAAACGGCTCAATAAAAGAAAAAACTTTCTCCGCTAATTCTTTATAAACGCCATTCTTCACACAGCCTTCCACAAACTTTTCTTTCTGTTCTGCTAGCAGCGAAGCAATTTTTTTACCCATCGCCTTTCTTAAGACATCAGCTTGGCCCATAGTAAAGCCGGCCAGGTCGCGGGCAATCTGCATAACTTGTTCCTGATAAATTGCCACGCCGTAAGTATTTTCTAAAATACCTTCCAGCTTCGGATGGAGATAGGAGACCTTCTTAGTCTGATGTTTGCCGGCGATATAATCAGGAATCCATTCCATAGGCCCCGGGCGATATAAGGCGACCATCGCAATAATATCTTCAAAGACGGTAGGTTTTAACTCGCGCAAATAACGCTTCATGCCCGATGATTCAAATTGAAAAACGCCGGTAGTTTCTCCGCCTTGAAAAAGTTTGTAAGTATCGAAGTCATCAAGCGGAATTTGATCAATATCAATCTCCAAACCTCTAGTATTTTTAATAATCTTAAGGGCTGATTCAATAATTGTTAGGTTTTTCAAGCCTAAAAAGTCCATTTTGAGCAGTCCCAAATCTTCTACTGGATGCAAGGAATATTGTGAGATAATGCTTTCATCAGCCGAAGACGCCTTTTGAATCGGCACATATTCAGTTAACGGCTCTTTGGTAATTAACACCCCGCAAGCATGAGTAGAAGCATGGCGCGCCACCCCTTCCAATCTTTTAGCATAATCTAAAATCCTTTTGGCGGCCGGTTCGTTCGCATACATTTCCTTAAGCTCCGGCACTGTCTTTAAAGCTTCATCCAATTTGGTAAACATCGGGATGCTCTTGGAAATTTTGTCGCAATATTCATAAGGTTCGTCTAAAACACGCCCGACGTCGCGCACAGCCGCACGCGCTGCCATCGTTCCAAAAGTAATTATTTGCGCGACATGATCATGGCCATATTTTTCCCCGACATAATTTAAAACTTCACTCCGGCGAGTATCGGCAAAATCCATATCAATATCAGGCATTGATATTCTCTCCGGATTTAAAAAGCGCTCAAAAAGTAAATTATATTTTAGAGGGTCAAGATTAGTAATCCCTGTCAAATAACAAACCAGAGAACCGGCGGCACTGCCTCTTCCCGGTCCAACCACAATCTTATTATCTTTGGCCCAGTTGATAAAATCAGCGACAATCAAGAAATAAGAGGGCCAGCCCATCTTAGCGATTACGGACAATTCATAATCCAAGCGTTCACGCACTGGAAGCAAGTCATGGGCTTTCGCGTCGGGATAGCGTTTAAGGATTCCTTCTTCGCACCATTTTTTTAAATAAGTATTGCCGTCATATCCGCTCGGAACTTCAAAATGCGGCAATTGGATATTACCCAGTTCAATTTCCACATTGCACATCTCGGCAATTTTCAAAGTATTGGCAATCGCCTCCGGCGTATCTTTAAAAGCGGCAATCATTTCAGCGTTAGAACGCATAGAATAGTCTCCATAACCAATCATTTTCATTCTATCGGTGTCGGAAATTTTCTTTTTATTTTGCAGGCATAACAAAATATCCTGAGCCTCGGCATCTTCCTTTTTGAAATAATGGACATCGTTAGTGGCAATCACTGGGACGCCGAGCTTTTTAGAAAATTTAAGTAATTCTTCATTGACCCGAGCCAACTCTGGAATTTCCGGGTGATCCATTAACTCCAAATAAAAATTATCCTGCCCGAATAAACTATTATATTCTTTAATGCGCTTTTCCGCTTCCGTTAAATTATCGTTCAAAATTAAGCGCGGGATTTCTCCGGCTAAACAGGCCGTAGAAGCAATCAATCCCTCATGGCACTCGGACAAAAGCTCCCAATCAATGCGCGGTTTATAATAAAAACCTTCAATATGGGCCCGGGAGACCAGTTTAATTAAATTTTTATAGCCCTCGTTATTTTTAGCCAGTAGCAGCAAATGGAAACGCTTGGCATCATCTTTGGTATTTTTGTCAAAACGCGAACCAGGGCTTAAATAACATTCTACCCCAATAATCGGCTTCACGCCGGCTTTTTTAGCCTTTTGATAAAACTCAATCACGCCATACATCGTCCCGTGGTCGGTAATCGCGACTGCCGGCGAACCCTGTTCTTTGGCATAGTTAACCATCTCGTCAATCTTGGTTAGACCGTCGAGCAAAGAATAATGAGTATGGTTGTGGAGGTGGACAAAAGACATTTATTTTTAGTTTAACTTCTTTTTATTTTAATATAGCTCAAGGATATTAGCAAATAAAAAAGGAACTTGAATAAGTCCCTAATTTTTAAGGTGGTAACATCAGCATTTGGGCATAAAAGCCGAAGAAATGGCCAATAAACTTAAGGCACCAATGCCGATGCCACAAAATACATCTTTCCAAAAACTGCCAGTATCGGCGACTATAGGCATAATTAAGGCTATAATAATCGAAGCAATAAGTACTCCGATAAACTTCTTATCTTCCCATAACTTTTTTTCCATCGTATATAGTTTTGATTAATATTAAAAGAACAAATTAATATTAAACTATACACTATTTTCTTATTTTTGTCAATATTTGTCCCAATTCCTCATCGCTATAAAAATCAATAATAATCTTCCCTCCCCGCCCTTGTCGTTTTATTTCTACCTTAGTACTTAATTCTTCGCTCAGCTCATCCTCTTTAGCTTGGTCAAAATAATCTTTATTTTTTGCAGCCTTAGTCCCGCCTAGGCGCTTGATTTCCTTATCAGTCTGGGCAACCGTTAAATCATGGCGCAAAATTTTCTTGAGCATCACCAGCTGCTTATCATCGCCATCAATCCCCAATAAATATTTGGCATGGGCTTCGCTAATTTTTCCGGCGTCCAGCGCATTTTGAATTTCCGGAGGCAAAGACAAAAGACGTAAAGCATTGGCGACACTGGAACGCGCTTTGCCGACTTTCTTGGCCGCCTCTTCCTGGGTGATATTAAATTCATCAATTAAACGTTTATAGGCGCGAGCGGTTTCTAAAGGATTCAAATTCTCACGCTGTAAATTTTCGATCAAAGCGACTTCCAATTTTTTCTGCTCATTCTCTTCGCGGATAATAACCGGAACCGTTTTCAAGCCGACAAGCTTGGCGCTGCGCAGGCGTCTTTCACCGGCGATAAGTTCAAAACGATCGCCTTTTTTGGTAGCAATTAACGGCGAGATAATTCCGTGCTCTTTAATTGATTCTGCTAAATCATTCAAAGCGCCATCAGCAAAATTAGTCCGCGGCTGCTGCGGATTAATATCAATTTTATCAGGACTAATTTTTAAAATACGTTCGTTATCATGCAAAACAACCGTATCTTCGGTTAACCCGTGATTTTCAGCTTGAAAAGGATTTTGACCATAAGTCATGGTTTTTTTAGGGATAAGCGAACCAAGTCCGCGTCCTAGTCCTTGCGCCATATAAAATATAATTAACTTTTATTTATCAAAACTTAAAATTTCCCGCGCTAAATTTTCATAAGCCTTGCCGCCTTTCGATTTCGGGTCATAATGTAAAATGGAGCGGCCATAACTCGGGGCCTCCGCCAAACGAACCGTTCTGGGAATAATCGAACGAAAAATACGATTCGGAAAATATTTATATAATTCTTCCATAACCGATTCCGATAATTTATTGCGCCGATCAAACATAGTAATCACCGCGCCCATAATTCCCAATTCCGGCTTTAAATTATTTTGCACTAAATTAATAGTTTCTAATAGTTGGCTTAAACCTTCCAGCGCAAAATATTCGCTCTGAATCGGAATTAAAACTTCATCCGCGGCCACCAAGCTATTTATTGTCAGCAATCCTAAAGAAGGCGGACCGTCAATAATAATATAATCAAAATCTTTTTTAGCCTCTTCAATAATATTGGCCATTCGGAATTCACGGTTATCCATATTAACCAACTCAATTCCGGCTCCGGCTAACGCTAAAGTTGCCGGCGCAATTTTGAAGCCAGATTGCATCGTCCGCTTAATAATCTGATGAAAAGGTTTTTCGCCGATTAAGGCCTCATAAATTCCAAATTCCAAATTACGATGGTCTATACCTAAACCGGAGGTCGCGTTCGCTTGCGGGTCAACATCAATAAGCAGCACCTGTTTGCCTAGGTGCGCCAAATAAGCGGCCAAATTGACCGCTGTAGTCGTTTTTCCTACCCCACCCTTTTGATTTACAACCGCAATAACTTTACCCATAATTATTGGTAATATTTGTATAAGATTATTATATATTAAAGCTTTCCTTTTGACAATTGGAAATTAATTTATTATACTAAACTTCGTGAATAATAAGCCGCGGTGGCGGAATTGGTAGACGCGCACGACTCAAACTCGTGTGGGGGAAACTTCATGAGGGTTCGATTCCCTCTCGCGGCACAGAAAAAGACCATTAATATGGTCTTTTTTATTAACCTAAACATTATATATAACAAAAAATCTCCCAAAGGGAGATTTTTTTAGTTTCAAGGTAATCCTTAATATCGAAACCAAACTTAGCACTTGTAAAAAAATTATAGCAAAATATGAACAGCTGGTCAACTAAGTTTCCGGATGTGGACCCGCGGGGAATTGAACCCCGGAAACCAAGTGCTAAGTTTGATTTCGAGGACCACCTCCGGGCCCACATCGCTTTTGATTATAGCAAACACGCGATAAATTCAATCTAAAAAATCACGCCTTCTTAAATCGAACAGTAAATATCGGCTCGTACTCAACTTTATTTTCATCAACCAATTTTACTAATTCCCCGCTGACAAATTGAGTCAAGGCTAGGTCACTTAAAAGCTGGTTATCGCCGGCGATATTTAATTTTAGGCCTTCCAGTTTATCAAACTCTTGTTTAAAATCCGCTTTCACGGAAGCTTCGATTTGCTTCTTTTTAATTTTTAAATCATCCAGTTCTTGAACAACCTTCTGATATTCGCCGTTATTAGTTAAAGCGTCGCGAAACATTGCTTTTAGTTCGCGCTGTTCCTTTTTCTTGTCTTGAATGCGTTTAAAAACTGCTGGTAATTCTTGAGCCATAATTTATTTCTTCTTAGTTTTAATTATGAGAAGGATTATATCACTTTATTATCCCGCCGCCCAGCACCCGCTCTTTATCATAAAAAACCACGCTCTGGCCGCCAGTAATTGCTCTTTGCGGACGAGCAAACTTTACCAAATATTCGCGTTCATTTTTCAGGGAAACCTCGCAGGCAACCGCTTTATGGCCATAGCGAATAACCGCTTGGCACTTCAAAGTTTTTTTCGGCGCTACACCGCTTAACCAATTAACTTTTTTAGCCACCAGTTCTTTTTTATATAAAACTTCCTGATTCCATTCTTTAACAACATAGAGAATATTATGACGATAATCTAATTTGGCTGCATAATAAGGACCGGTCCCACCAATCTCAATTCCCCGTCTTTGACCAATGGTATACAGCGGCAAGCCTTGATGAGTGCCGATTTCTTTGCCGGTTTCTAAAAGTTTAATCGGTCCCGGCGTCAGCTTTAAATATTTTTTTAAAAAATCATTATGTGGTCCGGATAAAAAGCAGATATCTTGACTCTCCGCTTTTGACTCGACCATTAAGCCATGCTTCGCCGCCAACTTTCGTACTTGCGGTTTTTTATAGCCGCCGAGCGGAAATAATAAATGGGCGAGTTCATCCTGAGAAAAAGTATAAAGAAAATAAGTCTGATCTTTTAATTTGTCTTTGGCTTTAAATAACTGATATGATTTTCCAACTTTTTTAATATTCAAGTAATGGCCAGTAGCGACATAGTCATAGCCTAAACGACGCGCATATTTTAATAAACGCCCGATTTTAATTTGCTTATTACAAACAACGCAAGGATTTGGTGTCCGACCGGCGGCATATTCATCTAAAAATTTATCCACCACCGCTTTTTTAAACGGAGCGGAAAAATCAAAAGTATATAAAGGAATTCCGACTTTAGCCGCCACCTTTCTGGCGTCCATCAAGGATTCCAAAGAGCAACAGCGATTTTCTGCTTTACTGCCAGCTGATTCATCTTTCCAAAAATGCAAAAAAATCCCGGCAACTTCATAGCCCTGATTTTTTAGCAATTGCGCCGCGACTGAAGAATCGACTCCGCCCGACATTCCAATTAAAACTTTCTTCTTGAATTTGCTTTTATTTTGAGACTGGCTCTTATTATTATTTTTCATTTAATTCTGTAAATAATTTTAAATAGGACTGCGCGGCTTTCTCCCAAGTAAACAGCGCTGCCTGCTTTCGGCCGTCAGCTATTAATTTGGTGCGCAAATTATTGTCAGTTAAAATTAATTCCAAGGCTTCAGAAATATCGCCCGTTTTGAACGGATTAACAAGCAAAGCGGCTCCGCCGAGAACTTCAGGCAAACTGGAGATATTGGAAGACACCACTGGCACGCCCGCGCTCAAGGCTTCAAGCGGCGGAAAGCCAAAGCCTTCATAATAAGAGGGGTAAGCAAAAACAGCGGCAGCGGCAAACAGAGTTGTCTTTTCGGCCGGACTAATATAACCTAAAAATTTAATATCTTTTTGATAGGGCGAATTTTTCCAAATTTTAAATATCCGACGATACTTCCAACCCTTAGCGCCGGCTAAAACTAATTGCGGCGTTAAGTCTGGTCGGCGTTTTCTTAATTCTTCGTAGGCCTCAATTAAACCACTAACATTCTTGCGCGGTTCAATATTGCCGACCGAAAATATAAACCCTGATTGTAAATCATGTTTAGAAAAAAACTTCATGCTTTCAGCAGCATCTAAAGGTGCCACTAAAAAATTATTACCCGAATAGATAACACTAATTTTATCAGCTGCAATTTTTAAAATCTCCACTAAATCATGTTTGGTATTTTCTGAAACCGCCACAATTTTATCGGCGCGCTTTAATAGTTTAGCGACCCCAATCGCTTTATGCCAAAAATTTTTGCGGCAGCTAAAAAACTCGGGGTAGCGCAAAAATGATAAATCATGAACCGTTACTACTAATTTAGTCTGACGAGTAATCCGCAAAAAATTAAGGTGGGGCGCAAAAAATAAATCTACTCCGCCTAAAATTTTATCAAATTTAGGATAGCTAAAACATTTTTGTAAACAATAATTAAACAGCTTGTTAGGATAATGGGTACCAATAATCTTCGTATTAGCTGTCTGCCAAATTTTTAAACGTTGCTCCTGTTTCTTAAAAGAATTATAAAATAAAGAATATTGATTCTCACGGTCTTGGCGCAAAATTTCCGATAATAAATTAGCGGTATATTCTGATACGCCGCTATAATTCTTATCCATTAAAACTCTGGCATCAATTCCAATTTTCATAGGCTACTTTAGTTGTTCCTGGTGATGATTTATAAATTCGGTAATTTGTCTTTTAAAATTCTCGGTAGAAAACTTTTCTGCCCAAGCTTTTATTTCTGAAGGAAGGAAGTGCTCACTGCTAAAATTCTGAACCGCCTCGGCAATTGCCTCTGGAGTTTGAGCGTCAAAAAATATGCCGGTCTTCCCTTCAATTACTGTTTCGGTCGCGCCGCCTTTACGATAAGCGATAACGGGACGGCCGGCGGCCATAGATTCTACGGCCGTAATGCCAAAATCCTCTTCTTGAGGATTAATAAAGGCTTGGGCGCGCGCAAATAACTGCGGTTTGGCGCCCTCGCTGATTCTGCCTAAAAATTCAATATTAGCGGCTCCGTCGGCCAATTTTTTCAATCTTTCCATATCAACCCCGTCGCCAAAAATTTTCAAGCGATAATCTGAGCCTAATTTTTTAAAAGCTTCAATAACAATATCTACGCGCTTATACGGTGCTAAGCGGCAACCAATTAAGAAATATGGCGATTCTTGATTAGCTTCCGCTTCAACAATCTGAAAGTGGTCAGTTTCCACCGGCGGATAGATTAAAAATGACTCCCGGCGGTAATATTTAGCAATTCGTTTTTGGACAGTTCGAGAATTAGCAATAAATAAATCGACTCTATCCGCGGCCAATCTGTCCCAAAGACGCAAACGATTTAAAATCAAAGAAATAATTTTCTTCAACCATTTGTTATATTTTAGCTCATTGATATATTGATGAGTGTCGCTCCATAAATATCTAGTCGGCGTGTGGCAGTAGCAAATATGCAAAGTATCAGGCGAAGTAATCACGCCTTTAGCAAAAGAGCTGGTATCGGAGATTACTAAATCATAGCCGCGCAAATCAAAAAATTCCACGGCTATCGGCATAAAAAACAAATACCACTGGTAATGTTTAACGCCGCCGGGAAGTTTTTGAATAACGGAAGTTTCTATTTGCCGATCCTTGAAATATTTATCAACGTTTTTCTTCTCGTAAAGCAGCGTGAAAATCGGCGCGTCCTTAAACATGTCGGCTAAAACTTTTAACACCTTCTCCGCCCCGCCATCTTGGGCTAAATGATCATGTATTAAGGCGACCTTCATAAGCTTATTCAATTTCCCGATGCTTAAAAACCGCCATCGGAGTTTTAAAGAGAATGGAAACATCTAAGAGCATTGACCAATTCTCAATATAATAAATATCCAGCTTAGCTTCTTCTTCAAATAATAAATCACTGCGTCCGGAAACTTGCGCCAACCCAGTAATACCCGGTTTGATAGTTAAAGTCTTGCGATGATAATTTTCGTATTTAGCGACTTCTTCCGGCAAATGCGGACGCGGGCCGACTAAACTCATGCGGCCGATAAATACTAAAAATAATTCCGGCAACTCATCAATGGAATAGCGTCTGATAAAACGGCCGACGCGGGTAACCCGCGGATCATCTTTAATCTTGACCATCGGCCCGTCAGCACGCACATTCCTATCCGCCAATTCTTTATATCTCATGCTATCGGAATTAGGAATCATGGAACGGAATTTGAAATATTTAAAAGGTTTGCCGCCTTCACCGACGCGATACAAGAAGGAGCCATCATCACGGCTGGAAAAGAAAATTGGTCCGCGCGAATCAAGCTTGATAGCTAGCATGGTTAGCAAAATAACCGGTGAAAAAATAATTATCAACAAACTGGAAAAAATAACATCAAAAAATCTCTTAAAAATGCGGCCCCAGCCATCAAGCGTCGTCCGTTTAACTTCCACAATCGGAATGCCGATTATTTCCGCGACTTCGGTGCGCAAAACCTTAACTTCCAATAAATCGGCGACGTAACGAAAAGTAATGTGGTTATCATTAGCAAAATCGTATAGACGCAAAGTCTCTGCCTTGCTTAAGTTAGGATCGCTTTGAATAATTTCATCAATATCTTTTTCTTTAATAAATTCCAAAACTTCTTGGGCAGTTTCTAGGGAAAAATCCCGAACTCTTTTGGCGACTTCATAGCCGGATTTCTTATTACTGGAAAACTCGGCGATAAGGTTGTCGGCGGTTTTGGAATTACCGACCACAATCACTTTGTGAACACCGATGCCATAGACGAATAATCGTCTTTGCAGCCAGCGAATAAAGGAGCGGGCTAAACTAACATAAACTAAAGCCAGCACGGAGCCGACTAAAACGATAAAACGGGAATCAAATAATTCCCGTTGAAAAAAGATAATAATCGCGACTAAAGCCAAGCCGGTTGAACAAGCTAAAAAAACTCTTCTTAATTCTATCGCCAGCTTACGGGCATTGCCTATTTGATAGAGGCCGGCCAGAGCAAAAATTAAAA
The DNA here is from genome assembly GCA_016432645.1 of Candidatus Falkowiibacteriota bacterium. Taxonomy (GTDB): domain Bacteria; phylum Patescibacteriota; class Patescibacteriia; order Patescibacteriales; family UBA12465; genus UBA12465. Next base: position 295,766 of record CP066698.1, read on the forward strand.
CCCAAAGCACGGCAATAATCAGCAACGACTTGAAGTATTCGTTGAAAGGCAGATTAAAAACAATCGGTCTAATACTAACGGTCCAATTGGAAAAACGGAGATTATAGGCGGACAAACCGGCTAAAATAATCATCGCAAAATCAACCGGGATAAACAGGGTTGAGAAAAATAATTCAGCTTTTTTCATATATAAATTTATTGTAAACACGTGTTATTGGGGTAGCTGTAAGCCGGATTCTGTTTTAAGCGATCATTTATCTAGGCTAACTATTACTAGTTAGCTCGTGCGAGCCACTTGTCATCTTAATCAGCCGATGGCTAAAAAAGAGTTTGCTCTTGCTTCTGATAGGGTTTGCCGCGCTATCTCCGTCACCGGAGAGCGAGACCAGCAGCTTCTTGCGAAACACCTAGCCTCTTTTCACCTTTTATCCTGTTAAAAAATTGCAGGATTAGTATTGTCTCTGTGGCACTTTCCCTAGCCGCGTCCGACGATAACCGAAACGAGCCGGTGGGCGTTACCCACTATCATTTAAGTCTCAAAAATTGAGATACTAGCGAAGTCCGGACTTTCCTCCCCTTGTTAGCAAGGCCAACAAAGAGTAATCGCCCGCTCCCCCCAATAACCCCTAAATATTACAATAAAAAGCCAAAAAAGGCAAGGTGCACCTGTACCTACTCAATTTTAGTTTGATTATAGATGTTTTCTATCTGTGAAGGCCTTAAAGCACCTTCCCAGAGGCTTAAATCGTCTGGCTCAACACTATTGAATTCGCGCGTTCTCTCAAAATTATAATCATGGGATATAAATCGGTATCACTTGTTCAGAAATATCAAAAACTAAAAAAACTGATTTAAAACCACTTTGTTTCGAAATTTCAATAATTTCTTTTTGATTATTCAAAATATCGCTCTCCAATTCATTTGTGCGACCTGGTTTATTTACAGAATGAATTAACAATATAACATCTGATACGCCTCTACCCATATAACACTTATATTTTTTTGTTATTGGTTCTACGACATACTTTCCAACAATTTCGTCTAGTTTATCTGACCAGCTATACGTGCTATGACGTATTAATTTATTAGGGCCGCCGTCAACTGAAATTACTTGAAATTTAATTTTTTCAGGTTCATATATAACATCTATGGAATCTGCCTCTGGCGGAAAAATAAAATCATTATAATTAATATTAAGACCTACTGACTTTACAAATAAAACCGCAGCTCTTAATTCCGTTCTTTGTTTTTTCGACAGATCTTTTATCATATTTTAGTTATCCGTAATAATAAGTATATTAAAATAATCCCATTTTTAATCAAGGAGGTCAAATTTTATGATATTATAATAATTAAATTTATTTTCTAACTATTATAAATTCCTTTTGTAAATACATTAAGTCAATTATTATATTTTTCATTATCCTTTTATATTTTTGATTGTTATTTAGGTCTTGCATAATTAGACTTAAAATAGTAGCTAACGTGCCCAAATAATCATTAGACCTGATATGAAATTCTAATATTCTTTTATTCATATTTTTTAAATTAAATTATTGGAAATACTCTTTAATCTCTCGAACAATATACCACCCCACACCTAATCCGAGCCTAAAAGAAATTTAAACCCCAAATAAAAAACCGGCAGCATTAATAGCTACCGGCTCTAAATATTAAATGTACAATTTTTTAAATGCCTTATGGCATAAAGATAGTTTCGTCTGGTTCTGGCCCGACAGAGATAATCGCAATCTTGGCCTGGTGACGAATTGATGCTTCCAAATAGCGGGCAATTCTGGTTAGCTTCAGCGGTAATTCTTCAGCCTCTTTAAACCCGCGGATGTCATCTTCCCAACCAACAAATTCTTTATACACCGGTTTACAGTAATCCAAAACTTCCGGATCGGGGACGGCAGTGTCAACAATCACGCCCTTTTTAAAATGATAATCACCATAACTATAATCTGGCCCATCGTAATCATACGAATGGCAGAGATTAATAGTTTTGATGCCGGTCAAGACATCCAGCTTGGTCATGATAATGTGTTTTACTCCAGAAAGCTCCAGAGCATAACGCAACATTGGAAGGTCCAACCAGCCAGTTCTCCGTGGGCGACCAGTAGTCGCGCCATATTCGCCGGCGTGACGTCTGATAGCAATTCCCTGCATGTAAGGATTCGGGTCATTGACGGTAGCCTCACTAAACATTTCTTTTTCTTTGTCTCGTGAGCCGAGTTCATTACACCACTGCTCGGAATCTTTACCGCCAATTTCCGTCGGGAACGGCCCTTTGCCAACCCGGGTTTCATAGAAACCTTTAATAATGCCGAATGAGGCATCAATATCGCGTTCTTTCAAACCAGCGCCTTTAGCCATTCCAGCCGGCGAGCAATCGGAGCAAGTAACGAATGGGTAGGTACCGTAATCAATGCTGAGCATAAAGCCCTGAGCACCTTCTAAAAGGATATTTTTGTACCCCACGGCGTCCCTAACCATTTTATCAGTGTCACAGATAAAGCTCTGGAATAACTGCCCGAGCTCCAGATAATGCTTAGCAATGTTTCCAATGCTAAAGAGTTCTCCTGAACTATAACCACCAACAACCGCGGTATAAGTATTATTCATCCCATCCAAAATTTTCCAAGCAGCTTCATAGCCGCCCATTTCAATAATCAGCCGACGATGGTAATCCATGAGTTTTTCTAACTTACGTTTGAAAACTATTGGATTTAATAAATCATTCATCGTTAACCCCCGACGGGCTAATTTATCAATATAAGTCGGACCGACACCTTTACCTGTCGTGCCCACGCGTGCCTTACCAGCCTTCATCTCGCCTAAGCGATCCAAAACAATGTGAGTCGGTAAAATCAAGTTAGCGCGCAGAGAAATATATAAGTTATCCAAACTTATGCCCCTTGCTTTTAAAGCGGACATTTCTTTTAATAACTCAAGAGGGTCAATTACAGTATCGCTACCAATGACATTGGTTTTTTCCGAATGAACGACTCCCGAAGGAACCGAATGCAGAATCCATTCTTCGTTTTGGTAGTAAATTGTATGACCGGCGTTAGGTCCGCCGGTTGGACGTACAATCATATCGGCCCAGTTGGCAAACAAGTCAACAAACTTCCCTTTTCCGGTATCGCCGAATTGCAGACAACTGATAGAAATTACTTTCTTGTTATCAATAAATTCTTTGCCAAAATAATTCCGCAAGAACTCTTGCAAGCGGTATTCAACATTTTCACTTTCCATTTTCAGTATTTTTTTGGTTTTTAATTAACGCGGGCTCCGATAGTTAGGGGCCTCATTCATAGAAAACAGGTCGTGAGGATGTGATTCCTGCATGCCTGAATTAGAGACTAAATGAAAGTCAGCATTTTCTTTCAAAAAACTGACTTCTTTTACGCCTAAGTAGCCTAACCCGGCGCGCAAGCCGCCAAGCAGTTGATGTAGAACAGCATGAACTTCTCCTTTAAACAGGACCTCTCCAGAAACTCCTTCTGGCACGAGTTTGTCAGTACCGCCTTCAATTTGTCCGTAACGTTGACGCGAAGTTTTGTGTTCCTTCATCGCCTCCAAAGAGCCCATACCGCGATAAACTTTTACCGCTTTTCCATTTTTAAAGAAAACATCGCCAGGAGACTCCGTAGTGCCAGCCAACAAATTGCCAAGCATAACGCTATCAGCTCCAGCCCCCATAGCAACGGCGATGTCACCGGAATATCTGATTCCGCCATCGGCACAAATCGGAACTCCGGAACCACGAATTGCCTTTTCACATTCGTAAATTGCCGAGACTTGAGGGTGCCCGATACCAGCCGTAATTCTGGTTGTACAAATAGAACCAGGTCCCTGGCCAATTCGCAAACCATCGGCGCCGGCAGCTACTAATCTTTTAGCAGCTTCACCTTCGGAGATATTACCGGCCACGACATCGATGTTGGAATAAGTTTTTTTCAAATACTTAAGCATTTCTACCACACCCAGCGAATTGCCGTGAGCGGTATCAATCACCAAAACATCAACGCCCTTCTGCACTAATAGCTCAGCCCGCTCACGATCATCGGCGGAAACGCCAACAGCCGCGCCAACAAATAAACTACCGTTTTTATCAAGGTTATAACCCTCAATATTATTGGTGATTTTTCTTTTAACATCAGCCAGGGTATAAATACCCTGAAGATTTCGGCTATCATCAAAAATCGGCAAAATCTTTTTATGATGTTTGCACATAATTGAATAAGCCTCCATGACGTTCGTCCCTGGCAAAGCACTGATTAACTGCGAAGACATGATGTCAGAGATAAAAGAATTCTCGATGTCTGGGCAAAATTCAAAATCATTACTGGTTACAATGCCGACTATTCGCCCGTTGTTGTCCATTACCGGAAAAGATGAAAACCCGTAATCTTTAGCTTCTTTCATCCGTAAGATGTCGGCCACTTTGTCATCTGACTTAATGCAAATTGGATCTGTCAAAAAAACATTTAACCGATGTTTTACTTTGGCGACATGGGCGGCCTGCGTTATCGGGTCTAATCCTTTATGAATTATCCCTAAACCACCATCCATAGCAATTGCAATCCCCATTTTATATTCCGTCACCGTATCCATCGGCGAACTAACAATTGGAGTATTAAGTCCAACGTTTCGGGAAAAATGAGACTTTAAACTAGTCTGTGTCGGAAGAATCTCTGAATAATCAGTAACCAATCTAACATCATCAAAGCTAACGGCAAAGTAGCGTTCTTTTTGCGCAGCAAAAAAACCATCGCATTTTCTGGTTCCTAAAAACTTTCCTGTTTGATTCATAATCTGTGAATTTTAGTTATTAAATTGTTAATGTATAATTAAAAAATTTGAATTTTATAATTCAGGAAATATTAACAGAAAAATCAAATAAAGTCAAACAAAAAGCCTAACAAAAAACACGGTCTGAAACCGTGTTTTTTTGCTTAATATCAGCTAATTTAATTATTTCTTAAGTTCAATAGAATTGATAATCACTGCTTCAGTTGGAATATCGCGCTCGCCGGTTTCTAGCGCCTCAATCTTTTTAACAACATCCATGCCACTAACTACCTCTCCAAAGTTAACATGCTTGCCATCAAGCCAAGGGGTTTCATCGGCAGTAACAATAAAGAATTGTGAGCCATTAGTATCTGCTCCGGAATTAGCCATCGCTAAAGAACCAGCAACTAACTTATGGGAATTAAATTCATCGGCAAATTTATAGCCCGGGCCACCGGTTCCATACATGCTGGTATCAGGATTTTTACTATTTGGATCACCGCCCTGAATCATAAAATCCTTAATCACCCGGTGAAACTTGGTTTCGTTATAAAAACCTTTCTGTGCCAAGTTCATAAAATTGTTAACAGTAATCGGCGAATCAGCGCTATAAAATTTCACGGTGATATTGCCTAAGCTGGTCTTGATAACCGCCTGGGAATACTCAGCGGCTAAGTCTAAATGATTGTTCAAAGTTCTCATAGGATTATTGACGACTGGTTCTTTGATAGTTTCCGGGCTAATGGCCGGCGGTTCAGTCAAAACAACAGCGTCGCTATTAGTTGAATTATTAATAACATTGGCTTCCAACCCGCCCTCCGGCTTATTTTCCTGAGCCTTTTGCGATTTGGTTGTGCAAGCCGATAAGGAGGCGGCTAAAACTACCAGCCCCAAAAAAAATACAATTTTTTTCATACTTTATTTGATTATTAAACTTTATATTGTCTTTTAATATTTTTATCTTCTTCCTGCCTCTTTTCTTCAATTACTTCCTTAGCCTTAGCTCTTAGTTCTTCCAAATCCAATTTATCCAAATCTTGAGCATGAGCAATTAGTATTTCAGCCTTATTTAATTCGGGATCTTCAATCACTTCACTAAGCAATACATCCAGAATGGCGCCAATCTTCGGCCCAGGAGCAATATGCAAAACTTCCATCAAATCATTGCCGTTTATTTTTAACATTTTAACAGAAACGGGATCATTCTGCACTTTCTCCAGCATGTATTGTAAATGGCGCAATTTATAAGGCATGGCCTTCGGTGTACCGGAACCGAGCCTATCGGCAATCCGCAAATCAATTAAATCTTTAAGATTCTCCCGGCCGACTTTTACGATTAAACGCCTAACAGAGGCGGCGCTCACCTCTCCTACATTATAATAAAACATGTGGTTTTTTACCAGATTAACCACGCGCAAACGATCATCATTAGAAAACTTCAAGCGGCTCATTATTTTATCGGTCATCTTCGCTCCCAGATATTCATGATTATAAAAAGTCGCAATATTATTAATAATCTTTCTGGTTTTCGGTTTAGCCACATCATGAAGCAAAGCGGCCAATCTAACTTGCCATTCTTTACTGGGGCAATGCTTCAAAGCTAAAGCGTTATGCTTAAAAACTTCATAGATATGATGCCTGTCTTGTTTGATGCCGACTCCCTGCTCTAACTCCGGCAAAATATATTGTAATAATTTACAGTCATGTAAAAGCATTATCCCTTCGTAAGGCCTGTTGGAAGCCAAAATTTTAATAATTTCATCCTTGATTCTTTCTTTAGAAACAAACTTCAAACTACCGGCCAGCTTCACAATCGCCCGTTGAGTTTTCGGCTCTAATTCAAACCCTAATTGAGCGCTGAAACGTACCGCTCGCAACATGCGCAAAGCATCTTCTTTAAATCTATCAGTCGGCTCGCCAACCGCGCGGATAATTTTTTGTTTAATATCTTTGCGCCCGCCAAAATAATCAACCACTTCTTCCGGCTTAGCTGGATCAAGGGCAAGGGCATTAATGGTAAAATCACGGCGCTCCAAATCTTTATCTAGTTTTTCTTCAAAGCAGACTTCATCCGGATGACGCCTATCAGAATATCCCTGTTCGCTGCGATAAGTAGTAATTTCTAAAACATCAATTACTATTTCTTTATCACGAATAGGCAAAAGTACGGTTCCAAAATCATTTTCATATTTAGCCTCGGCAAATATTTTCAAAATTTCTTCCGGCTTGGCGTTAGTAGTTATATCCCAATCTTTCGGCTCCTGACCCATTAAAAAATCCCGTACGCAACCGCCCACGATATAAGCTTCAAAACGCCCTTGTTTCAGGGCGTCGATAGTTTTAACAACATATTCAGGAATCTTCATAGCTACTTGTTTGTCGCCTTAAACTTAGTATGTAATAATTTACTTTCCAGCTTATTTTCCTTAACCCACTGATAATATTCCACCATCGGCTTGTTTTCATGGGCACGTCTCATTTTAGTTTTACCCTTATCAATAGCATACATGCCTTCCAGGCGCTTTTGTCGGATAGCATTAGTGGTTGGTAAAGGCTGGCCGCCACCGCCGAGGCAACCGCCCGGACAAGCCATTACTTCAATATAATGGTATTTACTTAATTTAGGCAAGAGGGCTTCAAAATGAGCAATTCCATTGACCACGCCGACTCGAACTTTCTTGCCGGCTAAATCAACGGTTGCCTCCTTAAATCCTTTCAAGCCTCTAACTTCCTTAAACTCTAAACGACTAACACATAGTTTATTTTTGGTCTTTTTCTGGGCGCAAGCTAATGACGCTGCGGTTCTAAGAGCCGACTCCATTACGCCACCGGAGGCCCCATAAATAGCGGCCGCGCCGGAACCATCATTAAATAACGGTTCGACTTCGCTTTCCGGCAATTTCGCTAAATCAATTTTATTCTTTTTTAAAATATAAGCGAATTCCCTAGTTGTTAAAACATGGTCAACTAGAGGCTTTCCTTTGTAGTTTAATTCCGCCCGCGCCGCTTCGTATTTTTTGGAAGTGCACGGCACGATAGAAACGACTTCAATATTTTTAGGATTAATTCCCTTCTGTCTGGCAAAATAACTTTTAATTGCACCGGCGCTATGGATATGCGGCGAACGGGCGGTGGTTAAATTTGGCAATAATTCCGGATGATAAAATTCGGCGTAAGCGACCCAAGCCGGGCAGCAAGAGGTCGTCATCGGAAAAACTGCCTTCTTATCATTTATTCTTTCCATCAATTCTTCCGCTTCCGTCATCGTCGTAATATCGGCGCCAAAATTAACATCAAAAATATAAGCAAAACCTAACTGTTTCAGAGCGGTATTTATTTTTTTGGCGCAATTATAACCATAAGGTAAACCAAACTCTTCACCCAAAGAAACGCGGATAGACGGCGCAAATTGAGCAACCACGATTTTCTTTTTATTCTTTAAAACTGCTTCTACTTGTTGCCACTGGCCCTGTTCTTGAGCGGCAGCTACCGGGCAAGCGTTAGCACATTGGCCGCAATAAATACAGGCGCTGCCTTTAGCTTTAACCGGCTGAATTTCCTGCTCATGGCCATGGCCGGAGATTTTTAAGAAATCTATACCTTGATTATGGCAAGCTTCAACACAATTGCCGCAATCAATACATTGCGTTCCGTCTATCTCCACGGCGTTCGCAAATTTATAAGTCTTGCGCTTAGCCTTACGATCCGGAAAACGAGTAATCTTAATACCATAATCACGCGCCAAATCCAATAAAGTGCAGTTAAAACGCAAAGTGCAAGTAGCACATTTTTCAATATGGGAAGCAAAAATTAATTCGATATTAAGATTGCGCGATTTTTTGACGCGCGCGGAATCGGTATATACCTCCAACCCGTCTTCAACTTCAGTTGAGCAGGCGGTCGCTAATTTCTGGCGTCCGGCAATTTCCACCACACAAACACGGCAACTGGCGCGCACATCTAAATCAGGGTGATGACAGAGGCTAGGAATCTTAATCCCGTGCTCACGCGCCACCTCTAAAATAGTTTGGCCTTTGGCGGCGCTATATTTTTTGTTATTGATTTTAATAATCATCTAAAAAATAATTATTTCTTAATTTTTATCAAATCCGTATAAATCTTATAAGTAAATAGCATAGCAATCGGGCCAATCAACCAGCTGACAACTTGAACAAAAAAATTCCAGCCCTGTGCCGCGGCGCTATTTTCCGGCATGGAAGCAATCGGGGAGGAAATAATCATCATAAATATCCAAGCGACTAATCCTAAAAAGCATAGGCGGCCCATAGTTTCCCAAAAATAGCCTTTGATAATTTCCCGGCTGCGGCGAATGGCGGCCATGCCGCGCTTGTCTTCAAAGAAGAAGGCATAGACTGCGAAGCTATAAATAAAGGCAAAAATAATACCAGGGATTATTAAAAGCAGAGTCCAGCACAGAATTAACAAACCGGTTAACAAAGACAGGCCGAGATAAGGCCAAAATAATTTTTTAGTTTCTTTAAAAGTTTCGGCCGGTTCATCCTTATAATCTTTTTTTACCAGCAAGAAAACGCCGACATAAGCTCTAGTCCAAAAATAAATAGTAAAAATAAGAGTCACGACGGCCGAGATTGCCATGGTAATTTTGAAAGCGGTTCCCAACGGTCCGCTAATCACAACAGTTAAAATTCCTAAGACGGCGGTCACGCCCAAAGGAATAAGAGTGGGCTTAATTCCTTCCCAATAAATTTTTAAAATCTTATCCAAATTTTTCCACCAGACACTAACAGCGCCCTTAAAAATTTCAAAAACGGGGGTTAATTTCGGCTTACTATAACCGGTAGCCGCCGTTTGATTGTTTGTGTTTTCCATAGTTTTATTTTTTAGTTATATTTTCCATCATACTTTTAACCGTCAGCGCCAAGGAGGAACCGAGCGCGCAGAAACTGGAATCCTCCAAGTTGTCCAATAAATCAATAAATAACCGCTGGTCATAATTAGTCTGTTGGCTTAATTCGCGTAAGCGGTAAGCACCTTCACGGCAAGCGGTGCACAAGCCACAGCTTTCGGTCTCGTAAAATTTCAACCAATAGGCTAACAATTTTTTCAAATCGGTCTTTTTTCTATCAAATACCATAATTAAACCGGAACCTTCAACCGGGGCTTGCAATTGATCGGAACGCAATAATTCGCCGCAGACTTCCCCGCCGGTCATCACAAAAAAATCAAAATCCTGATAATTATTAGTCGCCTGCAAAACTTCGCGCACGCTCATTACCGCCGGCAATGAAAACACGCCGCGGTGCTTGACGGCTCCGCCTAAAGTATAGAGGCGATGTCCATTATAGGTATCAGCCGCGACTAAACTAATATCATAGAAAGTTTCCACATTATTAACCAGTGTCGGATGATTATGAATACCGCTTTGAGTTGGGAAAGGCGGTTTTAAGCGCGGTTCCGCGCGGCGGCCGGAAATAATATTGATAATTGAAGTCTCTTCGCCGCAAATATACATCGGCGATTCCGGCTTAATAAAAAATTCTACTTTCTTGGACAGAGCGCGATATTTTTTAGTATCCAAAACAGCTTTTATCTTTTTGGAATAATCGCGATAATATTCATGCTTTAAGAAAAAATAAATCTTTTTTATCTTGTCATTGCCAAAAAATTGATTAGCTAAATAAACGCCGTTAACCACTGCTTCCGTTTTTTCGGTTAATAAATAAGCATCTTTTTTAATACCCGGTTCACCTTCGGCACCATTAATCACCAGATAACCAATTTCTCTGGTTTTGAGCGACGCCTGAAAACTAGCCCACTTACTCGCGGTCGGATAACGCGCGCCGCCGCGCCCGACTAGGCCGGCGGCTTCTATTTTTTGCAGAATATTTAGCGTTTTGGCCATAGCCCTTAATTATTTAATAAACTTCCCTAAATAAGCAGCCAGCTCTACTAATCGATTAGAGTAGCCCCATTCATTATCATACCAAGCGATAACTTTCAGTAAATCGCCACCGACAACTTTGGTTGATAATAAATCAACAATAGAACTATGAGGATTCCCAATAATATCAGTAGAAACTAGTTCTTCGCTAGAGGCCTCTAAAATTCCCTTCAGCTTGCCGTTAGCTGCTTTCTTAAAGGCAGCATTAACCGCTTCAGCAGTTGTCTTTTTATTTAATAAATAAACTGTATCACAGAGAGAACCAACCGGGGTCGGAACGCGAACCGCCAAACCGTCAAATTTATCTTTCAGTGCCGGAATTGTCTCGGTAGTAGCAATAGCGGCGCCGGTTGTCGTCGGCACCATATTTATTGCGGCCGCGCGCGCCCGGCGCAAATCTTTATGCGGTCCGTCAACTAAATTCTGGTCAGCCGTATAGGAATGAACGGTGGTCATTAAAGCTTTTTTAATGCCAAAAGCGTCCTTAATAACCGCAGTGGATGGCGCCAAACAGTTAGTTGTACACGAAGCACAGGAAACTAAATGGTCTGATTTGCCAACCTTATTTTCATTAACCCCCAGAACAATAGTTTTAACGCCGCCTTTTTTAGCCGGGGCGGATAAGATGACTTTTTTAGCTCCTGCTTGTAAATGCAGGCTCAAATCTTCCTTAGAACGAAAACGGCCGGTACATTCCAAAACAACATCAACTTTCAAGGCTTTCCAGGGTAATTGCGCCGGCTCCTTAACCGCTAAGACCGGAACTTTAAGCTTGCCGACGACAATGGAGTCTTTAGTAGCGCTAACCTTTTTACCGTAACGACCATAGCAAGAATCAACTTGTAATAAATGAGCCAGCGTCTCGGCATCAGTCAAATCATTAACCGCCACCACATTCATATTTGGAAAGCGATCAAGCATAATTTTAAAAGCGGCGCGGCCTATGCGCCCGAAGCCATTAATGGCGACATTCATTTTTTTCATAAATAATATAAAATAATTATTAACTTAAGCTTTAATATTATATCATAATTTTTAAATTTTAAAAAACAAAAAAACCGCCGTTTAAGGCGGTTTTAAATATATTTGGTAAAAACTTATCTGGTTTTATTTTTCTTATGGCGGTTGATATCAACTTCAATCGTCACATCTCTTTCATCGGACTTTTGTGCCGGAATACGGACATCCACTGTTTGTTTTAAAAGATGATGGCCGCAAACTATTCCCCGAACGCCATCAACATTAACCTTGGTTCCCATAGGCGGCAGCTGGCCAGCTAAATCCTTATACCCCTCATATTCATAGGCGAGGCAGCACATCAAGCGCCCGCACATCCCGGATATCCTCTCTGAACCGCGATGAACAACTTGCTGAGTTTCAGCCATTTCGGAAGTAATCGAAGAAAAATCGCACAAAAATTCCCGGCAGCAAAGCCCGCGGCCGCAAGGGCCACAATCACCAGCAATCTTGGCTTCATCGCGAGTGCCGATTTGCGTTAAACGGATATTGGCGCCTAAATGGGCAGCCAGTTCCTTAACCAGTTCCCGAAAATCAACGCGGCCGTCGGAAATAAAAGCAAAATTAATGCGGCTGCCATCCAAAGAAAAATGCGCGTCAATCAATTTCATCGGCAATTCTAAGCGCTCAATCGCCTGACGGCAATAATTCAAGGCTTCATCTTTTCTCTGATTATCCAAAACGCCGCTGATATCATCAAATTCTGCTTTTCTCAAAATCGGTTTTATTTCTTTATCAGTGCCGCTTTTGTCGGCTTGGCAGCTGATAATTTTACCAAGTTCCTTGCCCATTTCCGTCTCAACAATAACATAATCACCCGCCGCCAGTTCTAAACCGGCCGCGGAGAAATTATAAACCTTGTCCCAAGGGGCAAATTGTACTTGGACTATGCGCATGGACAACTTTTTTTAACGCCCTTAAAGAGCGTAGCGAACAAACTTGGTCACGGTAGCACCGCCCAAGATGTCCTTAACTTTTTTCTTATCGTCCTTAATGAATTCTTGCTCCATTAAGCAGACTTCGGAATAATATTTGCCCATTTTACCCATGACAATTTTTTCAACCATTTCTGCTGGCTTGCCTTCTTTAAGTAATTGTTCTTTATAGATATCTTTTTCTTTATCCATTTCTTCCTGACTGACTTCAGCTGGAACTAAATATTTAGGATTAGCCGCAGCTACTTGCATCGCGACATCAATCGCGATTTCTCCCTTTCCTGCTTGGTCAATAACTACTAAAACACCCATGCGGCCGCCTAAATGAGAATAAGCGGCGACAGTTGGACCGTTAACGATTTCAAAGCGTTTAATGGCCATTTTCTCGCCGACGGTGCCGCTTAAAGCGTCTAAAGATTCCGAAACAGTTGCCCCTGCAAAAGGAGAGCCTAAAAGAGCCTCTAAAGAAGCGGGTTTGGTAGTCTTAATAATTTCCAAAACTTGTTCGGCAAAAGCTTGAAATTTTTCATTACGAGAAACAAAATCAGTCTCGGAATTCATTTCCACAATATAACCTTCGGTATTATCGGAATTAACAGCAACTTTAACTACACCTTCGTTGGCTTCACGGTCAGTGCGCTTAGCAGCCTTAGAGATGCCTTTTTTACGCAAAATTTCTACCGCTTTTTCCAAGTCATTATCTGCTTCTTTCAAAGCCTTTTGGCAGTCAACCATACCGGCGCCAGTCATGTCTCTTAATTTTTTAATTAACTCCATATTGATAGAAAGGCTTATCGCAATCAAAGAGATGTGCTAATCAAGCCTAAAATTATTTTTTATTTTTGCTTAACGGCAGACAAGGAATCCTTGATGGCTGCCAAAACTAGAGCAATAGTTTTAGTGGCGTCGTCATTTCCCGGAATCGGATAATTTACTTCTTCCGGATTAACATTAGTATCGCAAATAGCAATAATCGGAATATTTTTTTGTTGGGCCTCTAAAACGGCAGTTTCCTCTTCCTTGATATCCCAGACAAACAAAGCATCCGGAAGCTTATTTAAAGCGGTTAAACCGCCAACGCGAATTTTTAATTTTTCAATTTCACGATCAAATTCCAATCTTTCTTTCTTGGTGTATTTTTCTAATTTGCCGGATTCTTTCTTTTCAATTAAATCTAAATATTTTTTAACGGATTTTTTAACTACCGGGAAATTGGTTAAATAACCGCCCAACCATTTACCAACAATATAAGGCTGATTGATTTCAGTAGCCATTTTCTGTAAAGGGCCGGCAACTTGATTCTTGGTGCCGACAAATAAAATGCTTTTACCCTCAGCTACCAATTTTTCCATAAAATCCAAAGCTTCTCCTAATTTTTCCTGGCTCTTCTTCAAATTAATGATGTAGATGCCGTTTTTAGAAGTGTAGATGAATTGCTTCATCTTCGGGTGCCATCTGTTAGTACGATGGCCGAAGTGCATGCCCGCTTTAAGCATGTCTTCGATTTTTGGTGTCTTTGACATATTTTTTCTTTGTTACGTCCGCCTCCTCGCCTCAAAATATGAGGAAGAAAAAATGGCCCGAAAGCCATAGAGGCGTGATGATTAATAAATAAAGATTCCTCCTCAAAAATGAGGAGGCTCTCTGAGTACTAAATTATACTAATTTTGCTAAACTGTCAAGATTAAAGGTTTTTTTCAAACTTATATTGCGGTTTTTTGTCAAGATGCCAATATTGCTTCCAATTACAATCCCCTAGCGAACAATCAAAAATTTTAGTTCCGCTATTAATAGCTAGCTCCATATTAACTTTGGTCAAATATTTAAAAGCATCTTTTACCTCACTGATATCAGAGCCGACGATTAAATAATAATAGATTTGGTTATAAATTACCGACAGCGAATAGGCCAATTTCTGGCCGTCAACTTCCAGAGCCAGCATCTTCCAGTCCAGAGGCAATTTTAGAAGATCAAAAAATGCTTGGCGCTCGCTTTTAGTATTAAGATAGGATTCGCTGCCAAAATTTTTAACATTTAAATCCATGAGTGCTTCCAGCCCGCTAAAATCATCAGCAATAACTCTTAAGCGATGCTCTTTTTCCAGAATCGTAAATAATCTTTTAAAATTATAACGTTTGCGGCCATTGGGAAAAGCCTGTAGGAGATAGTCGTCGAAATTTTTAAACTTAGAGATGTCAGTATAATAAACATAATCCTCCAGCGGCAGTGCGCGGATAAACTCATCATCGCTGTCCAAATCAAAAATCTGCGCCGCTTGAGGAAAATCTATTTTAAATAAATCCGGCAATAAATATTCATAGCCGCGCTTAAAAAAAGGATGGTTTCCTTCAATAAACGATTCGGCTAAAAATTCCAAATAATTCCCTTTAACGCTGTATTGCAGGGGCAATAGAGCAACCGGCTCTTCCCCGTCATAGGCAACATAAAAATAAAGGGGCGCCGGCGCATTTTTATAAAAACAATAACGCACATCCCAGCGGTCGTAGAGCGTTTCGTTGGGGCTTAATTTATTCCAAAGTTCTTCAGCTTTTTCCAAATCTTGAATTAATTTAATTTCAATCATAGCTAAAGGATATTCGGCTGTAAGTGATAATAAGGCGGGTTATCTTTATAGCGCTTAATGGCGAGGCGGATAATCTCTTCTAAGAAGTCGGCATAATCCAAGCCGATAACCTCGGCGGAAGCGGAAAAAACACCATCTTGATTAAGCGAAGGATTAGGATTGAGTTCTAAGACATAAGGATTATTATTTTTATCAACCCGAATTTCCACGCGGCCATAATCATGGCAATCTAAAATCCGATAAGTATCCAGGGCAATTTCGCCCAAGAGCGCCTCTAATTTTTTACTGATATTTTTTGGCGGCCGCTGCCTGATAATGCGGTCATAAATCGACTCATCGCTATATTTGGCCTCAAACGGATAAATATGCCATTTATCGGCCGGCAATGCGTCAAAAATAGAGCGCGTCAGCGGCAAAACACGCAAGTCGTCATCGTCCCAACCAATAACCGGCACATCATATTCGTCGCCATCAATATATTCCTCAATGAGAGCCGGCCGGCCGATTTCTTTAATAACTTTCTCTAATTGAACGCGTAATTCTTTTTCGTTTCTAACAACCGAGTCATTGGTAATCCCAATAGAGTTATCGGTATTAGCTGGCTTAACAATCAGGGGGTAGCGCAAATCCTCTCGGACATCATCGTCCAGCGAATAAACATAGTCCCATTCCGGAGTCGGAATCTTATGATAATTTAAAAGTTTTTTAACGCGGATTTTATCAATACATAAACCCAGCGTAAAGGGATTGGAGCCGGTATACGGAATTTGCAAAACATCAAAAATAGAAGCGACATGCGGTTCCAATAGACTAGAATTATTAATGCGCTCGCAGACATTAAACACTAAATCAACATCGCTATTTTTAAGCTCATTAAAAACTTTTGGCAAATCATTAAAATCAAAAAAACTAACTTTATAGCCACGGCTTTTAAGGGCGGTCTCTATTTCTTTACCAATGACTGTTAAATCGTTTTCCACTAAGCTTTCCTGATCTTGGGAATTTTCATCATAAAGATTACAAGCCACGCCGATATGTAGATTACGTTGGTTAGCAACCGCCATGCGCCTAATTTTTTCAATTTTGGAGCCGCGCTTTAAGACTTCTCGATTAAGCATGGAGATAGAAAACGGATTTTTTCTAGCGCTTTTACCGATAGATGAGGCGGGGTGGAATTTGGCGACTTCATAGCTGACCGACTTAATCGCGGCTCGAAGATTATCTTGGGCATCAAGCGGATTTTGTCCGGAAACTAAAATCCAGCCTAAATATTCATAACCGTAAGGCGGCGCCATCACTGAATCGCCAATTTTTTTCTCGAACTGAAATTCTTCCACAAATGGCATCTTTTTCAATTGGTCATCAATCTCTAAATTTACTAAAATGCCGGAATGATCAGAAGAAAAAGTTTCCGCGACTAAATACTGATAGGGGCCGGCCGGAAAATCAAACTTGGGAATATACAGCCCGCAAACTATTTTTAAATAATTTTCAATTAAATCAACCCGCCAAGCCGCCTTAACACTGGCATACACTTCATCGCCTCCCAGACGCAAATTAATTTCCAAAGGCATCGGCCCTTGCGGCGTTGATTTAGCTTCAAAATGAATACAACCATTAAGAATTCCGAGTTTTTCTAAAGTTTCATCGGCCATGCTTAAAAGCTGGGCTTGATTTTTATTAGGTAAATTGGAAGGCGTCATTCTGGTCGTTTCGATAAAAAATGGCTCCTTAGTCTGGCCATTATCGGAGATCGCGCAAAATTTTATTTTACCGTTCTGCACCAAAATATCTAAATCAACTTCATCACCATCGATATATTCTTCCACAAAAACCGCCAAGCCATCAGTTAGGGCCGATTCAATTTTCGGTGACATTTCCTTTTTAATATACTCATAGCTCTCTCTCAGTTCCTCCTCATCATTAACGCGCATCACAAAAGCGCTGCCCGCGCCGTAAGCCGGCTTAACAACCAGCGGGAAAGAAAAATTATTAATAACATCTTCCAAATCGCGCGCGCTCTTTAATTCTTTAAATTTAATTACCGGCAGGTTATTATGTGAGCAAAAATCCCTAAATAAGAATTTATTCCGAACACGGTTAGCAACTTTAAATGGTGTTCCGGCCAGATGATAGCGGTCCACTATTTTAGAAACCAGCAAGACGTCATCTTCTAAAAAAGTGGCGACGCCATCCAATTTAAGACTAGGATTTTCTTGCAAAAAAGACTCCAAAGCCGCTAAAGATTCGGCGTAATTGGAAGTATTAGCACTGATACAATAATCAGCATAGGGCTGAAAGCTAGAAGCTTCGGCGCTCAAAATAATTATTTTTATACCTAGGCTTTTAGCCTTGCGAACAAAAAGTTTTTTAGAATGGAGCGGATCGTTGGCAGAATTGCTATTTACTATCAAAATTGTTTTAGCAACTAACGAAGATTTGACTTGATCAGGATTATCGTTACCGTTCATATTGATTACTTAAGATTATAACTGACGCCGACCTCCACAATTACTTCATGGCTGCCGGAGCCAATTTGAGGGCTGACAGCTGCCCCGCCCTTTCCTCCTTGGTCATATGAATAAGGATAAGCGGTATTATACGGAGATGGCTGGATAACATTTTCCCACCAGCTAAAAATATCTTTAAGCTCGACACCGGCCGCGGCCGCCAAAGCTACGCTTTTATCTTTAGCATCTTTAATAGCAGCAATTCTAGCTTGTTGCTTTAAATCATTGATGTTAGACGAATCAAAGCTTAACCCCGCGACTTGATTAGCGCCGGCCTTAGAGGCGGCAGCAATCACTTTATTAAGCCGAGCAGGGTCTTGATCGTAAGCGCTAATCTTCACCACTAACTGTTGATTGGCATTATAACCATTAACCGTGGAAACATTGTCCACATAATCATATTGAGGATTTAAATAGTAATTTTGAGTTTGAATATCGCTATCAGTCACGCCCAAAGCTTTGACTGCTTTAGTAATACTCTCCATTTTAGAGTTTAATTGGTTTAAAGCGTCTTCAGCGGTTTTAGCTTTATCAATCTGCATTCCCAAAGTAACAATGGCTAAATTTGGCGTATAAGCCACTCTTCCCTGGCCATTAACGGTAACTTGCTGCATTGTCGGATTTACAATTCTGTCGCGCAAAATTGAAATCACGACCACTCCCGCTAAAAGCAGTAACCCAACTAACATCAGAACGAACTTTGGCTCGCGCCAAGAGGCTGTTTTTAAATTGTTTTCAAACATATGTTTATAAATAAAGGCCAAATTAGGCACTAAAATTATAGCACAAGCGGAAAAAACAACAATAACAACTAACGCCAGTACTTTAGCTCAAAAATACTAGGTTCTAGCCAAATAAGCTCGCCGCTTAGATTCTGCCAAACGTTCAATAGCATAGCGTAAAGCCGTGCGTGGCATCTTCTTCAAATTAGCATCTAAAAATTTCAACAGCTCCGGCTCGCTGACTCTTTTTCCGGCTTCTCTAAGCATCCAGCCGACGGCTTTATGGATTAAATCATGCTGATCGCTTAAAAGCTTAGCAGCAATCACAAAAGTTTCCCGCGTTTGCCCCCGGTAAATAAAATAAAAAGTGGAGATGATGGCGATGCGCCTTTCCCATAAATTATGGGAAGCGGCTAAATTTTCCAAAAATTTTAAAGACGATTTATTCTTACCCTGATAATAATTAAACAAATAGTCGCCAACGATTTTGGGAGCGCTTAAATCAACTAAGTCCCAGTTATTAATTGCTAGAAAATTATCAACGTAAAAATAAAAAATTTCTTGCTTCAATTCCCGGCTATCAGCCGCTTCATATTTTTTTATGAGAATTAAGAGCCCGACTAAACGATATTCATGGATTTTACTTTTTAAAAGCCGCGCGACGGCGCTCAAGGGCACGCTTTGATATTTCTTGGCCACCAACCTCTGAACCGGAACCTTGATTCCCAAAAAAACATCGCCCGCGCCATATTCCCCGGGGCCAGTCTTAAAAAAACGCTGCAAAATTACCGCCTGCTTGTTATCCGCCAAACTATCGAGACTTTGAGCAATATCTTTAAAATTAGGCATAATTAGTAATGATAGGCTTTTTGATTATCAATGGCGGCCGCCCGGTATAACTGTTCCAATAATATTACGCGCGCTAATTCATGCGGAAAAGTGAGTTTAGATAATGATATTTTTTTATAAGCTTTAAAAATTTCCGGGCTATATCCCAGGGTTCCGCCGATAACCAAAACTAAAGGCGTGGTCAGGCTAGTTATTTTTTTAGAAAATTCTATGGAGTCAAATTCTTCTCCCTTTTCTGCCAATAAAAAAACATTTCCGGATTTATAGGCTTGCAAATGATTTTGCAAACGCTCCCCTTCTATTCTTTTGGCCGCCTCTTGCCCAGATTTAGAAAACGATTCCGCTTTTAATTCTTCAATTTTTATACGGGCATAGGGCTGCAGTCTTTTTAAATATTCCTGCTCTAAAGCTCGTAAATTTTCTTGCTTAATCTTGCCATAGGCGACGATTATAATATCCATCATAATCTATTGTTGATAAAATTCTGTTAATAGGCGGTTGAAAGTATTAACTTTTTCATTATAAATAATAATACTATTATAATCATTTTCCGCGGCTGAGCGGCTGCTGACAATATCGTTATATAAAGAACTGAGATCGGCTACTTTCTGGCGAGTCGCCGCGACTCCTTGATAAAGATTCCCCTGACTCTTAAGAATAATTTGTATCGTGCCTAATTTCTGTTCATCAAATAAAGTATCAAAGCCATAATCGCCGGAACGAGCTTGTCCGCTGATGCTATTGGGAATAACGCCGATAGGAAAATAATTAGTAGTTTCCGCATAACAATAACCAGAACCGGAAACCGAATAAGCTACCGGGCAAGCGATGCCAACCGTGCTATGGTTAATGTCCGGAAAATCCATAATCGCCGTGCCATAACCTAAATTTTTTATTAAGGCAACCGCTAAAAAAGTCTTATCCGAACAAACACCTTTATTTAAATAAAGAATTTCGTAAGGATAAAGGGGATTATTAACTCCCGAATCAGCCTTAACTTGATCATATGGTATGTATTGGATAAGCGCCAAAGCGCTTTCCAACAACTCATCGCTGGACCAGTTATTTTTTAAGGCTAAAGCTTTAAGCTGATAAGCGATATCCGAAATAGAGGTATCGCCGCTTTTCATTTTTAAAAACATTCCATAAAAAGCACCTTGCAAATCAGCTGGCGGATTATTAGCCGGATAGCTATAAACTTTAGGCGAGGCGCTATAAGTTTTATATAAATCGTCCGACAAGGCGAGCACCAATGATTGCTCGGCATTTTTATATTTAAAGTTAAAAGTCCGATTAACATTTTTAGTGATGCTGGGCGCCGGAACAGCCGTCGTCGTGGACGGACTAGCGCCTAAAATCCCCAACGGTATGCGCGCTAAGTCGGAATTACTAATTCCTAAGCCAAAGCTTCTGATAACCGCAAAAGCATCAGTCGGACGCCCCAAATAACTTAGTTTTAAGGTGAGCGGATTTACATAATAAGCCTGCCCCTTATCTTCCACTTGGAGTAAAATTCTTCCCGACAGGCGCACCGGAGCCTTGTTATTCCAAAAATAAGTTAAATCTTTATTAGAAACGCCTAAACCGAAAGCGCGCATCACACGCCAGGCGTCATCCGGACGCCCTAAATAAAAACGTTTAGCGCTTTGCGGGTCGACATACCAAGCTTGCCCCTTGTCCTGCACCTGTAATAAAATACGTCCATTTAAACTAGCGGCGGCTGCAGCGCTGCCGACCGAAAAACTGGCAGCTATTAATAATGCCCCCAGAAACAATAACCATGATTGTGGCCTACTTCTCTTCATGATCGATTAAAGTTATAAAAACATCTTTGTCGGGCGGCGACGGCAGATGATGAACATCATTAATATAAATTATTTTTATATAACCGTCGCGGTCAACCATAATTTTACTGATTGATGACTGGAATATTTCCAAAGATAAAAATCCGATAATGTCAGCGTTCAAAATCCCAGTCAAAACCGATTTAATAAAATTACCGTGGCAGAAAACGGCAATTTTCTTACCCTTATACTGCCGAAAAATATCCGCCATTGCTCTCCGGGCGGCGGTTTGCATTTTATCCAACTCGGCGTCTAAAACCTTATGACGTTTTAAGCGCTTTTCACGCTCTTTTTCCGTCATATTAAAATATTTTATTCTATACCAATCCTCCCAATTAAATTCATTAAGACGCGAATTGATAAGTAAATCCTTTTTAGCCTTTTTAGCAAAATCGGCGGCAGTTTCTTGAGCTCTGGTTAATTCGCTAGCGCAGACAACATCGATATTGGCGTGCAATAGGCGCGCCGTCAGATATTTGCGCTGTTTTAAGCCATCTGGAGAAAGCGGCAATTTCTTATCGCCCAATTTCTTTTCTAATTTATAATTAGGATGGCAATGGCGGATTAATAAAATTTCAGTATACGGCCGCTTGGTTTTTGGCTGTATTTTAACGTAAGGATTTTTATACATAGATTAAAGCAGGTTTTTAGCGGCAAAGTTCCAATTAAATAAGTTTTTCATGACTGCCTCCACAAAATCGCCGCGGCGGTTCTGATAATCTAGGTAATAAGAGTGTTCCCATATATCCAACCCTAAAACCGGCTTAAGATTATGGGTTAAAGGATTGTCGCCATTAGCGGTTTTAATAATCTCCAGTCCATTTTCGCCTTTAACCAGCCAAGCCCAACCACTGCCGAATTGGCCGAGAGCAGCGGTTTTAAATTGTTCATAAAAACCGTCGAGAGAACCGAAGGCTTCAATAATCATCTTTGATAAACCAGCCGGGATATTTCTATCTTCTATCTGAGCACTCAAGCAATTCCAAAAAAATTCGTGATTATAAGATTGGGCGGCATTATTAAAAATAGCCGCCTGTTCCGGCTGGCCGGCAGTTTTAATAATTATTTCTTCCAAGGAAAGGCTTTCTAATTCCGTCCCCGCGACCAATTTGTTCAAGTTATCAATATAGGCCTGATGATGTTTGCCGTAATGGAAATCCAAAGTCTGTTCCGACATATGGGGCTCCAGAGAATTTTTGGCAAAAGGCAATGGTTTTAAAGTAAACATATATTTTAAAATTAGTTTATTAGCTTGTATATTATAACAAAAAGGTGAATTTTCTGCCACTTATTTAACAGCTAATCCTTAAAAAACTTTACTTGTTTCCTGAGCTGGCGGTAATCAGGAATTTGTTGGGCGACGAGTCGCCAAAAATCAGGCGAATGATTAAACTCCCCTAAGTGGCAGAGTTCATGCACAATAATATAATCCGCGGCCGCCGGCTCTAAAAATATTAAGCGATAATTAAAATTAAGATTCCCCGCTCGCGAACAGCTGCCCCACCTGGTTTTCTGGCGCCGAACACTTACCCGACCATATTTAAAGCCGTAAAATTGATTAAAGTATTCCAAACGGTCGCTCACAAAATTATGAGCGCGTATTTTATAACGCTGATATTCAGCTATCTCTTGCGCGGGCGATAAGCGCTGGGGATTATTAGCATTTTTGGCTAATTGCGCTAAAATCCAGGCACCTTTTGCCTCTAAGAAATCGTGTGCCATTTTTTCAGTCACAAAAATCGGTTTGGTAACCGTTACTGCTCCGTTACTACTAACCGCCAGCCGCAAATGGCGGGAAGATTTATAGGAACGCAAAGAATAGCTTATTTCCTGCCCGCCGAGAGTAATTTTTTTATTTTTCAGAACCATAGAATTTAATATCTAGCTCTATTATACAGGCCTAAAGCCATATTTGACAACTTATGAAAAATGTATTATTATTTACGGGTGAATAGCACTTTTAAAAGTAAAAACGCTCAAAAAAAAGTTACAAAATGAACAAAGCAAATCATGTCTTAATCTTTATTAATTCGCAAAAGCCGGAATTAATTTTTGCGGCTACCGAAATTATGTTGCAAACGCCTAAGGGAGCTCAAATTATTCCCTGCCTGTTTGCCGATATAATGAAACATCATTTCCACTGCGAGGAAATTTTTGTTCTAGAAATAGAACCAAAGACCGATGACGAAAAAAAGCAATTGGCTGAATTTATCGTTCAGCACAAAATGCTTAAGCTCTGGAGTCATGACGGAAAAATTTTTACGCCTGACGGTATGAAAGACTCGGTGGGTTATGCCCATGAACTTAAAAAATTTCGGATCAGTTTTCCGGAATATTTACAAAAACGCGCTAATCTTATTGAAATCGGCCAAGAAGATATCGCCGACACCGAAGCTTCCCGCATTTTAAAAGCAATTGCCGTCCAGAAAACTTTTGATTTTAATATCGGAAAATCTGACGGTTATCCAAAGTTGTTAGGAAAAATGATAACCGAAATTGTCACCGAACAACATGACGCTGAAATTGAGGCTTTAGCCAATATGCGATCAGAGCTGCTTAAAAATACGGAAAAAGAAAAACGTCTTTGGTCCATCAGAAATTTGCGCGATATTGCTTTTAGGCGGAATGAATTCGGAGGCGTAATTACCATCGATTTGCAGGAGATTAATCCCTTTCTGCTTGATGTCGCTGATATCATTAAATCCATCAAGGCAAAAAAGTTTATCGTGGAATTTTCCTGCTCCGGCTATTACCGCTTCTTATTCGTCAGCGGCCAGGAAATAATCAGCCGCCGCTACCACGCGGAAGTTTCCGGCAAAAACAAATCACGCGAGCGGGCCGCCAAAGCCTTTAAAAAAATTGAAAACAAAATTTAAATCTCTCAAAAAACCCGACTGGAAACAGCGGGTTTTTTAAAAATAAACTTTCTAAAAATAAAGTTAGCGGCGGCTTTTGGCGGCAGAATTATTTTTATGCAGCTGTCCGCAAGCGGCGGCGATATCCGAACCAAAACTTAAACGCACGGTGACGGAAACGCCGGCCTTTTCTAAGATATTTTTAAAATCATTGATAGTTTCCCGGCTGGAAGTCTGGAAGCGCCCGGTATCATTATAAGGGATTAAATTTAATAAATACAAAGGCTTGCGCATTAAGCGCGCCAGATTTTCCGCATCCTGCGAGCTATCATTTATTCCTTTAATCATTAGGTACTCAAACATCACCCGGCGCCCGGTTTTTTTAATATAATCATCAACAGTTTTAAAAATATCGGCCAACGCATATTTTTTAGCAATCGGCATCAATTTTTGGCGCAAGCTATCGTTAGCGGCATGGAGTGAAATCGCTAAATTAATTTGTAATTTTTCACCCGCCAATTTTTTAATTCCCTCAGTCAAACCAGCTGTGGAAACCGACATCCTTCTGGCGCCGATATTTAAAGTTTCAGGATTATTAATAAACTTAACCGCTTTAATAAATTCCGGATAGTTCAAAAATGGTTCGCCCATGCCCATAAAAACAATATTATCGACCTTCTCCTGAGAATTCTCTGCTTTTAACAGGCGTTGCCAAAAAACTACTTGTTCCACAATTTCGGCTGATGACAGATTTCGTAAAAACCCCAACTGGCCGGTAGCGCAAAAGGTACAGCCCAAAGGACAGCCAATTTGGCTGGAAACGCAAACGGTATTGCGGTATCCCCGCTTATCGGCTTCACCGGGCTCATAATCAGCATCCTTATTTTTATCAACTTTTTGCCTGATTAAAACAGTTTCCACGCTTTCACCGTCTTCCAAATAAACTAAAGCGCGCTGAGTTTTTTGGCGGCTTTCGTTAGCAAAAACTTCCGCTTTTATTTCTAAGGGACAGGCGGCGCTTAACTCTTCGCGCAATTTCTTAGGCAGGCTAGAGGCTTCATCCCAATCAGAAATATAATCCTGAAACAGAAATTTATTGATTTGCGCATAGCGATATTTTGGCTGACCCTCAAGCACCTTGGATAAATTTTTTATTTTCATCTTAAATTAATTAATTTATTATAATGGCAATAATTTAATTCTGACGATTTCTGATTGGCTAGTAGTCCGCATAGGCGGCCCCCAGGTTCCTAGACCGCCATTGACTATCAAATTAAAATTCCCGAGCTTAGATAAGCCATAGCCATACCCCTTATAAGCCAAATTAGCTAAAACATTAAAAGGAAATAACTGGCCGCGGTGGGTATGCCCGGAAAGCTGCAAATCAATGCCTGCCTGGCTGGCGGTATCAATTCTTTTGGGCTCATGAAACAATAAAATGCTAGGCTGAGATTCTAAATAACCGGACTGGTCAAGAATAGCTTGATACAAATCAAAGCTTCTATCAAAAGAATAATTAATGCCGATAATCTGCAAACCGTCAACCACCACCCGTTTATTATCTAAAATTTCTACCGGGTTATCTTTTAATAAATTTTTAACGCGGTCAAAGCCTAAATACAAATCATGATTGCCAAAAGAATAATAAACGCCTTTTTGCGTCTTTAACTTGGCAAAAGGAGTATTCATCCAAGAAAAATCAGACTCCATGCCGTCAAATAAATCGCCGGTAATAAAAACGGCTTCGGGATTTAAAGTATTAATTTTATCAATCGTCCGCGAAAAGAAATGTTTTCGATAAACCGGACCGAGATGGATATCGGAAATTTGGACTACGGTTTTCCCTTGCCAAGCCGGGGGCAAATCTTTAATTCTGACTTCGTAATCTTTAACTCGAGGAATAAAGGCGCCATACAACCCATAAGCGGAAATTAAAAAGGTGCCGATTATTAAAATTATTTTATAAACTGCTGGCGACAAACTGAAGCCGAACCAAATTCCCAGTATCTTTATTATTAAAACTAACAGTAAACTCAAGAAAAAATTAACTAAAACCCCAATCCAAAAACCGGCTATCATATAATACCAGCGAGTAGCGAGATTGTCCCACTTATGAATTAAATAAGAAGCGGCGATAGCGGATAGGAAGAGAAATAAAATTACCACGGCGGCCGTTATTTTAGCACTCAAAGCGGTCAAGCTAAAAAATTTAACAATAGCGAGCCAAATTAAAAAATGGCCGAACAACAAGACTAGGGCGGAAACGGCAAAAAAGATTAGCTGCATCATATAGTTGAAAGCGGCGCCGATTAAGGCGCCGCGCTTGATTAATTATTGGCTGATAAAAATGGAAATGAAGAAAACTCTGATTTGGCGCCTAACTCCTGTTCTATTTCCATTAAGCGATTATACTTGGCAGTCCTCTCAGCCCGGGCTGGAGCGCCGGTTTTAATTTGTCCGGTTCCCATAGCGGCGGCTAAATCGGCAATAAAAGCATCTTCGGTTTCGCCGCTGCGATGAGAAATAACGGCGGTTAGATTATTTTTCCGCGCCAGTAAAATAGCAGCTACTGTTTCCGATAAAGTTCCGATTTGGTTCAGTTTTATTAAAATAGAATTAGAACTGTTATCAGCAATCCCCTTTTCCAGGCGCTTAACATTAGTGACATATAAATCATCGCCGACTAATTGGCGGCCGGGATTATTTTTCAAAAAATTATGGAAACCATCCCAATCGTCTTCAGCAAAAATATCTTCCAAGGAATAAATCGGATATCTAGACATTAAATCGGCATAAAAGCCGGATAATTCTTCGCTGCTTAAAATTTTATTTTCTTTTTTCAGATGATATTTACCATCAGCATAAAATTCCGTTGCTGCGGCATCAATCCCAAAAATAATATCGGCCCCTAATTTATAGCCGGATTGTTCAACGGCGGCCTTTAGAAGTTCAAAAGCTTCAGCATTGCTGCCGACAGCCGGCGCAAATCCGCCTTCATCGCCGACGCTGATACTATAATTTTTTGATTTTAAAACTTTCTTTAAAGATTGATATATTTCAGCGCACATTCTAACGCCAGCGGCCATGCTTTTTGCCCCAACCGGCAAAATCATATATTCCTGGATATCAGTCGCCCAATCCGCATGCTTGCCGCCATTTAAAACGTTCATCATCGGCAAGGGTAAAAAATATTTCCCTGAAAAATCAGGATTAAACTTAGTCAGATATTGATATAAAGGCTGTTTCAAGCCGGCCGCAGCTGCCCGAGCCGCCGCCAAAGAAACCGCCAACATAGCATTGGCCCCTAAAACAGCTTTGTTCTCAGTGCCGTCAAGAGCAATCATAATTTCATCAATTTTTTGCTGATCTTCAACGTCGCAACCGATAAGCGCCGGAGCGATTTTCTCGGTAATATTTTTCAAAGCAGTCAAAACTCCCTGGCCATGATACTTAGACTTATCACCATCACGCAATTCCACGGCTTCATAAGAACCGGTGGAAGCGCCGCTCGGAACTAAGGCTTGGCCGCTAGCGCCGTTATCCAAAATAACTCTGGCAGATACTGTGGGATTGCCGCGGGAATCTAAAATTTCCAAGGCGCTGATAGCTGTTATTTTCATATACAAAAATTAAAAATTAATACAGGCTTTATTAATATATTTTTCCGTTCTATCTATTACTTTGCGAAGAATCCGTACTGCTTCCAAGCCGTAATCGCCAACGGCGGTTTCATCAGAAAGCATAATCACATCCGCGCCGTCCAAAACGGCATTGGCAATATCGCTAATTTCGGCGCGCGTCGGGCTAGGGCTTTTGATCATTGAGGTCATGACCTGGGTGGCAATAATGGCCGGGGTTTCATGCCAATGAGCATGCCGAATTAAATTTTTCTGGACAATCGGCAAATTCTCAATCGGAGTCTCAATCCCTAAATCGCCGCGGGCAATCATAATAACATTAGAAGCAACAATAATTTCATCAATATTCTTTAAAGCGATTCCCCGCTCTATCTTAGAAATTATACCGACCTTATGCTTGCCGATTAATTTGCGTAATTTAAAAACATCAGCGGCTGTCTGCACGAAAGATAAGCCAAAATATTCAGCACCCGCCTTTAAGCCAAACTTTAAATCCTTAATATCTTTAGGTGTTAGGCCGCCTTTGCGCATGTTAGTATCGGGAACATTAATGCCTTTATGGGACGTTAGTAATCCGCCATGAATAACTTTAGCACTAATGACTTTATTTTTAACCCCAGTAACAATTAATTCGATTTCGCCATTGCACAAAAATAGTGGTTGATTTTTCTTAATGTCTAAACATAAATCACTATTATCAATCGGAATAACTCCGCCAACTTTATGAACTTCTCTAGAAAAAGTAAAATTATAAACTTTGCCATCATTCAAAACAATCCCGCCATCAGGCATTTTCCCGACTCTAATTCTCGGACCCTGAAGATCAAAGAGCATGGAAACCTTGCGTTCGCTGGTCTTATTAAAATCTAAAACTAATTTTCTAATTTTAAGATACTGTTCATAATTGGCATGGGAAAAATTAACCCGAACAATATCAACTCCCGCCTTTAAAAGCGCGAGCAGTTTTTCCGGCGCCTCACTTTTAGGCCCGATAGTGGCAATAACTTTCGTATTCATAAAAAATTAAATTAAATATTTACGCCTTGTAGTATAAAGGAAAGCTTAAATTTTATCAAGATTTTTCAATAATTTCTGATAAAACTCCAAATTGTTCAAACTGGATAATTTTTGCCCCAAAGGCTCTTTTAAACGAAATAGATGATGCAGATAGGCGCGCGAATGGCTGCGTAATTCCGGCAACGCGCTATTTTTATTGATAGGCTTAAAATCTCCAGCGAATTTAGCGTTGCTAATATTGATAGTCTGATATTTTAAATCGTTTTTTAGGCTCTTAGTTTCCAAAAATAAGCGTCCATGACGGCCCTCGCGGGTAGGAATCACACAATCAAAAATATCCCAACCCATGAGCGCGCAACGCTTAATATCTTCCGGCGTGCCGATTCCTAAAGCAAATCTAATCGCTGTTTCGGGAATAAAAGTGGCTGTCTGGCGCAGAACAGCTTCCAAAAAATTTCCCTGCTTATCAATCGGCCGCGCGCCAAAACCATAACCGTCAAAACCGATTTTTACGAGTTCTGCCGCACAATGAGCGCGCAAATCAATTTCCGCTCCACCCTGAATAACGGCAAACAGCAAAGGACGCTTTGCTTCGCTCAAACGGCGCTTTTTTAGCTGCTTATCATATTCCCGGCGGCATCTTTTAGCCCAGCGCAAAGTACGTTCAACGGCAATTTCTAAATCAGCGCGGGCAAATTCATTGGGCGGACAATCATCCAAACAAACCATCATGTCTACTCCTAATTCAAATTGAATTTGAATGGATTTTTCCGGAGTAAGCTCGTGCCAAGAACCGTCAAGCGGCGATTTAAAGGCCACGCCCTCATCCTTGATTTTCCCCATGTGGCTATTTTTATGAATCAAGGAAAAAACTTGAAACCCGCCGGAATCAGATAAAAGAGGGCCATCCCAATTCATAAACTTATGGATGCCGCCCGCTTTTTTAATATTCTTTAACCCCGGCTGGAGATAAAGATGGAAAGTATTAACGACCAAAGCACGGGTCTTAGTTCTGGTTAAATCATGATTATCGGTTAATTTCACAAAACCGCGGGTGGCGTCCGGCATATAGAAAGGCGTTTTTAAAAGCCCATGAGGGACTTTAATCTCTCCCCGGCGCAAACCGTTTTTCTTAGTTTTAATTAGTTTAAACATGAGATTAACTTAAGTGCCGAAATTATTGAGAAACCCGGCCGGAATTATTCAAACCAGCAATGTCATCATCCTCCAGCTTGGTAGTTTTCGCGCTAGTTTTTTTAGTGATAGTAGACTGCGTCTCGTTATCCAGGGCGGTAATTACCGAACCCGGAGAAAGAATTAAAATCTTATCTTGATCGGCGGCACTCGGCGTCACGGAAATTGAAAAAGAAGCGTCAACCTGATAAACGGAAACTGGCAGCCGGCCGATGTTCCAAATGACCGCATGGCGCGAACTGTCATAATATAAATTTCCAACGCCGGCAATAACCGAATCATCCCAAGAAACCTGAGCTGGCAGATTCAAAACCACGCTGGCAGCGCTCAATTCATGTAAATTATTTTTCACGGTCCAATAAACTTTGAAGCTGCTCTTCTCACCCACTTTCGGCGGCAAGGGTCCGGAACCGACTGGAGCATTATCATCATTAAAATAGCGGACTTGTTCGCTTAAAATCAAGTCGCTGTTTAGTTTTGTGACAATCACATTGCTTTTATTGTTTTCAGCGACGGTCTTATTATCAATGCCATACTGCGAGTAAGCGGAAATTTCCAATTTATTGCCAAAGTCGCTTTCTTGATAATTTTTTAATTTAACGGAAAAATTTATTTCACCTTCGTCTCCAGGCTTGATTTCAGACAAAGCCGGTAATTCCTGTTTGGTCCAGACAATTTTACCATTTTGAATCTCGCCGTTTTTATCGGCATTAATTGAAGACAAATCTAAAAAATAACCATCAACTACCGCCATCAAGACTGCATCTTTAAAACTATTAGCCCCCTGATTGCTATAGTTTAAAGTATAATTTAAAGTATCGCCAAAACTGGCTGCCCCATTATTTTTGGAACCATTTAAAAACAGGGTTAAATTCAAATCGCTTTTTACAATTTCCGGACTCAAGGTTTTTTCCCAGAAAGTGTATGTTTGCCCATCCGCCAGCTTCTTTTCTAATCTAATTATTAAATCGGTTTTTTCCGGCTGATTCTTGAATAAATAATTAAAGGCTAGTTTCTGGCTGGCGGTTTCGGAATTTAAACCGGAGACTAACCAGTTACCGGCTCCCTCGCTGATAATTTGCAAGCGGGTGCTGGAACTAGTAGAGGCCGTCGCTGAAGAAACCGTGGAGGAAGCGGCATTTTTATTAGAATCATTAAAACTGCTTATCCCGTCTCCCGACAGAATAAATTTAATATTAAAATCTCCCAGCTGATTATCATCAACCTGGAAAAAAGAAATATTTATTTCATTATTTTGTCCTAAAAAAGCCGTATTAGAAGACTCGACTCCAACTTGGAACCCAATCCCGCTAACGACCGTGGCCGCCGAGCTCTCTTTTTTAAATTCGCTCGAAAAATTAAGCGGAATATAAGTCAGGCGCCCGGAAATCACATTAACCGAATCAGCTGGAGAAATAATCTTGCCGCTTACCAGCAAAGAACCGCTGGCGCCGGAGGCTAAATCTGGCAAATTAAAACCATAATTACCGCTGCTAGGATCCATGGTAGCTGAAGAAAAAATAAAATTATCCGGATATTGAAGCTCGAGGCGGATATTAGCTAGCGGAAATTTAGTCGGATTATCATATTTTATTTGATAAGAAAACTCCTCGCCCGCCTTGATATCGTCTGGGGCGACAATGGAAAATTCCAAGCCGCTCATATCATTGCCGCGGTTGAAAAAATAAAAATAAGAAAAATAAGCGGCGAGCGCCAAGAGCACGACGGTAAATAATTGCTTAAAAATTTTAATCATAAAAATTTGCCGGCGCTTAACGGTCATCTTTTTAACATTAATCAACGCTCCTTTTTTATCGCTATAGATTTCCGTCAACTTAGAATCGATTTCTTGATGTCTGATTTCCTGTCCAACTACGCGTTCAAAATTTTCCACCTCATTTTCGGTAGGAACTGGACGCTCCACGAAGGCTGACAAACCGGAATTGCTTTCCTTATCAATCCTAATTATTTTCTTAACTTTTTTCCCACTGGCCATATATATTTAATTATTTTATTTTTTTAATAATACGGAAAAATATTTATCAGCATTAATTTTATCAAAAATCTCCCAACCTTTAGACCAAGATAAATTATCGGGATGCTTCCAGAAGACTTCTAGCGGCTCAGCGACTTCCAAGCGGCTATGGAACTCGCTGGCAGCTGCTCCCGGCTGTTTTTGCACCAGCAGTGAATATGACCATAAATCTTTAGAATCAGGATTTAATAAATTATTTAACCTGCTTAAGAAACCGTTATCAGTCTCGGCTTCAAAGAAATTAAATGGCAGCTCATAGCTTAAATTTATTTCCGCGGTTTGGCCAGGATCAACCATTACCCAGCCGGCAAAAACTGTTTTCCCATCTTCTTGGTATATTTTAGCGCCGCTCGCCGGATCGGTGATGGCCGCCTCCTCATTGACTAGTAATTTACTATTTTCCCAAGAGCTATCAGGTTCTTCAAAATAAGCGGCGTCAGGAACTTGGAATCCGGAAGCGGATAACAAGCGGCTGCCTGCAGGCACATAAACCCGAAGCCAATTAACATTCCGCACGCCCGTTAAAATTTCATTTTTTTGGCCGGAATGAATTCTAGTAATTTTAACTTGATTAATAATCTTACCGCTAGGGCTAACTTGCGATAACTGTTCAATCTTTTCCACCATTTTCCGATCGGATTTCTGGCCAGCAATATTAGTATTAACTACCATTAAATAATCGCGGGGGGCATCTTTTATTTCGCCGCCATAATTACGAGCGCTTACTTCCGATTCTAAAGCCGGATCGGTAAAATAAAACATGATTTGCTTTTCCGCCAAACTATCCTCAAAGGCGGAAATTATTTTAACCAGACTATCGCGATTTAACTTCTGCGGCAATACTTCCAAAATCTTAGCCATTAAATCGCCGATAATTTTTTTAGGCTTATTATCAATATTCTTATCCAAACCCTGTTCCAACGGTACGGAAACCGCAATCGTGGTAGTGGATTCCTTAAAACCGCTAGCTTCTTTAAAACCAGCCGCCGCTTCGGGATTAGTTTTTTCTAAATTCTTATGTTCAACTACTGTCTGCACGGTTTCCCAAAAATTATTACTATCAATCACTAGCCCGTAATCTGCTGTCAAATCGATAGGCCCGGTAATCTCTAAAAGCCGTTCAACAACCGTCGGCGTAACACTAATGACCCCATCAACAGTCGGACCGCCGCTCTTATCATAAAACCACATCAAATTTTGCGAAGTGCGAACCCAATTAGGCCACCAATTAGCGTCCCAAAAATGCCAGAGGGGGTTAACTAGCCATAAGGGGCGCGGCGCCTTAACTTTGACGCTCATACCGCCCTCAGTATCATAAGAGCCGCCTCCCGGTACTTCTAAATTTTTAATCTTACCGCCGCTTAAATCCAGAAGCGCATAACTGCCTAAAAATCCGCCGGAAGCGCGCAGTTCCGAATTATTTTGGAAAATAAGCAAATATCTTTTATCTTTACTCAAACCAAAGACTTCCCTCATTTTATCGGCCGCAGAAACAAAATTATCCAAATTAGCGCTTAAACTTTTTGTTTCACTGGCCAGAGTCAAAAATTTAGCTCGATATTCGGCCGGTAAATTATCAGGATTTATCTTGCTGATTATCTTGTCTAAATCATTGGCGTCGTTCACTGCTAAGCGTCCATATTTAATAAATCCGTCCAAAGCGCCTAAAAAATTATCCGGCTGCTGATTAAACAAGCTATCAGTCGCCAACACTAAATTCTTTCCCAAAGAAGAACTAACTGCTCCGGCCGCTAAAAACCGTTTGCTCTCGGCCGCTAATTTCATTTTAGGATCTCCGGACAAAGAAGCTAAAAATAATAACGAATCGCTGATAACACTTAAATCTTCCTGGGCCTGCAAAAAACCATTTCCAGCTTGCGAAAATTCCGTGCTCGCCTCCTGAAAATTCATCGTTGAAACCGAATTGGCAGCGGACACCAAATTATTAAAAGCCATCTTAGAGCTATTCAAAACCTTATTCTCCAAATTCTTAAAATCTAAAATTTCAAAATAAGCCAAAAGTTTAATCGGAATAATTATAAAAACCAGCACCAAGACAAAAGATAAAATTGAACGATACCAAACAACTTTATTTTCTGCCGCCGCTAAGCGTTCTCGGCCGCTGAATTTAAAGCGGGCGTCGAGAATCCGATGCTGTTCCCTAACGGCTGTTTGCCAAAGATTGTTGGCACTACGGCTCTGAGACTTAAAAGCACGGAACAAACTTTTTTTAAAATTATGCCGGGGGCTAAAAAAATTATTCCACGGCGAACGGAAACGGAAATGCATTTTAGGAACAGCCGGCAGATTAAAACTGAAAGACGCCTTTGACCTGGGTAATTTATGAGCTAAAGAAAATTTTGGTTTCTTAAATTCAAATTTCTGCTTCTCGAGCGCGCTAGGATTAGCTGTTGGTTTTAAAGACTGCCTTAAATCCACAACAAAACTAGAGTACCGAGCTCTTTCTAATTCTATCCGTTTATTTTTATTAGCATCACTAATCATTTTTGTTTTTTTAAAACCTGTTCATAAACCGCGAAGGTTTCACGCGCGCATTCCCACCAACTATAATTTTTAACTTTATCTAAACCGCGAGCAATAAGTTCGCTCCTAAAGTCGGAATTATTTAAAATCTGCTTGATTTTAGCCAGCATATCATCATCATCCTCGGGATTAAAATAAACCGCCGCATCTCCCAGAATTTCTGGCAAACTCGCCCGATCAGAACTGGCGACTGGACATAATTTAGCCATCGCCTCTAAAGGCGGCAAACCGAACCCCTCATACAGTGAAGGAAAAACATAAGCTCTAGCGGCCTGATAAATTATTTCCAACTGGGCGTCCGGAACATAGCCTGGAAAAACCACCGGGCTATTAATATTTTCTTTCTGCCATAAATTTAAGGATTTAGCATAATCATGTATCCGGCTATAGAAAAAATCCTCCTTACCGACTAAAACTAATTTTAAATCAGGAATCTCGGCGCGCAAGCGGGAAAAAGTTCTAATTAGAGATTCTAAATTCTTGTGCGGATAAGCATTGCCGACATAAAGCAAGAAATTATTTCCGAGATGATATTTTTCTAAAGTTTCCCGGCTATCCAGCTTGGCAACAAACAAAGAATCACGTCCCCGCTTTAAATTAGCCACGCCTTCGTAAGTGACCGTAATTTTTCCAGCAGCTTCCGGAAAATTATATATAATATCGCG
This sequence comes from Candidatus Falkowiibacteriota bacterium, assembly GCA_016432645.1. Classification (GTDB taxonomy): domain Bacteria; phylum Patescibacteriota; class Patescibacteriia; order Patescibacteriales; family UBA12465; genus UBA12465. Next base: position 330,895 of record CP066698.1, read on the forward strand.
CTTAGTAAATTCGGAAACAGTAATTACGCGGCGGGCTTTTCTAAGCGCCGTTTTAGTGACCAAGCGGTAAGCTAAATTTTTAAAGTAGTAAATAAAGCTGCTCTTAGTAGTAGCGCGCACCGTCGGAAAATGAGTCAAAATCAAATCGTGCAGCGTCATAACAAACTTAGTCGGCGTTAAAATCGGAATATTAAAATGAGGAAAATGCATTAAATCTAAATGTTCCCGCCAAATATAAAACGGGAGCTTTAGCTGCTCGCTCCAAGAATACCAAGGAATATCGATTAACACCTTCTTAACGCGCGGGCTGGAAGAAACAAATTCATCAAAATTGCTCGGACTTAAAAATATCACAAAATCAAAACCTTCAGGAGGATTAATCTCCTGAGCGTCATTTATCATGATTATATTATCAACCACCTCTTGAGTGTAGCGGCCTAAACCTTTGCCGACCGGCCCATAGAAGCGGGCATCAATCCCAATTTTCATTTTTACTTTATTGATTAAACGCCGATTTTCTAATTAAACAAAGGGCAAATTATCCGGGGGCACGGAATTATCCTCTTCCAGCGGAGACAAAGATTTTTCTGGATAAGAATTGCGCTGTTCTTTATTCTCTAAGAAAATACCGGTCTTCAAAAAACTGTCATCAACGGTAGTCAGCTCGGAAGCTAGCGGTAATGATGATGGCGCATCCGCTTTTCGCCCCGGTGCTTTTTGAACCAGCGAAGCTTTAACATTGGCCTCCACCGGAAAATGCCATAAAGTCGCCAGCTCTTCAATATTAAGTATTCCGGCACTGATACCGCGGCCATCCGAACGAACAGTATAGGCGTGGAATATTTTATTCTTTTTTAAATTCAAACGCGGCACCTGGCGGAAATAAACCGTTTTAGTCATCGTCTTTTTAACATCCGGCTTTAAATTATTTAAATCTAAAGAGGCAAATTGCTTCATATAGCCGACGATGCCGTTAGCCACTTTGGCCTTATTCATGACATCTTTTTTGGCGACATAGACCACTCGAATTTTAGCCTCAAAAGACAGCTTTGATAATTTTTCATGAACGCCCTCTATCCGCCTTTTTTCTAAAGGAGTTAAATCCATCATAGTTTTTTGCTTTTCCTCCTTCTTACTGGATTCAACATCGCCCCAAATACTATATAAAATTTCACTGGCATTACCTAAAGCCTCTACCCCCTTCATCGCCAAACCAGGCTTCGCCTTTGCTTTCCTGCCTAAAATTTTATCGATTTCTTTTTCCGCCTCTTTCACCCAATCAAAACCTATCGGAATTACTAAAAATTGAATCCAAAGCTGTTCGCCCTGGCGCAAAGAACCGCAAAGATCCATTAAAGCGGCCATCGGGTCTTTAAACTGCGTTTCGCTCGGGCCCATTTGATGCTCAAATTCTTTATAAGTCTTAATCGGATAAACCCAGGAAGAGGCCTGCATAAATTCCGTTCCCCAGACGTCATATTCTTCATCTGGATAATGCTGCGGGACAGCATCGGTGTAGTCATCGACAACTGAAATTTCCGCGTCCGGATACTGAGAATAGACCGAAGACTCAATCAAGTTTTTATATTCCGCCGGCGTTCTAATCAAAAACTGGGTATAGCCTTCAAGGCTGACAATTTCATAACTGAATGATTTTTGATATTTCCCTTCAAACCATTTTTCAAAAAAGTTAATAGAACCATGGGCGCCGGCTAAATAGGTGAACATATTTTCAACCGCTTTTGGCGACTGTTCATTGCCTTTAGGAATATCGATAGCTAGTAAAACATTTTTGTGGGTCTCTGACCATTTTTCTCGAATCCATAGCAAATAGACCTGGATGGTTCCATAAATAAAAAAGATGCCGATTATTATCCAGCCAAAATTGCCCAAAAAAGCCCAAAACATCAGGTCTGGAGGCAGGCTTAAAAATTTGTCGATACCCGCAGTATTAATAACGATATCCATATTCGGTTTATCTTTTTGATATTAAGATTTTATCATATTTTAAGAAAAAAAAGAAACCTAATCGGTGACGATTAGGTCTCTTATAAAAAGCGTTAATTTTTAGATTTTATTTCTGCCATTCCTTAAGCCCATAAGTGCCGCGGCTGATTAAAACATAGCGGCCGTCAAGAATTAATTCATTATGGACGGTAGCGGCGTTAGCCTTCTTTTTATCAAATTTAATATCGTTAATTTTATTGGCAATTTCAGTAAAATGGAGCGGCTTGCCTTCATGTTTTAAGATTAAATAAATTTTATCATTGACGGTTTTAGGCTTAATTTCCTGCCAATCAGCAATCCCCCATTCGCCATATCGATTCTGTTCTAAATTCTTAACGGCTTGCATTAAAGAATATAAAACTTTGTTGCCATTTATTAAAGCAGCCTTATCGGGAAAAACTTGGCTCTTGAAGACGGATTCGATATCTAAACCCTCAATCTTGTCTTGCAGCTTCTCTTGGTGCTTATTATAAGCATCCAGTTTCTTTAAAATCTCCAATAATTCTTCAGTATTTAAAGTTTTCTTTAAACCCTCGACTTTATTCAATAAATCATCAGCTAATTCTTCTAAATGGGCGACTTCGTTATTTTTAAACTTAAAAGAGGGGGTAAATCGATCGTTGTTATTGACTAATTCTAAATCATCGCCCATCAGCTTAGAAATCAAAAAATTAAAATGATTTTTATATGATTCCCGGATTTTTTCATCATTAGCTTGGCCCGATTTCTCTGAATTTAACTCTAAGGCAATAACTGTCAAAATATCTAATAAATAATCGCGTCTAATAAGACCGCCGTGTTCGGCTAATAATTTATGGACCGCTTGTTTAAGATCGGAGATATAACCTTCTAGGCTCTCAAGCTTCTTGATTTTTCGAATACTAGCGGCTTCAATTTGTCTGACGCGCTCACGAGTCAATTTATGCAAACTGCCGATTTTTTCCAAAGTCTCGCTTTTATCACCTTTAAGGCCGAAGCGTCTGGTTAGAACGTCTCTTTCTCTTTCTAATAATTCAGAAAACAAAGAATTAACGATATTAATCGCATCCAAACGTCCGAGTTCTTCAGATTTCTCTTCTTTAATTATCTTTTCGAGTAAATTTTCCATATAAAAAAATAAAGCTTTTAGTTTTATTTAAGTATCAGCTTATTGAAGCTTTATTTAATTTATCATATTATTTTATATTAGTCAAGCCTTAAAAGAACGAAAAATGGCAGGATATTCTTTTAAATTAAATTGCTCTAATATAAGCGAAAAAATAAATAAAATACCGATTCGCGCCATAATTATTAACTGGCTGATAAAATTCTCGTGTAAAAAATGTTTGACAAAAAGAAGGTGTTGGTTCTTAAAGGACCAGGCTCTTGTTTGCCGGCTTAAGCGGCGTCTTTCTTGAAAACGACCCCAAAAACCTTGGCCAAAAGACCCGGCAGTCCGATCATGATAGACGAGAGCATCGGCTACCAAGCGTGATTCAAAACCCGCTTTGCTTAAGCGATAAGCTAAATCGCAATCTTCTTTATACATAAAAAAACGGGAATCAAAGTAGTCATGATTAGTCTTAACTTTTTCCAAGGCGCTCATCCTATATAAAGCAGCGGCGCCCGACGGCCCCAGAATAGGCGCCGTATCATACTGCCCCTCATCAAGCTCTCCCTGCCCTAAATCCCTAAATTTTAAGCCTGATTTCAACACTAAACCGCAGGAATCAAGCTGTTTGGTTTTTGCTTGCTTGGCGAAATCCCAGCGTAAAATCTTAGGGCTAACCGAGGCAATTTTAGAATCGCTGCTTATTTTTACTAATAGTTTTTGAATGGCATCCGGCTCCATAATCGTATCCGGATTAAGCGCTAAAAAGTAATCGGCCTGCAATTTTTTAGCCTGCCTAATCATAAAATTATAAGCGCGGCTAAAACCAAGGTTTTTATTTCTGGTTAATCTAATTAATTCTTCAGGATTCTGCTTAATAAAGTATTCCAAGGATAATCGGTTAATATTGTTATCCGAACTGCTATTATCAAAGGCAAAAATTAGCCTTTCTTCAACTGGTAAAAAAGCCAAAGCCGCTCTAAGGCTAGGTAAAAAATCACCTAAATATTTGGCGCTAGCATCATTATAAGTAATAAATCCGACCACAATTTTCATATATTGACAAAAACGAAGAAATAGTATATAATCAAACAATAAAGTATTTTACTTTATTAGTTAAGTTCTTTTTAAAAACAAATTACAAAAAAATTTTGTATCATGGACAAAGCACAAAATGGTTTAAATGGTCATGCCACAAATGGCATGAAAAAGGTTTTAGCAGACGAAATCGCGGACAACGAAGCCGCTCAAGTGATGGATGCCATCAGGGGACACTTGCCCAAGCTCAAGGGGAAAAGTAAAGAAAAAGTGATTCAGGGGGTCACAAACTTCCTGGAAAACAACCTGAAACTGACGCATGTCAAAGTTAACGTTGTGGAATTCGATAGTGAATTCCGAATTTTTCCATCCTTCAGTCTCAACGGCTCAGTTGTAAACAGTCCGGGGAAGATCATTCACCAAAAAGTCGCCGCCGCCGTCTATAGCTAAAATCAAAAACTTTTAAAAAACGAAAATGTGGGATTGGCTCTTCAATCCCACTTTTTTTATATCAACATTTTGCCGTCTAATTTTTCTTTGGCAAAATTTTGGGCTTTTAAAAGACTATCAAAAGTTCCGGCGTCCAGCCATTCACCATTTACCATGGCCACTTCTAGTTCGCCTTTTTCCAAATACCAATTATTTACATCGGTAATTTCTAATTCCCCACGTGCCGATGGTTTCATATTTTTAGCAATTTCTACTACCCGATTATCATAAACATAAAGTCCGGTGACCGCATAATTGCTTAAAAACTCCTGCGGCTTCTCCACAATTTTTTCCGCTTTCATATCCGCGCCGAACTTAACCACGCCAAATCTCTCCGGATCAGGTACTTCTTTAGCAAAAACCTTAGCGCCGCCCTTAAAATTTTTTAAGTCTTCCGAAAAATCATCTTCAAAAATATTGTCGCCCAGAATCATAGCGACACTTTCATCGTCAATAAAATTCTGACCGATAATAAATGCCTGGGCCAAGCCTTCCGGTTTGTCTTGAATTTCATAAGTAAACTTAACGCCAAACTCTTTGCCGGAACCAAGCAAATTAAGATAATCCCCTGCTCTTTCCGGCGCGACAATAATCATGATTTCTTTAATGCCGGCTTGAATAAGAGTATTAAGCGGATAATAAATCATCGGCCGGTTATAAATCGGCAATAATTGCTTGCTAGTAATCTTGGTAAGCGGACGCAGTCTAGTGCCGCTGCCGCCGGATAAAATTATCCCTCTCATATATTTATAGATTATTTAAATATTCTCGCAGCGCCTCTTGATAGGGGCGTAATTTTTTAACCTTATTATTTTGCAGAACGGAAAATTTAGGACGTCTGGCCGGCCGCGTTAAATCTTCGCTGCGAATCGGCCTAACGGCTACTTTTTGTTTTAATAATTGAAATAGCTCCAAAGCGCCCTCATACCAAGTCACCGCCCCTTCGTTTATTAGGTGATAAATGCCATAAACAGCCTTAGAAGAAATTAAGCGGGCCGTAGCGGCCGCTAAATCGGGCGTATAGGTAAAGCAGCTAAGTTCTTCATTGACTACCGTTAATTCTTTATTATCTTGCGATAATTTAAACATAATGTCAAAAAAGCTAGGCTTAGCTTGCGGACTGCCTCCCTGAGGACCAAATAACTTAGAGGTTCTAATTAAATAATATTTCAAACCATTTTCCGCTTGTTTTAAAATTTCCCGCTCGCCTAAAAATTTACTCTCGCCATATTTATTTATCGGATTAGGCGTATCATTTTCGGAAAATTCTTTTTTAGTTTCCAGGCCGTTAAAAACATAATCGGTGGAATAATGGATTAACAGAAAATTAAATTGCAAAGCTAATTGCGCTAATCGCGCCGGCAACTCACAGTTAAGAGCCAGGGCGGTTTCATATAATTTTTTATCTTCACAATTATCAACTGCATTATAGGCCACGCAATTTATTAAAATATCCGGCCTGATATCTTTGAGTATATTTAAAAGCGCGTTCTCATCAAGAACATCAAAATCAACCCGGTCAAACACTGATAATTCGTGATCGCGTTCTAAAGTTTGCGCTAGTTGTGAACCGAGATTGCCCAATCCTCCTAAAATTACTATTTTCATAAATTATTTTATAAGTTCCATTCTTTTCCCTGGCGAACAAGCAGCTGAGCTGCCTTTTCCGGCTCGGCCATTAATTCTTTGACAATTTTTTCCAAGCGCATTCCCTGCGATCCTTTGATTAGCATCACGTCACCCTCTCTAACCCGATTTTGCAAGAAATGTCCCGCCTCCTCCGCATTATCAAAATAAAACAGCTGTTCATCATCGCTGCCGGCATCCTTAGCTCCTCTAATAAAATCACGGGCGCGCTCACCGATGGCCACTAAAAAATCAATTTTTTCCCGACAAACCTTTTGGCCAACTAGTTGATGACCCTCTTCGGTATAAGCGCCAATTTCCAGCATATCGCCTAAGACGGCGTATTTATGAGCCGAAGTATCAATATTAATTTTGCTTAAAATATTAACGGCGGAAATAGCGGCTTCCGGCGAAGAATTATAAGTGTCGTCAATTATAAAAGAATGCTTTATTCCCGGAAGCAAATTCATTCTTCCCGGAGGCAAGCTAAAATCACTTAAGGCGGCAGCAATTTCAACTAAATTCATCTTAAAATATAAGCCGACGGCGGCGGCAGCCAAAGCGGCATAAATTGCCGGCTCCGACATGACATTCTTTAAAAATACCGGCACGATTGAACCCTCATCATTTAGTTTAAAATGGATTCCCGATAATTCATAAGAATCGCGAGTAAAATTATAATTAATATCCTGGGCCTGTAAATTGGCACTATTTTTAAGGCCATAGCTTAAAATCTTTGCCCGGGAAATTGCGGCCATGTCTTTAACGTCTTCGCTGTCATAATTTAAAATCGCCAATCCCTGCTTATCAAGCTTTTCAATCAACACTTGCTTTTCTTTTTTAATATTTTGCAAACTGCCAAAATATTCTAAGTGAGAATAACTGACGGCCGTCACAATCGCCACATCAACTTTAACGATGGAAAGCAAATACTCCATGTCGCCGGGACGATCAACCCCCATTTCTAAAATTAAAATCTCGGGATAATTTTTATCTTTAAAAATAAGCAATTTCAGCACCTTATTAAAAACCGACAACCAACCGATTAAATTCGCCCCTGGTGATTCCGTGCCAATAATAGCTAACGGAACGCCAATTTCGTTATTGTAATTTTTTAAGCTGGCTCGGACTTTAAATTTCTTGTTTAAAATATGATATACCGCTTCCTTGGCACTACTCTTGCCGATAGAGCCGGTAATACCAACAATCTGCGGCTGATATTTTTTAAGCAGCAGCTTGGCGGCAATCTTCAGTTTTAATTTTAAAATCCGGTTCATATATTATCTAGTCTTAGGAACGGCATAATAGTTTAAAATAAAATCGGCAATCTCGCGCCACAAAGGCGCAGCGGAACCTTCGGCAAATTGAACATCTTGAGGACGGTCAATTTTAGTCAGCATCACAAAAACCGGATCTTCAATCGGTGCAATGCCAATAAAAGTATGGATATATTCATTGGCGCTGTAACCGCCAATAGTCGCCACTTGCGCCGTTCCGGTTTTAGCGCCAATATAATAACCTTCAATAGCCGCTTTTTTAGAATGTCCTTGTTCAACCACATTAACCAACATGGCCGAAACAGTGGCGGCGGTTTTTTCGGAAATTATCCGGCCGGATTGTTTAGGCGCAGTATTTTCAATAATTCCATTAGCTTTAACAATACTTTTAACAATATAAGGCTTCATCATCATTCCCTTATTAGCAATTGCTTGATAAGGCATTAGCATCTGTAACGGAGTAACGGCCAACCCTTGCCCGAAAGAGGCTGTGGCGGCGTCAATGTTGCGAATCTTATTTGTTAATAAATTAGCAATGCTGCCAGGACTCTCTGAGCCTAATTCAACCCCAGTTTTCTCGCCAAAACCGAATTTTTTTACATAATCGGCGAACACTTTAGGGCCGACTTGATTCATGGCAAAAATAGCTCCGGTATTTAGAGAATTATCCAAAACGGCAGTCATGTCAACCACTCCGTGCGGTCCATGAGTAGAAAAATCGGAATTTTTAATCGGCTTGGGCCAACCGTCAATCATTATCTGGCCCTTATCATTATACGTAGTAGATGGCGAAACCTTTCCTTGATCAATCGCAATCGCCATCGTCACAGTCTTAAAAACCGAACCCGGCTCATACTGATAAAAAATAGCCGGATTATTATAATAGGAAATATTCTTAACATTCTTATAGTCATTAGGATTAAAATCAGGAACGGAGCACATGGCAATAATCGCCCCGGTTTTAGGATTCATCACAATCACCGAGCCGCCGCTAGCGCCATGTTTGTCTACGGCCTCCTGCAATTTCTGGCAGGCCATAAACTCAATATTGCGATCAATGGTTAAAATAATATCACTGCCGGCTTCCGGCTTAATATATTCACGGTCATTGACAATCATTACGCTGCCCGCGCCGCCTTTTTCAGTTTTAAGAGAACCATATTTTCCAAATAACTCTTCATTAAAAAATTCTTCCAAACCATACTTGCCCTGCCCTTCGCCATCGTTATAAGTCACAAAACCTAAAAGCTGAGAAGCGATTTCCTTTTCCGGATAAAAACGATAGGGCTGCAAATCAAAACCTAGGCCAGGAATATCAAATTCCTTAGTGGCATCATTCTTATAAACTAATTGGCCGAGCTTGAGTTCCAATTCCTCCGGTTTAACCGTGGGCGCGGAGGAAGTAGAGTTGGCATCGGCTGATAAATAAGAATATAGTTTTATTAATTCCTCACCATCAAGCTTGCTGACTAAAGGCTCATAGGGGTCGCCTGGCTTATCGGTCTTTTTTAAATATTTGGCAATAATTTCTTCTTTAGTGGAGGTGGAAATAATAATTTCCGTACCGGTCGCCTGCTGTTTCTTCAATTCTGCTTCCAATTTAGGCTTGTCAAAAAAATTATATAACTTCTCCGCCAGTACCGCCGGGTTAATAACTTCCAAGGGGACAATAAAAACTTCCGCAAATTCCTTATTGGTGGCCAGCGGATACAGCTTTTCGTTGCCATCCTGCGACCGCTCGCCAAAAAATATTTTCCCTCTTTCCGGAACTAACTTGCTATAAATTTGATGCTGCGACGAAGCCATCGCTGTGTACATGTCAAACTGGCCGATTTGCACGCTATATAATTTATAAATGAGAGACCCGATCAATAAAAAAATAACCGCCACGACAAGACGTAAACGATTATTATTTACCGCGATATTCGAACGGTTTTTGTGCTTAGTGTCTCGCCACATAAAAAAATCTTATCTGCCTTAACCGCCGACTTCTTATTTTTTAGCAACTACATGGCCACCGGTTGATAAATATTCAATATCGCTTATTTTAACCATATTTAAGCTTTGAGCCCGAGAGTTTAAAGCATAATATGATTGCAAAGCATCAACCTGCTGTTCATTATCCAATTTTTCCGCCGCTAAGCTGGCAGATTGTATTTTTAATTCTTGCAAAACAAATCCTTTAACTGTCAAATCGCTGATATTCAATAAATGGCAAAAACCCAAAGAAAAAATTAACGCGAACAGCGACAAATTAAAAATTCGCAGATTCAAAGAATGTTTAACGGTCCGCGGTTTTAACTGTCCACTATAACAATTTACCATTTTGGTCATAGGATTTATTTTTATATCTTAATTTAAAAATTATCTAATTTTTAGCCGCCGCCCTCAGTTTAGCGCTCCGGGCTCGCGGGTTGGCTTCAACTTCAGCGTCGCTAGGAACAAGCGGTCTTTTGGTAATAACAGTTACTGCCGGGTTATCTTTTAAAAATCTTTTAACAATGCGATCTTCGCCGCTATGGAAAGAAACAACTACCAGGCGGCCATTTTTTTCTAAAAGCGCAAGTGCTTGCGGCAAAGCTTCAGCTAAATTTTTAAGCTCTTCGTTGGTCTCCATCCTCAAGGCTTGAAATATTCTGGTAGCTGGATGGATGCGCCTGCGAAAACGAAACGGGATACGCGCTTCAATAATAGCGACTAGCTCCGCAGTGGTATTTATATTTTTAAGCTTGCGAGCTTCGACAATAGCTTGGGCAATCTGATAAGCCATTTTCTCTTCGCCATACTCTCGAAAAATCCTGGTTAATTCTAAAAGTGAATATTTATTTACAATACTGACAGTGGCATTATCTATTTCTGGGCCAAATGCCATATCGAGCGGCCGTTCGCCCTTAAAAGAAAAACCGCGCTCAATATCTTCTAGTTGAAAACTGGAAAGTCCTAAATCAAAAACCATGCCGTCAAACTTAACTTTCTCCCCGAAAATTTTCGTAGCAATCGCTTTTAAATTTTTAAAATTACCCTGGACTAAATTAATATTTTTCAAACCCTGTTCCTTGATTTTTAATTCAGCGTTCTTAATCGCATTCCCGTCCAAATCAGTGCTTAACACTTGGCCTTTGGGCCCGATGCCTTTAGCAATTGCCAAGGTATAACCCGCGCCACCCAAAGTTCCGTCTAAATACCTTCCACCCGGTTTAAGTTTAAGCAGTTCCAAGACTTCAGCGAGCATGACCGGTATGTGTTGATATTCCATATTAGATACCCAAATCGCCTAGCTCTTCAGCAATAGCATTACTGTTCTTTTCCGATTCAGTCTTATATTTATTCCAAGCGCTTTCATCCCAAATTTCCAAATGGTTATATAATCCGGCAACAATCGTTTTCTTTTTTAAAGCGGAAAACTTTCTTAAATATTCAGGCAAAGTTATGCGCCCTTGATTATCAAAGTCGACTTCCATGGCTCCCGCTAACATGTGGCGGGCAAAAGCACGGGCGCGCGCTTGACTAAGAGGCAAAGCGGCGAATTTTTTGGCGATAGCTTCAAATTGTTCTTTGGAATATAAAAAAAGACAGTTGTCCAAGCCTTTGGTTACAACTGCACCCTTTTTTAAGATAGCACGAAACTTAGCAGGAATTGCTAAGCGGCCCTTTTCATCTAAATTGTGATTGTATTCTCCAATAAACATGGTTATTCTTGGGTGAAGGAATTTAATAAAATCACCTCCATTCCCCACAATTTGCCTTACAAGTTTAATTATACACCACCAGCCCCCTAGGGTCAACACTTTAATTTACTTTAAAATAAGAGAAAAACTAATAAAAAAAGCCACTTATCAACAAGTGGCTAAAAATATAAAAATTTTATATTAATTTTGGCTCCAAGTTTTCAACAAGTAACGCACAGGCCGTCAAGACTTAAAAAACCGTCTTTTTTGGCTGGCCGATATTAGGCTCAGAATCATAAACCGGCTCAATCAGCGAATATCCCGAAAAGATTTTATCAGCCTTTTTTGTTTCTTCCGAGATAACCGGAACCTTTAAAGCATAGCCAAGCGCGTTGGCGGTAACTACACCGATACGCAAGGAAGTAAAACTGCCGCCGCGGCTGGCTACCATAATTTTTTTTATATCCGACAATTTGAATCTATTAGTTTTTAATAACTTATCAATTGCCGGCAATAATTTTTCTGCCTGGCGATGAGCAAACTTAAATTTTCTGGAAACAATTTTTTTATTGTCAATAATTAAAGCAATAACAGTTTCCGCTTGCGAGGCAGTATTTATATAAAGGGTCATATAGTTGTTTGATACTCTTTGATAATTTTCTTTAAATCGCTGAGGCTTTCTACTTTTACCAATTGCTCGCGCAAACGGCTGGCGCCTGGCAGAGATTTAACATACCAGACTAAATGTTTGCGCAACTCAATAATAGCCCCCGAGCCTTTTATTTTTTCTTGCAGCTGTGCTTGTTTAAACATTAATTTTAAGGTATCCGCTACCGATAAAGATATTTCTTTATTCCGCTTAATTTCTTGGAATAGCCAGGGACGCCCTAATATTCCGCGGGCCAAACCGAGGCCATCAGCCTGGCTGGCTTTCATTATTTTTTGAGCGCCAGGCAAATCATTAATCCCGCCATTAGCCAAAATTACTCCGGAAAAATATTTACGCGTTTTTTTTATTAATTCGCAATCAGGTTCACCGGCAAATCCCTGATTAACGCTGCGTCCGTGAATCATCAGCGCCGCTAGCGGCAAATCGTTAAGCGTTTTTAAAAATTGCAAAGCATCAACATTACCGGACTTAGCTCGAATTTTAATGGATACCGGCAAATTGGTATTGTTTAAAACCGCCTCAATAACCGCGCGCGCTCGGGGTAAATTTTTCATCAAATCTGAACCAGCTCCCTGCTTGATAACTTTAGAGACCGGACAGCCAAAATTAATGTCAATTCCATCAGGCCTTATTTCTTTAGTAATAATTCGAGCGGCGGCGGCAAAATGTTCCGGATTGGAGCCAAAAAGCTGGACAACGTAATACTTTTCTTTTTGGCGATTAAAATGCAAAAGTTCTAAAGTGGCGCTTTTTATTTTCTGGCGGCTAGATTTATCTTTAGCATAATCGCTATAATACAAAGCAGTCGCAGAAGCCATCTCGCTATACAAAACATCGGCCCCAAATTTTTTACAAATTTGCCGGAAGGCGGAATCGGTAAAACCGGCCATCGGCGCCAAGGCTAAAATAGGCTGTTTTTTCTTTTTTAGTTCCAACCAAAAATTTTTCTTAGGCATTTTATTTCTTCTTGATTACCGACCCGGTGGCGGTATCTTCAACTAAATAACCGGCAGTTTCAATCTCGCCGCGCAATTTATCAGCCGCTACCCAATCATGACGGCGGCGCGCCTCATTGCGCAAGCCAACTTTATTGGCAATTGCCGCCGGAAATAGCTCGGCGGTATTTACCGACTTAGCGGCCTTTAACTCGCGCGCCTCAGCGTGTAGATTAAATCCCAGCACCCTATCAAAATCTAAAATAGTCGCTAATTTATCTTCCGGCTTAAGTTTAGCTTTTAAAACAGCCGCTAAAACAGCCAGTGCTTTCGGCAAATTCAAATCATTATTAATCGCCTCTAAAAATTTAGCTTTAAATTCAGAATTAACCTTGCCTGTCTTATTGCCCAAAGCCGCGGTTTGCTCCCATAATTTCTGCAGTCCCTGCTGGGCTTGCTTCAAACTGGCTTCGCTATATTCCATCGGCTTGCGATAATGAACTTGGCAGGCGGCAAAACGATAAGCAAGGGGGCTTAAACCCTTTTTCAAGAGAGCATTATCAATAGTTAAAAAATTATCAGCGCTCTTAGCCATCTTTTTGCCACCGGTAATATTTAAAAATGCGCCATGCAGCCAATAGTTAAAAAACTTCTTGCCGGTCGCCGCTTCCGATTGGGCAATTTCGTTGGTGTGATGAATATTAATATGATCAGCGCCACCGCAATGAATATCCAAATTTTTACTTAGATATTTCAAACTAATCGCGGAACATTCAATATGCCAACCAGGGAAACCGATTCCCCAAGGCGACTGCCATTCCATCTGGCGATTCTTCCCGACCGGCGAAAATTTCCAGAGAGCAAAATCAGTTGGATTTTTCTTCTCGGGATTTTTTTCAACTCGCGCCCCTTCTTTTAAAGTTGCCAGCGGCAAATGGCTTAATTTATTATAATTTTTAATTTTAGCGGTATCAAAATAAAGACCGTCGCTAGTTTTATAGGTAAAACCGCCTTTCTCTAATTTGTTTATTAGCGCAATTTGCTCGGGAATATTATCAGTTACTCGGCAATATTGGCTCGGACTAGTAATATTTAAAGCGAGTAAATCTTTTTTGAAAGCAGTCTCATAAAAATCAGCAATCTCCCAAGCAGTCTTACCTTCCCGTTTGGCGCCTGCTTCCATCTTATCTTCGCCCATGTCCATATCGCCCGTTAAATGGCCGACATCAGTCACATTCATTATATGCTTTACGCGATAACTATTATATTCTAAGGTTCTTTTTAAAAAGTCCTCAAACAAATAGGTGCGCAAATTTCCGATATGGGCAAAATTATAAACTGTCGGCCCGCAGGTATAAAGGCCGACAACTCCCTTTTTTATTGGTTTAAAAATTTCTTTCTGACGCGTTAAGGTGTTGTATAAATAAATTTTTGGCATATTTTAAAAATTAACCGGAATTTGAAAAGAAGCGTCGTTTTCCGGCAAACCCGAAGGATTATCTTTAGAAACGATTAAATAACCGCTAGTCGCCGTGGTGGCGAATTCTAAAGTTGCCTTAAAGGGTACTAAATTTTCGGTCATCCAATCGCTCTGCGCTTCAGCATAATGAGCGGCTATTATCTCGCCATCAGCCGCAACCAATTTAACCGGCAAAGTAGCTTCAAAAAACCAATTTCCCGGCGCTTGGCCCAGAACTTCCAAAGGAGAGCTAACTATCGCTGCCGACAAAGGCTGAAAAATAGAAACTGTCGGCACGGTGCTGGTGGCAGTCTGTTCCGGAATAACCACGTCAACTTCATTAGTATTGTCGGTAGTGGTGCTAGCCGGCAGCGTTTGTTCAGAAACAACCAACGGCACTAAATTTTCATTTTTATTTTTTTCCTTATCAAAAAGCTGGAGCACTCTTAAAGAAATCGCCGAAACTAAAATTATCGCCACAATAATTAATAAAAATTGTTCTTTTTTCATATTATTAAAACCTAAGAATGTTTAATTCTCTTTTATAATTTTAACACATTAGGCAAAAAAAGTCCGCATTCTTTGAAAACGCGGACCAGTGGAAGGCAGTTGCCAAGGAGGTATTAGGCAAAGGCTTCCTGATAGTTTTTGTGGGTGGACTTAAAGATTCCCACAATTTTTTGTGCTTGCGGACGGCGCATGTAGCTCACCATTAGCATAAAATCGCTAATGGCATGCAATTCGCCACTACGAGCCGACTTCAACTCTTCCCGACAAACAGGGTCATTACAGCATAATAGACCGCCGTTAACAGTGCCAAAATCCGGCAGCAAAAAATTCATAACTTTAGCGGCCTTACAATAAGGACAATCCTTAGTTACATCGATTCCCCGAATTTTTTCTAAGAGATTTTCTACTGCCAATTGCAGCTGATTAGGAGTTTTTATCGCCGTCTTATTTTTAAAAGACCGCTGATAAAGTCGGGCGATATGGATTGGGTCTTTCAAAAAAACTTGCTCCACAGAAAAATTTTTATATACCCCACTCTGGAACACATAAGAATATTCTTGCTTCTCGGCCATGACTAAAAGTTTTAGTTAGTAATATTGTTTGAGAACTAATTTATCTTTAACACGAAACTTGAAAAAAATCAAGAGAAAATAAAAAAGGGCAGAGTTTAATCTCTACCCTTAAGTTCTTGGTGAGGAGGCTCATCTCCTAAACCTTAAACGTTTGACGCGGAACCTGAGTTCCAAATGGGGCTGTTTGCCCACCCAGGAAGCCTTATTTCAAGCATATTTTTTGTCTTTTCTTATCCCGAAAGGCTGATGGCGTCGGCATTCTTGCATTCTTTATGAACACTTATGAACAAAGCACTGCGGATAGTATACTACAAAGAAAAATATATGTCAATAGTAAAAACGACTTATAAATATAAATGGCTTTTTTGTCAAATATGAGCAAAAATACTAAGTATATGCTATAATTTCCTTATGTTAAACCTAGAAACAGAAAATAATTTTTTTAAACTCGGCTACCAGCTGATTGGCGGTGTGGATGAAGCTGGGCGCGGTCCTTTAGCCGGGCCGGTGGTCGCGGCTTGCGTAGTTATTGGCCCGGATTTTAAAATAGAACCGGGAGATTTAGAACTGGTTGCCGATTCTAAAAAGCTCTCCGCTAAAAAACGAGAGCTTATCTTCAAGGCCATCAGAGAGAAGGTGCTAGCTGTTGAAATTGGCGTCGTGAGCCACGAAGACATTGATAAAATAAATATTTTACAAGCCAGTTTTTTGGCAATGAGGCGCGCCATCAAAAAATTAAAAATTGAACCAGATTATATTTTGCTGGACGGCGGCTTTAAAATACCTAAATTAACGAAACCACAGACCGCTATTATAAAAGGCGATGCTAAAGTTTGGGTAATTGCTGCTGCTTCTATTATTGCCAAAGTCAGCCGTGACTGGATAATGACGGAGGCCGATAAAGAATATCCACAATATTTATTCGCCAAGCATAAAGGCTACGGAACCAAGGAACATTTAGCGATGATAGAAAAATATGGCCCCTGCCCTATTCATCGCCGTTCTTTTGCGCCAATAAAAGATATGCCTTAATTCTCAATCTAGTAAAACAAAAACCGCCTAACCGGCGGTTTTTATATTTTACTTTTCAAAAAATTTATCTTTTAGCGCGGGCGCGTTCAACTTCAGTTAGATACTGCTTGCGCATGCGGATGCTTTTGGGTGTTACTTCCAAATATTCATCATCGTTAATAATGCTTAGGCCTCTTTCCAGGCTTAATTCCCAAGGCGGAGTTAAAGTAATGGCTTCATCGGAACCGGAAGCGCGGACATTGGTGAGCTTTTTGCCCTTAATCGGATTGACAGCCATATCATTACCCTTGGCGACATTGCCAAGCACCATGCCTTCATAAACTTCAGTATTGGGCTGGATATATAAAACGCCGCGATCTTGAAGATTCCATAAAGAATAAGCAAGCGCCTTGCCGGTAACCATGGAAACCATTGAACCAAGAGCACTTCTTTCAATCTCGCCCGCCCAAGGACGGAAACCTAAAAAATGAGTGCATAAAATTCCTTCCCCGCGCGTATCAACCACAAATTCTTCACGATAACCGAGTAAGCCGCGAGTTGGAATTGCAAAAATAATCCGAGTCTGGCCATTATGAGTTTTCATATCAGTTAACTGGCCTTTGCGCTTAGACATTTTTTCAATAATCACGCCGGAAGAAGTCTCGGGAATATCGATACTCGCTTCTTCATAAGGCTCCATTTGAATCCCATTTTCTTCTTTAATAATTACTTGGGGCTGGGAAACCTGAAGCTCAAAACCTTCCCGGCGCATATTTTCCAATAAGACGGCGATATGTAATTCACCGCGGCCGTAAACTTTATAGGAATTGGTGTCAGAGAAATCAATTTTTAAACCGACATTAACTTCCAATTCTTTTTCCAAGCGCTCCTTAATTTGTCGATTAGTGACAAACTTCCCTTCGCGTCCGGCAAATGGCGAATTATTAACTAGAAAACTTAAGCAGATAGTCGGCTCATCAATATTGATTGCCGGCAACGGCTCTTGGCTGGCGCTGGCGCAAATCGTTTCGCCAATATAAATATCTGATAAGCCGGCGATTAAAACAATATCGCCCACGGAGGCCTCTGTTGATTCCTGTCTAGCCAGGCCTTTAAAAGTAAAGAGTTTAGTAACCTTCCCGGAGCGATCTTGATTGGCCAAATTCTTAACCACCACTTGTTGGCCGCTCTGAATCTTGCCTTGATAAATTCTGGCAATCGCGCAGCGTCCTAAAAAATTATCATAAGCTAAATTAAAAGGCTGGGCGAGTAAAGGTTCGGCTAAAGCCTCAGCACTGGAAGCCGGGACGACATGGTCTAAAATAGTATCTAAAAGCGGGTTAAGATTATCAACTAATTCATCAGCCTTGAGCCCGGCTAAACCGCCCTTGCTGATGGTATAAACCACTGGGAAATTAAGCTGTTCATCATTGGCTCCCAAATCTAAAAATAATTCATAAACCATTTCCGCTACTTCCGCGGGACGGGCGGCTGGTTTATCAACCTTATTAATAACCACAATCGGCTTCAAGCCCAACTCCAAAGATTTTTTTAAAACAAATTTAGTCTGCGGCATCGGCCCCTCCTGCGCATCAACAACTAATAAAACAGAGTCAATGGAACGCAAAACCCGCTCCACTTCGGAACTAAAGTCGGCATGCCCCGGAGTATCAACGATATTTATCTTGGAATCCTTATAAAAAAGACTGGCATTTTTAGCGTAAATAGTGATGCCGCGTTCCTGCTCAATTGAGTTGCTGTCCATAGTGGTATTGTCAGTAACCATCCCGGTCTGGCGCAGAAGCGAATCGGTTAAAGTTGTTTTGCCGTGATCAACGTGGGCAATAATCGCAATATTTCTAATATCCATAATTTTAGATGCTTTTTAAGCAATGATTAACTGTAATTTTTCAAACAGAAAACGCGACCGTTAGTCGCGCTTTTCTGACAAACTTGTCTCTATAATACATTGATAATCATTTTATGTCAAGACACGACCTCTTCTTTACCAGTTTTCATGTCTTTAATTTTATATTTGTGTTTTTTATTCTCATCTTCGCCAAAAATTACCACTTTAGCGAATCCTTTCTTATTGGCAAAATCCAGCGCCTTACCAATTTTTTGCTCCTCTAGGCCAGCAAAGACCTGCTTCCCGGCGGCGCGTAATTTTTTAATCAGCTTTTGCGACTCTAAATATAAATCACGGCTTAAAAGCGGGAAATAATATTTTTCCTGAGCGCCAAAACGATTTTCATCAATTAAATTCCAATTTTCTAAAAATATTTTAGTGACCTCATCTCCGGGAGCAAAACCGACAGCTGGAAAATTCTTTTCGCCGAATATTTCCGCCAAGCCATTATAGCGGCCGCCGCCGAACATAGAACGATTGTTTTCCGGATGCTTATCAATCGCTTCAAAAACTAAGCCATCATAATAATCAAAACCGCGGATAACCGAGGGATCAAATTCTACCAAGCTGCCATAGCCTAAATCGTTTAAATTTTTTATTGCTCCGGCAATTTCTAAAAATCCGGCGTTATTTTTTAGGGCCGGCAAATTTTTGGCTAATTCCGCCAAACTGGTGCTGGTCATAAATTCTTCCAAAATAGTGCTGGCTTCCGATTTTAAACCGGCCGCAGCTAATCGTTCGCGGATTGCGCTGAGCGGCAACTTTTTCCATTTATCCAGAGTCCGCACGACCGCCGCTTTATTTTCCGCTTTTAGTTTTCCGGCACCGGATAATTCTAAAACACCGTCAATCAGCCGGCGGCTATTTAGATGCAAAGCAAAAGAATTTTTTGGCGGTTTAAATTCTAAAACTAAATCTAAGGCCAAACATAGTATTTCTAAATCAGAGGCTGGGTCGGCGCTGCCAAAAATATCACAATTAAGCTGCCAGAATTCGCGATTCCGTCCGCGCTGCGGTTTTTCATTGCGCATAAAGTTGGCAATGGAAAAATATTTAAGCGGTTTCGGACTAGCGGCATAAACTTTAGAAACCATGCGCACCACCGACGGTGTCATTTCTGGCCGGATAGATAATTCCCGACCACCTAAATCTGAAAAAGTAACGAGCTCTTTGCCGCCGACATCTTCCCCGGATTTAGCGCGATAGATTTCCGCGCTTTCAACAATCGGGGTTAAATATTCTTCAAAGCCATAGCGCAAACAAACCCGGCGCCAGCAATCAAAGATATATTTACGCACGGCGAATTCTGCCGGAATCCAATCCAGAGTGCCCTTAGGCTCTTGTTTTGATAAAACTTTAGTCATAAATTTATGATACTATTTTCTTATTTTTTAAGCAAATATCTCCATAAAATGATTTTATCTTAAAAATATAAAAAAATTAAGCTTAGTTTAAGAGTCGCTTGTTATAATTAGTTAATAAAAAATAAAAATATGAAAATCTTAATTATTGAAGACAACCCGGGAATCGTCCAATTCCTAAAAAAGAGTCTCAGCGCCAAATCATTTCTGGTTGAAGATGCCAGCGACGGCGAACGCGGCGCCTTTATGGCCCGAACCGGCAATTATGATTTGATTATTCTGGATAATTCCCTGCCAAAAATGTCGGGCCTGGAAATTTTAAAAGAAATTCGCCAGGAAAAAAAATATTTACCGGTCATAATGCTGACCGTTAAAGCGGAATTAGACGATAAAAAAACCGCCTTTGATTTAGGAGCGGATGATTACCTGAGCAAACCATTTTTATTGGAAGAGCTGATTATGCGCATTGAGGCGCTGCTTAGAAGACCAAGTTATATTGAAAAATCGATAAGCCGGCTTGGTAATTTAATATTGGATTCTAAAATTGGCTGTTTTAAACGAGCCGGCAAAGAGCTCTATTTAACTAGGCGTGAACACGGCTTACTGGAATATCTTTTGCGCCGTAAAAATGAAATTGTTTCCCGGGGGGAAATTTTAGAAAATGTTTGGAACTATAATGCCGACCCCTTTTCTAGCTCAATCGAAACGCACATCGCCAGCCTGAGACGGAAATTAAATCGGGGCAACGAACGCAACCTTATCCATACTTTTTCCGGACGCGGCTATAAATTAGCGCTCAAAAAAATGGATTGATTAAGGAAGAAATTTTTTCCCCTTAATTTTTTCCGGTAAATATTCTTGATTGGAATCATCTTGATGCGGCGTATATTTATAATTTTTACCATAATCCAGTTCCTTCATTAACTTGGTCGGGGCGTTGCGCAGATAAAGCGGTACCGGCAGATTGCCGCTTCTTTGAACCTCGGCCTGGGCGGATAAATAAGCCTCGTAGACAGCCACGCTCTTAGGGGATTTGGCTAAATAAGCAACGCAATGCGCCAAGTTAACCGCACATTCAGGCAGGCCGATTTTGTGACAGGCTTCATAAGCGGCAGTCGCCAGCATCAAGGCGCTATTATTGGCTAAGCCAATATCTTCCGAGGCAAATCTAATTAGACGCCGCGCTACATAAAGTGGGTCCTCCCCCGCCTCCAGCATCCGCGCCAAATAATAAATAGCGGCGTCGGCATTATTCCCGCGCATTGATTTATGAAGTGCGGAAATTAAATTATAATGCTCCTCGCCCTTTTTATCATACAAAAGTCCGGGCTTATTAATAATATCTTTAATGAGCTGAGCGGTTATTTCTCCTTGGTGGTTATAAGCGCTTTCTAAAATACCAAGCGCTTTACGGGCGTCGCCATTCGCCATCTGAGAGATTAAGCCGCTGATTTCTTTATTCAATTTAATATCTAAACGCTTGGCGGCTAATTTGATAATTTTTTCCAAACTAGCGGGCTCTAAAGCTTCCAAAACCACAACTTTAACGCGCGACAAAAGCGCGCCATTAACCGCGAAGCTGGGATTTTCGGTAGTGGCGCCAATCAGCGTAATCGTTCCATTTTCCACCTGCGGCAACAACGCGTCCTGCTGTGCTTTATTCCAACGATGAATTTCATCAATAAACAAAAAAGTTTTTTGGCCTAGACGCTGACTGCTCTTGGCGCGATCGACGACGACTTTTAAATCCTTAATCCCGCTTTCCGTAGCACTGAATTCCACAAACTCCGCCTTGGTTTCTTTGGCAATAATAAAAGCCAGAGTCGTTTTGCCGCTTCCCGGCGGACCCCAAAAAATAAGCGAAGGCACCCGGTCTTCTTTAATCGCTTGATAAAGCCAGGTATTTGCCCCGATAATTTTTTCTTGGCCGATGAATTCCGCTAGTTTTTGCGGGCGGAAATAAGTCGCCAAAGGCATGTTTTCCCACATAATTTAAATATAGCATTTGACGGCGCAAAAGCAAGCGTGTATAATTTTAATACCTACACCCCAGGTGTTGGTATAATTATAATTAAACATATGAGCGAAAACAAAAAAGACATCATGATTAATTTTAAAAAAGCCAAAAGCCTAATGGATAAGTTAATATCTATGACTGAAGACGGCGAATATTGCATTGACATCATGCAACAGAATCTAGCTGCTATCGGTCTCCTGAAATCCGCCCACCAAATGCTGATGGCCGGACATCTTAATACCTGCTTTAAAAATGCCATGGCTTCTAAAAACGAAAAATTAAAAGCCAAAATGGTTGAAGAAATTTTAAAAGTTAATAAATTGGCCGCTAAATAAGCGGTTGAAATAAAAATATGCCCAAGCTTGTCGTTCCTATTTCCGGCCTGCATTGCAAGGCCTGTGAAATTTTAACCGAAGACGCCCTTCGGGAAATTAAGGAAGTATCAAAAGTTAACGTTAATCATAAAACCGGCCTGGCCGAAATAGAATATGAAGGCGATGAACCTAAAATAGCAGAAATTAAAACCGCTCTGGAAGAAAGCGGCTACGGCTTGGGAAAAATTAAAACCCGGATTGAAAATAAAAATGGACAAAATTTAAACTGTGATTTAACGGAGACCAGGCATCAGCCAAAAGATTTTAGCTTTTATATTACCGTGATTGCCGCGGTAGCAATTATTTATCTGCTTCTTAATCGCACGACTTCCCTGCCTTTCGGAGGCTTATTAGAACAGAATTTTTCTTGGCCGCTGGCGATTATTGTCGGCCTAGTGGCCGGGGTTTCAACTTGTCTAGCGCTAGTTGGCGGCTTAGTCTTAAGCCTGGCGGCTAACTATGCGCAAAACCATCCCGAGGCCACCAAAAAAGAAAAGTTCCGGCCGCACATCTTTTTTAATCTTGGACGCATCGGCGGTTTTTTCTTTCTGGGCGGCATTTTAGGAGTTATCGGCTCCGCTTTTAAATTATCACCATTAGCCAATTCACTGATAACTATTATTATCGGTTTTGTGGTTTTAATTCTGGGATTGAAACTGCTGGAGATTTTCCCGAGCCTCGCTCGATTTGATTTTTCGCTGCCAAAAAAATTCGGCAAAATAATAAAAATCAATGACCCGTTTGTTTTAGGGGTGCTGACTTTTTTCCTGCCCTGCGGCTTCACCCAAGCCATGCAAATATATGCCCTCGGAACCGGAAATTTTCTTCAAGGAGGACTAATTATGGCACTATTTGCCCTGGGAACAGCTCCAGGATTTTTAGGAATTGGCGGCCTTAGCGCTCTTGGAGGCAAAAAAAAATCCAGCGCCTTCTTTATGGTCGCCGGCATAATCGTCGTCGCTTTCGGAATTTTCAATTTAGCCAACGGTTATCGCCTCTTTAAAATCTCTTCCGGTTTTGATTTCAACAAGATAGCCCTGAAAACGGAAGCGGAAACTAAAAATACAAATTCCAACATTGAAGAGGAGGACGGGGTTAGAATAATCAGAATGAAGGAAACTAATCGCGGTTACTCCCCCAATAATTTCACAATCCTTAAAGGCCAGCCGGTTAAATTCATTATTGATGCCCAAGCGCCATATTCTTGCGCCAGCGCTTTAGTAATTCCCTATCTTAAAATTCAAACCCAATTAAAACCCGGCGAAAACATCCTGGAATTTACGCCCGATAAAGTTGGAGAAATTCCCTTCTCCTGTTCTATGGGCATGTACACCGGCCAGTTCCTGGTAGTGGATGACAAAAGCCAGCTACGCTAAATAAACTAAAGCAAAATATTGACTATATTTTTTTGCTTTCCCGCCGATAGCCGGAGATATGCTTGCCGAGCTCAAAAACAAACATAGTTAAAGTGCCATAGATTAGAATGACCGCCCAATCGACAATCCTTAAAGGGACGGTGTCTAATAAACGATTGAGAACCGGCAAATAAACGGAGGCGGCAATCAGTATCACCCCTAAAAAAGTAGCGCTTACTAAAAATTTATTAGAGAAATGCTTAGTTTTGAAAATTGAAGTATTTAAACCCCTGACCGCATAAATATAAAACATTGTACTCAGGCCTAGAGTGGCGAACATCACGCTGCGAGCCAGGTCGATATCCCCGACAAACTTAAAATAATAATAGAAAATTGCCAGTGCAAAACAGTCCATCACGATAGCATAAAAAGCAATTATTTTTTGCAAAGCCGGGGTCAAAAGAGGCTGCTCGCGATGGCGCGGCCGCTCATGCATCACGTTGTCATCAGAAACATCAAAAGCTAAGCTGGCGGCCGGCAAGGGGTCTTCAATTAATTTAATCCAGAGAATCTGAACTGGTAAAATCGGCAAGGGCCAGCCTAAAATTACGGAAACACCGATAATAATCATTTCTTGAAAACAATCCGTGAATAAATACAAGACAACTTTTCTGATATTGGAAAAGGTTATCCGCCCCTGTTTAACAGCGGCCACAATTGTCAAAAAACTATTGTCCAGCAAAACTAAATCAGCCGCTTCTTTAGCGACATCCGTACCGCTGCCGATAGCGACGCCGATATCCGCTTTCTTAAGCGCCGGGGAATCATTAATGCCATCGCCAGTCATGGCCACGGTCTTGCCTATTTCCTGGAAAGCGTTAACGATTCTTAACTTATGATGCGGGCTAACACGGGCATAAAGCCGGATATCTCTGATACATTTTTTAAGTTGGACATCGGACATTTTATCAAGCTCATCACCATTAAGAACATTATGGCTATTAATCTCTAAACCGATTTCCTTGACAATGGCGGTCGCTGTCCGCGCATTATCCCCGGTAATTATCACTACTCTAATCCCAGCCTCGCGGCAAGACTGAATGGCCTGTTTAACATCGGCGCGCACTTGATCGCGCAACGAAAAGAAGCCTACCAAAGTTAGTCCTTCCAAGTCAGCAGCTTCTAAGCGACCGGCCTGGCCGCTAATTTTATTTTTATAAGCCAGAGCAATTACCCGCGCACCGGTATCAGTGAACTCGGCGATTTTATCGGCTTGTAATTTTTTATCTTTAACTGACAATTTCTTTTCCTGGCCGCCGACATAAATTTTAGAAGCCTGCGCCAATAATTTTTCAGGAGCGCCTTTAACGTAAATGACTTCTGGGCCGCCGGCCGATTTGTTTAAAGTCGCCATTAGTTTGGAATCTGAAGAAAATAGAATTTCATCCAAACGCGGGCTTATCTTTTCCAATTCTTGGCGATATAAGCCAACCCCGGCTCCAGCCAATAATAGCGCCTTATCGGTTGGATTGCCGGAAACTTTTAATTTTGCAAAATCATCGCCCGGATTTTCTATTAGGCCGTCATTGCATAAAACAGCAATTTTCAAAGCTAAAGTTTCTTTGGTTAATTTCTCTAAACCATTAGCCGCGATAAACTGGTCAACCAGCATCTCTCCTTGAGTTAGGGTTCCGGTTTTATCGGCGCAAATAACCGAAACCGAGCCCAAAGTTTCAGCGGCAATCGCCCGCCTGACTAAACCTTGCTTTTTGGCAAGGTGCTGCATGCCAATTGCCAGAATAATCGCCATCGCCGGAATCAAGCCTTCAGGGACTGCCGAGACGACAATTACTACCGAAATCATAAACATGTCAAAAATATTACGGCCGCTGATAACTCCAATTAAAAAAATTACGATATTGGCCGCAATTAAAAATAAGCCCAGCTTAATGCCAAAATTATTTATTTGTTTCTGCAGCGGCGTCAGCCCCTCGCTGGTTTCTTTAATTAATTTGGCAATCTGGCCGATCTCGGTATTTTGGCCGGTAGCGGTAACAAGCGCTTTGCCGAAGCCATCAGCCACAATCGTCCCTTGATAAACCATATTTTTCCGATCAGCGAGGCTGATTTCCGCTTTTAATTCCTT
Organism: Candidatus Falkowiibacteriota bacterium; assembly: GCA_016432645.1. Lineage (GTDB taxonomy): Bacteria > Patescibacteriota > Patescibacteriia > Patescibacteriales > UBA12465 > UBA12465. The sequence goes on from CP066698.1 coordinate 356,409, forward strand.
AATTGACTTATCGACCGCTAAGGACTCGCCGGTCAAGGCGGCTTCATTAATTTTAAGATCTTTAGCTTCAAAAATTCTGGCATCGGCCGGGACAACATCGCCGGCAGTAACTTCAATTATATCTCCGGGAACGAGAAATTCTTTTTTAATAATAGACAATTGATTGTCACGCCAGACTCTGACTTTATGCGTTACCGCTTGTCCTAATTTTTCTAAAGCATTATTGGCTTTCCATTCTTGCAAGAACCCCACCGTATTGGTAACCATTATAACAACCAAAATTATTAAGGAGTCGCTCTTATGGCCGGCAAAAAAACTAATTGCTAAAGCGGCTAACAGAATAAAAACTAAGGGGTTTTTAAACTGACCTAAAAATAAACTTAAACCGGTTAGCGCTTTTTTGCGCGGCAATTTATTTAAACCGTAAGTTTTTAAACGGCTTTCAACTTCTAAAGCCTCTAAACCTGATTGCTTAGCCGCCAATTTTTTAAAAGCAGCAGCTACGCTCAGTTGATAGAATAAAGGATTATTCATTTTTACAAAATTAAAAAATTATCAGTTAACAACGATTATCTCGCCTTAACTGTCTTTTAATTTTAACATAGGCTCTTCTTTTTTAAAAATAAAACACTCGCTCCCTATGCTGGAGCGAGTGTTTGCCGCTTATCCCCTATATTTCCAAAACTTAATTAAAATTTTATTGATGCATCATGCGTCCACCGCCTAAACCCATGCCCATGCCCATTCCATGGCCGGCGCCTTCATCCAAACCAATGCCGCTTAAAATCGTCCGTGCCTGCTCCATTAAACTATGAGCTTGAACAAACTGAGCAAAATTATCTTTCGTAACTTTGGCTACTATTGGGCTATTAGCGCCTTCAGCCGCCACCCAAGCGTCATAGTCGCCGGCGCTAAGAGCCGCTTCTACGGCAGTGCGCCTAGCTTCCATGGCAGCTTGATTAGCGGTTCTGTTGGCATCACGTTCAGCAATTCTGGCCGCTTTTTCTTCATCGCTTAAACCAGCCATATTGCCCGCGCCGCGATTGCCACGGCCCTCCCAATTGGAATTAGCATTACCATTATCAGAGCTAGTAACTGAATTATTAACAGCCGCATCTGCCGCCAACATCCCGCCGGCCATCAGCGCTAAAGCTCCGAATACGGCCGCACCTTTTAATAAGTTATCTTTTTTCATATTTTTAGATTAATTAACGCTTCGCTTTCCCCTTAGAAAACTGGAAACGTTTAAATTATTAATTAGTCGAGTGTTAAGATCTTAACTTTCCCCTCTGCTAATTAATACGCCGAAAAAATAAATTTCTTCATTTTAATAGTTAACCTCTATCCTCTCCAACATTCGCGGATTTCCTGGAACCGGGGGATGAGGCCCACCATTCATTCTCTTAAAAAATCCTCGGCCGGGCATCATCGGCATAACTTTAAATACTTCAAAAATATTGTCGGATTTTTTTTCGCCAATAAGCCTTAAAGGTCCTCCGGCTTGGGGCGGGATAACAAAATCATCGCCCTTGATTTTAACAAGCCATTCCTGCTGGTCTTTATCAATTAATACAAATTCTTCATCGCCAATTTGATCGACAATCACTCCAATTAACCGCCCCTCTTCCGGATTGGACCAAAAATCAACTCGAGGATTAATCATCTCGCCGTATAAAGGCGCCTTCTGACCAAGAACTTCATCTAATTCCTGGCCGAGGCCGGCGGCATAAAAAATCCCGCCTAAAAAGATACTAGTGATAACCGCGACCGTAATAATAAGGCCAATAGAATAACGATAACCGGTTTTGGTGTGCTTTAAATTATAATAAACAATAAAGATAAACAAGCCCAAAAATATCAACCAAAAATAAGGCAAGGTTAAAAGCAGCATTTCACCAAAACTCTTATTAATATCTTGTCTGATAGCAAAATCATTATAGCTGCCGAGATAAATCATTACCGAAACTGCGGCGGCCCCAATTAAAAGTGCAAAAACACCAGAGACCCAGATAGCATAATTTTTCAATAAAAAATGCCAGCGCGCCCGCGGTTTAATTTTTAGCTCCTGTAATTTTTCTAGAATTTCTTTATTAAATATTTCGTTTTCCATATATTTAAAGCTTATGGTTGGCGTTTAAAAATTTCTTTAATTCTGCTTTGGCCTTATTCATTCTGGAGGCCACGGTGCCTAAAGGCTTTTTAATAATATCCGATATTTCCTGATAATCTTTTTCTTCTAAATATTTTAAAATAATCATTTCTTGATATTTAAGATCGATTTGGGAAAGGGCTTGGCTAATTTCCTGTTTTAATTCTTGCCGCGCCACCTCTTCAAACAAATCAGTCTCCCCGGCCAGTTCTCTAATTTGGCTTTCTTGAATATCAATATCCAGAAGCTGAGGCCGCGCTTTCCGCTTACGATAATTATCAATGACCTCGTTATGTGCTATTCGATAAATCCAGGATGAGAACTTTAAACTATCATCAAAATCATTAAGATTAAGATAAACTTTAATAAAAATATTTTGCAACATATCCTCGGCTTCTTCTAGGCCGACATTGGATATGCGCCGGATATATCGAAGTAATTTATCTTTGTAGCGATTAACTAAATATGAAAAAACACCCTGGTTTTCCAGAACAATCGCAACTAATTCTTCGTCGGTTTTCTTCTCAAAATCAATGTTTTCTATCATAAATCTCTAAACGAGCCTTTTTTATTAATACGGGGAAAAACAATTTTTCTTCAAATAATAAGGAAACGGATACTAACTTTATTATAGCAAGAAAAATTTCTTTCAGACATTAACTAGAATAACCGGCTAATATTTGACTTTTTTTAAAGAAAATTGTAAATTAAGGAGAAATTGAAAAAATTTCAGAATCGCTTAAGAACATTAACAATCTAAAACTATAAGCCATGATTAAAATTTATTTCAACCCGAATTATCCAGAACTAATTTTTTCTATTGGCGCTATTATGGCTAATAAAAGCACCAGTGAAAAAAAAGAAGAACATTTAGTAGCTTTCATTGCCACTAACCCCTGGGAAATGGATGGCGAGGAAAATGAACTAAAAAAAGAAATCGTAGATCTGGCGGAAGACATGATTGCTAAAGCTGAAGATAACCCCAAAAGCCAGATTGAGCCAGAAAAAGTGTTTGATGAGATTTCAAAAGACGAAATCATCATTCTCAACATCCACCCCTTAAACCAGGAAGAACTCGCTTATCTAATGAATTTTTTTGAAAGACATCAAGATAATATTTCTCTCTGGGTTGACTCTTCTAATTATTGGTCCCCGTCAGTGGTAAACTATCTGAAGGAATATGGCCAGGCACAAATTTTGTTTGACAAAGAAAAAAGCTGCTTAGAGCTATTGGCTGAAGCCGGATTCACCATTGAACCAGAATGGAAAGAGGCGGCCAAAGAAATTACCAATCCAACTACCGAAAATGCGTGGGCGACGCGCTACATTGCCGCACTTTGGGCGGCCAGTATGATAGATAATAACTGCGAAGAAGGCCTAAAAAATTATTTTCAAGCCTTTGCCCGAGCCGCCGATGAGGTCTGGAAAGTTAAGCGCGACCAAAATTTGGACGATTTAGTTAATGATTTTGTCGCTTGCGATCAAGAATGCCGACTTCTAAAAAAGGCCTTGGAAGAAACGGCAACTGACCCGCAAGATGATGCCTTCCCTCTTGCTAAAGCGGCTGGCCGACCCATCGGCTATCTGCACTTACCAAACATCAACCCGGCTCTGGACTTGAGCGCTCTTCTAGAATTTGGAACTGCTAAATTCCCCTGGCTTTTCCTAATATTCTACAATATCGGCGAGGACTACAACGTTCTGGCCAATTCTGAAAAAATACCCCTTGACCAAATTGAATCTTGGCTGGAAACACATCAAGAAGAAAAATTGATGCTTGATTTCTTAGAAAAATCAGTAGTAAAATTTAAAATTTAAAAATAAGCTTTGAGCCCGACATAACAAATGCCGGGCTTTTTTATAATCAAATTGCTAAAAGACGAACTTTAACTTATGATAAAGATATAAATTATAAGATATGCGCGTACCAATCAGAAAAGGCGATTCCCGCTTGGATAAAAAAATTGACCCAGCCATGACCGAGGCTAAATACCAGGAGCTTTTAAAAAAGCTGGATTTTTGGAAACGCGTTAAACGCCCGCGCGAAGCGGAAGAAGTAAAAAGATTGGCGCTCATGGGTGATTTCTCGGAAAACGTCGGCTATCAAGTTGCTAAAGGCCGACTGCGCGGACTCAACGAACGAATTTTAGATTTGGAAAAATTACTGGGACGCGCGGAAATCATTAAAATCCAAAACGATGGGACGGTGCAGCTCGGCAATAAAGTAACAATTGAAAAAGGCGGCAAAATTAAAACTTATCAAATTTTAGGAGCCACGGAAACCGACCCGACAAGCGGAACAATTTCTTATTCTTCCCCGCTCGGCGCGGCTCTAATGGGAAAAACCGTGGGCGATATAATAAAAATAAACCTCGCAAACAAGGAGGTTTATTATAAAATTTTAAAAATAGAATAACGAACGCTACTTATTGTCATCGACAAAAAATTCATAACCGCCGATTAAAACAGGTGTGGACAGAAAATACCAGATTATTACATCATCCAGCGGAAAAATATTGCCAGCCAAATTAATCGGCAAAATATATTCGCCCGGCCACCACCACGAACCGATGATAAGCGAGACGACCTCATAAACAAAGAAAACCAAAGCGAAGAATAGTGTCGGCAACCAAGTTTTTTTTAATAATTTGGGGCTGAAATAAAACATGATTATTCCCGGAACCAACAAGATTATCAAAGCTAGCAGCGCATAATTTACCGCTAGTAAATTAGGGGCAATAAAAAATATAGTAAAAACCGATAAAAACAAGAAGAGATAGCCTAAAATTATCAGGCGAAAACGTCTGGAAATCCGCCGCTTTAAATCCCTATCTACAAAATATTCATAAAAGGCCAAGACCCAAAAGAAATTTAGAAAAGCAAAAAGAATATTTTCTAAAGGTGCAATCCCAAACAAACGCGGTAAAATTGATTGCACATCCCAAGCGTCAGCCAAACGAGCCGCCAGCTCTACCGGCGGCGCAAATAAGACGGTCGTTAAAAGAGAAAATAATAATATTTTAAAACGAGATTTTTTAAGCCATAAAAAATTAATGACTGCCGGCGGGACCAAGACAATAATTATAGATAATAAATAAACCGGACGTAAAAAATAAACCAATATACAGGCCAGGGTTACATAGGCGAACAAAAATATCAAGCGTTGTCTTTTAAGTTTATTTAACTTCATGTTTGAATCTTAACAAAAAATACCAAAAAAAACAAAAAAAAGAGGCTATTGACTATAGCCTCCCCTTAACTAAACTTTAGATCTTACGCGCACCGCTGTTTTGATTTGCGTTTGTGGTTTTTTAACGCCCAACTTCCAGAGCCGAAGCTTACCATTTTTACCGGCTCGACAAAAAACCTGAAAACTTAAATTAAGTTTAACGCGGTCGCGATACAAACGAGTGATGAAAAAATATTCTTCCACCTGATAAACAGAGTGGGGGGTGCCATCGACATCTTCCAAAGACACATTTTCATCAAGCTGACTAAGTGCCAACAGGCTGTCAGCAATCACTTTGTTGGTATGAGAGTCTCCAGGCTCTACATACCAATACGTCATCGGTGTTTTTTTCTCTCCCATGATTAACTTTCCTTTCTTTTAAATGTTCAAAAATATGATAATTAATTATAAATCAATTTAGAATTCAGCGTTCTTCGGGGTACGCGGAAACGGAATCACGTCGCGAATATTGGCCATACCGGAAAAATACATAATCGCCCGCTCAAAGCCCAAGCCGAAACCAGCATGCTTCACCCCACCATAGCGGCGCGTATCTAAATACCAATTATAGTCTTCCGCCTTCATCCCTAATTCCTCAATTCGTTTCTTTAAAACCTCATAGCGTTCTTCTCTCTGGCTACCACCAATAATCTCCCCAATTCCCGGAACCAGCAAATCCATGGCGGCTACGGTTTTCCCATCTTCATTCTGGCGCATATAAAAAGCCTTGATGTCTTTGGGATAATCAGTTAAAAATACCGGCTTACCAAAAATCTTTTCAGTAATATAACGTTCGTGTTCCGTCTGTAAATCAATTCCCCATTTGACCGGATAGTTGAATTTCTCGCCACTCTTGATTAACAAATCAATCGCCTCGGTATAAGGTAAGCGGACAAAATCAGAATTTAAAATATTATTCAATCTATCCAATAAGCCAGTATCAATAAACTTGTTGAAAAATTCCATTTCTTCCGGCAGTTCTTTCAAAATATAAGCAATTAAATATTTAATCATCTTCTCGGCTAAATCCATATCGTCTTTTAAATCGGCAAAAGCCATCTCCGGTTCCATCATCCAAAACTCGCAAGCATGTCTAGTCGTGTTAGAGTTCTCGGCTCTAAAAGTCGGACCAAAAGTGTAAACTCGGTTCAAACCCATGACCAAAGCTTCCGCTTCTAATTGTCCACTAACGGTTAAACCGACTTTCTTGCCAAAAAAATCCTGAGAATAATCAACTTCGCCACTAGGTAATTTAGGAGCGCCCTTCTTTAAATCTAAAGTAGTGATATTAAACATTTCACCGGCGCCTTCCGCGTCGCTGCCGGAAATTATCGGGGTATGGATATAAGCAAAACCTTCTTCTTGAAAAAATTTATGAATCGCAAAACTTAAAGTTGAGCGCAAGCGAAAAACCGCGGAAAAAGTATTGCTGCGGCCGCGCAGATGGGCAATTTCCCGTAAAAATTCAAAACTATGCTTTTTCTTCTGCAAAGGATAATCCGCTTCCGCCAAACCAATAACTGTAATCTTTTTAGCCTTCAGTTCAAATTCCTGACCAGCAGCTGGCGACTCCACCAAAACGCCCTCAATTTCCAAAGAAGAACCAATTGTCGTTTTCTCTATTTCAGAAAAATTACTAATATTAGCATCAAAAACGACTTGCAAGCCCTTAAAAAAGCTGCCGTCATTAACTTCAATAAAGCCAAATTCCTTAGAACTTCTCAGGGTTCTCACCCAGGCACCAACTTTAATTTCTTGGCCAAAGTATTTCTTAGGTTCGCGATGAAGCGATTTAATATCAATATAAGCCATATATATGCTAATTACTAGTTAGATTAACAAAACTATATTAATACGAACTTGATTTTTTTTCAATACTAAGCCTAATATCGGAGCGCCGCTGAATTAAGCGGAGACTAAATTAATCGGCTTCTTTTTTTGATACGCTAAAATATTTTCAATAGTCATATCCAAAATTCTAAGCAAAGCTTCCTCGGAATTAAACGCATTATGTGGGGTAATGATTACCTTAGGGTGTTGGAGCAATAGATGGTTGCGCAAGACTGTTTTTAAATCAAATTTCTTATTAAATTCTTTGGATAAAAGCTCTTTCTCTTCTTTAATAAAACCCTCTTCTTCCAAAACATCCAAACCGGCGCCGGCCAAGATGCCGCTATCTAAGGCTTTAAGTAAAGCTGAAGAACTGACCAAACCGCCGCGTGAAGTATTAAGTAAATACGCGCCGCGCTTAATTAATTTAATATTTTTACTATTTATTAAATGATGAGTGAATTTATTATAAGGGACGTGGAGACTAATAATATCGGAATTGGCCAACAAATATTCCAGCGAAACATATTTGAGTTTTAACTTTTTAGCCAATTCTTTATTGGGCTTCAAATCATAAACCAGAATATTCATCCCCAAGCTGGAAACCATTTCGGCAAATTTAGAGCCAATGTGTCCCAGCCCGACTAAGCCGATAGTCTTTCCTTTTAAATCAAAACCGCGCAGGCCGTCCAAAGAAAAATTACCGGTACGCGCCCGCTCAACTGACGGGACTAACTTTCTGGACAAAGCTAGTAATAAAGCCAGGGTGTGCTCCGCCACCGTATTTTCTCCATAAAAAGGAACATTACTGACTTTTATCTTGCGCTTGGCGCAAACGTCCAAGTCAATATGGTCATAACCGGTGGACATTGTGGCAATCATTTTTAATTTACTTAACTTTTCCAGAGTAGCTTTATCTAAAGAAGAATAGATAAAAGCCGCTAGAATATCGATTTCTCTCAAACTTTTAATATCTTTCTGCTTAACCTGAGTATTATGAAACTCTAACGTTAAAGCTTTTTCTTTGGCCAAGCGCGCGGAAATATATTTCTCCTCCCACTTTTCAAGCTCAAAAAAAGCGACTTTTGTTTTATTAGCCATATGTGAATCATTAAATAATTAATGATTATATTATAGCATAGAAAACAAGCCGCTTCTGACTTTTTATCATCTATTCACTTCTTAAGGCATCGACTGGATCAAGCCGGCTCGCTTTAAAAGCAGGATAAAATCCGAAGAAAACGCCGACTAAAACCGAAAAAGAAAAACCAATTAGCGGCCCGGTCCAAGAAGAGGCCATACTAATCCAATCAAAATAGGAAATAATCGGGATGGCTCCTTGACCAATCCCCATCCCGATCAAGCCGCCAACCATGGATAAAATAACCGATTCTAATAAAAATTGACTCAAGATGTCTGCTTGCTTACCGCCAATCGCTTTAGCAATACCAATTTCTTTAGTTCTTTCCGCCACGGTCACAAACATCACATTCATAATCCCAATTCCCGAAACTAAAAGAGTGATGGCCGCAATCGCCGTCAGTAAGGCCGTCATGGTTTTGGCAGATTCTTGGGCGGCCGCAACCATACTACCGGCATCCATAATCTGAAAATCATTTTCTTGAGTCGTTTTTAATTTATGTTCAGTCCGCAGGAGAGAAACAATGCTACTAGTGGCAGCCGCGGTATTATCCACATTATCAACGGTCGTGGTAATCATTACCTGGCCCTTAGAACCAAGGATACTTTTCTCGGCGGTCGTACTGGGAATAATGACGGCTGAATCAACGGAAATCATCCCGATACGGGAGCCAAGCTTTTTTAAAACACCGACGATTTCTATTTTTTTCCCACCGACTGTTATTTCCGTACCAATCGGGCTAGTGCCGTCAGAAAACAAATCAGAAACAACTGTTGAGCCGACAACCGCTACTGTCGTTTTATTTTCAACATCATCCACCTCTATACCTCTGCCCTGTTCAACTATTAAATTAGAAATGGTAATAAAATTGGCGTCAACTCCAACCACCCCATAACTTTTATCCGTAGCGCCATAGGAAACCGTAGCATTGCCTTGAATGGCACCGGTTGCCGAAGAAATGTGATCGGCGCTAAGTAATAATTGTGCATCACCAGTGGCTAATTTGGAACTACTAGTAAATCCTCGTCCGCGATTAGGCATAATGAGAATAGAGTTGGCACTTAAATTTTGAAATTGCGAATTAACTGATTCTTGAGCGCCTTTACCAACCGCAAAAACCGCAATGACCGTCGCCACTCCGATAATAATCCCGAGCATGGAGAGAAGAGTTCTTGTTTTTTTGGCCAGCAAGGATTCAAAGGCCATTTTTATTATTTCTAAATTCATATTAATCGAGCGTCCGAAAATTAATAAGAGCTTTTTAACTGATAATTATGACTAAGCACTTGCCCGTCGCGCAGGAAGATTATTCGATCGGCATACTTGGCAACTTCAGCAGTGTGCGTAACCATAACGACGGTTTTCCCCTGTTTTTTAAAATTTGTAAAAATCTCCATAACTTCAATTCCTGATTTAGAATCAAGTGCTCCGGTTGGCTCATCAGCTAAAATTATTTCCGGATCATTAATTAAGGCGCGACAAATTGCGACGCGTTGCTGCTGCCCGCCGGAAAGCTCTGTCGGTCGATGATTAACTCGTTCACCCATCCCCACCGACTTTAAAAGTTTTTTAGCTTTTTCCAGCCGCTCCTCGCTCGGCATACCGGCATATAAAGCCGGCAGAGCCACATTTTTAAGCGCCGTAAATCTCGAAAAAAGATTGAATTGCTGAAAAACAAAACCCATTTTCTTGTTGCGGATAAAGGCTAGAGTAAAGTCATCCTTAACATCGCCGATATTTTCGCCGTCTAAAAAATATTTCCCTTTAGTAAGCGGATGCAAGCAACCCACAACATTCAGTAGAGTGGTTTTGCCGCCGCCGGATTCTCCCATAATGGCCACAAACTCGCCCTGCTTAATTTCCAAGCTAATACCCTTTAAAACAGGAATTTCCTCGCCGTTAGCCAGATAATATGACTTATAAACGTCTTCTAATTTAATGGCAATCTTTCCGGACATATTAATAAACAATAAGCTCGCCGGCATTTAAACCGCTAATAATTTCGACTTTCTTGCCGTCGGTAAATCCCGTCACCACGGTAGCAAAACTGCCATCTATTTTTTCAACCGACGGATTACCACCCACATTTCTCACCGCCGCTACGGGAACCGCTAAAACGTCAGCGGCTTCAGAAGTCACAAATTCAATTGCTGCCGTCATTCCTTCCCTAACTTGATTTTCTCCGGTATTAGTCAACAAAACCCTAACCAAATAGGTTACAATGCCGTTGGCGCTAGTATCGGAAGTCATGGCGATAAAGCTCACTTCCCCCGTTAATTTCACGCCATCAACTGCATCAAAAGTTACTTGCGCCTTATCACCGACTTTCAATTTGCTAATATCAGCTTCTTCAATATCGGCTTCTATATAAAGAGTGTCGTTATTAATAATAGTGGCCATTGTCTTGGCGCTGTCGCTTAAAATAATGTCACCCTTCTTATAATTAAGCATGGAAACAACGCCATCGATTGGTGAAGTTAAAGTTGCTTGTTCATAGTTGTATTTAGCTTTGTCCACGCTAATAGAGGCGGAGGTGAGTTGAGCACGAGCCGAAGCTAAATCAGAAGAGCTAATCGGTGCAATTAAATCTTGATAATCTTGCTTTGCCTGAGTCAAAGAAATTTCCCGCGATTTAACAGAGTTTTCCGAATTTTTAATATTCTGAGTTGCTTGATTTTTAGTTATTTCTAAATCCTGCTTAGCTTTGTCATAGGCAATTTGGAATTTTTTCAAACTAAGTTTAGCATCCACTACTGCCTGGACGGAATTATCTAAACTAGAAATAGCAGAATTAATTGACGAGCGATTGGAACTAACGGTTGATTTAAAACCGTCTAATTTACTCTGAGAAAGCCCGGTAAAGGTAATCGTTGCATCCAGCATCTTCTGCATATTATAAAGATGATCTTGGAAGGCGGACAAAACGCTTTCCATTTTAATGGCCACCGCATCAATTTCCGAACTATTACTAGTCGTCAAGGCAACTATACGGCTATCAATATCATTACGCAAACTTTTAGCGCGGGCGTAGCTATCTTTAGCCCCCGACAAAGAACTGGAATCCTTGGCACCGAGCACATTTTCAAAGTCATCATTAATTGATTGTTCATCAACGCCGATGACACTATCGGAATCGCGCAATATTTTTTGCAAAGTAATATTGATTGATTTGATATTAATGGCTAAATCTGAATAAGCACTGCGTACGATTTCACTATCACTGGCATCGGTATTTAATTTTAAGTTATCCTGAGCGGTTTCTAAAGTATTTTCGGCATTAGCAATATTCTGGGCTTGATTAACCTTCGTTTGTTCCAAGCTAATTTTTGCTTGGTCCAAAGAAACTTGCGCTTGTTCAATCGCGGCTTTAGACTTGGCAATTTCGCTGGCGGTTGCCGGCTCAATCTTAGAATTATAGGTAGCTAGCGCCGATTGATAATTATTGTAAGCGCTACGCAGTTCAAACTCTAAAGTCTCCGTTTTTACCGACGCAATTTTATCGCCTTTTTTAATTTTATCCCCTTCTTTAACATAGACATTATCAACTTCTAAATTACCGCTTACCGGAAAAGACAATTCTACACCATCTTTAGCAACTACCTTGCCGGAAGCAGAGACCGAAATTTTCAAATCTTCTTTATTAACCGTATATTTTTTCTGCTGGACAACTGCCGTCTGAGTTTTAGTATTGCGATTATAAAAATAATAGCCAGCCCCGGCGGCAGCCAAAACAATAATCCCGATAATCAGAAATTTTTTACTAAAAATAAATCCGAAGAAGCCTCTTTTCGCTTTTTTACTTTCCTCTAAAATTGACTGAGCCATAAATTTATTTAATTAATAAGCACAAATTCGGCGACTTTTTTATCAGTCACGCTCTGATTAAGCCAAATAGTAATCATTTTATCGGCCGTAATGTCGCTTAAATTAGCTTCAATCATTTCTCGGCTGCCATTTTCAGAGCTGAATTTTAACATTTTAATACCAACTGGAATTATTACTTTTTCCTCGCCAGAACTCATAGCCTTTAAGGTTTCCAGCATTTGTGCGCGACTATCGGCAGTTTGCCCGCCCGCTCCTCCAGGACCACCGCCCATCCCCATTCCCATACCCATGCCAGCGCCTCCTCCAGCAGGAACACCAGTTGTAGTTAAGGAAACACCAGCTTCTTTTTTAGTATTATTATTCTCAGTATTTGTAGCCTCAGTAGAACTAGCCTGCCTGTTTGGCATTTCAACCTTTAAAACATTAACCTCATTACCTAAGATTGATTTTACTAAACCGCGAATATCGGATGCTCTATCCGGTTGTCCAAAATCAGGACGATTATTTCTACTAGGATTAAGGGCGGCATTACTCTTGTCAGTCGTAGTGCTTGTTTGGCTATTATCTTTATTAGTTTGACCGCAGGCAGTCAAAACAAACAAGAAAAGTAACAAAACAGACGAAAAAGCTAGCTTTTTTTTCATACAATTTAAAATTTAAAATTAAAACCAAGATGGTTTATACCTAATAATACGCAAGTCTCAAAATTTTCTTCTTTGATTCGCTTAAATTACTTAACGCCAAAGAAAAAAGACCCTCCGTAAAAACGAAGGGTCTCTCACAAATTTAGGTTAAAAATTAAATTTTAGTACTCAAACCTCCCGTAGGGGGTGTTGAGAATGACATGGTTTTTGTCGTCGTGGCCAGGTTCAACGGAACCGAGTTCTGATAATTTTAAACCACAACTGTAAACCGCCGCCTTAACTGCATTAACAAAGAGAATATTATCTTCGCCTACGATATCCACGCCAATACCACAATTAAAGGTGGTAAACATATACTGCCATGGCTGTTTCGTTTCTGCCTGAATGAAAAGGAATAACGGAGAGGGTTCGGGCATATTTTTGACATAGGTTACATTCTGACCGACATTGACAATTTTAGTTGCCCCGCCGCCGGTATTAATAGATATCCCATGTAACATTTGAAGAATGCCGCGGTCTTTTAATTCCTGAATAATTTCCCGAATCACAATTGCCCACTGACGCGTTGGTGAAAGAATCGCCTCACTAATAGTCGCGCCACCCAAAATTTCTGGTTTAGCGCCGGGATAATGGCGGCCCTTATAAAAACGGCCGTCTCCCAAATCAGGATATTTTTCATTAAAAACCAAATCCATCGCCCCGCCTCTAAGCAGAGTCATGCCATTAGACATACCGCCGAAGTTTGGTTTATCTTCCCAAACAGCTTGCCCGTCAGAATGAAGACCAAGAATAATGTCACCGACTTTTGTTTGGCCGATAATGACATCTTCTTTATCAGCCCAAGCGCTAACTGCGACGTTGAAAACTCCGGACTTAACCTGATAAGGCAGGTCGGCCGTCTCCCCGCCAAAAAATTTGAGATCAAAACCAAAATCTTTGTAGATTTTGAGTAGTTCCTGAAAACGTTTTTTAATTTGACGGGTAACAATATCTTTAATGTTAGCATTGCCACAATCAAAGATATCAACGATATGAATTCGGCCAAAAACGAAACCGGCAGCCGCAATATCGCTAGTATTCATTGATAAACCGTCATCAACCGTACCAGCAAAAACATTTTCATCGCCGTTTTCATAGTAGTCTAAAACCCTTTGGATAAACTTACTGCCATCACCGTCGGCGTGCATTGTTGTCCGTCCGTTAGGATTAGAAGGGTCGTCATTAATGTTCACGAAAGCACCGGGATACATATTATCAATTATGCTTTCAAAATTGGCTTTAATGCCACTTTTATCAGAAGCGACGCCATACTGTTTGTAAAGATCTTCGCTTTGCGGAGTCTTGTCTGGATTTTCTTGTTCCATTACTTAAAAATTTATTGGTGAATACTAAAAAATATTAAATTGGTAAATAACTTCCGCTGATATTAACATAATAAGTCAACAATTGTCAAATAAATAAAAAATTTGACGTTTATTTATTTTTATATTAATATGTCTCGATACTTAAAAATAGTATTAGAGTTAATTTTCGGGGCTAATAACCCTATAATCGTTCATTAAAAACTATTAATTTATGCAAAAAGTTCCAATCAACTTACAGGATGACGACTTGTCTCGCTATTTAGCAAAGATGGGGCTCGTCAGAATTTCTCAAGGCAAGGTGCGCGACACCTGGTCGTTGGAAAAACTTCTGGGACATAACGACTATTTGCTAGTCGTTGCCACGGATCGTATCAGTATCTTTGACTATGTATTGAATGCTCTTATCCCCAAAAAAGGAGAAGTTTTGACTGCTTTAACACATTTCTGGCTCAACATGTTGAGTGGATTTGAAAATCACTTGATTCCCTCGGAATTAGAAAGCGGTTATAACTTTGCCTATGATTTGGCGGAAGATTTTCTTTTTGACCTTCCAATTGAACGTTGCCTTGTGGTAAAAAATCTAACCGGCAAAATGTATCCAGCAGAAATGATTTTCCGGGCCCATATCGGCGGCTCAGTATATCCAGAATACCAAAAAACCGGAATTGTGGCTGGTCAACAACTGCCAATTGGCTTACCAAAATGGTCAAAGTTGGAAGAGCCAATTTTCACACCGTCAACTAAAGAAGAGTTTGGTAATGACATCAACAAAGATGTTGATTATTTCTACAGCGTTATGGAATCCTTAAATTTAAAAGCTGAGGCTGAAGAAGTGGTGCTGATGCTTAAAGAAATCTACGGCATTGTCTATAAGTATGCTGAAGACCGTGGAATTTTAATTTTGGATTCAAAATTCGAAGTGGCTGGGAAAATTCTGGCTGATGAAATTTTGACGCCTGACTCCTCTCGTTTTACCATCATAGAAGACTGGGAGAAGTCTATGGAAGAAGGCCGTGACCCATCTTTTTATGACAAACAACCAATTAGAGATTGGGGGGCAACTGTTCCAACACCATTCTCTGACGGGAAAGGCGGTCTGATTACCGGCTTAAATAAGCTGAAATCAGAAAATCCGGAATACCTGAAGTACATTGAGTTTGCCCAAAAAGTGGAAGTCCCGGAAGCGGTAATTTCTGCGGCCAGCAAAAGGTACACAACCATCTTTGAGATGATAACCGGAGATACTCTTGAATACTATCAGGTTGAAAAAATGGGCGCTTTGTTAAATTAAATCGTTAAACTTTACGGAATGAGAAAAATTGCAATTATTGTTGGGTCTAAAAGCGACTTGTCGCAATGCCATGGGGGCTTGGAGTTCTTAAAGGAACACCAAAATAGTCACCCTGGTGAAATTGAAGTAGTCGGAATTTACGTCCGCAGTCAACACCGCAATACCCTGGAAACCCAGGAATTATTGCGTGAACTTGCAAATATGGAAGTTGATGTCGCCATTATCGGCGCCGGTTGGGCCAATCACCTAACCGGATGCTGTGATGCCTTCTTAAGATACACCTTAAAAAATGATCATCTGGTCGTTATTGGGGTTGCTTTTGAAGATAAAGAAAATGAGCGGCATAACCAAGCTGCTTATCTCTCTATAACCGAAGTTCCGGGAACCCAGGTTATCTTTGAAGATGATGATTTCCCAAACGTTGGTCCACTCGGCTTTAGCCGTGCCTGTGTCTTTGCTGTTGATGAAGAACTTCCGGAAATCAAACTCCCTGCTCCGCGTCCAACTATGGATTTAGCGCTGGAAGAAGCTTTGGAAATTTCTCAAAATTAATCACAAAATTAATCGCCGAAAAGCGATAAATAGAAGGGTTGCCTAACAGCAGCCCTTTTTTAATATTTAACAAAAAATTTATTGCGCGATAAATCAAAAAATGTTATAATTTGAAAGTCAGCTACAATAAATGTAGCTGACAAAAAAAATAAAAATAACCCGAGAGTAACTTATGAAAAAATCCTCTCTTTATACAAATTTTCACGCCAATCAACTGAAGATGGCTATCTTTTTGATTGGTTTTTTATTAATTGCAATTCCAGACAAAACCAATGCTAAGTTAATCACTGTCGGCACCGCCTCCGATATTGTAAGTTTTGGGAATAACGTCGGCGTTGGTTCAACCGCCCCTAACCAAAAACTGCATATATTCGATAAGGTTTCCAGTTATGCCACAATAAACATCGAAGGGCCAACGGATACAGCCGACAAGGGCGCGGCCATTCTTTTTAACGAAGGAAACGGCGCCACTCAATGGGATGGCGGTCTTTACGGATTTAAAGTGGCCTATGATGGAGGCAATAATTATTTATTTTTTGAAGGATTTGGCAATGGAACCAGTGCCGGAAAACATTTAAATATCCTGCGTACAGGCAACGTCGGCATCGGTTTAACTAACCCGGGGACAAAATTAGATATTACCGGAACTCTTCGTAATTCTCTTGCGACCACTCATTCCTTACTCGGCGGAGCTGGCAATGTAATAATCATGGCCGATAACGATGGATCATTATTCTCAGCTACTCCAACAGCTTTCACCGCCTCTATTAACGTCAGTACTTTATATCACATTAAGAAGTGGTTTACTCCCCAAACTGGACAAACAATTAGTTCCAGCGGCACAACGGTGACGATGCTCAATCCCGTATCCAGCTATCAATTTTCTTCCAGCATGGTTGGCTCCAGGTTAACAATTAACGGTGAAAGTCGGGTTATTACCGCTTATACTTCAACTTCAGTAGTCACAGTTGATTCAGCTTACAGCACGAACTATAGTGGCGTGTCCGATACTCTTTGGGGTGTTTATAGCAAGGCCGTAGAAATTGCTAGCGATGGCTCGGTTTCAACTTATTCAGAAACTGGCAGTATGGCGATTAGAAAGCGCTCAGGGGACGGCAATGTTTATATTCCAGCCCTATTAGACTCCACTAACAACTACTATCTTCCTTCTTCAGTTCTCTATTTAGATAAAGACTTTCCAATAAAATGGTCAAACTCAACAAGCTACAGCGCCAGTTCAGGCAACGATGTCGGTTTACGTAGAACAGCTACTGGAACCTTGGAAGTTTATAATGGCACCAGCACAACCCCAGGAACAGTAGCCGACTACAGAGATTTGAATATTAGAAGTTTCAACCCGGCTGGCGGCAATATTGGCATTGGAACCACAACCCCGTCCAATAATAAACTAACCGTTGTTTCCGACCAAAGCGGGGGCGGAGTAATAAAAGTCCAAAATACCAATATCGCCTCTTGGTCGTCATACGAAATGTTTGATTACGCCGGAGTTCATAAAACAAGTTTTGGCTATGCTAATCCCAATGCACCAACAGTCGCGGGCCTAGCTCATTTTAGTACTTCCGATGATACTCCTTTTATTATTGCTATCCACGATTTAGAAAAAATTAGATTTACGACTGAAGGATATATCGGAGTTGCTCAAACTAATCCCAGTCGACCACTCCATATTTCTTCTACTTCCACCGACCTCGTAGCGGCCGGGAACAACAACTCAATGGTAATGATTGATGGATTAATGAACTCAACTAGCAGACAACAGTCAGGCATAGTTTCTAGTCCTTATATCAACCCACCGTCGGCCTCAACCCAAACTTACATCGGTCTTAACTTCATTCCCAATTCCGATTCTCCATATGTTTCAGGTGCCCAAATAATGGGCTTATATGGAGGCGCATACTACTATGGCACTAGTACTCTCGGATATGCCTATGGAGGAATTTTTAAAAATTTTGCCAGTGATACCTCCACTATAACTAGAAGTTACGGCGTTTTTATTGATGATGCTTACAGGGCGGCTGGCGCTCACATAACTAATAATTATGGCTTATGGGTGGAAAACCAGACTGCCGGCACTAATAATTATGCCATCTATTCTGAAGGAGGAAAAAATTATTTTGGCGGTAACGTTGGCATTGGAACAACAACACCCTGGAGCAATCTAACAGTTCGCGGCGTTACTAGCGCCCCATCAATCGTCCGAGGAGCAGCATCAATATTTAGCGTTGCATCTGCCGATGGTGTAGAATTTGCCTTCACAACTGCTACCTCTTCCCCCTGGACTGCTTCTATCCAAGTTAGAGACGTGCCTGAAGGAAGCGGGGATTTAGCCTATCCTTTAGCCCTAAACCCTGTCGGTGGAAACGTTGGGATTGGAACAGCAGCGCCTAATCAAAAATTAGATATCGCAGGAAATGTTCATATTAGAGGTGCTGGGACCTTATATAATAATGCTGGGGCCGCCGAACTTCATATTGGTTATGGCATTGCCTCTCCCGGCACTGTCGGCAGCGTAGCTAGATTAGCGCTTCAGCCATACGGCCACACTGGAGGACCATGGAAATTTGTTACTAGGGACACTGCCGGAGCTGCTTATTTAGATTTTGATTATTCATCTCTTCATGCCTTAACATTAGACTCATCAGGAAACGTCGGAATCGGAACTCAGTCACCTAACGTAAAATTATACGTTTCTGGCCAGAGTGTCACTTTTTTATCAGCCACCAGCTCCAACACAATGTTAATGGGCAGAAATTCAACAGAAAATCTTTACATATATCAAGATGATACTAGCGTGACTTTCGAATCAGTCCAAGATGAAAATACTGCCGGCTTCGGTAATATGATTTTTAAAGTTGACAATGATGGAACCGCTGATGGTTATTTTGCTTTCCAAAATAAAGCCGCTACGAACTTCATGAGAATAACGGCTACTGGCAGCGTTGCCATTGGCACCACTGCTCCGGTCTCCAGATTATCAGTAACAACTTCTACTTTCCTGGATAATACCCACGCTATTTCTTTTGGTGATAATTTAAACTATTACTACGGTATTGGTATTGCCGGCGGCTCCGGCACCGAAGGAGTTGGTATTTGGGGCGGCTCGGAAGGCACTGATAAATCCTTAACTAATCCCAATCTTTTTGTTAAAAGGGGCGGTAATGTTGGCATTGGCACAACAGCTCCAGCAGCTAAACTAGATGTCGCCGGAACAACAAAACTAGGGACTGCCGGCGGTGCTTTTACCGCCATGGGAACATGTACCATCGCTTCGACCGCAATTTCAACTACAAAAACAAATTATACCTGTACCGGCGTTCCCGCCTCAACCGCTGTGGCCGTAAATTGCAGTGGCGCAAACACTCAGAGTGGCGCCGGAACTTTATATTGCCGTGCCACTGGAACAGCCGACCAGGTTGCCTGCAATACTTCAGCCGCCAATACCACGGCGATGACCTGGACTTGTATGTGGATTCAGCCGTAATCAAGCAGTAAAAACTGAGATAAATAATTAAATAAATCAATATCTATAACGTTATCCTATGCCTAACATCCAAGAGACTCCGGATTCTCAAATCGGAGTAATCAAAAAAACCAAAAGCGTCTTTCTCGCTCCCGTGAAATCAAAAGGGGTTTTAGCCTCGGTAGGAGTGGTGTTAATTGCTCTTGTCGCTCTGATATTCGTAAATTATTTTTCCCTCATGAAAACTCGCCAGGAATTACAAAATTATTCAGCTATCACCGCAAATCTGGAAAATGAATTAAAAACCATTTCCAAGAGGTCTACTTTAGTTTCCAGCTGGCGCAGTTTTGGCGACAGTTTCTCTTCATACGCTTATGTTTCCAAAGAGGAAACTGATATGTTTTTTGATGAAAGAGTTACTGCTTTCAGTTTTCCGCCGGTCTATAGTTTTAATTCCGTTTCTGGATGCGAAAATGCAAGCTGCGATTTAAAATCAAACTCTCTAGTGGCCACGGACCAGGATAGCAGCCAACAAATAAGCAAAGTCCCCGCCGAATTAAAGGATAAAAAAATTATTTCTTCCAGCCTTAATAAATTAAATTCCCTACAAGTGGCCTCCTTTATTGTCGCTGACGGCCAGGAAGAAAGGGCTTATGTTTATTTTTTTGATGGCAAAAAATTTACCCCGATTATCACCGCTAACACGGAAAATCAAATAATCACCAAATATAGTCGTGGTGGTGGCGCCATCGTAGCTGGTGGCGACGACAAGGATTTTATTATTCTCTATATCGGTTATGAGGGCTTAGGTTTCCATTATAAAAATGGGCAATTAAAAAATATTTCTGATTTCTTTGGCCTGAGAGTGGCTGACAATGGCTTCAAACCATACATAATTAAAGATGGTAAGGATAATAGTGCCGTTTGGTATATTTTAAGCTTAAATAGCAGTAAACCAAAACTCATAAAACTCTGGCAAAATGGAACACCGGAAATAGTCGGCGCCGTAGATTTAAGCAATGTTTTTGATGATACCGAAGGAGCCTTAGTCGCTTTTGCCTCCGGAGATAAGGCGCAAGAAATTAAATTTATCTTCAAAAAAGACGGCAGCACCAATGTTAATGCTCCCGCACAAATTTTAATTCCCGGCGCTTCATCACAGACAGAAGTAAAAATGCCTGCTTCCCTGTCACCTTATGAGTTAAGATTATTCTCAGACAAAGGCTTTGATAATACGATTGATCGTTCTGTAGTATCAGTAAATCTCAACGAAGCGCAAGGAGCCGTTACTAAGGCTAAAATAAACGAAATCGGCGTCAACGGCGAAGTAAAGTTATTCCTTTCTAATTCGGATAAGATATTTGTTGAAACCAAAGAAAATGAAGAAATTAGCTTTTCTATGCATGGCCGCGACTTATTCTGGAGAACTGATTTCCCTAAGGGCCAGAGCAGCCAATATTCTCCCTGGTTTGATAATATCAACTACTTAGACTATTATTTACAAGTCGATTAATTACTCCCGGCGATAAACCCCGTACTCCAGGCGACTTGCAGATTAAAGCCGCCAGTCGGGCCGGCAATATCCAATACTTCCCCGGCTAAATACAGATTAGAAATTATTTTAGAGCTCATTGACTTAGCATTGACTTCCTCCAGACTAAGGCCGCCGACAGTAACCATCGCTCTATCATAACCGGAAAAATTAATAATTGTAAGTTTAAAATCCTTGATACTTTCAAGGATTTTTTTTCGCTGGCTGCGACTAATAACCTTGGATTTTAAATTTTCATTAATACCAGAAGTATTCAATATAAAAACAGCTAATCGCGCCGGAATAATTTCTTCCAGACTATTTTTAACAAATTTATTATCTTTAGAAAAAAGTAAAATTAATAATTTATCTAAATCTTCTAAAGTAATCTCCGGCTGAAAATCTAGGCGCAATTCAAAAGTTTGATGCTGATTAAAATCCAAAAAACGGCTGAGATTTAAAGCCGCCGGACCGCTCAGCCCAGAAGCGGTAAAAATTACCGCCCCCTGCTCTACCGCTAACTTTTTATTAGCCGCGAGTAGACTAAGACTAACATTATTTAAACTTAGACCTTCTAACTCTTTAACCTTGGAGTTATTAACTAGAATGGGCGCTAAGCCGGGATATAGCGGCATTATCGTATGACCAAGATTTTTGAGCCACCGATAAGCATCGCCGCTGGAGCCGGTTGCCGGATAGGACTGGCCGCCAGTGGCAATTAAAAAGCGGGCAGCACTTATCTCTTCCCCGCTAGACAAAATAAGCTTCTTAATTAAATTATCTTGAACAACAAAATCTTTAACTTCACATTCCGTCCTAATTATTCCGCCGGCCGCTTTTATGTCTCTAACAAAAACGCCCAAAATATCGGCCGCCAAATTACTTTCGGGAAAAACTTTATTATCAGCCTCAGTTTTTAAACGGACGCCGCGGCTGGCAAAAAAATCCATTATTTCTGAAACGCCAAAGCGGCTGAATATCGGAATTAAAAATTTAGCAGCCGGGCCATAGCTTTTAGCCAGTACGCGATAATCTGGAATATTATTAGTGATATTACAGCGCCCACCGCCGGCCAGCAATAATTTAACTCCCAGACGCTTGTTCTTTTCCAGTAATAAAACCTGGCGCCCCTTTTCAGCCGCTTGCAAAGCGGCCATAAGTCCGGCCGGACCGCCACCGATAACCACTAAATCATATTTCATATTTATGCGCTTAAATGGCCTTTAGTAAGCTTGATTTTTCAGACTTTCTAAGTCTTTTTTAATAGCTTCAACCAGTAATTCCGGAGTAGCAAATTTTTCCAGCTCCCTGATTTTGCCCAAAACCTCAACTTGAAGATTTTCGCCGTAAATATCACTCGAAAAATCAACTATTAAAATTTCCAAAGAAACTTCTTCTTTAAAAACATCCTTAAAACCAAAATGCATCAAACCGGAATATGACCGATTATCAAACATTATCTTAACGGCATAAACGCCGTGGACAATATCTAAATCGGTTTTATCCAAATTGGCGGTCGGATAACCTAACAGCTTGCCTCGCCCCTGGCCATGGATTACTTTTCCGGAAAAAATTATTTTTTTAGTCCGGCCTAATATGGAGATTTTATAAAAAGCTAAGAGTAAAACGGCTAGTGCCGTCAGCTGCATCCAGTTCAAATAATTATGATTAAAAATATAATCCAAAACTAAAGCCGAAAATGGCCAAAATAATTCCAAAATAGTCGCTGCCGAAGCCGGAACGCGCCGCAAACCAAAATAATAAATAAACATCGAGCCGGCGCCGCTGGTTAAAACGATTAAACCCAAGAGGCTCCATTGCTTAATACTCACTAGTGGCAAAGAACCAAAAGAACCGCTAACCAAAACTAGAATGATTGCTAAAATTGAAGTCAAGCCAAAACGCAAAGCGGCCACTGCCTTATAATCTAGATGGTTAGAAATCCGTTTGCCAAAAACGGTTGATGAACCAAAAGCAAAAGCAGCAATAAAGGCGAATAAAGCACCATTATGGAGCCAGTCAATTCCCCAAAAATCAGCGCCCAAATTAGCAAACGCGATAAAATAAGAAGCGGCGATGGCGGCGATGGCCCAGCCATAAAACTTTTTCGGAAGCCTCTCACCTAAAATTAAACGCGCTAAAAGCAGAGCAAAAATCGGCTGTAATTTTTGAAGAATAACCACGGTCGCGAAACTGACTTCCCCGTCCATCGCGGCAAAAAAAGCTTTAGTGATAAAAACTGTTCCAATTAAACCACCAAACAAACTAACCCAACCGAGAGCCAGCCAACTTTTATGACTAAGGGTTTTTATCTTCGGCCAGAAAATAAAAACAAAAGGCGAAAGCACGATAAAACCGAGAAGATGTTCCAGCATAACCACCAGCTCGGCCGGTAAAACATAGAACTGCGGTCTAATGAATAAACCGTCAATGCTCCAAAATAAAGCGGCGAGCATAATCGCCACCGAGCCGGCTAATTGTCCGGGCTTAAATTTTAACCTTAAATTGCTTGCAGACATGTATTTAATTATTTGTTTAATAAGTATAAATATATTAACCAGGCGGCCGCTAAATTTTGCAAAAATAATAAGGGGATGCCTATTAAGAAATACCATTTCCTGGTTTTATGGCGAAAAACGAACATTCCCAGATAAACACCCAAAGCGCCAAAAGCAGATCCTAAAAAGAATAGCAAGCCTTCGGAAATTCGGGAAGAGCCAGGATTGGCAGATTTTAATTTATCCAAAAACATCAAGAAAAAAACGATTAAATTAGTAGCCAGCAAAAAGGCTAAGATTAGAAGCAAAGTATTGTTCATTTTTTTAATATTGCCTTATAATTATAGCATAATTACCATATATGCCCATCCTCCTGCAGGTGAACAACTTAAGCAAGGAATACAGCGGCCAAAAAATATTTTCCGGCCTGTCTTTTACTATTTCCGAGAAACAGAAAATCGGCGTTATCGGCCGCAATGGCGCCGGCAAATCAACGCTATTTAAAATAATTAGCGGTGAAGAACAGGCGGATAATGGCGAGATTATCATTCATGAAGAAGCCAATATCGGCTATTTGAAGCAAAATCCAGATTGGCTGGATACGGAAAGTGCTCTGGACTATTTAATTAGGCACAGCGGCCGACCGGAATGGCGGGCGCGCCAGCTGGCCAGTAAGTTTGAATTAGACGCCGAAAAGCTCGCCCAAACCGCCAGCGGGCTCTCCGGTGGCTGGCGTATGCGCTTACGTTTAACAGCGATGCTTCTCAAGGAGCCGAATCTCTTCTTGCTAGACGAACCGAGTAACTATTTGGATTTAAACACCCAGATTCTCTTAGAGGATTATTTAAATTCTTATCGCGGCAGTTTTTTAATCATTTCCCACGACCGTGAATTTTTAAAAAGAACCTGTAAAGAAACCATTGAAATTTCTAAAACCGGCTGCTACCACTATCCCGGCAACATTGAAGCCTACTTGGCTTTTAAAGAACAAAAGTTGAGCACTCTTATCAAGGCGAATGAGAGTCTGGAGCGCCAGCAACAACATTGGCAGGAGTTTGTTGATCGCTTTCGCTATAAAGCTTCTAAGGCTAAACAGGCGCAAGCGGTAATCCGCAAAATTACCAAACTGGAAGCTAAAAGAATAACTATCGAGCATGAAGCCGGAATTACCCGCATCATCATCCCGCCAATTGCCCGTAAGAATAATTTTGCCTTAAAGATAAACGACCTCAGTATTGGTTATGACAATCAAAGCATCGTTACAAATATTGATTTTGACTGCCGTTCCGGAGAAAAATTGGCAATTTTAGGGCTCAACGGCAGCGGTAAAACCACTTTAATAAAAACATTGACCGGAAAATTAAATCCTTTAGCCGGTTCATTTCGTTTAGCCGCCAACAGCCGCTTAGCTTATCATGGCGAAGAAGAAATAGCTCAAATGAACGGCCAAGAACAAGCCGGCGATTTCTTGCGCCGCATGGCCGCCGCTGATTTAAAAACGGAAGCAGTTTTAAAAATGGCTGGAGATTTTTTATTTTCCGAAGAAAATTTAAAAAAACCGATTTCCGTCCTTTCCGGCGGCGAACGCTCGCGCTTATTGCTCGCCGGACTACTCTTATCTAAACCGGATATTCTGATTTTAGATGAACCGACTTGCCATCTTGATTTTGAGACCACTGAAGCTTTAGCCGGCGGCTTGCATAAATTTAACGGCACCGTAATTTTTGCCAGCCATGACAGAACTTTTGCCAGCCTCATCGCCACCGGGATTGTGGAAATAAAAAATGGCCAAGCCAAAAGAAAGCATGAAGATTATGAAGATTATGTCATTAATCTAGAAAAAGAACTGGCCCAGAAACGTGCTCTAGAAAAAACTAAATTACCGGAAATAAAAGCGGAGCTAAAAACCAATGACCGAGAAAAATATTTAGCTAATCGCGCCCGCCAAAAAGAAATTCAAACTCTAGAAAAAGACCTAGCTAAAATGCAAGCTTATAAAACCGAGCTCTTGGAATATTTTTTGGAACACTACGAAAACTACCGCCCGGAAAAAGTAGCGGAACTAGAGGAGCTCAAGCGCCGCATCGCCGATAAAGAAGATCTATGGCTAATGCTAAATGAAGAAAATAAAGAAAACTAAAAGACTGGGCCAAGCCCAGTCTTTTAAATACGCACGGGATGTAGGTGCCGCCCCTACGCCGTCAGTTTTGGAGACTGACATACTACTGTTATACTAATCCCGCAATATTAGGTAAATTTTTACATCTCTCAATGATTAAAAATACCTCTTTTAATATTCTACTATCTCCATATCTAATTGACAAGCATCCTTTATAGCCTTCCTTTTTATTTATTCCAGTATGGGGTTTATTATATATGGAAAATTGATTTTTGGAAATACCTGTTATTTTAGACCAGAAATTTAACATTTCTTCTTTATTGTGATACTCATGCAAATGCAATAGGGCGTGAAATTTTTCCTCTTTTATTATAAATGATTTTCTCATTAAAAACATATAAACCCTGATCATTGCGGGGTCTGAATTAATAAAAACCAACCTATTTTTAGTTTTAGCACCCTCGCCCCAATACAAAAGAGCCAAAAAGAGCTTATAATCATCTATACCATATTGTCTGTTTTTAAAAACTCCGCAACCAGAATCAATCTCAGCTAATATTTTCTGCTGCTTAGTGCATATAGTTTTTTTACCATTATCGCGCCCATCGTCGCCCAATTTTTTTATTCTTAATTTAGCTTGGGTATCCAAAACCACCGACCGCGCCCATACAGAAGCTGTGCTCTTAGAAACATCCAAAGCTAAACTTATTTCTCTAAAAGAACAGCCCTTCGCTCGCAGTCTTAAGGCTTTTTGTTTTAATGATTTTTTCATATCTACATCATAGCAAAAACCATATGAAAAAAGTTAAACAAAACTTAAAATAAAAGACCGCCATAATCTGGCGGCCATTTTATAGTCGTGCCTAAATAATTATTAAATTGAACGCCTATTCTTCCCCGTCAAATCCTTCTTTCTTAATCCGCATCTCTTCGTCGCAGCAAACTAATTTGCCGCCGCCATCCTTGGTAAATTTGACTTCGTTGCCGCAAATGCGGCAAAAATAAACTCTGTCTACTCGGCTGCTCATATATTTATTAGTAAGTTTCCTCAAAGACTTCAAAATGAGCTTGCGGGTGCAAACAAGCCGGACAAACCTCTGGAGCCTCTTCACCTTCATGAATAAAGCCGCAATTAGCACACTTCCAACGCTTAACCGTCTTTTTCTTAAAGACTTCCCCATTCTCAATATTTTCCAATAACTTACGATAGCGAGTTTCATGTGCCTTCTCCGCCTTAGCAACATTATCAAACAATTTAGCAATTGCTTCATGACCCTCTTCGCGCGCTTCCGCCGCCATACGCGGGTACATCTCGGAATTTTCATAAAGTTCGCCTTCAATCGCCGCCTTTAAATCAGCCGGCAACTCGCCGATTAATTCTAACTGCTTAGCCCAAAGTTTGGCGTGTTCTTTCTCGTTTAAGGCCGTCTCTTCAAAAATATTAGCTATTTGGACATAACCCGCTTTTCTGGCGATAGAAGCAAAATAATCATATTTATTGCGCGCCATTGATTCGCCGGCAAAAGCGTCTTCCAAATTTTTCTTGGTTTTAGGTCCTAACATATTTTTTATTATTTATTTTTATGTTTCTTAGTTTTTTCCGGAGACTCTTGCGATTCTTTACTTTCAACTACTGCTGGCGCCTCACAGAATTCCATTTGATAAATATGAAATACGGAAGCGGCAATCGCAATAATAAGCGGACCCAAAACTACGCCCCAAAAACCGAATAGGGTAATTCCGCCTAAGATAGAAAGTAAAACAAAGATTGGGTTAACCTCCGCCTTCCCTTTAATCATGTAAGCTCTGATAATGTTATCAATGGTACCAATTACTAAAAATCCCCAAAGCAGAATAAAGGCTCCCTGCCAAATATCACCTACCAATAAATAATAAATACCAACCGGGATATAAAATATCATTGAACCTAAATAAGGAATCAGAGATAAAATAGCAATCAAGACGCCGGCCAAAAATGGTGGAAATCCGACAATGGCAAACCCGATAGCACCGACCGCCCCTTGAGCAATGGCTGTCACAAAGGTAGAAATAAAAGTCGTGTAGCTAACCGCCCGAAATTTTTGAAAAATTTCAATATCATATTTATCAGGCAGCGGCGATAGAAGCATTAATTTTTCCAACATTTTTTTGCCATCCACAAAAAAGAAAAACATCGTTAAGATTATCATCAGCAGTGAAACAATAAAATTTGTAGTTTCTTTGACGGCAATAGTTGCCCCGGAAATCAGCCAATTACTGGAACTCTCAACTATTCTTAAAACGGTATTCTTAAAGGTCTCGTGCTTTTGGGCAAAACTGATAATATCAAAATTATCCAAAAAGCTATATTTAAACGCTTCGGTTTTGAAAATATCATTAACATCATGATTGTTAAAAAATTCCATTGTCTGCGAATAAGCCGTGACTGATTTTTCGCCGGCATAAATAAAAGCCTTAACTAAAGGCACGACAATCACCAGCATTAAAAATAGACACATTAGCAGTGCCGCTAAATTGCGGCGGCCTTTCAAGCCTTTAACCAAAAGTTCATAAGGGCGATAAAATATTGAAACCAGAATTACCGCCACAAAAATCTCTGTTAAAAATGGTCGGAACACAAAATAACAGCCGATTAAAACCAAAAACACCAAAATCAGCAGAAACGGTTTGGTTAAAGTTTTTGACATATTGATGTTAATTTTTGGCCGCGCTCCGTAAAATCGGAGTGACAAGAAACGGACAAAAAATTATTATTTAGTCTCCTTATGAATAGTGTGCGCCTTGCATTTATTGCAGTACTTTTTCATTTCCAAGCGCTCTTTCAAAGTTTTTTTGTTTTTGTGAGAATGGTAGTTAGTAGTTTTACAAACAGTACATTCCAGCTTGATCATGTTGTCTTGGGACATATTTATTAGTTCATTATTCTTACCTCCTAACAATATATAAAAACTCGCTAAAAGTCAACTATCATTGGTAAAATTGGGCTATTTCTGGCAATAATCGCAATAATGAGTGCCTCGACCGGCTAATTTGGTCTTAATAAGCGGCTGCCGGCATTTTGGACAAGGTAATTTCCCGCGGCCATAGACCTTGAGCAATCGCGAAAAATTCCCCTTCTTCCCTGCAGAATCTACATAATTATTAAAGGTCGTCCCCCGACTAGCAATCGCTTTTTTAATGACTTTATTGATTTCTTGATAAAGCTTCTTAACCTCCAGCGCCTTTAAACTGGCGACTATACGCATTGGCTTAATGCCGGCGGCAAACAAAGCTTCGTCAACATAGATATTCCCCAAACCAGCAATTATTTTTTGATCCAATAAAAAGGCTTTGATATTCTTTTTTTTATTTTTTAACTTCCCCTCCAAGTAGGCGGCCGATAGCCCCGGAGTAAGTGGTTCTGGTCCGTAGCCGGCCTTTAAAATTCGAGCCAGTTCTAAATCATTAACAATTTTCAAGTAACCGAACTTGCGCAAATCATTAAAAAATAATTTTGTCCCGCCTTTAAATTCAATTACCGCCCGCGTATATTTATTAGGCAATTCCCCTCCCACGGAATCAGCAAAAGAGTTGCCGCCCAAACTGTGGCCACCGCCAATTTTTTTGGCTCCGGCTGCCAATATTAATTGACCGGTCATCTTAAGATGAATCAAAAGATAATTCTGTATTTCAGTCTTTGTCTTAGACTTAATTTTTAAAATTAATAATTTCCCAGTCCGAGATATTTCCGCGACTTTATGACCCTTTAAGGCCCCAACAAAAAAAGCCGCCTTATTTTTTGCGGTTTTTAAAAATAGTAGTTTAACGGCGCTAATCTCTTGACCTACAATACTAGAGGCCAAATCACGCCGGATAGTTTCCACTTCCGGAAGTTCTGGCATAAACGTAGTTTTAAAATGCAAGGAGAAGAATAATAACAATCGTTAAAGACAGGAGTCCGATAGCGAACATCTTAGCTAAACCGACGCCAATTTTATCAGGATTAATGATTGCCATATAAAGATATTATAGCTCTTCAAAAATAAAAAAGGAAGACTAATATTTGTAAATAACTTTATTTTAATATCATTCAAACTACAAAAGTCATAGTTTTATCTATTGACATAATCACGATATGCTGATATCGTATAATGTTACTTTTATATAAGAAGTAACTGAACATTAACATAATAATTAAAGGAGGATATATCATGGATGCAAAAATCATTAGAGGCAACCTTTTAGGTGCGCCGATTTCAGGAAATTATGTGAATATTGACAATGCGGACGTCGGAGTATTATTAGGAGCCGCAGCTGGCCTGGCAAAAACCTTATTCATTGCAGGTGCGGCCGCCGGGATTATTCAAACTCTTCTCCATATTTACGCTAATGTGGAGACAAAAGAGGAAGGCGAAGAAGAAAGAGTAAAAAGGGAGGAAAATGAAAAAAAAGAAAAAGCAGGACAAGAACTCATCCCATGGGGGACTTTAGTGCAAGTAGTAAGCTGGCGACCTAAAGGACTAAGAAAAATAAACCGTAAATTTTGCGGCACTTGTCTAAACGAAACCATTACTATCGCCTGCGATTCGCACAATCTGATTATCCCGATTAGCCAAATTAGAGGATATCAGAATTCTATAAAAGAGCACTTCAAATTATTTAGCCTGAGGCGGCATTTTTACCACGAAGCTAAAATTACTCTTTTTGACGGCTCTATTTACAGGGGCAAGATAGAATCTCCGGAAAAATTTGATTTTTTAACGCCGATTGGCAATCAATCTATTTTAATTAATGATTTTCTAACGGAAACCTGCATAAAAAACGTCGTAGTTAAGGATGTTGAATTGCTCAGAGTTAGTATGATTAAGTTCATTGAAGAAAATCATAAAAAATTAGAGGATTACCTCGGAAAAGAAAATCTTGAACAATTTTTTCGCACTTAACAAAACGATCAAACAAAAAAGACCTAAAAAATAGGTCTTTTTTATTAAAATGTGGGCCGAGTAGGATTCGAACCTACGAAGGCACAAGGCCAGCAGATTTACAGTCTGCCCCAGTTGACCGCTTTGGTATCGACCCGTTTATATTTGTTCTTATGATAAATAAAATATTTCTTTCTGTCAAACCATAAGAAACAACTACTTTTTAATGCCCTCG
Organism: Candidatus Falkowiibacteriota bacterium; assembly: GCA_016432645.1. GTDB lineage: Bacteria > Patescibacteriota > Patescibacteriia > Patescibacteriales > UBA12465 > UBA12465. The sequence continues at coordinate 387,199 of CP066698.1, forward strand.
ATGAGGACGCGGACCAAGCCATAAGCGGAGAAAATGATAGCGAGTCCAATGGCCGACCAGACAATTGTGTCCCGGCCTTTCTTAACTTTATCGGCACTACCGGAAGAAGTCATCCAGGTTATGCCACCATAAACAAACATAAGCAAAGCAATGGAACCGACAACCCCCAGAACTGTGTTAATGATCTTACCAATTAAGGCTTGGGGGGTCTCAATGGTACCGAGAGGGTTGGTTAAACAAGTGCCGGAACCACTGGGGCAGCTAGGCGTATTATCTGCTAAAACCGGAATAGCAACAAATATTGAAAAGGTTATGAGACTAAGAAAAAGAAAAGATAATAATTTTTTCATATTTTTATATATATTTTAATAATAACATTTTTGAATAAAAAAAAGAAGGGGTTGCAACATATTATTGTCACTTCCCCTTCAAACATATCCTTCTAATTAACCACCATTTTGATGGTAACCAATTCTTTGGATTTTAATTTAAATCTCGGAGTTTCGTAATACGGAGACTTAGTTTCGATACCTGGGGCATCATGGACCAATTTGCCATCGGCAAATGCAATGTCATAACCATTATTAGTTTGTGAAGCTAATAAATATTTATTGCACTGCTGAGCGCTAACTACTCTAACGGTAAATGGAGTTTCTCCTTTTACATCAATGTAATAAGTGCCTTTAGTAAAAATAGAATCTTTTACCATAGAAATTGACTTGGTCGGTTCCGACTTCACTAGCGGCTGAATGGCAACCGGTTCTTCTTTATCCTTTTTTGGATAAAAGAGATTATCGATGCTATCCATCATTGCTTTGGCTTCTTCTACTTTTCCTTTTTTAAGGAGAACGGCATATTCGCCAAGCAGATTATTCTTCTGCCGATTTTTTTCAGCTTCCAAAATCAGGTCAGCTTTAACTTGTACGGAGTCAACTGCTTTGCTAATAAACAAATCAGTTTTTAAATTCCCCCAAGTACTTTTACTGGCCGTGATGGGCAAATAACTAGTGAACACTGTCCAACCGACAATTGCTATTGCAGGAATGTACAACAAGCGGCTGTACTTTTCCGCAAACCAAATAAAATTAATAACTAAAGCTGTCGCCCAGACGCTCCAATTAAAAACTAAATGGCAAACAATTCCAATCACTACGGAGGCAATCACTAATTTCCAATAAGATAACTTTATTATTTCTTTCATTTTTTTATCCCCGTCCTTACTTTACTCGGACGGGGTCTCTTTTTTTTGTTTTTAACTAATCAATTAATGACGAAATATTGCCCTGAAAATTGCGGGCACGAATTCTACTAAAGCATCACTCGCTAAATGGACCGGAAACTCGTTCCACATAGTCTCTTTATGAGCATGGTTAGGGGTTGTGGCCGATGATGATGCCGGCTCAGAAGACGTTGAGGCTGAGATGTTTGCTTTGTTCCGGGCCACTGAATAAGCGCCAGACCAAGCAACTAAACGCTCAAACCAAGGATCACCGGCCTGAGCATATTCTCTATCCATCAAACGTTCAACAACAATACCAAACTCTTCGGCGATTTCCTCGCGTAAAGATAACGGACCATAAATTAAGAAAATAATGGTTAAAATAACCGCTATCTTCCAAATTAAATGATGCCAATGACCGGGAACTTCGGTCGGCGCAATTTGCGGAGTCGGAATTTTATTGTTGGCGATAGCGTTATCACCAAAAACACTTTTCCAGGCCCTTTTATACCAAGGTTTGGGAGTTTCGGCGGACTTAGCTTTAGTGGCTGGTTCAGCTGCATTAATACTGGCGTAAGCGTCCGTCATAACCCGATTATAGACAAGTTCTTGTTTTGAAAACCCGTCATCATTTCGAAACCAACCCTGATTAAATAATGGTTGACCAATACCAATAGCTATTGACCAAAGCCAGAAAAATGCAACCGTACACATTAAAATAAAAGCACGACCATTATTAGTTCTTAAAAACCAATCTAAAGTCCATAAAGCGGGTCCACCAGTACGCGGGGAGCGCCGATGAATTTTCAGACGTGCGTGGTCTTCAATCCCGCTAACAATTGCTTGGAGAGGAAATTCTTCTCCGGCGGCAATTACGCGAGGAACATCAAAAACAGCAATGCCTCGGTCATTAGTCTTTCTCGTATAACGATGACCATCAAAAATGATGTCAACGTTAACTGGCAAGCCATAACCTTGCGCCTTAATGACTCTAATAAAAATACGGAAATTTCCTGCTCCGTCATGAGTGCGAATTAAAACGATTTTTTGAGGATCGTTTTTGGAAGCAGTAGCCTTTTCTTTTTCTGGTATTTCTACTGTAAGTAAAGATTTTTCATTTGAGTCCTTCATGAAGACTTCAAGTGTGAAAATCTGCTTTTTGTCTGTCTGGGTGTATGGAACTTTATATTCCAGGAACCCAATAACGTCAGTGTCGGTTTGCGCAACTTGTTTATAGTTGCTGTGGATGATGACGTTCAGGGCGCATGGTGTGCCGTCCTTACTGGTTCTGATTCTTAAGTTGATGTTAGAAGCATCAACAAAAGAAGTCACGTCTAACCCAAATTTAGGGGTTGATGGTTTTGTTGCTTTAGGAGCTCCTGTCCCGGAACCGCTGCCAGCACCTGTACCTGTAGTTGCCATAATTAATTTCTCCTTTTTTTCTTTAGTTTATACTGTTTTTATTTAATATTTACTTGTAAAAGTACAATGTTTGCCAGACACTCCCAGCTCTCATTGTTGAAAGAATTATAGCATAGTTTTATGATTTTGTCAATGAATGGGTTTACATGTATAAACAAAATTGCTAATATTAAACAATTTATTTACAAAAAGATTGTTATATATTTACAAATATCGCCAATTATGATTATATTATATGAGTTTAACCATAATAATGTAATTTAACAAAAAGGAGAATTAGCAATGAAAGATTATGAAATTTTATTGATATGTATAGCTGCTGTCTGTGTTGTTCTCTTTCTAATTTCAATCATATTCTCTGAACCCATCAGACCAATCGGAATTTTACAAATAGATAACAAGGCGACATTATTGGCACGCGAACAAATACAAAAAAAGATGGAGAAAGAACGCGAGGCGGAAGAAAAAAGACAACTAAAAGAAAAACAAGAAAGAGATAAAAAAATAGGACTTATGCTTGAAGAAACTAAAAGACGCAAATTGGCAGAAGCCGCTTTATTGGAAGACAGAGACGTTTGTATGAATTGCTACACAGTTGAGCCAAAGCGTTGTTACTGCGGGCACTGTACTGCTTGTTATGGTTGTTGTTCCATCTGCGATGATTAAATCTTACCAAAGCCGGGAAAAATTTTTCCGGCTTTTTTATATACAAAAAAAGGGCGTCTCAATTGAGACGCCCTCGGGCATTTTGTTTTGTTGTTTTGTTTTTTGTTTTTGTTCTTAGAACTTTTTAATCAAAGCCAAACTAAAGTGCAGTAATAGTAACCAACATCTTACAGGTATATTCACCAGCATCGGCCGATTGAATATTGGTAAACGTCGGATCAATCAATGTTTTGCGGATTGGCACGGCTTCTGAGGCGATTGAAGAGTTAATGTACGCTTTCATGTCCATTTTGATTTGACCGTTGTGTGGAGCCTCTGAATAAGATTTAGTGTAGGGAAATTGATGTGCTCCCTGCAGCCAAGTTCCATAAAAAAGGTCCTGAACACCATTGGTTGTAAAATGGATCTGGTACAAAGTCGGTAAAATGTCATAATCACCACCGTGTGCACCAACTTCCTGGCGCGCGAATCTTGGTACTCCCTGGTTGGCATCATTATTTCCGGAGATAGTAATAGAAAATGGACAATTGGCATATCCAACGTTCCACTCTCCCATAGCTCCATAAAGCGATTCCATCGGCCCGCCATAATTCACCTGATGACTGGTTGTTCCAAAATCCCAACTTACCGGCGACGGCATACATTCAATGTATTTATCCACCGTCATTGAGAGGTTAAAAGTTACATCATCAGTTGTTTGCGCTTTCGACTGGTTGGTCACGAACATCATTGTTGCTACTAAGAGCACCGAAAAAATCATTAACTTTTTCATTTTTATAAGTTTTTGTTGTTACATCCGCGCACTATTGCTTGGATTATTTTAGATTCCATCTAGCTAATGAAAGCCAAAATAATCCAAACAAGCTCGCTTAATAACTTATTTGAAGGTGCAAACACAAATGAGAATATAACAAATGAATCATTTCTTGTCAAGCTTTAGCAAAATAAAGATAAGGGGGGCTACGCAATGTGCATAGCCCCGCCTTTTTTTCTGTTATATTACTACTATCCGATTATCTTCGGACTTAAGAAAATAACTAACTCAGTTTCTTTTTTGCTTTCGTCTTTAGCCCCAAAAATAAAACCAATTAATGGAATCTTCCTAAAAAAAGGAATGCCGCTTCTTTTGGTTTTTTCGTTTTTCGTAATCAGACCACCAATGGCCACTGTTTCGCCATTTTGAACCTTAAGGGTCGTTTCAGTGGAACGGCGAGCAATAATCGGTAATTTTTGTGTCGGCCCACCATTAGACTTAAATTCTCTTTCCCCAACAATGTCAGCAACTTCTGGTTTAACAACCAGACGAATCTGACCGTCGCGAGAAACAAAAGGCTGAACCCTTAATTTTGTGCCCACGGAAACATCTTTAGTCGTGAAATAATTATAGGCGGCGCCACCACCGGAGAGAATTAAAAACAAATGCTCTTCGGTAATATTAATTTCGGCTTTTTCACCATCTTCCACTACAATTTTAGGCTCAGCAATAGTTTTTATTTTAGTGTCATAACCATTGGATGACAAGAAGGATGTCAGACTGGAAGTTAAATTTAAAGACATGGCATTAGCCCCGCCTTTAATAAAATCTCCAATTCCCAGAGCAGATAAATTTAAATCGCTCCATTGAACGCCTAAATTAGTTCCCTTCTCCCATTCTACCATTATGAACTGTGCGGAAATTTCCACCAATCGTTTGGATTTATCTATCAAGGAGATGTCTCTCTCTAAACGATTAATAATATCCGGCGTGGCGGTAATAGTTATCGTTTGCCCGTCCGCCCTAACAAATGTTTGATAGTAAGGAGACAGTTGGGAAAGAATTTTTTCCGCTCCGCGGTTGGTCTTAATAGTTTTAGTGGCTGTTAAAGTTCCAAAACTATCATTTTCCGGTAAAGCCTTGCCCACAATATAATAATTACCGTCAGCTACATAGCGATATTTATAACCGCCAGGGTATAAAATCATTTCCAAAGCTTTTTCGAGCGGTGCATCTTTCAGAGAAACGGTAATTGAACCCTCAACGGTGTTATCCGGAATAATGTTAATACCGGTGACCGAAAAGAAATCCAAGGTAAGCAACGCCCTAATATCAGCTTCTACATAATTGCCGGTAATCAGCGGCTGGCGAACATTATTATTTTCTTGTTCGCTCAGGAGAGATTGATACTTGGCTTCGGCAATTGAATCTTCGGATTGCTCCAGGGATTTAATCTCGGCCGGAGTTAGCGTCGGCTTCTTATTAACGGCAATCGGTTGTCTAACTGTAGCACAGCTAATAACCAGCGTGCTGATAAAAATCGCGAAAAATAATTTTACTGATGTTTTCATTTCTTAATTTTTTGGTAATTACTTTTTTGTTGTTTTATTAATTAAATTATCTTTAGAACAAGTGGCAAACACTTTAAGTTCAGTACCTTTACCCCTCTCCGGGCTAAAAAAAACCAAACTTTCTTGTTTTTGCGAAGCGTCATACTTAGCAACTAAAATGGTTGCCATAATATTACGAACTTCGCCAGGCTTTAAAGTCAGGCTATCAGGAATAATTTTAACCCAATCACTCGAGCCAATTTTGACGCTCAAAGGCTGATAATCAATATTGGTCAAGGTGATAGTCTTAGTTAGGCGCCCGCCATCAGGAATAAATAAATCTAAATTATTGCTTTTCAAACGCAAATATTCAAATTTACTATCATTAAGCGGCCTCTTTCTAACAACCGAAAATTTCTGAGCGACTCGTTCTTTCTTGGAACTGCTGCCATAATTAAACGAAGCTTCAACAATATAGTCTCCAGCCGGCAATTGCCTGTTAAGCGCTCCGGTAAAATCGCGTATGTTACCGGGGAAAATAAAAGCGGCTTTAGTCGGGCTGCTTAAAGCATTAAGACTAAAGGTGCCATAATTTATTTTACCATCGACACTTCTGACAACAGCGTCGCCAGCAACATCCAAATGAATAAAGCTGGTGTTCTTGAAAGCAGCTTTAATCCCTACCAAGCTGTCAGTTTTTAGAACTTGCAAATCCAGAGCTTCGCCTTTTTTTTCATAGGTTCGCCCTGGGACTTCCAAAATTACCACTACTGCCGGCCTGACCATCATTAAAAATTTAAGCTTGCGGCTTTTATCGTCAACGACGGTGTATTTACTGGGCTCCACCAATATCACGGCATAATATTCTCCGGGCTGGGCATTTAGGGGGACGGAAATCTTAAATTTAACTTCCTTAGCTTGATCTTCAAACAAAATCAAATTTTTTTGTCCCATCTCTATAAACTGAACCGCAGAATTTTTTCCGGGCACAGAGTCAAAAGAAAAAGCGCCGCCTCTATTCATTGAAAGATCAGAGGGATAAAGCACTAGATCTTGGCTTTTGGCACCTTTGGAACCAAAAACTTTTAACGTAAACTCTTGGCTCGAACCGCGCGCAACTGATACATCATAACGCACTGGCGAAACTTTAACTGCGTAAGCGCAACTCAAAAACAGGCTTAGCGCTAAACAAAGCAAAATTTTTCTTTTCATTTCTTAATTTTTTGAGATTTAAATTTTGGTTAAACGAATGTTTATTTTGGCAGTGTAAATTCCAGCGTCATCGGACTGATTGTCCTGAACGAGTTTAGAGGATACTTGAACTGCTAAATCAATAAATAGAGTATACGGCTGCTCCAAAATTTTGGGAAAAACCGTAATTTCCATTAAAGACAGCTCTTCGGAAGTCTTGTTTTCAAAAACAAAGGGTTCGATAATCCCCGGTGAAAAAATCTTTCCCGAATACAATGTAGTTAGCCTATCAATATTAGGCACGCTAACTCCAAACTCCAGAGATTTTTTACCGGACTCCTCTTTCTGCAGAACCGACTGGTTCCCCAAAAATAGTATTTTCCTGGGGCCAATCAAGTTCTCACTTAAGATTGCTCCACTAATAACGCCAGTGCTAATTCCTCCAGGAACGCTGATATTTGGCAATATCATGTTTTGGGAAAAGCTGATAATTGGCGCTAATAAAACTAAAAAAAGTAATAATCTGATTCTTTTCATTTTTCTCGTTTTTTGTGTGTTTTTTTATTTTTTGTGTTAAATAACTATAGTTTTCTTATTTTAAAACTAACCTGGAAAAATATAACTCATTGTAAGAAATTTGTCAATAGCTATAAAACGAGCTAACATATACAAAAACAACCCCTTTCGGGGTTGTCTTTTTTTTCTGAGCCGTTGACCGGGATTGAACCGGTGACCTTCTCCTTACCATGGAGATGCTCTACCAGCTGAGCTACAACGGCAGACGGCAGGAATACATTTTTTCGCTTCGGTCGTTTCTGGCGCGAAAACTCATTACATTCGTTTTCACTGTACGAAACGACAGGCGCTCTCAAATATATTCCTACCTTTTTATAAATTTTCTATTTCCTCCTTCAACTCCGACAGCTTCTGATTTTCGGGATTAGCGGCCGCTAACTTTTCAAAATAGCGGAGTGCCGATTCTTTATCTTTCCTTATTATACTTAAATCCAAAATTAAATCAAGATAACGCGGACTGCTTGCCTCAAATTCCAAAGCTTCCAGAACATTATCAAAGGCGGCATCATAATGTCCGGCTAATTTCTCTAGCCAAGCAAGCGAAAAATATATTTCCGGCAAACTTAAGTCCCCGAGCATTTTCAAATCATCTTTAAACTGCTTTGCTAATTTCAAAGCATACTCATAAGTCTGGCGCGCTTCCGGAAATTTCTTCAATTCTTCATAAATACCACCGAGCTTAAAAAAGGCTCCCAGATTCTTCTGATCAAGACTGATAACTTCAACTAATTTTTCTTCGGCCTCGTTAAATTCTTCTTTTTTAATTAAATCCTCAGCGGCCGATAATAACTCCTTAATTTGCTTTTGTTTTTCCGGCCAAGGCATCTTAGAGCTAGCTTTATAGCTCAACTTCATCTTTTTTAAATTTGTGTGGGCGGCTTTCAATAATTTAGACAAGCTGGAGTTGATAAATAAAAAAATGCGTCCAAAAAATCCGCCCCACTTGGCCAAATCTCTTTCCACACGCGCTTTAATAATAGTGTTTTTAAATTTAGCCTCTTTCTCTCCTGGTAAATTATTAACATCTAAAATCGCTAGTGCCGGAAACTTTTTAATAACAATAGCGAGAATAACCGCCAAGGAAATAAGAACTAAAATTATAGAAATAATAGTAAGCATGAATTTAAAGTTTAACGATTGAAGTAAATTCCGGGACATTGAGACTGGCACTGCCAATCAATAAGCCGTCAATATTTTTTTCTTGTAAAAACTGTGCGGCATTATTGCCATTGACGCTGCCACCATAAACGACTCTAGTTTTCTTCCCTAGAATCTTAACAATTTCGGCTTTTAAGAAAACGTGGATAGCCTCAGCCTCTACCGGAATTATCGGCTCACCGGTCCCAATCGCCCAAAGCGGCTCATAAGCAACAATTAACCCAGAAGAATTTTTGATATTTATTTCTTTTAAAGCACTTTTAATCTGAGCTAACAAAACTTTTTTAGTTTGCCCTAATTCTCTTTCATTCAGAGTTTCGCCCACGCAGACAATAGGAATTAATTTAGCCGCAATCGCTGATTTTACCTTAGCATTTATCAAATCAGAATCTTCTTTCAAAATTAACCGCCTTTCACTATGACCGATAATCACATATTTAACACCGAGCTCATTTAAAGTTGCCGGCGAAGTTTCACCAGTTAAAGCGCCACGGTTTTTAAGCGCGCAATTTTGAGCGCCTAATAACAAGTCGCCACCTTGCAAAATATCAGCAACGGGGGCGATAGCTAAAAATCCCGGGCAAATAACGGTATCGTTTTTAGGTTCTTTAATTTTTTTCTTCAACTCTTTAGCTAAAATCAAACTATCCTTAAAACTTAACTGCATTTTCCAGTTGGCAATAATAATTTTTTTCATACTATTTATGCTTATTATTTTTAGCCCAGTCAATCGTTAATTTAATTCCCGTTGCTAAATCAATCTTCGGCTCCCAATTTAAAACATCCTTGGCTCTTTGACGGCTTAAACAGCTTCTTCTCTGCTCGCCCGCTTTCCCTGCCTCTTCCTTAACCTTAATCTTTTCCCCCAGGGCAACTTCAATTCCAGAAATGATATCCAGCAAACTGGATTCTTGGCCGGTACTGATATTAATTTCACCGCGGCAATCAATTTCCTTGGCCGCATTTAAAGCCTCGACCACATCAGAAACACAAACAAAATCGCGCGTCTGCCGGCCATCGCCGAACATCTTGCTTTCCAGCCCTTTAACGGCATTATCAATAAAAATAGCAATCACTCCGGCCTCCCCGCCCTTAAATTGGCGTGGGCCATAGACATTGGCAAAACGCAAAATCGTATAATTTAAACCGTGAACCTGATAGTAATAATTTAAATATTTTTCAAAAGTTAATTTATTGATGCCGTAAGGCGAGAGCGGATAAGTCGGTGCGTATTCGGTTGTCGGAATTTCTTCGGCTTCGCCATAAATAGCGCCGCCAGTGGAAGAAAAAATAATTTTCTTAACATTATTCACCCGGCAATTTTCTAAAATATTTAAAGCACCGACAACATTAACGTCGTTGTCTAGCTGTGGGTTGGCTACTGAAACCCGCACGTCAATTTGGGCCGCTAAATGATAGACAAAATCAAATTGCTCGCGCTTAAAAATTTTAGCAACCTTCGCAGATCGGATATCTACTTTATAAAGTTTTGCTTTATTATTAACATAATCTTTGCGTCCGGAGACTAAATTATCAATCACAACCAGCTCATGTCCTTCGGAAATAAGCTTATCAACTAAATTAGAACCGATAAAGCCGGCGCCGCCGGTAACAAGAATTTTAGCCATATAAAAACATCATAACACGATTTTTTGATAAAAAAAAGTCCTCATATCCGCCCTCTTAAAACTTGCTTTTCTCCTTTCTTTTTGCTAAAATAATAGTAGATAATTAATAAACTTAGCCAGAATTAATTAGGCTAATCTAACTATAAAAAACCCCTATTAACCGGGAATTTTTGTTTTAATATGACAAAAGACGATAACAAGAAACACAGTAATTACGGAGCTGACCAAATCACCGTTTTAGAAGGCTTAGATCCTGTTAGAAAAAGACCAGGCATGTATATCGGTTCGACTTCAGCCGCTGGTTTGCATCATTTAATTTGGGAAGTAGTCGATAATTGTATTGACGAAGCCATGGCTGGCTATGCCAATGAAATTTCGGTTTCCCTGCTCCCGGATAGAATAGTCAGTGTTACTGATAACGGCCGCGGTATCCCGGTAGAAAAGCATAAAGTAACCGGCGTTTCCGCTCTGGAAACGGTTTTGACTAAACTGCACGCTGGCGGCAAGTTCGGCGATGGCGGTTATAAAGTTTCCGGCGGCTTGCATGGCGTCGGCGTTTCTGTGGTTAACGCTCTAAGTGAATATTTGAAAGCTGAAATATACCGCGATGGCTATGTCTGGGAACAAGAATATAAAATTGGCAAACCGCTAAAAGCCATAAAGTCTGTCGGTAAAACCGACAAAACCGGAACTACGATTACCTTCAAGCCGGATGCCAGTATTTTTACGGAGCTGGAATTTAACTGGGGTAAAATTCTAGACCGCTTGCGCCAGCAATCCTATTTAACTAAGGGCATAACAATTAACGTTTTTGATAAACGCGAAGGCCATCGCGAAAAAAGATATAAATTCCATTTTGAAGGCGGCATCAAATCATATATTAAATCCTTACACCGCAATAAAACCGTTAAGAATGATACGATTTTTTATATTGATAAGGACGTGAACGGCTGTAAAGTAGAAATCGCCTTGCAGTATAATGATGAATATAACGAAACCGTTTTAACTTTCGCCAACAATATCCATAATCCGGAAGGCGGAACTCACTTAGTCGGCTTTAAAACCGCTCTGACTAGAACGCTAAATAATTACGGACGCAATAAAAATATTATTAAAGAAAAGCAAGAGAACCTAACCGGCGAAGATGTCCGCGAAGGCTTAACCGCCATTATCAGCGTCAAACTTCCTGATCCGCAATTTGAAGGACAAACTAAAGGCAAGCTCGGAAATGCCGAAATGAAAGGTTACGTTGAACAAATTTTTGGCGAAACTTTTAATACTTTTTTAGAAGAGCACCCGAAAGAAGCGGAGGCAATCGTGGGTAAATGTATTTTATCATCCCAAGCCCGTTTAGCCGCCCGCACCGCGCGCGCTTCAATCTTAAGAAAAGGCGCTCTGGAAGGCATGACTTTACCGGGAAAACTAGCCGATTGTTCCAGCCGCCATCCCGAAGAATGCGAACTTTATATTGTTGAGGGAGACTCCGCCGGCGGCAGCGCTAAACAAGGACGCAACCGCAAATTTCAAGCGATTCTGCCTTTGCGCGGCAAAATTTTAAATGTCGAAAGAGCGCGTCTAGATAAAATGCTGGCCAACAATGAAATCAAAAATTTAGTAATTGCCATGGGCACTAATATTGATGAGCAATTTGATTTAGATAAACTAAGATACCACCGCATTATCATCATGACCGATGCTGATGTTGACGGCGCTCATATCAGAACTCTGCTCTTAACTTTATTTTTCCGCCACTTCAACCAACTCATCAGCCAGGGCCATGTCTATATTGCTCAACCGCCGCTTTACCAGGTGAAAAAAGGAACGGCTGTCCGTTATGCTTATAGCGATATAGAGAAAGAAAAAGCGATTTTAGAATTTGGCGGCAGCGTTGAAGAAGCGGTAGAGATAGGCGAAGAAAATGACGAAGGCGAAGAAAATGAAATTGAAATGCCGGGCGAAGAAGAAAAAAATAAAAAGAAAAAAGACGATGACGATAAAAAAAGAAATGCCCGAATTATCATCCAGCGCTATAAAGGTTTGGGTGAAATGAATCCGGAGCAACTTTGGGAAACAACGATGGATCCGGAAAAACGCATCGTTAAACAAGTAACCGTGGAAGACGCTGCCCAAGCCGATCAGATGTTTGATATGCTAATGGGAGACAACGTCGCTCCACGTAAAAACTTTATCCAGACTCACGCCAAAAAAGTTAAAAATCTTGATATCTAAAACCTCAATGAGGATTAACATTTATGTATATTTATATTCTGGCGCCGATTATCGCCTTCATAATCGCTCAGGGAACAAAAGTATTGCTGCGCTCATTTAAAAAGAAAGTTACTTGGCATGATGTCTTCGCTTATTCCGATATGCCTTCTGGACACACCTCGGTAGTAGTAGGCGTAGCCTCTATTATCGGCTTTAAATTAGGAATCTCTTCCCCGATTTTTGCCGTTGCTTTTGTTTTTGCGACCATCGTTATCGTTGACGCTATCGGCTTGCGCAATTATCTCGGCCAACACGGCAAAACACTCAATGTTCTGGTAAAAGATTTAAAAGAGGATGACTTCTTAGATAACAGCTATCCGAAGCAGCTGGAAAAAATTGGCCATACTCCCCTGCAAGTTTTGGTTGGAGGAACAATTGGCTTCTTAACTAGTTTAATTGCTTGGCTATTATTCTAAAATGAAAAAATAATTATAAAAAAACCGTTTCTAAAAAGGAAGCGGTTTTTTGATTTAATAATCTCGCAATTAGACTTTAAGTAAACCAGCCCTCGGTAAAACCAAGTCCCAGCTTCCTTTCAAAAACACAACCATTATCTTTCATTTTCGGTTGCGGAGACATAAAGTCTAACGGCTTAAAAAGATCAATTTGATGGCCGCCATTTCCCTTATTGCTAAGCGAATCGGAGCCAATCCTCATTCTCATAAAAATTTCAAAATCTACGATGGTCCTGCCACCGCCGACTAAGATTCCTCCTTGAGGAATACCAAAGCCGATTTGTATATTTCTATTTTCCATCTACTAAACTAATGCCTGACATTCCGGCGTCTTTTTCTATACCCATTAAATTTAAAATAGTTGGGGCGATATCCGATAAACTGCCAGCCGGCGCCAATAAGCTCAAATCGCCATCCGGAGCATCTTTAAGGCCGATTGTCTTGCCTTTAAAATCATCACCAACAATAATTAAAGGAACCGGATTATCGGTAATATTATTGTCAGGCAAATCGGTAGCCATATCTTTCAAGCGCTCAGCATTACCGGAGCTGGAAGAAATGACTAAGATGCCTTGACGGTCTAAAACTTCAGATGCTAAAGACTTAAGTGCCCGATCCAAAATCTCGACTGTTTTAACTGTGTCCGCAAAATCTCCGCCGCTAGCTTTAACATCCAAAGCAGAACAAGCGGCCACGATAAAATTATATTTCCCGCTCTTAACCGCCTTCACTGATTCTCGGAAAATTCTTTTAACTGCCAGGGGGACATTAATCTCTTGTTTGTCATCCTCCAAGGAAATAGGCAGCCAGTCTTCACCAGGTAGACGTTCTTCGCGACGGCCGTTAAAAAAGCTACTTAAGGCCGCTAAACGTTCGCTATCAAAAATTTTTAATTGTTTTAAACCAACTCCAGAAATTATCGAACTTAAATCATTGCCAATAGCCTGAGTTTCATCACTAACTGCCAGACCGCTGCCTAAAATTAAATAACGCGCATTAATATTAAGCGCGTTCGCCTCTAAAATAGCGGTTGGATATTCTTTAGCCATTTTAGAGAAATTAAGGATACGAGCGTTACTAATAGCATTAGCCTCATTCTTTTCAGCAACCCCCCAACCATCAAGCAATAATAAAAAAACCAATTGGGGTTTAGCACTTAAATCAGGGTTGTCCGACGCTTCATTTTTTTCCATAATTTTCTAAAATATCAGCGATTTCCATTAAGCGATTATACTTGACCACCCGTTCGCCTCGAGACAAAGAGCCGGCCTTAAGATAATCTGCTCCCAAGGCGACTGCGAAATCAACCAAAAAATCATCCGTGGTTTCCCCGCTACGCTGAGAGATAATAATTTTAAAATTATGCTTACTGGCCAATTTTACACAATCTACAGCTTCCGTCAAGGTGCCAACTTGATTCGGCTCAATAACAATAGAATTGGCTGCCTTTTCCTGAATACCAAGACGCAAACGATTAACGTTAGTTGTAAATAAGCTATCGCCGGCAATCATTAATTTATCTCCCATTTCGGAAGTTAAATTACGCCAACTCTCCCAATCATTTTCCGCGAGCGGATCCTCCAAATAAATAATCGGGTATTTCCGCAACCAAGAATCATATAAACCGACAAGATTGGCGGCGCTAAAATAAGTTTTATCCAGCGGGAAAATGTAGCGCTTAGTCGTTTCCTCAAATAGAATATTAGAACCAATATCAATGCCGAGCCATAAATCTTTACCGGGATTATAACCAGCGCGAATCGCCGCCGCCAGCATTAATTCAATCGCTTCAATACTGGAATCCAAATTAGGCGCATATCCCCCTTCGGAACCAGTGTCGGTATCATAACCGGCTGCCTGCAATTCATCTTTAAGGGCATAAAAAATCTCCGCGCCCTCGCGAATCATCTCCGCCGCGGTATTCTTTTTCGGAATCAGTAAAAATTCTTGAAAATCTAAATTGGTATCGGCATGGGTTGCGCCGTTAAAAATATTAAAGAAAGGCACCGGAATTTTAGGAGAGGTTAAGGAATAAACTGTTTGTAAATAAGAAAATAATTCCTGTTTCTGGCTTAAAGCGCCGGCGCGGGCGCAAACTAAAGAAACAGCCAAAGTAGAATTAGCTCCCAAATGACTTTTATCGCTAGTGCCGTCGAGTTCAATTAATTTTTTATCAATTGCTTCTTGTTTTAAAACATCAAAACCGATAAGTGCCGGGGCAATAATTTCATTTATTTTAGCCAGCGCCTGTAAAACACCGCGGCCTTGATAACGCTTTTTATCACCATCGCGCAACTCAAAGGCTTCATAGGTGCCGAGTGCCAGACCTCCAGGAACACTAGCTTTGGCCTTCAGGCCATTATCCAGCAAGATACTGGCTTCAATAGTCGGCCAACCGCGAGAATCTAAAATTTCTCTAGCGACTAAACTTTTTATTTTTGGCATAAAGAAAAAATTAAACTACAATTTTTTTAAGCCCCGGCATTTTAGCGCCGCCCAAATATGAAAGCATGGCGCCGCCGGCCGTTGAGACCCAATCAACATACTCCATCATCCCGGTCATCTTCAAAGCGGATATTGTTTCGCCGCCGCCGGTAACGCCATAAGCACGGCCCCGGGAGCGGGCAGCAATTACCATGGCCAAAGAAATGGTGCCATTTTTAAAAGCCGCTTCCTCAAACTTTCCCATCGGGCCATTCCAAATAACGGTATTGGCTTTCTTGATATACTCGGCATACAAACTGACTGTTTCCGGGCCGATATCAAAAATGCAATCAGTTTTAGCGACCGCCTTAACTTTTTTAGATAATATTTTTCCATTTTTAGTTTTAACTACCACATCCAAAGGCAAAATAATTTTTTTATCGCGCGCCTTGCCGCTTAGCAATTTCTTCACCACCGGAACAGAACCGGCATCAAATAGCGACTTTCCAATTTCTAATTTTTTAAATTTTAAAAAATTATTAGCCAAACCGCCGCCTAAAAGAATGTGGCTGGCAGCCGGGTAAAGCTTAGAGATTAAAGCGGCCTTGGTTTCTATCTTGGCCCCGCCCATCATAACTACCAGGGGCTTCTTCGGCTTGACTATCTTATGCAAAGCTTTGAGTTCTTGTTCCAGTAAAATACCGGCATAAGCTGGCAAATAATTTTTAATAGCATCGACTGAAGTTTGGGCGCGATGCGAAACGGCAAAGGCGTCATTAACATAAGCATCCGCTAAAACAGCCAGCTGCTTAGCAAAATCTTTATCATTTTTAGTCTCACCCGGATTAAATCTAACATTTTCTAAAAATAATACTTCGCCAGACTTCATTTTATTAACTGCTTCAACAACTTTGGGACCAACAACCGCCGGTACAAATTTAACCTTTAAGGATGCCATCTTGGCTAAGCGCGCCGCCAAAGGAGCAGTAGATAAAGATTTAAGAGCCTTGCCATTCGGCTCCCCTAAATGCGTTATAATTATCAGTTTGGCGCCTTGGGAAGATAAATATTTAATGGTTTCCAAGCCGGCGCTTATTTTATAATCGTCTTTAATCTTTCCCTTTTCCATGGGAACATTAAAATCAACCCGCACTAAAAATTTTTGATTACTAATTTTTTTTAAACGGCTGATAGAATTGATTTTCATATTAAATAAAATTTATTTTTCTTCTCCTAATTTAAGAGTGACCTCTTTTTCGACACCGTTTCTGATGTAAGTGAGCGTGATATTATCTCCGGGATTAAAGGAAGCGATAATATCCGCCAAATCATTATTGGCGTCCAGAGCTTGATTGTTAACCCAGCTGATAACGTCGCCTTCCTGCAGGCCGGCATTCGCGGCTGGACTGTTTTTAACAACGGCCGGCAGCGTCTCAGAGCTATGGAGCCAAGCGCCTTTTTCTAAATTTAAGCTTAAAGATTTAGTAGTGCTCAAATCTAAATAATTAACACCTAATAAAGGCTGGGAAGCGGTGCCGGTTTTAAAGAAGCTTTGCCAATAAGAATTATAGGAAAAAGCGGGGACAATTTCTTTGTCTTCACCGATAATCGCCACTAAATCTCCAGCCAAATTAAAGACGAAAGAATTTTTAAATTGGTCCTCCGGCGTTCCGGCTAAGGTAAATCTGGTATTCAAAGAATCACTGCTGAGTACAGTCGGTGTTTTTTTAAATGAGGAAAGTGAGGTTAATAAAACATTGCTAAAATCATTAATCGCCAAAACAGACTGCCCCAAGGAAATGTCGGTGCGGGCAACAATTTTTTTAACTGTCAAATTATTGGCGGCCTCCAAATGGAAAAAAATTAAATCACCTGGTAAATTATCGAAATCGGAAATTTTATCTATCTTATAAACCTTGCGATCACTGGTAATGGCCACGAAATTTTTAACATTAAAATTTTTCTTGAAATCAGCCGGCGCGGAAATGGCTATCCAGCCATCAGCGGTTACCGCTAAACCGACTAGCAGCGGTTCGTCTAATTTATAATATTGCGCGGAGGACGATTTTTCATTAACCGCTAAAGTCTTAAAGACACCGACTAAAGATGGTCTGATGGAACCGATAGTCTCGCCGACCTTAACATCCTGGTTGACCACTACTTTTTTGGCATCTTGAATTATTAAATTGGAACGATTACTGTTCAGACTGGCCAGATTAACTTCATTATTAAAATAAGGCACAGAAAAATCTTTCAAAAAATAAACTCGGGTCACAATCTCCCCGGCGGCGCCGGCAATCAGCCCCAGGAAAATCGCTAAAATAATTACCGGCAACAGGCGATGCTTGTTATTTTTTGTAGTAACAGGAGTATTCATAATAAAAATGTTATTTATTCTAAAATTAAAACCAACGCGAACTTAAAAGTAAAATTATAATTAAAATAATACCGAAGCTTAAAGGCCAGCGTAAATTATTACCGGAGAAATTACCTTTTAAAAAAAGCCGCAGCACCAACAAAATAAAATAATAAAAAATAGCCGTAAAAAATCCTAAAATATTGAAACTGAGCGGCAAAAAATAAATGACCGCTGTCATTTCAGCCAGAACCAAAGAGGCGCTTAAAAACAAGGGCCAATTATCTCTAATATTTATTCTGCCTAAAACAAATGATTGGAAGAATAACGGCGATACCAAAATTACAAATAATGGCAACAAACCCCAAAAATTCCAGCTCAAAAAAGTCGGCAAACCATAAAGCGAGGAAGCTAAAGCAAACACCGACAAAAATCCGCCGGAGAGCATCAAGCTATCCAATCTCTCCGCGCGCTCCGAAGCGCCATAATGGAAAAAATAATAAATATTTCTTAAATAGGAAAAAGAAAAATAAGCTGATAACAATAAAATAATTTGAATCCAATAATAATTGGGGAGAAAAGTTATATATAAAGAAACGGACAAGAAAAATAAAGCCGGAAAAAAGAAAAACAAGGGCCAATTTTGATTCTGTCTATCTTTTTCGCTTCCCCGGACAACTAAAGCTAAAAGCAAAAATCCGGCAGTAATCGCCAAAAAGAAAAATTGCGGACGCGCTAAAAATAACTGGCTCAAGAGCCATAAAACTACGGGGGTCAAAAAAATAGTTTTTTTACTTTTAAAAAAATTCATAGTTAGCAGTAAGTTGTTATTCTGGTACATTAATATTTGGGGTGGTTGTGGCCGTTGAAGTGGCAACGGTTGAAGCGGCGGTTGAAGTAGCGCTTGTTTCAAGGCTGAGGGGTGGCATTTCTTCGGTAGTTGTAGAGATTGAATCAGAACCCGGCTCCGCCAACTGTTCGGCGGATTCCGGAATCTTTGGTATTTCCGGTATATCAGTCGTGGTTATGATATAGCTCTCTTCGCCAGGAGTCAACAACAAAGAACCGACCTCGCTTAAACTGGCGATTTTATTAATCTTTAAAAATTTATTGGAAAACGTCAATAAATCAGTGTCCGCCAGCGTACTATAACGAACGGTGTTGTCGTAATAGCTAAACCCTTGCCAAGAATCAGCCGCCGACATCAAACCACCTAAAGAATGGTCGACTCTTCCCTTAAGATTAAGCACGCCGCCATCGGTCGAAAAAACTAAAGCTCCGGAAAAAGATAAGCGATTATTGTCGTAAAGCGAAACCGGCACCGAAATAATATTAGCCGAAATTGAATTATAAAGAGCTTGGTGATTATTGAGCGCCATAGAATCACTGTTAGCATCGCCAATAACATAACCGCTAAGCTCTTTGGGGCTTTGCAAATCGGAAAAATCAAACAATGATAATTTTAAACCGGTTTTTACCAAAGACGATTCAGCGCCGACTTCCTGATTGCGGCCAAAACTTAATAAAACATTACCCTTGTCGTCAGCTTGATAAATTTGAGCGGAGGAATTTGGTAATTGTACCGCGCCTAAAATTCCCGGCTTAGTGCTATCGGAAAAATCAGCCACATAAAGAGCGTCATTAACTTTGGCGGTTTTTAAATAAGCGCGATTACCCATAAACTTCACCTCGTGCAATTTGGCTCCAGTGGCGATATTTTCCAATTTACCTAGCACCCGCAGGCCGTCATCCAAAACATAAAGATTATTGTAGACTTTGCTAGTATCTTTAAAAAGTTTGGACCACATTTCATTTCGCGAAGCCACTAATCGCACTTGGCCGTCGCTCTCGCTCAAACCCGAACCTTTAATAATTTGCCCAAAAATATTTCCTTTAGCCTGATAAGCGATTTTGCCGGCATCAAAAATAATTTTATAAATTGTGGTATTTTCAATCTCATTCATGTTGGCTTTTATTTTCTCAACCAAAGAACTATCAACCGCCGCCTGCAGCGCATCTTTTTCCGAGCTGGACAAAGAAGCAGTATAAGCGTTAACAATTGCTGCCACTTTAACTGCTTTTTCCGGAGAACTTAAAAGATTTTCCGGCAAAGCTTCAATTTCTTTAATTTGCTGCTGATCAGCCGCGCTTAAACGATTAAAAACTTGATCGCGCTTCAATTCATTTTGCAAATCATACTCGCTCACTGAATTGGTATAGGTTAAATAAAGGCTGTTCGTAGGAGCATAGGCTTCTTGATTGGAGTCCAATAAATAGTCATTAACGACTAAAGCCTTGCTCGTGTCCGATAAGCTGATGGAGGCGACTGAGAGAAAATAATAATTATTATAAGAATAATCAAAATAAAATACTTCCGGTATTAAACAATTATTAGCGTCGCGGCAATCGCCGCTGACAACCTGGCCGGCTTCCAGAATTCTTGGAGTTAAGGGTTCATTTTCTAAGTAATTAATATTGGCGGTAGTCATTAAATAAGCGTGGCTGCCGATCAATTTAACGCCGGCATACTGGCCTTCAAAAGATAAATCTCTAACTTCTTTAGGACTGGTCGGATCGGCAACATCATATATTTTGAAAAATAAGTAGTCGCCTTCCCGTTTGAAAGAATTCCAGACAGGACTGGATTTTATTTCTGTGTCAACACCATAAACAGCCACGCGCTGTCCGGATACCAAAATTCCTAACGGCCTGGAAGGAAAAGAAATTTTACCGACCACCTTAGCTTGCGGCGCATACAGAGAATTAGTGATAAAAATATCGTTTTTAACTAGCGTGTAAATATAATTTCCCTCAACCGCCAAAACTTGGTTGGCGTCAGCGCCGGGGATGGCGCTGATCATGGAAGTGGCGGCGGAATGGGAAAACATAAAATCTTTTAAAAACGCCGCATCGGTATTTTTTTTAAGGTCGCCACTGGGGCCGGAGTTCTTCTGATTATTATTAGCATAACTAACCAGAGGCATATCTTGAAGCGTGCGGTCTTTTTCCCAAGGAAAAGTACAGCCACTCGCGGTAAGTGCTACCAAAATTAGCGAAAAAATTGCCTTGAAGCTTGCTTTTAACATATGATTGTTAGAAAAATAATCATGCACCAAAATTATAACATATTTATCGTTTATTTTCACGAGCAGAAACTGATGATTGAGATTATTTATTAATAAAAACTGGCAGACCAATATCTACCCGATCAAATAAATATTGCGCCGGTCCAACCCCCAGGCGGATACAACCATGAGACACTGCTTTTCCTAAATGATTTTCCCCCTCGCGATAACCGCTGGGCCAAACCGGAAGTTCATGGATGCCAATACTGCCGCGGTCCAAACCTAGCCAAAAAGGCATCCAAAGTTTATAGGTTTTAGACCAAGCTTTTTTAATCCGACTCACTACCGTAAAAGTCCCAGTGGGTGTCGGCATACTGGGCTTGCCGGTGGAAACGGTAAATTCTTTCCAAGCGATTCCCGAAACAAAATAAACGAGTTTTTGTTTCTTTAAAGATATTTCTACTTTCTGAGCTAATTTTTTAGTGGAGGTGGAGAGCGGGTCAAAAGCGAAATCAATTTCCGCAAAATCAGAATAACCATCGGCATCGGTGTCAGCCAACAACGGATCGGTTTTAAACTTAAGTTCCAAATCATCACTTAAACCATCTTGATCGGCATCGCTCGCGGTAATTTTCACCGGCTCAATATTAAAAGGCGACCAGCCATTTTTTATTTCTAAGTCATCAGCATAACCATCGCCATCAGAATCAATCATTTCTGCCGCTTTTGATACATTCGGAACCAAAATAAAGCCAGCTAGCAACAAATAAATTATAAATATCCGATATCTCATTATTTTTGTTTTTTAATAATTGAATATTCGCAACCGCAAAATTTCTGACGGTAAATTCCTAATTCTTTAGCTAATTCCTGGGAACGACGGTAAGCATCAGCGGCTTGAAAATCTTCTTCTAAAAATTTTATTCCCTTCTTCGCAGCTAATTTCCGAGACATTTTTTCAATTGCCTCTTTATCTTTATATGGGCTGACCGTTAAAGAGGTGGCAAAAAAATCAAATTTTTTAGCAGCCGCCAAGTTAACGGTTGCTCGCAAGCGGTCCAAATAACAAAGTTGGCAACGGGCGCCGCGTTCCGCATCTCCTTCCCGCCCCTTAACTAATTTACACCAAGTTCCGTGCTCATACGGAACAATAATTAACGGAATAAAAAACTTAGCCGCCATCAATTTTACATACTGCAAACGCTTATCATATTCCTCCTGAGAAACCAGATTAGGATTATAAAAAAACCAAGTTAAATTATAGCTAGGTTGCAACCTAACACTGCTGATATAAGTCGCACAGGGTGCGCAGCAGATATGTAAAAGCAGTGACGGTTTAGCATTTTCTCGGCGCTTATCCAAAAATTGAAAAACGATAACAATTGCCAGCATGATGATTAGTAGTAGTAATAACACCAAGAGCTTCCCTCGACTTTGTAAGAATAAACTGCTTAATCCAAATACCAGTGAAAAAAAATAAAAAACCAAAACAGTTTGCCTCTGATTTAAACCTAAATTTAAAAGTCGATGATGCAGATGCTTGTTATCGGCAAAACGAAAAGGATTTTTACCCTGAAAAAGGCGCCTCATAATTGTCCAGGCAACATCTAAAATCGGGATGCCCATTATTAATAAAGCAATCGCAATCTTGCCGCCGGAAATTATTGCTAAAACGCCCAGTACATAACCAAAAAACAAAGAACCGCCTTCACCCAAGAAAATTTTCGCCGGATAAAAATTAAAAATTAAAAATCCCAGCGCCGAACCAAATAAAATCACAGCCGCGAGAGCAATATCCGGTTGAAAATATTTAGTAGTGAGCGTAAATAAAAAAATTACCAGCGCTCCAATCGCTCCGACGCCGCTAACTAGGCCATCAACCCCATCTAAAAGCTTAGTAGTATACATCATGCCTAGAAGCCATAAAGCAATTAAAGCCGGCCCGACGATTACCAAATCTTTAAGATAAATAAAACCGCCAAAAGGATTGGTAATTTTTTCAATTTCCACGCCGCCGACAACAACGGCCAGAATCGCGAGCAGCGGAAAAATAATTTGCCATTTAGCCGGCAGATTATACTTATCATCCAAAATGCCGCCGATGATAATCAGCAGCGCGCCGCTAAAAAATCCCAACAAATGGCGCCAATCCAAATTGCCCGCCAAAAAACGATCAGAATAAAAAAACAACACCCCAAAAAAAGTAACAAAAATTGCCGCCCCACCCAAAAGCGGCGTGGCGGATTTATGGATTTTGCGTTCTCCTGGCTGATCCACAATCTTAAAATAAAGAGCAATCTTTTTAATGCTCCAGGTCAAAATCAGCGATAGGATAAAACTGGCTAAAAATGGCAATATATAGGTCAGAAACATGAATGGGCTTGGTTATTGACTACTTAAAAAATAAATGATAATTTAAATAATACTAATTTTCTTTTAAACTTAAATAATTAACAACAGGAGGACAAAGCATCATGAATGATTTATCACACATTGAAGCAAAAGCGATGGCTCAATCGGAAAACATCGCCGGTATCAAAAAAAGTATTCAGCGCGAGCTAAACAAGGAAAATTCCAATCCGCAAAAATTGGAGAACCTCAAAAAAACGCTCCGTCTCACTGAAAATGCGTTCGCTAGGACGCAATTAATGGTCTAACTGTTAAAATAACCTAGACAAAAGCGCGCCCTAAACCAGCGCGTTTTTTATTACAACTCAGCCGCCTTCTCAACAGTTATTTCCGCTTGATTGTTAATTACTACTTGGTCTCTTCTTTTTAATTCGCCGGCTAAAATTTTATTAGCAACTACATCCTCAACCCGCTCCTGCAATAAACGGCGCAAAGGACGCGCACCAAACTTAGGGTCGTATCCGGCCTGAGCCAAAATGGTTACCCCGTCTTTGTCAGCCTTAAGGCCAATCCCCTTATCCGCCAATATCTTTTTAATTTTCTTGAGCATTAAAGTCGTAATCGTAAAGATGTTTTCTTCATCGAGCGGCTTAAAAACAATAATGCCATCAAAACGATTGATAAGTTCCGGACGCATATGCTCGCGCAATTGATTATCAATTAATTCTTGTTTAATAATATTCAAACTAGTTTTAGCTTTAATTTGATCTTGAATAAAAATTGCACCGATATTGGAAGTGGCGATAATGATGGACTCCGAAAAACTAATCGTTCTTCCCTGGCCATCAGTCAAACGGCCGTCATCCAGCATTTGTAAAAATAAATTCAAAATATCAGGGTGGGCTTTCTCCACTTCATCCAGCAAAACCAAAGAAAAGGGTTTTTTCCTGACAGCTTCCGTTAGATATCCCAAAGTTCCATCAACATCGCCAATCATTTTACGGACGCTGTCCTGATTTTGATATTCACTCATATCCAAGCGTATCAAATAATCCTCGCTGCCAAAATAAATCGCCGAGACCGCTTTAGCGAGTTCGGTTTTACCGACGCCGGTCGGGCCTAAGAATAAAAAGCTGGCAATCGGCCGCTTACTGTCTTTCATGGCCGCGCGCGCCCGGCGCAAACTGGCGGAAACTGCTTTTACCGCCTCTTCCTGCCCGACTAAGCGTTCATGGATTTCGGCTTCTAAATTAAGTAATTTTTGGCCCTCATCGGCGCTCACTTTATTAACCGGGATGCCAGTCATCTCGGCGATAGCGGAAGCAATATCTTCTTTGGAACAAAAAGTTTTTTCCGGGTTATTCTTGCTGGCCGTAGCGGCAATCATCGCCGCTTTTTCCAATAAATCGATAGCCTTAAGCGGTAAAAATTTATCATGCAGATAGCGCGCCGACATTTTCACGGCTTGTTCAATAGCACTATAAACAATATAGGTATCATATTTTGATTCTAAAAATCCGACACGGCTTTCTAAAATTTGGATGGCGGCGTTAGTATCCGGTTCGCTAATGCCGATAGTGGTCATTACTTCGCCCAAAGATTTTTTCTCAATATAACGCGTGTAGTTTTCAGCCGTGGCCGTCGCGATACAAAAAATATGATTTTTAGATAAAGCTTCAGCTAAAACTTCGGATAAATCCAAGCTCTCCTGGCTGCCAGCACTGATACCAATCAAATTTTCAATATTATCAATAAATAAAATTACATTGCCCGAGCGATTAGCTTCATTAATGCAATCTAATAATCTTTCTTCGGCCACTGACGGATCCGCCCCGCTCACCAATTTAGAAACCTCAAGTTCTACCAAACGCTTGTCTTTCATAAAATCCGGCACATTCTCTTCAACCATCATCTGGGCGACACCGCCGACAATCGTGCTTTTACCGATACCGGTGGGGGCTACTAATAAAACACCATTGTGGCCGCCGGTAAAAATATCAAAAATTGCTTGAATTTCCTTATTGCGGCCGACGCATAAATCCAAATGGCCGAATTTAGCCTTTAAAGTTAAATCCACAGCAAAATGGTCTAAAACCGGAGTCGCGATAGCGGTGTAAGAGCGGTTCATTCCTGAACTTGGTTTAAATAGCGCCAGTTGGCGGTAGGCGTGATAGCGGGCGACCAGTAATTTATTAACCCGAAACCACTCGACGGCATTAGTAATTTTGTCAGCGTCAATTTCTAGTTCATACATAATTTCCGCCAGCTCCGGGTCCCGATCGTAACAAAATAAAATTATATTTAAAACATCAATGCTTTTTTGTTTCAAATTAAAGGCATCTTGGAAAGCTAAAATAAAAACTTCTTGAAGTCGATCGGAAATTTGGTCATCGCCAGCAACATCGTTAGCACTTTTAACCAACTGGCGATCAATCATCTCAATCATCTTTTTAGCATCAACATTCAAACGGATAAAGAGACTCTGAACTTCTTTAGTTCTAAGGGCGGCTCGGAAAAAATGAATAATGTCTACCTGCTGGCGACGCAATTTAGAAGCTAATAAAAAAGCTTCTTCCAAAATTCTATTGGTTTCATCGGAAAAAGCGCGGGCGGCATTATAGCGCTGCCTGGATTCGCGCTTGGCTTTTTTATCTTCCCGAAAAAATCGATAATTTATTTTTTTGGCGCTAGCCACCGCCAAGCTAAATTTGTAAAAAAGAAACAAGTCGAGCCATAAAGATAATAAGAAAAAGGCTACTAAAATATCTGGGCTGGACCAAAAAAAGAATATTTTTAAAGGATCAGCTTCTAAACTGGCCCGGTTTAAAAATATCCAAGCGGCAAAAGCGAGCCAGCCGGCAAAAATAATCAGCCAAGAAAAAAAGCCTAAAATTTTATTAATCTGCTTCTCCGCTCTTTCCAGAGCGATTACCGACTTCTTAATTTTTTTATTCCAATATAAAAACCGCCCCAGAAACCAAGCTCCCCGCCCTTTTGAAGCGGTATCTTTTATAAATTCAAGTTGTTCTCTATTTTTCAAATCCATATTTAAGCTTTAGCCTGAAAAAATAAAGCCACGACTAACAGCAGCGGCAGCGCTAACCATAGAATTGCGCCGGCAATAACTAGTGCCAGCCAAAAAAGCAAAACCAGCCCACGAATAATAATCTGAATTAAACGGATAAAAAAACTAATAATTCGACCGGCGGCGTCGCTCTGCCCGTACATCGGCACAAAAATATTAGTGAGCCAAATCCGAAAACCAAGGTTTTTTTCTTGATTACTAAAAAAAATCCACTCTTTTTTTAGAGTTTCCGCAAAGCCGACGCTATACCACCAAAAAGGAAAATAAAAAATATTACCCAAAGTTTGAAAAATTATTTTTAGGCCGTAAGTAAAAAAATTATGTGATTGCATAAATCATTTTAATAATTTTATTTTATCATAAAATTAAAATAATCACAATTAAATTTTAGCTTAATCTAGGCGCGGAAATCTCAAAAAATACCGAATTATAACCCGATAAACAATTGACAAGTAAGGCGCCTTATATTAAGATGTAATTAGCACTCTAATATTAGGACTGCTAAAACTAAAAAACTCAAAAAATACTATATATGTTTAATAAATTCACCGATAAATCCCAGGAGGTAATTATTAATTCCCAAGTAATTGCTTCTAATTACGGCCAGCCAAATATTGAAGCGGTTCATATTTTATTGGCGCTTCTGGAACAAAATGAGGGCTTGGTAAAGCCGATTTTAGAAAAAATGAAAATCGACCCGGAGTTAATGGAAGAAAAAATTATCAAAACGATTAAAACCCTGCCTCAAAGCCGAATAAATCAGAACCCGGGGCCGGTACAAGCCGTATCCGGGACCGCGGAAACGGCGGCCGTTTTAGAAAGAGCGCAAAAAGAAGCGGACGGCATGAGCGATGAATTCATCTCCACCGAACATATTTTACTAGCGTTAATCGGCGTCGCTTCCCCGGCTCAAAGAATTTTGCTGGATTTTAAAGTTGAATATCAGGAAGTCAAAAATATTTTAAAAGAGTTGCGCGGTTCGCAAACCATCACCGACCCCTTCCCGGAAAATAAATTTCGTGTTTTAGAAAAATATACCACCAATCTGACTGAACTGGCTCGCCAAGAAAAACTGGACCCGGTTATCGGGCGCGATATGGAAATCCGGCGCATTATGCAAGTCTTACTGCGCCGTACCAAAAATAACCCCGTGCTTATCGGCGAAGCCGGAACCGGCAAAACTGCGGTGGTGGAAGGCCTGGCACAAAGGATAGTTTCCGGCGATGTTCCGGAAAATTTAAAAAATAAAGAAATTATTGCTCTGGATTTAGGCTCAATCGTCGCCGGCGCAAAATTTCGCGGCGAATTTGAAGACCGCTTAAAGGCAATTCTTAAGGAAGTCAAATCACAAAACGGCCGTTTAATCTTATTTATCGATGAGCTGCACACCTTAATCGGCGCCGGCGCCTCCGAAGGATCAATGGATGCTTCTAACATGTTAAAACCGGCTCTTGCCCGCGGTGAATTGCGGACTATCGGCGCGACTACTACCAAGGAATATCAAAAATATATTGAAAAAGATGCCGCTCTAGAAAGACGCTTCCAACCGATTTACGTTTCTGAGCCCAGTGTTGAGGATACTATCAGCATGCTCCGCGGACTCAAAGAAAAATATGAAGTCCATCACGGCGTCCGTATTACCGACAACGCCTTAATCGCCGCCGCCAAATTATCACATCGCTATATCAGCGACCGTTTTTTGCCGGACAAGGCCGTTGATTTAATTGACGAAGCGACCTCTTCCCTGCGCATGGAAATTGATTCTATGCCGGATGAGCTTGACCAATTAAAACGCAAAATAAACCAGTTGGAATTGAACAAGGCGGGCCTGATGACAACCGATAAGAAGTCGTCAAAAATCAGAGCAATTAACCAAGAACTAGCTAAAATTAAAGAAAAATCAACACAATTAGAACTTCATTGGAATAACGAAAAAAATATTATTTCTCAAATCAGAAGCTCCAAAAAAGAAATAGAGGACTTAAAAATCAAAGCGGAGATTGCGCAGAGACAAGGCGCCGATTTGACCGAAGTTGCTAAAATAAAATATGGTTTAATTCCGGAACTGGAACACGGCATAGATAATCTACAGGAAGAATTATTAAAAATTCAAAAAAAAGGGCAACGGATTCTTAAAGAAGAGGTAGATGAAGAAGACATTGCTAAAGTGGTTGCCCGCTGGACTGGAATTCCAGTTAATAAAATGCTGCAGGACGAAATTAAAAAATTAAGCGATGCCGAAAAAGAATTAAACCAAGAAGTAGTCGGTCAAGAAGAAGCCATTAAAGCCGTAGCCAATGCCCTTAGAAGATCACGTGCCGGCATCAACGAAGAAAAACGGCCGATCGGCTCCTTCCTGTTTGTCGGACCGACTGGCGTCGGCAAAACCGAACTCGCCAAAACTCTGGCCAAATTTATGTTTGACGATGAAAAATCGCTGGTCCGCTTAGATATGAGCGAATTCATGGAAAAACATTCGGTGGCCAAGCTGATTGGCTCTCCTCCAGGCTACGTCGGCCATGATGATGGCGGACAGTTAACCGACAAAGTCCGCCGCCATCCTTACAGCGTTGTTTTATTTGATGAAATCGAAAAAGCACATCCTGATATGTTTAATATTTTATTACAAATATTAGACGACGGCCGCCTGACTGATTCTAAAGGACGGATGGTCAATTTCAAAAATACCATTGTCATTATGACCTCCAATCTGGGAAATGAAGTAATTAAACATTACTCCATCGGCTTTAATGATGAAAGCGATAAAAAAGAAGCCTCCAAGCTGCGCGAAGGAGAGATGAAAGAAAAGATTGATAAGATTCTTAAAGAAAATTTCAAACTGGAATTTCTAAATAGAATTGACGAAGTAGTTCTCTTCCACAGCTTATCGCCGGAAGCGCTGGAAAAAATAGTTGATTTAGAATTAAATAAAGTTGAAAAACGGCTAGCCAATAAAAATATCAGCGTTAAAGTCGGGCCAAAAGTTAAAAAAATGCTGGCGCAAAAAGGTTATGATATTACTTACGGCGCCCGCCCCTTAAAACGCATCATTCAAAATTTAATTTTGGATGAGCTGGCGCTAGAGATAATTGAAGGTAAAATCAAAGAAGGCGCTAAAGTAAAAATAGATTTAGGGGAACCGGAAAAAATAATCATCAAGGCCTTAAAATAAAAAACCAAAAACCCGTACTAACACGGGTTTTTTGGTTGCCGAAGACCTAAAAATATATTATAATAAAAATCAACTAGTATCTAAAAAATATTTAAAAATACAGCCACCATGAAAAATCAAAAAATAAGCAACATATCTTTAATATTAGCGCTTTTTTCTCTTTCTTTAATTATTTCCGCGCCTTTTGTAAAGGCACAAACCGAAGTAGACCCCAATTTTAATCCTAACAACATAATTTCAGATAATGACTTGCTTAATGCTCGTTCTATGACGCTCGCAGAAATCCAAAATTTCCTGCAAAGCAAAAATAGCTATTTAGCTAATTACAGCGCCCCTAACAACAGCGGCGTGACCAAAACAGCCGCCGAAATAATTTATGACGCCACTAATCGCAATTTTGATTGCGAAGGCGTCTCTTTAAGCGAATCGCCAACTGAAGAAGAAAAACGTTTAAAATGCAAAACCATAACCACGGTTAACCCTAAATTTATCTTGGTGCTTTTGCAAAAAGAAGCGAGCTTAATTGAGGACCCCAGCCCGGCACCCGCGCGTTTAGATTGGGCAACTGGCTATGGCTGTCCCGATAACTGGACTTGCAACCCTTATTACAAAGGCTTTGGCAAGCAAGTGAACAGCGCTTCCCTGCAATTTTTAGCTTACATGCAAGAACAAGAAAAATATAAATACCAAGCCGGAAAAGCCTATACCTTTACTAATCCCTATGGCACAATTTCTAACGCGCCAATGACAGTTATTCCGGAAAATAAAGCGACCGCCGCTTTATATAACTATACTCCACATGTTTTTAACGGCAATTATAATGTCTACAAACTTTTTAACCGCTATTTTCCAGATTCCGCTTTTGTAGCCGCCTATCCCGACGGTTCAGTCTTAAAAGTAGAGGGTGACCCGGGAGTTTGGCTGATTGAAAAGGGCCAAAAAAGATTGTTCTTAAATTATTCCTCTTTTATTTCCCGCTTCAGCCCCCAGCAAATAATCAGCGTTTCTCCTAGCTTGCTGGACGGTTATCCGGTCGGCGAAGGCATTAAATTTTCCAACTACTCTTTAGTCCAGACTCCTGATAAAAAAATCTATATGCTGGTCGGCTCCGAGAAAAGACAATTTGACAGCTTAACATCCTTTAAGACTATCGGCTTTAATGTTGCCGAAATTGAAAACGCCAGTAGCGCCGAATTAGCGGGTTATAATGATGGCAAAATGATTACCGCCACTTCCACCTACGTCACCGGCGCCCTGCTCCAAG
Source organism: Candidatus Falkowiibacteriota bacterium (assembly GCA_016432645.1). Lineage (GTDB taxonomy): Bacteria > Patescibacteriota > Patescibacteriia > Patescibacteriales > UBA12465 > UBA12465. The sequence goes on from CP066698.1 coordinate 417,801, forward strand.
ACATTAAAACCGGCGGTGTATTTTACGTAGAAAATAATACTAAAGCGCCGCTACTGGATAAAATTTTGTTAACCACTAGATTTAAGGATAAAAAAATAGTGAGGGTCTCAAGCACTATTTTAAATAAATATACTACTGTTGCTCCCGCCTTATTTAACGACGGAACTTTACTGAAGACCGATTCCTTCCCGACTGTTTATCTAATATCCAATGGCCAGAAACGACCATTCGCCAACGAAACCGTCTTTAAAACTTTGGGCTATGATTTAGCTAACGTAATAACCATTTCCTCCAAATTGATGTCTAATTATTCTCAAGGAGATCCGATACAATAAAAATATGCCTCTTATAAAAGCCTTTTTACTGCCCCATTCGCCACTTTTAGTTCCGGAAATCGGCCGCGCTAATCATGAATTTCTCGCCAAAACTGCTGCCGCCTATCAAAAGGCCAAAGCCGAATTTATAGAAGCCGGCATTGAAACATTAATTATAATTTCGCCTCACAATAAAATCCGAGAAAATTTTTTCATTATTAACTCCGCTCCGGAGATGGAAATTAGTTTTCCTGATTTTGGCTTTATCCCTCCAAAAAACTTTCTGAAGGGCGATATTATTTTTTCCGATAAAATAAAAAACAACCTTAAAAACGAAGTACCCTTACGGATTTTATCGGATAGCACTCTTGATTATGGTAGCGCTATCCCATTATACTTGTTAAAAACAACCGACACTAACTTTAAAATTATAGTAATTTCACCGTCTGATGATTTTGATTTGAAGGCCAATTTTAATTTCGGTCTGAAACTGGCAGAGACTATTGAAGCCGAGGCTAAAAAAATTGCCATTATTGCTTCCGGAGATTTGTCGCATCGCTTAAAACGGAAATCTCCGGGCGGCTATTCTCCAAAAGGAGCTAAGTTCGACAATAAACTGATTGAATATCTTAGCGAACCAGAAACTGCCAAAAAAAATATTTTGGACATGGATAAGCGCTTAATCCTGGAAGCCAGCGAATGTGGCTTAAAACCACTCTTAATCCTATTAGGCATCTTAGATAAGATAAAATGGGAACCGGACATCTTAGCCTATCAAACTGATTTCGGCATTGGCTATTTAAGCTTAGAATTTTTACTTCCCCCAAATAAGACTGAGGCTATTTAAAATTATATGAAAGACAGTTTTCAATCTTTCTCGGATATCTTTAAAAACCGCCAACCGGTTAAAGCGCCGGCCTACCCCTGGCAAGATTTGGCTTTGCGCGTTATTAAAGATTTAGGAGTGCCGGATTTCAAGCGCTCTTCAGTTTTTAAAGCTTGCAAAGATTTGCCTGTTAATATTATCGAGATGGCTCTCAATGATACCAAAGAATTATGCAAAACCGGAGCCAAATGGAAATATTTTTTCAAAATAATCGATGACCGAAAAATAAAATAAAAAATAAAAATTAGCTAATAATATATGGCCAAACAATTAAATATTCTAATCAACCCCCACCCAACCTTGAGAAAAAAATCTCTGGAAATAAGCCCTGAGGAGCTTTTTAGCAAGAAGATGAAAACATTGCTGCTGGATATGGAGGAAACTATGAAAAAAAAGGATGGCGCCGGCTTAGCGGCGCCGCAAATCGGAGAAAACATCCGCATAATTGTAGTGAGCGATGAGAACAAAACAATTTTTTTAATCAATCCCAAAATAACCAAAAAATCTTGGGCCAGAAAAGTAGAGGACGAAGGCTGCTTGTCGGTGTTAAATGAGAAGGGCGAAATAATTTACGCCCCGATTTCCCGCCACAAAAAAATAAATTGTATTTATCTTGACGAAAAAGGTAATAAAAAAACTCTCGCCGCGGAAAATTTGCTAGCGAGGGTCATTCAGCATGAGATCGATCATTTAGACGGAATTCTTTTTATTGACTATCTTAAAGATTTTCCAAATAATCCAAAGGCCTCCTAAAATAAGCAGCGCCCAGGAAATTTCATTATAGTATTTAGATAGTAATTCTTTATTGGCGCCGATAAAATAACCTAAAGCCGTCAGAACGGCCACCCAAAGCAATGAGCCTAGGGTTGTATAAGCCACAAAGGGCCAGAAAGGCATTTTGGAAAATCCAGCCGGCAGCGAAACCAGCTGTCTGACAACTGGAATTAAACGCCCGATAAAAGTGGCTGCCACCGAGTTATCCAAAAAATATTTTTCCGAGCGTGCTAAATTTTCAGGACTAATTAATAAAAATTTAGCCAAGCGATGGCGGGCTAATTTATAAATAAGCGGCCGTCCTAAAAAATAAGCAAAATAATAATTAAATATCGCCCCCACTACGCTTCCGATTACTCCCGCCAATACTATTAACCAGATATTAAGATAGCCTTGGCTCGCTAAATAAGCGGCCGGCGGTACAATAATCTCCGAAGGCATTGGAATAAAAGAACTTTCAATTGCCATTAAAGCGCCAATGCCAAAATAACCCATTCCCTGAGCAACACTTAATAAAAAATTGAAAAATCCAGTAAGCATAATCTAAATATAGCATACCCGCCAACTATGTCCAGCCAAGAAAAGAAAAAAATTATCTTCATGGGAACGCCGGAATTTTCCCTGCCCGGCCTAAGCGCTTTAATCCAAAGCGCTAATTTTGAAATTAGTGCGGTCTTCACGCAACCGGATAAGCCAGTTGGGCGCAAACAAATTTTAACGCCGCCGCCGGTCAAAACCACTGCCCTAAAATACGGCATTAAAATTTTCCAGCCGGAAAAAATAAAATCGGAAATGGAAAATATAAAAAACTTGCAGCCGGATTTAATTGTAGTAATCGCCTACGGGAAAATCATCCCTCAAGAAATATTAGACATTCCTAAATATGGCTGCATTAATGTTCACGCTTCCCTGTTGCCCAAATATCGTGGCGCGGCCTGTCTTAACGCGCCAATTTTAAATGGCGACCAAGAAACCGGAGTGACAATTATGAAAATGGAAGCCGGCTTAGATACTGGTCCGATTTTAAAACAAGCAATAATGAAATTAAGCGGACAGGAAACTTTAGCTGATGTTCATGACCGTCTGGCTGCTCTTGGAGCCGAACTTTTACCGGAGGTGCTTATGGAGTGGACAGCCGGAAAGATAAAGCCGCAAATTCAAGATGACTCTCAGGCTAGTTATATTAAAACTTTAGCGAAGGAAGATGGAAAAATTGACTGGGCTAAACCCGCTTTAGAAATTGAACGGCAAATTCGCGCTTATAACCCTTGGCCCGGGACTTTTTGTTATGATAAAAATAACAAAATAATAAAAATATTAGCGGCCGCTCGGCCTTTAAATGAGCAAAAAAACATTGATGAAAAAATAGCAACCGGCCAAGTTTCCTTGATAAACGGCCAATTGACAGTCGCTTGCGGACAAGGTAGTATAATTATATTAAAATTACAGGCTGAAGGCGGCAAGGCCTTACTGGCTAAAGATTTTTTAAGCGGCCACCAAGATTTTATCGGCCAAATATTAAAATAAAAAATTTTAACATAGACGGTCCCTTCGTCTAACGGTTAGGACGCCAGGTTCTCATCCTGGTAACAGGGGTTCGATTCCCCTAGGGACTACGTAAATAAAAGAACGAGTATTAACTCGTTCTTTTATTTATGAAGCCGAAGGCTGGGGAATCGAACAAGTTGGAAGTGAGCAAGGACTGAGGTCGGAAGACCGAAGGACGAAGCGAACATCTGGCGATATGCCGGGGGCATATCGGACGCCAACTCAGGACAAGTGAACGAGCCGCATTATGACGGCGAGTGAGCGCGATAATTCCCCTAGGGAATACATATAAAAAAGAATATCTCGTAGAGGTGTTCTTTTTTATTAGTATGGGCAAACTGAGGAAGCTAACAATTTTTAGGCATTGTCCAATCACTGAATTTATGGTATTTTAACTGTAGAAAGATAATAAAATTTATGCCAACAATTCAACACTTTGTCAGTCAAATTAAACAATACGGCAACAAGCACAAAGCCTTGTATCTATTGTCCTTAATGATATTATTTTGGGCAACCTATGACGGAATAATCACTTTTATTTCACCATTAATTATGACGGCGAGCGGGCTCTCGGGAACGCAAATGGGCATTATTATCGGCACCTCCTCAATCAGCGGCGCTTTTTTTGATTTTATCGCCTGCCGCATTTTTAAAAATTTATTTTTCAGAAGAATGTTCATAATAATGTTCATTCTCTGCTTCTTTTATCCGCTGATTCTCTTTAAGGCTAACAGTTTTTTAATTTATCTGATAGCCATGGCTATGTGGGGAATTTATTATGACCTTAAAAACTTTGCCGAATTTGATTTTGTCGCTCGCCATATAGAACCCAAAGAACATACCTCCAGTTTTGGAATAATCCAAGTTTTTACATCCTTAGGATATTTAATCGCACCAATAATCGCCGGACTAGCTATCGGAGAAGCGGTCGATTGGAAACCATTTTTAATTAGCTGGATATTCTTAGGGATCTCCATAATCTTTTTCATCTATTTAGTAATCCTAACCAAAAAATACAAAAATAAAACGAATAGCTCTAAAGATATACCAAAACAGGTCAGCTTTTTAAAGGAAATAAACCTGTGGGAAAAAATCGGCCGGACAATTTTACCGGTGCTAATTTTAACTCTGGTTCTTAATTTTATTGATGCCTTTTTCTGGACTATCGGGCCATTATTAGCTGAGAGCTTTAGAGGCGCCCCGCAATTTTCCGGCTTCTTTATGACTGCCTATTCTCTGCCCATCCTCTTAGCTGGCTGGTTTGTCGGCTCCATAACCGCCAAGTATGGAAAAAAGAAAACTGCCTTTATCAGCTTACTCCTGGGATCTATATTATTAAGCACTCTATTTTTATTTAAAAATTTTTTACCAATAATCGGAGTGATTTTCTTATCTTCAGTTTTAATGTCTTTGGCCTGGCCGGCAATCAACGGGGCTTACGCCGACTATATTCATGAGACCAAGCGTGCTGCCAAAGAAATTTCCGGGCTGCAAGACTTGTTCACTAATATCGGTTATATTATCGGACCGATATTTGCCGGGATTCTATTTGACGCGATTGGCGGGGCAGCCGCCTTCTCAATGCTGGGATTGTTTGGAGTAATAATTGCCATCGTCTTAATAACTATTACCCCCAAACATATTGATATTAAATTATAGCTTTTGGTAATTTTCTCATTTCGTCCTAATATTTTTTAAAACTACAAAGCAAAAAGGGCCGGAAAAAATCCAGCCCTTTTTTTATTTTTTATCTTAATTTTATTTAAACCATTTATCAACTTGGTCCAAACCATCTTCAATCGCCTTTTTAATTCTCTTCTCCTCCCTGGTCAACATACGGCGATGGCGAATATTGTGGATTAAGCTTAAATTATTTTCCAAAATATTTTTTACAAAAGATAATATTTTAGCGTTATTTCGTTTAATCGTCGTCAGACCGGTTTTTCGCTTAACCGGAAGCTTGGAAAAATTCTTACCGAGATAAAAAGCAGCTGAAATTAATATCAAAACAATTAATGCCAATAGACCGAATAGATTTAGGGTTTTGAAAGTTGAAGAGCCAACGGCAGTTATTAATTTTGGAGTGGCCTCGAGCTGTAAATGCTGGGAAGCGGCTGCGCTATCTCCAGAACCGATTTCCGACCAAATTTCATAATTGCCAGCCTTTAGATTTGGTATCAGAGCAAAGAAATTTTTCTCATAGTTTGACCGGGTTTTAAATACCATTAATTCTCCATTTTCTTTTTTAACATTAATGGTCACCTCAATATCCGGTTCTTGAGTGCTTCCTTGAATAATTAATTTGTCATCAGCAGAAATTAACTCTGGCAATGGACTAATCTGAGGAGCAATTAATTCCGGTACAGACGGCGAAATCACCGGCTCCAGCGGCGGAACAGAAACGCCGCTAGAATAAAAACTGCCTAGAGCTTCAACGCTGTTACCAGCTTTATCAAAAGCAATCAATTTAATATTATTCTCGCCTAGCGCATACAAATCAAGGCTATGCTGGCCGCCAATAAAATCTGGGGCGGGAATATTTTTAATCAGACTATCATTAACATATAACTCGTAGTGATCAAGCCCGGAACCAGTGTCTGAAATATCGGCAACGATACTTAAGCGTTTGTTATTATCATCGTAATTAAATTCAACATTTCTTTTCTCGGGTGCCAGCGAGTCTATTTGGACGACATAAGTAGCAATCGGCCCCCAAGTCTTATCTTCACGCGCCCTCACCTTAAAATACCAAATACCATCATCTAAATTTTGAACTGCTTTTCGGCTGATTGCCGGCGCATAAATAACGCTGGGACTAAAAGCATTATTATTGTTAATCCCCGTTTGAACAGCATTAATATTTTTTGGTAAATTCCATTGGAAAACCGGATTTGAATCTTTGTACCATTGATCGCGATTGGGGTGAGTTAGAGAGCTAATTTGCAAGCTAGTACTTTGAGCGGTGGCTGTCGGTTCTGCAGGAGCATCATTTATCGGCTCAGGGGTGGTCGGCTTAGCCGGAGTTTCTTTAACTGGTTCTTCTTTAGCGGCCACGACTATAATATTGCCATAACTGCCTCGTAAAACATCTGTCCCTAAACCATCATTGGCGCGAACCGCGGCACCGGAAAAAGAAAATTCGGCTTGGCCGCTTTTTTTAGCTTTCGCCACGATAGAAATAATGGAACCGCGCGCGCCAGTAAATCCCGGAGTTGGAGAACCGCCGTTAAAACTAATGGCGCCAGCTGAATTAGAAAAAGAGGGCTCTTCAACCCAAAGAGAAAATATGGAACCGCCCTTGCTGATAGAAATTATATCAAATAAATCCGAGGGAAATTTTATAGTAGCTTCCGCATTATTTACCGCCACGCCATCAGAATTCAAGATTACATATAAAGTCACCGTTTCTCCAACAGAAACATTGGTTGAATTGGCGCTTAAAGACATCGTGGCCGCACTAACCCCTGAGCAACCAATAAAAAATAGGCTAACCACCAGCGCCGCAAAATAATAAGTTAATTTATTTTTTAATATTTTTTTTATAAACATACCAGAAACTAAAACCAAAAAGAATAATGATGACTAATATAATTGTAACATTTTTTGCTTGATTAAATCTAGCCGGAATTTCAATTGTTTGGCTATTTCCAGCCTGGTCGTAGGCAGTGACGGTAACCGGCGTCTTTCGATTTTGATCTTTAAAGACATAAACCCCATCAGTTACTTCGGTTATTACTTCGCCTTCTTTAACCTCATAACGATTGACTCCGGAAATATCATCAGTGGCATTTAAACTAATAAACTGCTGGCCGGCATAAGTATTGGGGTCTTGCCCAGTTTCCACGCTGACAAAAGTTGGCGGCGTAGTATCCGCTGACGGAACAATGGCTGTTTCGGAAGCTTGTTTATCCAAATTAACAGTAATTGAACGGGCGAAAATGTTTTCCTGAGTTCCCTGCCCATCATTTAAATAAGCCATGCCGCCGCTCCACAAAACTGAAATACTGCTTGAAGCCGTTGAGGCGAGGCGCAGGCGAAATAATAATCCGGTCTGATCAAAGCCTTGCGGCACGCCGCCGGCAAAACGGACCGTCTGGCTGCCAGCGGAATAAGTAGGCGGGGTTGGCCATAATTTTAAAACTGAGCCCCCGGTCTCCGTCCCAACTGACAACCCGCTAATATCCGTCCCTTGAAAACTAATTATTCCTTCCACTACATTTACTTTCTTAGACTGCGGGTCCAAATAAACCTCCACCAGGGTTGCGCCGCCATCAATTGTATTTGGCGCTAATTTAAAGATTAATTGGGCGGCTAAAATAACTTGGGGCTGCAATAAAACAAACAAACCGAATATTCCAGCGCTAAAATATAAAAATAATTTTTTATTCATAATTATTGCTTAAGTTTAATTGGCGCCTTCCCCCATTGATAAAGGAGAATAGAAAAATCTACTGAGTTAACCTGCTTGTCGTTATTAATATCAACGCAGACATTTTTAAACGGAGCGGTAGTTTTCCAGAAGGCCAGCATAATTGAGAAATCAACTGAATTCACTTTTCCGTCATGATTAAAATCGGCACCGATACAAGTCGTTTCCGGAGTTTCAACAACTGGAGGCAAAACTGGGACTGCCCCGCCGCCACCGCCGCCACCGCCGCCGCTAGGAGGTACCACTACTGTTTCTGAGACAACGGTAAATGACTGCATAGCTCTTGAGGAGTCGGAGCCAAATTGAACATTCAAATGGAACCAATAATTGCCGGCGGCTGAAATAATAGAATTTAAAGTAGTATCAAAATTAGCATGAGGATTAATTAAAATCGCGGCTGTTGAGCTAAAAATATCATCGCCGCCACCACACAGATTAGTGTCAGAATTAGTAACGCACCAATTGTATTGATATTCGTAAGCGGTTGAGCTGTCATTAGTTATTCTGATGGCCGTCGCAATGCTCGGCGAGGTTAAATCACTAAAGCTCTGAATCAATACTTGAGCCGGAGAGCCTGGCGTTCCGCTCACTGCAGTGGAAGCCGCTCCGCGGCCAACAATATTTTTAGCGGAAACACGGAAATCGTAAGAATTATCATTCGCTAAGCTGGTTACTGTGGTCGCGGGAGTTGTGCTAATTCCATCGTTAAATATTGACCAAACGCCGCCGCTAGTTAATTTATATTCAACCACATAGTCAGTGATGGAAGAGCCGCCATCAAATACCGGCGCTGACCAGGAAAGATCAACGCTACTATTTTGAATTATGACCGCCAAGTTAGTCGGAGCATTAGGAATACTGGCCGGAGTAATTGAATTACTAGTTCCTGATGGCGAACCAGTACCAACCGCATTGGTCGCGGTAACGGTAAAGGTATAAGTTGTACCATTTGTTAACCCGTTTATAGTTAAAAATGGAGAGCTGCTAGTAGCCACGAACCCGCCGACATTAGAGGAGACCGTATAATTAGTAATGACTGAACCGCCATTATCCGCTGGCGCTGACCAGGAAAGGCTAGCGCTGCCATCGCCGATAGTAGCTGCTAAATTAGTCGGGGCGCCAGGTACAGTCGCTGGAGTTGCGCTATTAGCACCCCCAATTGAACTTGGGCCGACTCCGATAGCATTAGTCGCCGTGACTGTAAAAGTATAAGTTACGCCGTTTGTTAAACCAGTGATAGTAATCGGAGATGAGCCGCCAGTAGCGGTGTGTCCGGCGCTTGAGGTAACCGTATAACTAGTGATGGCAGAACCGCCATTGTTAACTGGGGCGTCAAAAGTTATTGTAGCTTCCCCGTTGCCTCTTATGGCCGTTACATTTGTTGGAGCATCCGGGACGTTGGCCGGAGTAATTGAATTACTAGTTCCTGATAAAGAACTGGTTCCAATTTCATTAGTTGCAGTCACGGTAAAAGTATAAGTTGTACCGTTGGTTAGGCCGGTGATAGTGATCGGAGAAGAACCGCCGGTAGCCGTAAAGCCACCAACATTGGAAGTGACAGTATAACTAGTGATGACGGAACCACCGTTATTAACTGGGGGCGTAAAAGTAATTGTGGCCTCCCCGTTGCCTCTTACGGCTGTTACATTTGTTGGAGCATCTGGGACGTTGGCCGGAGTAGCCGAATTACTAGTGCCTGACGGCGTGCTAGTACCGATAGCATTGGTCGCGGTCACGGTAAAAGTATAAGTTGTGCCGTTAGTTAAGCCGGTGATAGTGATCGGAGAAGAACCGCCGGTAGCACTAAAGCCGCCGATATTAGAAGTAACGGTATAACTAGTAATGGCAGAACCGCCGTTATTAATTGGGGCATCAAAAGTTATAGTCGCTTCTCCGTTACCTCTGGTCACAACCACGTTAGTAGGAGCATCCGGAACATTAGCCGCCACAATTGGACTGCTAACAGTTGACGGCGTGCTAGTACCGATAGCATTGGTCGCGGTCACGGTAAAAGTATAAGTTGTGCCGTTAGTTAAGCCAGTGATAGTAATCGGAGAGGAACCGCCGGTAGCACTAAAGACGCCGATATTAGAAGTAACGGTATAACTAGTGATGGGAGAACCTCCATTATTAACTGGTGGGCTGAAAGTAATTGTGGCCTCGCCATTACCCCGAGTCACAATAACATTGGTTGGGGCATCTGGGGCTGTAGCTGGAGTAACTGAATTGCTTGTAGCCGATGAAGCGCTGGTTCCAATCGCGTTAGTTGCCGTGACCGTGAAAGTATAAGTTGTACCATTTATTAGACCAGTAATAGTAATTGGAGACGAACCGCCGGTAGCCGTAAAGCCGCCGACATTGGAAGCGACAGTATAACTAGTGATGGAGGAACCACCGTTATTAACTGGGGATGTAAAAGTAATTGTGGCTTCCCCGTTGCCCTGAACGGCAACCACATTAGTCGGTGCATCTGGAACATTTGCTGGAACAATAGAGTTGCTAGTGCCTGATGGCGTACTAGTGCCGATGGCATTGGTCGCGGTCACGGTAAAAGTATAAGTTGTGCCGTTAGTTAGGCCGGTGATAGTGATCGGAGAAGAGCCGCCGGTAGCACTAAAGCCGCCGACATTGGAAGTGACAGTATAACTAGTGATGGGAGAACCACCATTATTAACTGGGGGCGTAAAAGTTATGGTAGCCTCACCATTACCTCTGGTAGCTACAACATTGGTTGGCGCATCTGGAGTGGTAGCAGGAGTTATTTCAGCTGAAGTTCCTGACGACAAGCTATTACCAATCGCGTTAGTTGCTATAACTGTGAAAGTATATCTGGTGCCGTTTGTTAAACCGGTGATGGTAATTGGGGAGTCGGCACTAGTTGCACTGAAACCGCCAACATTAGAAGTCACGGTGTAACTAATAATACTTGAACCGCCATTGGAAGCTGAAGCTGTAAAACTAATTGTGGCCTCGCCATTGCCACGAGTCACAACGACATTAGTCGGCGCATCTGGGACTGTGGCCGGAGTAACCGAGTTGCTGGTTCCTGACGGGACGCTAGATCCAACTGCATTGTTGGCTGTGACTGTAAAAGTATACGTTGTGCCATTTGCTAGACCGGTGATAGTAATCGGAGAGGAACCGCCGCTCGCAGTTTGGCCGCCGCTAGAAGTGACAGTGTAATTAATAATTGCTGAACCGCCGTTGTTAACTGGGGGCGTAAAGGTTATAGTTGCTTCACCATTTCCACGAGTGGCAACGACATTAGTCGGCGCATCTGGGGTGGTGGCAGGAGTAACAGAGTTGCTAGTAGCTGATGAAGCGCTAGTTCCAATCGCATTAGTCGCAGTCACGGTAAAAGTATAACTAGTTCCGTTTGTTAAGCCGGTGATGGTAATCGGAGAGGAACCGCCGCTCGCAGTTTGGCCGCCGCTAGAAGTGACAGTGTAATTAATAATTGCTGAACCGCCGTTGTTAACTGGGGGCGTAAAGGTTATAGTTGCTTCACCATTTCCACGAGTGGCAACAACATTAGTCGGTGCATCTGGGGTGGTGGCAGGAGTAACGGAATTACTAACGCTTGATTGTACGCTAGTCCCAATCGCATTTGTCGCTGTAACCGTAAAAGTATAAGTCGTACCATTTGTTAAACCGGTAATGGTGATTGGGGAGCCAGCGCTAGTAGCGCTAAAACCACCGACATTAGAAGTGGCGGTGTAAATAGTAATTACTGAACCGCCATTATTAATTGGGGCGTCAAAAGTTATGGTAGCTTCCCCATCATTTCTAACAGCTATTACATTTGTCGGCGCGTCTGGAACTGTCGCCGGAATGACTGTACTACTAACACTTGATTGTACACTAGTTCCAATAGAATTTGTTGCTGTAACGGTGAAAGTATAAATTGTGCCATTTGTTAAACCAGTAACAGTGATTGGTGAACTCGCCCCACTGACGCTAAAGCCGCCAACATTGGAGGTAACAGTATAGCTAGTGATGGCGGAACCGCCGTTGTTAACTGGTGGACTGAAAGTAATTGTGGCCTCACCATTACCCCGAGTCACGACTACGTTAGTAGGAGCATCTGGAACTGTAGCTGGAGTAACTGAATTACTTGTGGCCGATGAAGCACTAGTTCCAATCGCGTTAGTTGCCGTGACCGTGAAAGTATAAGTTGTGCCGTTAGTTAAGCCGGTGATAGTAATTGGGGACGAACCGCCGGTGGCGGTGTGTCCGTCGTTTGAGGTAACCGTATAACTAGTAATTATAGAACCGCCGCTGGAGACCGGAGCCGTAAAACTAATTGTCGCTTCACCATTACCCCTCGTCGCAGTTATATTTGTTGGAGCATCTGGAACTGTAGCTGGAGTAATTGAATTACTTGTGGCCGATGAAGCACTAGCCCCAATCGCATTAGTCGCGGTCACGGTAAAAGTATAACTAGTTCCGTTTGTTAGGCCAGTGATGGTAATTGGAGACGAACCGCCGCTCGCAGTTTGTCCACCGCTAGAAGTAACTGTGTAACTAATAACTGCTGAACCACCGTTATTAACTGGGACGTCAAAAGTTATAGTGGCTTCACTATTACCTCTGGTAGCTAAAACATTAGTCGGTGCATCCGGGGCGGTGGCAGGAGTAACAGAGTTGCTAGTAGCTGATGAAGCGCTAGTTCCAATCACATTAGTCGCAGTCACGGTAAAAGTATAACTAGTTCCGTTTGTTAAGCCGGTGATGGTAATCGGAGAGGAACCGCCGCTCGCAGTTTGGCCGCCGCTAGAAGTGACGGTGTAATTAATAATTGCTGAACCGCCGTTGTTAACTGGGGCTGTAAAAGTAATTGTCGCTTCGCCATTGCCTCTGGTTGCTAAGATACTTGTTGGCGCATCTGGAACACTGGAAGGAGTGATTGAATTACTGGTTCCTGACGGCGTGCTAGTTCCAATGGCATTTGTAGCAGTGACTACAAAAGTATAATTTATACCGTTAGTTAAACCGGTGATAGTAATCGGAGAACCAGCACTAGTAGCACTGAAACCGCCGACATTAGAAGTGGCAGTGTAACTAGTAATTGCTGAACCACCGTTATTAACTGGAGCGTCAAAAGTTATTGTAGCTTCGCCATCATTTCTAACAGCTACTACATTTGTCGGCGCGTCCGGAACCGTGGCCGGAGTAATAGAATTACTAGTAGCTGACGGCGTGCTAGTACCAATAGCATTAGTCGCCGTGACTGTAAAAGTATAAGTTACGCCATTTGTTAAACCGCTAATACTAATTGGCGAAGAACCGCCAGTAGCTGTATGCCCGCCATTTGAAGTAACTGTATAACTAATAATATTTGAACCGCCGTTGTTAACTGGTGGCGTAAAAGTAATTGTCGCTTCGCCATTTCCTCTGGTGGCAACTACATTGGTAGGAACATCAGGAACTGTGGCCGGGGTAACCGAGTTACTAGTTCCTGATAGCGTACTAGTGCCGATAGCATTAGTTGCGGTCACGGTAAAAGTATAACTAGTTCCATTTGTTAGACCAGTTATGGTAATTGGTGAGCTTGCGCCACTCGCAGTTTGGCCGCCACTAGAAGTTACTGTGTAACTAGTGATAGCGGAGCCGCCGTTGTTAACCGGGGGTGTAAAGGTTATAGTTGCTTCGCCATTTCCTCTCGTGGCAATTACATTGGTAGGAGCATCAGGAACTGTGGCCGGGGTAACCGAGTTACTAGTTCCTGACGGGGCGCTAGACCCAACTGCATTGTTGGCGGTGACTGTAAAAGTATAACTTAAACCGTTAGTTAAACCAATGAAAGTAACTGGTGAGGAGCCGCTAACAACTGTCTGGCCGCCGACACTAGAAGTAACTGTATAACTAATAATATTTGAACCGCCATTATTAACCGGCGGAGTAAAAGTAATAACAGCTTCCCCATTTCCTCTGGTGGCAACTATATTAGTGGGGGCATCAGGAACACTGGCTGGAATAATGGAATTACTAATAGTAGAAATCGTACTGGTTCCAATCGCATTTGTAGCAGTAACCGTAAAAGTATAAGTTGTGCCATTTGTTAAACCAGTGATAGTAATTGGAGAGGAGCCGCCACTCGCAGTCTGGCCGCCACTAGAAGTGACTGTGTAACTAGTGATGGAGGAACCACCGTTATTAACTGGGGGCGTAAAGGTTATAGTTGCTTCGCCATTTCTTGGAGCGGCAGTAATACTTGTGGGTGCATCTGGAGTGGTAGCAGGAATAACAGAATTACTAGTTCCTGATGATAAACTTGTCCCGATAGCGTTAGCCGCCGTGACTGTAAAAGTATAAGTTGTGCCATTTGTTAAACCAGTGATAGTAATTGGTGAAGAACCGCCGCTTGCAGTCTGGCCGCCGCTGGAAGTAACAGTGTAATTAGTAATTGTTGAGCCGCCGTTGTTAACCGGGGGCGTAAAAGTAATTGTCGCTTCCCCATTTCCTCTTGTGGCAACTATATTAGTGGGGGCATCAGGAACACTGGCCGGAGTTATTTCATTAGAAGTAATTGAAGAAGTGCTTGTGCCAATCGCATTTGTCGCCGTAACTGTAAAAGTATAGGTTGTTCCATTTGTTAGACCAGTAATGGTAATTGGTGAGCTTGCGCCACTCGCAGTTTGGCCGCCGCTGGAAGTAACAGTATAACTAATAACTGCTGAACCGCCGTTGTTAACTGGGGGTGTAAAGGTTATAGTTGCCTCTCCATCATTTCTAACAGCAACTATATTTGTCGGAGCGTCCGGAACTGTGGCCGGAGTAATTGAATTGCTAGTGGCCGATGGTGTGCTCGTGCCGATGGCATTGGTCGCCGTGACCGTGAAAGTGTAAGTTACGCCGTTGGTTAAACCGGTGATAGTAATCGGAGAAGAGCCGCCGCTCGCAGTTTGACCACCGCTAGAAGTAACTGTGTAACTAATAACTGCTGAACCGCCGTTATTAACTGGGGGCGTAAAAGTAATTGTCGCTTCGCCATTGCCTCTTAAGGCTGTAACATCGGTTGGTGAATCTGGAACTGTCGCCGGAGTAATTGAATTGCTAGTAGCTGATGGCGTGCTCGTGCCGATGGCATTGGTCGCCGTGACTGTGAAAGTGTAAGTTACGCCATTTGTTAAACCAGTGATAGTAATCGGAGAGGAGCCGCCACTCGCAGTTTGGCCGCCGCTGGAAGTGACTGTGTAACTGATAACTGCGGAGCCACCATTATTAACTGGCGGAGTAAAAGTTATGGTAGCTTCACCATTGCCTCTGGCCGCCACTACATTGGTTGGCGCATCTGGAGTAGTAGCGGGAGTAATAGAATTACTAGCTGCTGACGGAGCGCTATTTCCAACTGCATTATTAGCGGTAACCGTAAAAGTATAAGCTGTTCCGTTATTTAGACCAGTAATTATAATTGGTGAAGAACCGCTAGTAGCAGTATGCCCGCCGCTAGAAGTGACTGTGTAACTGATAACTGCGGAGCCGCCATTATTAACTGGAGCGGTAAAAGTAATTGTCGCTTCACCATTTCCTCGTACCGCCGTAACATCGGTTGGCGAATTAGGAACACTCGCCGGGGTAACTGAATTACTGGTTCCCGATGCCGTACTTGTTCCCGTGCTGTTAGTGGCGGTAACCGTAAAAGTGTAAGTTGTACCATTTATTAAGCCGGTAATGGTAATCGGTGAGGCACCACCAGTCGC
This sequence comes from Candidatus Falkowiibacteriota bacterium, assembly GCA_016432645.1. GTDB lineage: Bacteria > Patescibacteriota > Patescibacteriia > Patescibacteriales > UBA12465 > UBA12465. The sequence continues at coordinate 433,455 of CP066698.1, forward strand.
AGTCTGACCGCCACTTGAGGTCACGGTATAAATAGTAATTTCTGAACCGCCATTATTAACTGGCGGAGTAAAAGTAATAGTTGCTTCCCCGTTACCACGAACAGCCACAACATTAGTTGGTGCATCGGGAGCAACTTGATAATTAAAAATTGGATAAGTCTCATCCTCGGTAATTTTCCAAACTAGAGAAGAAAAGTCCCAACCAGTGAAGGTGGCTTGTTGTTCCATTTGACTAGTTGTTTTACCGGTCATTCCCGCCGGATCAGTTCCATTGCCAACACCGTCTCCAGCCGCAATCCCGGAAGTATTAGTATCCCAATATGTAGAGACATAAGTTCCGCCGGTTGTATTAACAACACCGCCTACGTATTGTACGGCTGCGCTACCAGTTGCCCCGGTGCCACCATTTGTACCACCAGTACCGCCTACTCCAGCAACACCACCAGCGCCACCAGTAGCACCAGCGGTTTTAGTCCCGGACGGAACTCCGGTTGAATAAGCATTAGTAATGGTGGCGCTATTACTAGATAAAAGACCGCCGATATAAACACTTCCGCCAGCGCCGCCAGCGCCGCCGTTAACACCATTGCCATTAACGCCCGGGTTCCCTCCTCCGGCCGCACCGCCATTACCACCATTTCCGCCTTGCCCACCATTACCAGGATTTCCGGCCACAGCCGTAATATTTCCTTTTGAATAAGCATTAATAATTGCTCCTGTATTTTGTCCAACTAAACCGCCACCATATGTATGTCCGCCCACTCCGCCATTTCCGCCTAATGCACCATTGGTACCATTACCACCATTAACTGCCCCCGAGCCGCCGACGCCGCCATTTCCGCCTTTACCGCCAATTGCTCCACTCGCACCATTTCCGCCAGTCATAGTTACATTACCCGAAGAATAACTAGTATTAAAACTGCCTGATGTTAAATTAGAGCCAATAAATCCACCAGCATAACTTACTCCGCCTGCGCCACCAGCGCCACCGGCTACAGCCGCACCACCAAGACCACCGGCTAAAGTTCCACCATTACCGCCAGTTCCCGCTGAACCAGCTAAACCAGCCGCACCACCATTACCACCAGTGGTAGTAACATTGCCCGATGACCAAGAATACTGAATTAAACCAGCCGTATTATTTTGTCCAGCAAAACCACCGGCATATAAAACGCCACCAGCACCACCGGCTGCTGTTGCTCCTTCGGCACCACCAACTCCACCAGCACCACTGGCGCCACCATTTCCGCCAGCACCACCAATGCCACCGGCACCGCCAACTCCGCCAGTGCCACCAAATATTGCGACATCGCCTAAAGAATAATTTGTATAAATAGTGCCTAAATTATAGCCAGCAAATCCGCCGCCATAAATAGTACTACCTGTTGCTCCCACCGTTCTAGCGCCAGCAGCCCCTCCAGTTCCACCAATTCCAGTTGTCGTTCCGTCACCTCCAACACCACCATTTCCGCCCATTCCGCCAGTGCCGCCAGTACCACCATTTAAAGTAACGTTACCACTAGCCGATGAATCTTTAATATTCCTAGTTGTATTATTATAACCAGTAAAACCACCTCCATAAACAGCTCCCCCTGCTCCAGCCGCGCCAGCGCCTCCGCCTACTCCACCATTAGCGCCATTAGTAATACCCACAAAACCGTTAGCTCCATTACCGCCGGTACCGCCGGTACCGCCGGTACCAGCAGTTCCAATTACGTTACTAGTTGAATATGAAAAAAATAAAACTGTCCCATCATTATAACCAATAAGTCCACCAATATATAAAGCTCCAGAAGCCCCGGCTGCGCCACCAAGCGCACCAGCGCCGCCGGCACCGACACTGCCCGGCAAACCGCCATTCCCGCCAACACCGCCGTTACCGCCATTGCCGCTAGTACCAGTAACTGAAGTTCCATTAGAATAACTAGTCATGACTGTGTTTAGGGCATTAAGATTATTACCAATTAATCCGCCAATATAAACAGCTCCCCCTGCCCCTCCAGCACCACCAGCACCACCGGTTCCACCAATATGATTACCGACGCCAAGAGAACCGTCACCACCGGCTCCGCCAGTATTACCATTGGCTCCATTCCCAGATAAAGCGTTAACATTACCAGAAGAATAGGCGTTTAAAACAACACCAATTGTAGAATTATTAGCGGCTAAGCCACCAGCATAACTGGCTCCACCAGCCGCCCCGGCTCCCCCAGCGCCGCCAGTCGCCGCCGTAGAACCAGAGATATTACTACTAGCACCGCCATTACCGCCTACTCCTGGAGTACCGGTTGAGCCGCCAGTCGAACTAACATTTCCAGTCGCATAAGATACACCGCCAATAATGCCAGTATTTGATCCGATTAATCCGCCAGCATAGCTAGCGCCGCCAATGCCGGTTGCACCACCAGCACCACCGGCACCACCAACAGCGCCAGCGCCACCATCTGCGCCGTTAACTCCCGTTGCTCCATTGCCACTAACTCCACCAATAGCATTTACTGCTTCATTAGAATAACTGGTGGTAATAAAAATACTGCCTGATGATTGTCCAACCAAACCGCCGGCATAAGCAGCGCCGCCAGCGCCGCCATTTCCACCAGCACCAACCGCTGCTCCGGCCGCACCTGATCCGCTAGTTCCCTGGTTACCTGCACTTCTACCAATACCGCCGACTCCTCCAGTAGCAGTTACTGTCCCGCCAGTAGAATACGAAGTTAGATATCGGCTTCCTCCAGTAGTTACACTACCAAAGCCTAATAGACCACCGGCGTCAGCTTCGCCACCAGCACCACCAATTCCGCCAGCACCACCAGCGCCGCCGATAGTATTTGTGGCGCCATTAGCGCCATTTCCACCAATATTTCCAGTACTGCCAACTCCGCCGACACTGCTAGTATCTCCGGTGGCATATGAATTAATAATATCGCTAAGACCAGTAGTAATTGCATTATAGCCAATTAATCCCCCGGCATAAGCAGCACCGCCGGCAACAGCCGCCACTGCGCCCCCGCCGGCGCCGCCGGCAACAGTCGTTCTTGAAGCTCCGCCATTACCAGATGTTCCAGCAATCCCAGAATTTCCTCCAGTTGCTAAAACATCACCAGTCGCAGAAGTATTTAAAAAATTATTTGTTCCCGTTGTAAAACTACTATAACCAACTAAACCACCGACATAAGCGGCGCCACCAGCACCAGCGGCACCACCTAGAGCTCCAGCTGATCCGGCATGAGTTGCTAGCCCGGTTGAACCATCGCCGCCGTTACCGCCAAGTCCGCCGTTACCGCCCAGTCCGCCAGTACCGCTTACATTTCCCGAAGCGCTTGATTCACCAATTCTAGCCTGATTAGTTCCAGTCATACGACCAACTAGGCCGCCAGCATAAATAGCACCACCAGCACCGCCAGCCGCTCCGGCACCGCCAGCCGCCGCCGTTAAAGTTGCCATTGTCGCTCCGGATGTCCCGCCGGTTCCACCGACACCGCCGTTACCGCCAGTTCCCGCGGTAACTAAAATATTAACTGAAGAATAAGATGAGCCTTTAATAACACCGACATTATCACCAACTAAACCGCCGAAGGCTCTAATGCTTCCGGCTCCACCTACCCCACCAATAGTTCCTGCACCGCCAATAAAAGTTCCTACACCTGTTCCCCCATTACCGCCAGCGCCTCCATTACCACCAGCAATTTCGGAACCAGAAATAGTAATAGAATCTGAATAAGAAGAAGTAACAACGCCAGTTGCTGAAACGGCTCCCAATAAACCGCCAACGTAAGATCCACCACCAGCACCACCAACTCCACCAGCACCACCGGCGCCACCGACTCCACCACCAACTAAACCGGAACCTCCATGACCAGCGTTAGCGCCATTGCCAGGAGTTCCTCCATTAACAACAATATTCCCTTTCCCAGAAACCGCATCATAACTAGCATAGGAAGAAACAACATCAGAAGTAGTATAACCAGCTAAACCACCGGCATAAATAATACCGGAAGCGCCACCGGCACCACCGTTAGAACCCGCGGCCCCACGATTAACTGCTCCATCTTGACCGGCCGAACCATCTTGACCAGCGCCGCCAGTAATATTTAAAGATGTTTTAGAATATGAATTTGTAGTAATAATCCCCGTAGTATAACCAACTAAACCGCCAACATATACACCTCCACCGGCACCGCCAGCACCGCCAGCGCCAGCAATCCCAGATAAGGCCGTACCAGTTCCAACTCCACCCAAACCACCCAAAGCCGAAGTCCCGCCAGCACCGCCAGTTGCCGTCACAATCCCAGTTTCAGCATAAGAAGTAGTAATTGTTCCTAAAGCATTTTGGCCAACCAAACCGCCGACTTGAACAGCTGCCGCGGCTGCACCACCACCAGCGCCGCCATTGCCGCCAGCGCCGCCAATTGCCCCAAGATGATTTGTTCCCGCGGAACCGTCGCCACTATTACCACCTATTCCGCCATTACCGCCATTACCGCCAACTGCCGTGACGTCTGATTTCGCATAAGAATTATTAACAATTGCTAAAGCAGTATTATTTAAACCAATTAAACCACCGACGTTTGTCGCTCCACTTACACCGCCGTTTGCCCCTAAGCCGCCAGCAGCAGAAGTAGAGCCAGTAATATTGCCGGATGCTCCAGCATTTCCACCATTGCCACCATTGCCAGCCTTACCGCCATTAGCAAAAACCAAACCGGTTATATGATAACTAGTTTGTACTGTACCGCTATTTTGTCCGATAAGTCCGCCGGTATTGCTAGCACCACCGGCAGCTCCGACAATTCCAGCACCGCCAATACCACCAATAGCCCCAGAACCGCCAGCGCCACCATTGCCACCGTTACCACTATTTCCGCCAGCCCCCGCCGTACCGCTAACAGCCCCAGTTGAATAAGAAATAATAATTTCTCCAGAAGTTACTAGACCAATCAAGCCGCCAGCATAAACAGTCCCACCCACGCCTCCAGCGCCACCATTTCCGCCGGCACCGCCAACCGCCGCATTACCGGTTCCCCCGTTTCCACCATTTCCAGCAACGCCGCCATAACCAGCAGTTAAAGTTACATTTCCGGTTGCATAATTACTATCAACATAAACCGTAGTATTAGTAAAACCAATTAAACCGCCGCCATATACTAAGCCGCCAGCACCGCCAGCACCACCAACACCGCCAGCACCGCCGGTCATAGATGTGGTACCATTGCCACCAATTCCGCCATTACCGCCATTACCTCCTAATTGTCCAACAGCAAATACTGTTCCAGTCGCATATGAATCAATAACTGAAACTCCAGTACCAACAATATCACCGATCAATCCGCCAACATTTATCGAGTTAGCCTGAGCTGAGCTTCCGGCGCCGCCGGCGCCGCCATTACCAGCCGCAGCACCGACTCCGCCATCAGCCGCATTACCGCCAGATCCAGCCGTCCCACCAGTAACATTAACATTATTAGTAGAATATATTCTGTCAAATAAAACATCATTCAAAGAATTATGGCCAATTGCTCCACCGGCAAAAATTGCCCCCGTCGTTCCACCAGTACCGCCAGTACCGCCAACACCATTTCTACCTCCAGTTCCCTTAGTTCCGCCTTCGCCAGCATTACCGCCGACGCCGCCGCCGCTTCCAGGAGTAACAGTAATTGTTCCCCCGATACTGCTGGAAAGAGAAATATTGCCATTACCTTGTCCGGCTAAACCGCCAATAAAAACGCTACCGCTAGAACCGCCAGCCCCACCGGTACCGCCAACGCCACCATTATGACCACCTGTTCCTAAAATTCCATTTCCACCATTACCGCCAATACCGCCGCTTCCACCAGCTTTATTGCTAGCCGATAAGCTTCCAATTACCACTGAATTAACAATAACTCCCGCATTGTCACCGACTAAACCACCAATATAAATTGCTCCGCCGGCACCGCCAATACCGCCATTTCCCGCTGTCGCTCCTGTACTTCCAGAAATATTGCCAGAAGCTCCGGCGTTACCACCAACTCCACCATTACCAGCCGCACCACCATTTACCGTAATATCGGTGATGGTATATGTAATATCTTGAATAATGCCTAAATTATAAGCAGCAATTCCACCGCCAACCGCCAAACCGCCAGCTGCACCAGAACCACCAGTACCACCAGTACCACCAATCGCGCCAGCAGAACTGCCGCCATTTCCGCCATTTCCGCCAACGCCACCAATTCCACCGACACCTCCAGTAGCAGTAATCGTGCCAGTATTATTTGGGGTACTAAGGGTTGTGCCTAATACGCCATTCCAGCCAACAACGCCACCAGAATAAGCAGCCCCTCCAACTCCACCATTTCCACCAGCTACGCCAGCTACGCCAGCAATACCAGGACCGCTAGCACCACCATTTCCGGCATTAGCACCAACGCCGCCGATACCTCCAGTTGAAGAGGCATTACCAGTTGCATATGAGTGGGCGCCAATAATCGCAATATTATAACCAACTAAACTTCCGGCTACGGCCATACCCCCCACGCCGCCGTAACCGCCGGGGATGCCTGCCCCACCAGCAACCGCCCCAGTTGAACTACCGCCATTAGCACCAGCCGTACCATTAGCACCGGCGCCACCAATAGCGGTAGCATTTCCGGTCGCATATGAAGTATTTCTAATAACGCCATTAGTATTATTATAACCAACTAAGCCGCCGGCATAGGCCGCTCCTCCGATACGTAATAAAACACTGGCTGTAGCATTAGAACCGCTAGCGCCTCCGGTTGCACCAGTCGAACCGCTGCCGCCATCAGCACCCATGCCAACCATTCCGCCCGCTCCTCCGGTTGCTAAAACATTTCCCGTCGCATGCGAAGCATCAATAATACCATTATTAAGTCCCGCTAAACCGCCGCCATAGGCAATAGCACCGGCGCCGCCACCAGCACCGCCGGCACCGCCAACTGCTCTTGTTCCAGCTGCACCACCAGCACCGCCGGCACCAGAATTTCCCCCAATAACGACAACATCAATATTGGCATTAGAATTGTCTTGAATTATACCAGCTAAATTATTCCCCACTAAGCCTCCAGCATGGCCGATGGCTCCCGCGCCACCAGAGCCACCGGAACCGCCAGTACCGCCAGTAGCTCCTGTTCCGCCGGCGCCGCCGGCGCCGCCGATAATTCCGTCGCCACCATTGCTGCCGGTAACAGTTACGGAGCCAAATTGAATATCAGAATTAGTAATTGTTGAAGTATTAAGACCAGCAATTCCTCCTCCGTAAGCAACGGCTCCGGCTCCACCAGTACCGCCAGTCGCACCGGCGGCTCCAAGATGATTAACTCCACCGGCTGCTCCGTTGCCAGCTAACCCAGCCACACCGCCATTTTTCCCCGCTGAAGCGGTAGCGATAACGGTACTAGAAGCATAGGAATTAAAAATTGTATTAGTATTATTCCCTACCAAACCACCAGCATAAGCAATCGCGCCGGCGCCTCCAGTTCCACCATTGCCACCAGCGGCTGCTGTTCCTGTATTTACTGTTGCTGTAGTTGCCCCGCCATTACCACCAGCGCCAGCATTACCAGGGGTTCCTCCTAAAGCAGTAACATTTCCGCTAGCATACAAAGCTGTCGGCGAAGTAATAACGCCGGAACTATATCCAGTTAAACCGCCGGCGGTTGCTACGCCACCAGCGCCTCCATTACCACCGTTTGCTCCCGCGCCACCGATGGCATTTGTTCCGCCATTACCACCATTACCGCCCAAACCACCATCACCGCCAGTGCCGCCAGTCACAACAACATTTCCAGTAGCATAACTAGTAACGATTGGACCAAGCGCATAATAACCGATTAAACCGCCACCAAAAGAAGCGCCTCCAGCACCGCCAGTAGAACCGGCTGCGCCAGCACCGCCAACCGTACTGGCCGCTCCATTACCGCCATTTGCGCCCGCGCCACCGGCACCGCCAGCGCCAGCATTAGCAACAACGTTTCCGTTAGCGTATGAAGTCACTATTTGTCCATTTAAATTATAACCTATTAAACCACCAACATAAGAAATTCCACCAGCTGCGCCAGCACTACCAATTACCCCAGCTAAACTAGTCCCACCATCACCGCCATTTGCACCGGCGCCACCCGCTCCTGAAGTTCCAGAAACATTACCAGATGAATAGTCGCTAGTAATTGTAGTTCCGGCATTATAACCAATTCCGCCACCGGCATAAATAATCGCGCCAACAGCAGCTGTTCCGGCCGCGCCAGCTAAACCGCCGGTCCAATTCCCGCCGGTACCACCAGCTCCAGCGGCGCCACCAGCTCCAGCAGTTCCAGAAACGGTGCCGGTTGTATAATAACTACTATTAATTTGATAAGTATTATTTCCAGCAATCCCTCCAATATACAAAACTCCACCCGCACCGCCGCTTCCGCCAGCAGAACCAGCCAAACCAGTTAGACCCGCTACGCCAGTTGCACCGGCGCCACCGGCGCCACCGGTACCAGAAACTGAATTCTCTGAATACGACAATTGAATTCCTCCAATATTACTACCGACTAAACCGCCTCCATAAGCTGAAACTGAATTAGCTGAACCGCCGGTTCCCGATAAACCGCCAGCTCCGCTTGCTCCAGAAGATCCCTTAACTCCACCTGAGCCGCCACTAGCTCCCGCTCCTCCAGTTCCGCCAATAACCGTTACCAATCCAGTAGTAGAATAGGAAGAAACTATAAAACCAGAATTAAGCCCGGCCAAGCCACCAGCATAAGCACCGCCGCCAGCACCGCCAGCACCGCCAGCACCGCCAGCACCGCCCGTATGAGCCGTACCAGAAGCAGCACTACCGCCAGTGCCGCCAGCTTTTCCGGCTTGTCCAACTGAACCGGTAGCGGTTACTGCCCCAGTTGCATAGTTGGCGCCTGTTTCTCCAGTAATGACACCATCTGTATTATTTTGTCCAACTAAACCACCGGCATAAGCAACTGCCCCTGCGCCGCCAGCACCACCAGCACCACCGGTCGCTGCGGTTCCAGTTGTTGCCACGGCGCTAGCACCAGCAGCTGCGCCGACAGAACCGTTACCAGAAGTACCGCCAAAAGACTGTACAACACCAGTTGCATATGAAACATTTTTTATAACCCCTAAATTATTTCCAATTAAACCGCCGGCATAACTTACACCACCAGCCGCGCCAGCACCGCCAGCACCGCCAGCACCGCCAATAGCCGCCCCACCGCCAGCACCGCCGGTCCCGGCATCTCCAGCCGAACCGCCGGTCCCGCCAGTTGCTGTTACATTACCAGTTGCGGATGAAGCAGAAATAATGCCGGAGTTAACCCAACCGACCAAACCGCCAACGTAAGCAACGCCGCCGGCGCCAGGAGCACCAACACCGCCGCCGGCGCCGCCAATTCCTGTTCCTAAATTTGTTCCACCATTACCACCGCTTCCACTATTACCACCTGTGCCGCCAATACCAACGACGGTCGCCGAACTACCAACAGTATTAATTCCTCCTTGTTGAGAATAACCGACTAAACCGCCAACATAGACAGTGCCTCCAATAGCAGCCGCATTAGAAACCGTGGTTCCGCCCGCGCCAGCAACTGTTGCCCCGCTAGTTGTATTTCCGCCTAAACCGCCATTACCGGCATTACCGCCATTACCTCCGGTTCCCGTAACATTTCCCGAAATTGTAGTGTTAATAATCGCCCCAATGTTATATCCAACCAAACCGCCAATATACAAAGTGCTGCCAACTGTCCCCGCAGTACCAGTCCCACCATTTGTTGGTGTGGTCCCGGAAACGCCATCGGTTCCATTAGTACCGGCAGTGCCCGGAGTACTAATGGCCGTAATAGAAACGTTGGCCAGGTTAACATTTTGAATTTGGCTGATAGAGTAACCAAAAAGACCAACATAATTTATCGAAGTTGAATTAATATACAAGTTACTGATTGTATGATTATCACCATTAAAATCTCCACTGAAACTAGTAGTATTAGTTCCGACCGGGATAAAGCCTGTGCCAGCATTCCAATTAACTGTCGTCGCAGCATCAATATCACCATTTAGTTTATAGGAATTAGTTAACCCTGTTTTCATGCCTTGCAAGCCATAAACATCAAAAATCAAATAAGGGTCATCACTAATTCCCATTCCGGTATAACGCTTAAACAACCCGGCTGTCACCGAAAAACTTCCAGTAACCGAAAAAACATTTACCGCCGGATTAAGCGCGTTAAAAGTTGCGGCCGAGGTTTGTGAGTAATCGCCAGATTGCCCGCCAGAATTAGTTATCGCTAAACTAGCATTTTGAGTTATTGTCCCCAGATAGCCATTAATCGTTAGCGAACCAACGCTAACGGCAGTATCAATATTTACAATTGAAGAAGCAATCCCTGATGAAGCGTCAAAAAATACATTAGTAGTAGCGTCCGGCAAGTTACCAATATCCGGCGTACCGTTAGAAACGGTCGCCCAATGATTGGCCGCGTCAGACCAATCACCGGAACCACCGACCCAATAAGCATTGGCGGGTGGATCGATAATTTGGTCGATATCAAGATTATTAATAATTTTTAAATCGAAAACCTCGCTTGGAGTTTGTAAGCCAGTTAATAAAACACGATATTTACCATCATGATTAATATCAGAAAATGTGGCCACCAGCTCGCCGGCTAAAGTATAGACTTCGATTGCGCCCGTCTCCCACTCAGTCTGAGGCTTAGCATATATCGTAATATCGCGCGTATTATCCAATATTTTTTCAAAAGTAATGCGAACATATTGTCCATCAGTTAAACTGACATAATTTTGGTCGCGTAATTTGACGCCATCATAAATATCGGCAATTACATTTTTTTGAGCATCTAATTGCCAGGCTTGAGAAATATAAATAATCTCAAAAACTTGAGTTGATAGATGCGGGACTATCCATTCAACATGATCAATATAGCCATCCCCGTCTTCATCGTCGGTAGTAAAAAGCATCTCCTGCCCATCGTTATTCTTCCATTTTATTTTAATCCTATCCTCTTGCCCGACTTTAAATATTTCAGGGATAACAGAACGAACCGGGATATCTATCATTGGAGAAATCAACTCTTGCTCCGCCGTTGAGGAAACGGTAACCGTTTTTCCGCTACTAGTTTGCTCTTCCACAATGCTAGGCGCCATGTCCAGTTCTGATACTGGGGCGGAGGTAGCGGCCGGCGCTTCAACTTCCTCAACGACAGGTTCTTCAGCGACAGGTTCTTCAGTTGTTGGTTCTTCGACTATCGGCTCTTCAACGACAGGTTCTTCGACTATCGGCTCTTCAGTTGCTGGTTCAGTAATAACTTCTTCCGCAACTTCTTCTTCAACGACAGGTTCTTCAGCTATTGGTTCCTCAGTAATCGGTTCAGCAATAACTTCTTCAGCGACTGGGTTAACGACCTCTTCTGATACAGAAACAGTCTCTTCAACCACCGGTGCAACCTCACTTTCTGGAACTAAAAAAAAGCTCTCATCAGCTGAAGCTTTGGTACTAAAAATAATAAATAAAAAAGTAGAAAGTAAAATTAAAACTACTTTATTAAATCGTAACGACATATAGTTATTTTACCAAAATTTACTCCTACTGTAAACAAAAAAACTATCTTCGAATAATCTCTTAAACTGCCTAATAATACTTGTTTTGATTATCATGTTATGATAACATTTGAACCTAAGCTCTGAAACTATTTTTAACATGAAAAAAGAGATAACTAAAACCGCTTTTGTTTATTTAGAACAAAACAATAAAATATTATTACTTCAAGAAAATGGGCGTTTTATCCGCGGACTCTGGTCTCTCCCGGGCGGACATTTAGAGCCCGGGGAATCGTTTGTCGAGGGCGCAACTAGAGAAGCCTTGGAAGAAAGCGGGTATCAAATTAAAACCATAAAAGAAATCTATCATAATATTATTCCTCGGATTGAATATAGCGGCAACCCGGCCGGCGGTCTAATTGAAGTGGTAATTTTTAAAGGCGAAATAATCGGCGGCCAGATGCAAATAGATAACGAGGCTTTGGATTTAAAATGGTTTGATAAAGAGAGTGCGCTCTCTCTTCCCCACCGCTTCAAATTTTTAAAGGAATTAATAAAAAACAATTAAATTGCAAACAAAAACCCGGCTAACACCGGGTTTTCTATTTTTTTTCTCCGTAAATATTTTCTAATATTTCAGGAGCGGGATTATCTAATTGTTATCTCAAAACTGGTTTTGAAGCTGGCGTCGGCTCAACTAAATCAATTACCGGCTCACTGGCAGGAGCAATTTCAATTGCCCCCGAACTGGCGCCGCTAGAACCGGAAGTGCCGCCTCCCTCTTTAATCATGTATGGCATTGGAACCGGTTGATTACCTAAATCGTTTAGCATTTCTTTAACAAGCGGCACTGTTACATATTTTTGTCCGTAATAATAAGCGCCTGACGGCACGTTAATAACCGGGAAAATTAACGCTGGAACCAACAACTCTTCGTTACGATTAGCAGCATAGCGGTAAATTTGGACATAAGCTTTTTCTGGAGTACCCAGCTCAATCGTCTGGACATTTTCTGCTTGAAAATAATAGTTGCCATTCCAACCGCCGTTTTCGGCAATTTTTACAATCGTATCGGTGGCGGTCTCTAAATCATACTGTGAAGACTCATAGCGATATGGTACCAAACCGTTTAAACCCGAAGCGGCTTTTTTATGTAAATTAATAGTCACGCGCAAACCCGCATAATTTCCACTCTGATCTCTAACTGCTTGGCCGTCAATCAATAAAGGATAAACGACGGTGGCATATTCTGGAATGTAAAAATTAGTTTTATCAGCTGTTTGTTCATAGCTATCGCGCCAGTAATTATCCACTAACGGTGAGCCGTAATGGTCAAGCTGAACATTATGGGTGCTTAAAAATCCATCCGCCATGGAGATTAAATCAGCATCGGCAGGAACATCACTAATCTTGATGCGATATCTATCCCAGCAAGACTGGTCATTGGCGCAAGCATCTCTTTCCGGATAGGTCCATTTTTCCCAATTTTCATAAATATTGATATTGCCTTCGTTGAAATCAAAATAAACGACTAGACCTAAATCCTTATCTTCCATTAAAGTTATATTTGCGGCTTTTAAATTACTGAAAGTAGAAAAGTCTAAACCGGAAAAAGAAGCGGCGCTGATTAGGTTAGCCATGTTTTTAGCGGCCGCATCATCTCCCTTAATTCGGCGATAAACCGCCGCGCTAGTACCTTCTAAATTAAGAGGTTCGCCCTTATAAACATACTTAAATCCATAATAAGGCGGCATAATTTTCATATCAGTAGTAACTCCAGCCATCGGGGAAACAGCTGCAATGCTTGAAGCGTCAGCCGGAGTTGCCGTAAAGGTCGCCATCTCGGCACTAGCCGCCACGCCGCCACCGCCGCCCATACCAAAAGCCACTGCTTTACCGGCGCTGGCATTATTGGCATTAATCGCCGTTGTGCCTAAACTAGCCAAACTGCCGAAGGCGCCCGCAGGCAAAACATCAACAGCGGCTGTATCCGACTGGCTGTTACCGACCTTATTGTCAGCAATTAAAATCTGGGTTTGCTGGCTAACGCCAGTTGTCTTCAAAAAGAAGAGAAAAGCCAAGCTCGCTACTGCTAGCGAACCGAAGGCAAAATAAAGTTTTTTATCCATAAAATTAAAATTACTATTTATATTTATTTTTGTTTCTGTTTGAGATGTTAGCGGCGACTTCATAATTTCCGCTTTCAATCGAGAGACAAAAGCCGCATCAAATTTTAAATTTGGCTTGGAAGCTGTCATCCTCTGGACTAAAATAATCAAATCTGCCTCCTTAACTTTTAAGCTTGGCTCTAAAATATATAATTCTGACAAAATTTGTTTTAATTCTTCGTTTGACATATATTAATGATATTAGGCCCTAAAATTATTAGAGCTAGCGGCAGTTGGTTTTTTACATTTTTCAAAGCTCTGCTAAGCGACATCTTCACCGCTCCCTCTTGCTTATTCAAACTGGCTGCAATTTCTTTAAACGGCATGTCCAGCCAAAAACGCATAATAATTATTTCCCGTTCCCGGACACTGAGCCGACTCAAAGCCTTTTTAATTTCTAGGGTCGCTAAATTTAAATCCACTTTTTCTAAAAAATTATCGCTGGCGGCCAAATCCCAAAAATCTTCAATGTCCAAATTATTTTTTTCGCTTCGATAATAATCGGCAACCGCATTACGGGCAATGGCATAGAGCCAAGCGGCCACGCTCTCGCCCTGGAACTGTCCAATTTTCTGCCAAGCTTTAGTAAAGACAATACTAGTAATATCTTCGGCTGTTTCTTTTACCAAAGTCTTATAAAAGACGAAATTATAAATCGGTTTAATATAAATATCATAAAGCTCGCCAAAAGCCGCGCCGTCTCCGGCTTGCGCTTTTAAAACTAAATCCAAATCGATTTTAGGAGAAGAAATTGTGGCCATAATGATATCTCTATTATACCAGACGCGGAACAAATAGAAAAAGTAACATTTTAACATTTAATTAGCCTTTACCGTAAACCACAATATATTGACAATAACTTAAAAACGTGATATAATAAGCTTGTTAATTATTAAATTATGAAAAATAGACTTTATTTATTATTTTTGGCTGTTATTAGCTGTTTTATCCTAACAGCCAATAATGCTGGCGCCAGCCCGATTATCAGCGATATCCATGCGGAATCCCTCCAAGGCAACGCCGCCCGGATTTTTTGGTCGACTAGCGAAAATAGCACTGGCTATCTCTATTTTGGCGAAAGCGCAGATAATATGCCCTTCTACGTCGGCGACCTAAATGTCGGACGTTCCCACAGTGCTGATTTAACCGGGCTTAAAGCTAAAACCGGATACTATTATAAAATCGTGGCCGTTGGCGAAAATGGCGGCCGCAGCGAGTCTTTTGTTAATTATTTGGATACCAAAAATATAAAAAATACCCAGGCCGCCACTCTTTACGATATTAAAAAATTACAAACAACCGACACCGCTTTCGCTTTATCTTTTTTTGCCAATGAGCCAGTGAGCGTTAAAATAAAATATGGCACCACGGCCGGCAATTTAGATAAGACATGGAGCTACGGCAATCGTAAACAAGAATTTTTGACAATCATCACCGGACTTAAACCAGCCACCCATTATTATTATGAAATAATTACCACCGACGAAGATAAAAATACTTCTTCATACTCCGGCGACCTGACGACATCTAGCTACGCTATCAATGATATTAAAATTAACAATTTAATTCCCGAGAGCACCGGACAGGCGCCGCTCTTAGCTGAAAACGCGGTGATTACTTGGGACACTAATATTTTAGCGACTGCTGATATTTCTTATGGAGTTAAACCTGATAAATTAAATACCAACCTTAAAGTAACGGCTACCTCCAGCCTGAGCCATAAAGCAACCTTGAATAAGCTGAACCCTAATACCATTTATTATTATAAAATAAAACTAAAAAGTGAACTGAATAAAAAAAGTTTTGAAAGTAAAATTTATTCTTTCCAAACTGCTCCCCTAACCAGCGAGTATTTAAATACCTATTTCAAAAATGGTGATTTAGTAAAATATAAATCAACCACTTATTTTATTTACAATAATACTAAAATTGCTCTTAACAATAATGATAAAATAAAAAGCATCTCCAAGGCGACCCCAAAAACAATTACGGAGACCTACTTTAACCAATATCAAAACGGCATCCCTTATTGGGGTATTTACAGCGACGGCCAAGTGGTTAAAGAAGCCAACAAAAACGCTGTTTATTTAATAGACGGAAATTATAAGCGTCCGATTGCCAACTGGGATGTCTTTACTTATCTCAATTATAAATCTCAAGATATTGTTGTCTCTAAAAAAGGCGAGCTAAACGCCTATAAATTAGGAACGGTAATTAAAAATTCTAAAGAAGTAACGGGAACGGCGGCCTATTTAAATAATAGACTGGTAAAATCAAATTTCGGAACAACGGTTTATCTAATTGCTAACGGTAAAAAAATGCCTTTTTACAGCGAGAGCGCTTTTAAAAATAGGGGCTACAATTTCAAATCGGTCAGAACTATTTCTGAAAGCGAATTGTCCGGCATCCCAGACGGCCAGGTTATTATGTAAAACCGAAGATAGCCAAGCTCTTGTCAAACCAAAAAACTTTTGTTATTATCAAATACATAAATTAATAAGGCTAAATTAGCCAATATTTATTGCGCCTATAGCTCAGTTGGTAGAGCAGCTCCCTTTTAAGGAGACGGTCGTAGGTTCGAATCCTACTGGGCGCACAAAAAAAGAAAAACCGTTCTAATAGGACGGTTTTTCTTTTTAAGAATTAAATTATATTTTTATATCTTTAACGCAAAGTCCAGCCGCCGTCAACGACAATCGTCTGGCCAGTAATATAACTCGCGCCTTCAGAAGCCAAAAAGGCTACCGCGTTAGCAATATCTTCCGGCTGACCGTAGCGAGAGAGTGGAATCATCGCTACCGTCTGTTTTCGAAGCTCTTCAGTGGCCGTCCGCGGTTGATCAGGCTGGCTGGCTCCCGGAGTATCGATTGCACCTGGGGCAACATTATTAACCGTAATTTTCCTGGGCGCAACCTCTAAGGCTAGAGCTCTAGCAAAAGCGTTAAGCGCTCCTTTGGAAGCGCAATAATGGGTTAAGCCGGCGAAACCGACAACGGAGGCAATGGAAGAAATATTAATTATCCGTCCGCCCTCAGGCATAACTTTCAACGCTTCCTGACAAGTGAAAAAAATACTTTTTAAATTAACATCAATTACCTTGTCCCAATCACTTTCAGTCATCTTATCAAAAGCAATAAACGGAAAGATACCGGCATTGTTCACCAAAATATCCAAAGAACCGAACTCTGATTTAACGGCGGCAATCATCGCTTCAACCTCCGCTTTATTACTAACATCACACTTAAGAGCCAGGGCTTGGCTTCCCAGCTGTTTAATCTCATCCGCAACCTGTTGGCAAGCTGATTGGTCAAGATCGGCTACAACTATTTTAGCTCCGGCCTTAGCCAGCACTAAGGCAATCCCGCGACCGATTCCCTGCTTAGCACCGGTAACAACTGCGACTTTATTTTGTAAATCCATATGATTTTAAAGTTAAATTATGTTTATAATAACTACTTTTTTATATTAGTATTTTAGCAAAATAATGGGAAAAAGTATAAAAAAGAAGCTGGCTTGCCAGCCGGCTTCATTCTCATTGGCGGAGAGATGGGCGTAGTTAGAATGGTTTTAGATAAATAAAAAAATCTAAATCTACTACTCATTTCCTACAAATTTTTTGAAGTTTTCCATATCCTGTTCAGATCCTAATACGTTGATTTGTTCCGGCTCATAAACACTATACTCATCATCATTTGTCCCTTCAAAAGCATATACTCCATCATATCCATATTTATTTGCATAAACATAAATATTGGCTGGTAGATAAAAATTTTTACTTTTTCCTTCGGTGTACTCAGGGTGTTCTTTATTTACATAGTTAATAAATTCGTCATTATATGGTTCGGCTAAATTATTTATATTTAAAACAGCTTGCATTACATATTGACCGTACCTTCCCGTATTAATGGGGCTAAAATAAAATCTATATCCATTTATTTCCTTTGTTTTAGATTTATCAAAAACATCAAATTTTTCAACAGTTCTATGATAGACGATATCCTTTATCTTGCTTTCAGGAAAAACCGTATCTAAATATTTTGAATATTGCTCCTTTGTTCCAATATCAGCTAACTCTGGGATTTGCTCAAAAGCAAAATCAACTCCTTCTTTAATTTGAGGCTTTTCAATTTTATTTTCTTTTAAATCAGTATTCTGCGGAAAACTAAAGGGGAATTTTTCCATATTTTAACTAAAATCCAGCCATCATCATTATAACATTATAATTGCAACGGAAGCGGCAACAAAAAAATAAATTTGATAAATCAAATATGGAACCAAATAATATAAGATTATGGCTTCAACCAATGATATTATTATTTTATTTATTGCCCGATTAAGGATCGTTTTTGTCTTGTTTTCTTTAAATAATCTAAATGTAAAATAACAAGACAATATAAATACTACAAAATGCAAATACACGTAACCATTAAAGTGGAGTCCCTTGAATAATGTGTAGTTCAGTCTTAATAATACAATAAATACCGCCGTACTAATAAATAGGTTGAGGATATCAAATTTGTGGTTCTTAACGGCGCGAATAATTTTATTTTCCATAAATCAATTTGCTTAATGCTATCAATGGCTATTTATATTATATCATGTTAGCTAAAAGATGATAGGTTTACTTGTTAGGGAGCTCTACAAACAAAGAAAAAAGAAGGAATTTTATTCCTTCTTTTTTTCTTGGCGGAGAGGGTGGGACGATGTTGGAACTGTTTTGACAAATAAAAAAGGAAGTCTTATATTTTAGACTTCCCTGATAAGGACGATAAATGCTATCGAAAATTTCGTACGGCCACGATACGCTGAAACCATTTTGTTACTAATACAGCAACAATATGTCCAATTAATGAAAATATAATGGCCAAATACCAATAAGCTGGGAGTATAACCCACGTTAGAGCAAGGGATCCACCAATAGCGCCACCAGGCAAACGATTTGCTTTCTTTTTCCCAAGAATTGCGGCGGTTCCAGCATAAACTGCCATACCAATCAAAAACGAAAAAATAGATATTTTTAACATGATTGCGATTTTATAAAGTTACTACTAATTTGATTAATTACTAAACTTACCTAATCTTTAGATAATCTCAGTAATTAACCAAATCTAACCCAATTTTTTAAAGTTCTACATAACAAAAAAGTATATCATATTAATATACTTTTGTCAATCTGCGGAGAGAGAGGGATTTATCGCGCTCGCTTTTCTTCCGAAAAGCTCACTTGTCCAGAGGCAGCGCTAAAGCATCCCCCGGATGCTTTAGCGACGCTCGTCTACACACTCGCCGCTCAGAAAAGTGGCTCGTGTTTGCCTCGCTTCTGCCTAGTTCGAATCCCTCCCATTTTCCAAATACAAAAATAAAACAACCAATTTGGTTGTTTTATTTTGTGTGCGGGGAGAGTGGGATGCAGTTGGAACAGTAATTTCTAATATTCTTAATTATTCTAACAATTTATTATCTTTCTTTAAATAAATTCTATTATATACAAACATTGCTACCATTATGGCCGTCAGTCCGCCAATTAATTTACCTCCAATTACTGGTAATATCATATTGGTATTAACGCTAGCTGTAAAACCTAAGTGATCACCTAGAACAAAAGCTGCTGAAACCGCAAAAGCTACATTAATCACTTTGCCGCGATTATCCATTTCTTTAAACATGCTAAACATCGGAATATTATTAGCTAAAGATGTAATGAGCCCAGCAGCAGATTTATCATTTATATTTAATTTTTTTCCACCAGCTACTAAATATTTTTTAAATATGGTTGTAATGGCGTAAACCATTGGATAAGCCCCAACTAAAATAATAGTAATTGAGCCAATAATTTTTAGACTTTCTGATATTGGCGCCATACCAGGAATAATTACAAAACTAGTCAGTGTTTCAATAATGATAGCTACCGCCGACAATGTTATAATAGCTGTTATAAATTTACCAAAATAGTTAAAACATTTAATCATTAACTTAGGAAATTTGCACAAACCAAAAGTAATAGCTACGGCTAAAATTAAAATTGGCAGCAAATTTATTATAATCATTCCTATATTAAACCCAGCAAAAATTCCAGCAAAAAAAGCACCAAGTGGAATTGTAATTATTCCAGATAAAATACCTAAAGCTAAAAATTCATAATCAGATTTTTCAATAATACCCAAGGCAACTGGTATGGTAAATACTAGAGTTGCTCCCATCATAGAAGCGACTATTAATCCTGATAATAAACCAGCTTCGCTGCTACTAGCTAGCTTTAGTGCTAAATGATAACCACCCATATCATTAGCTAAAAAAGTACCGGCAAACATTGCAGGATCAGCACCAATAAATTTATAAACTGGGGTAATAAGCGGCGCTAAGTAACGAGCCAACACAGGTGCAATCGATATCATGCCTAACATCGCAATGGCCAATGAGCCCATGGCCATAAAACCTTCATCAAATTTTTTACCAAGGCCAAGTTTATTGCCAAAAATTTTATCAAGAGCACTAAGAATTATAAATCCGACAAGTATATATATTATCACTTGATTTAAAATCATAAACAAAAAAATTTACAAGCTAATTTATTATATTTTAATTATACCATTTCATTCTAAAGCAATATACTTCTATAAAAAATAGCCCTAAAATAGGGCTATTTACAATCTGCGGAGAGAGAGGGATTCGAACCCTCGAAGGCTTTGACACCTTACCCGCTTTCCAAGCGAGCGCAATCGACCACTATGCGACCTCTCCAATTAAAGAGCGGACGAACCGCTCTTATCTATTTTAAATTGTGTTTTTTATTTAGTTTCGGCCGGCAGTTGATTTAGTTGCCTATCAATCACCGCTCTTAAACCTTCAATGGCGTCGCCATTAGAATCAACAAAATCGCTGTATGGACGGGCACCGATTATCATTTCATTGCCGACAAAAATTGTCGGGGCGCCTAAAACTAAATTCTTATCAGCTTCGGCCATCACTGCCTCCAATTTTACGGATTTTTCTTCATTAGTCAAGCAAGCGTTAAAGACGGTTTCATCCAATCCCAACTGAGCAGCGTAAGCACCAAAACCGCCAGCCACCAATCTGCCCTCCTTAGCCTCCGCTAAAATCAAATCGCGCATTTCCGTGAACTTATCAACATCGGCCGCGCACATCAAAGCCAAAGCTCCTTCACGCGAAATATTATTGCCGGCAGTTACAAATGGCCGGATTACAATCGCTAGCTTATCGCCAGACTCGGAAATTATTCTTTTTAAAGTAGCGGCTAACTCAGAGCTATAAGGACTTGAGTAATCTTCGTAGACAAAGATGGTGAGCGGCGCCGTTTTCTCGCCGATAATATTATCATCCGCAGCCAAATTTAAAACTTCCCCGACCGGCTCATAGCTGCTAGTTTTAGCGCCAGTTATCGTTTTATATGGCTCGCCCGTTACTACTTCGGTTCTGGGCTTACGGCCGCCGATGAGCGCTAAGGCAGTGGCCGTGATAATTAACAAGGCGGCCAGCAGATACCAAATCTTTTTTGTGTTTGTCATACGAATATTTTTTATCTTATAAAATTTAAACTAAAAACTCAGTAATCTTAAACAAGGTTTCTTCTTGAAAGCGGGGAGCGATTAACTGCGCGCCCAAAGGCATATCGCCACCATCTTTAACCTTCACGGTTCCCGCCGGCACGGAAATTGCCGGCAGACCAGCCAAACTCGCGCCGGTCACAAAAATATCTTCTAAATACATCGCTAATGGATCATTTGATTTCTCGCCGATTTTAAAAGCTCCATGGGGCACAGTTGGGGTTAATAAAACATCAACTTGCTTAAAGGCTTGATTAAAATCATTAATAATTAAAGTGCGGACCGTTTGGGCTTTTTTATAATAAGCATCATAATAACCGGCAGACAAGGCGTAAGTGCCAAGCATGATTCTTCTCTTAGCTTCCGGACCAAAACCGGCACCGCGGCTTTTTTTATAAAACTCTTGCAAGTTCTGAGCCTCTTCATCCTTCAAACCCCAGCCGATACCATCAAAACGCGCCAAATTAGAACTAATTTCTGAAGGCGTAATTATATAATAAACCGGAATGCCATATTTAGTATAAGGGAGGCTCACCTCTTTAATCTCTGCGCCGGCATCTTTTAACTTATCGGCTAAAACCATAACGCGATTTCTAATTTCCGGATTTAATTCCGGTAAAAAATATTCTTTGGGCAAACCAACACGCAGGCCGTTTAAAGTCTTAGCGCGCGGGTCAATAATCTTTTTTTGCGAATCGCTGATTATTTTTTCCGGAGCGCTCGTCGCGTCTAATTCATCCTGGCCGGCGATTACCTTAAAAATTATTTCGGCGTCTTCGGCCGTCTTGGCAATCGGGCCGATGACATCAGTGGAAGAAGTCATGGATAATAAACCGAAACGGGAAACTCGGCCATAACTTGGTTTCAAACCAACCACACCGCAAAAACTGGAGGGCTGTCGAATAGAACCACCGGTATCTGAAGCGAGTGCAAACAAGCACATATTAGCTGCAACTCCAGCCGCACTGCCGCCGGAAGAACCGCCGGCCACGCGCGTTAAATCATAAGGGTTTTTTGTGGGGCCGAAAGCGGAATTTTCCGTGGAGGCGCCATGAGCAAATTCATCTAAATTAGTTTTTCCGAGCATCACTGCTCCCGCCTCTTTTAGTTTGCGGACAACGGTCGCATCATAAGGTGCAACATAATTTTCTAAGATTTTAGAAGCAGCGGTTGTCCGAATTCCTTTGGTCATTAAAATGTCTTTACAAAGATAAGGAATACCCAAAAGAGCTCCTCTTTCGCCTTGTTTAAGCCGCTTATCAGCCGCTTGAGCCGCTTCCCTAGCCTCATTAGCACAAACCGTTAAACAGGCATGAATTCCCCCATCCTGAGATGCTATTTGCGCCAAACAAGCCTCGGTAATCTCTAAAGAAGTGATTTTACCGCTATCCAATAATTCGCGCGCCTGTTTAATGTTTAATTCGTTTAAATTCATACTAATTACTGCAAAACTCTTTTAACTTTAACATTGCCATTTTCTCGTTCACTTTGACTGAGTGCCGCTTCGGCCTCTTCCCGGCTCCAGGACCGAACCTCGTCTTCCCGAAAGACATCCATTAAGCCGCTGACTTGGGCGGTGGGCATAACTTTATCGGTTTTAACTTCATCCAGCATTTTTATATAATCCAAAATCGAAGCAAGTTGATTGCGATATTTCTCCTCTTCTTCCGGACTCAAATTTAAGCGGGAAAGTTCGGCAATATGTTGAATTTCTTCTTTGCTAAGCTGCATAATTTTATTTAATCATTTTCAAAAATTCTTCTTCATTTAAAATCATAACCCCCAACTCTTTCGCCTTGTCATACTTAGAACCGGAATTTTCACCAGCGACAACATAATCAGTGTTTTTTGTCACGCTTTCAGTTGTTTTGCCGCCTAATGCTCTTATTTTATCTTTTGCGGCATCACGTGTCAAACCAAGCAATGAGCCGGTAAGAACAAAAGTTTTACCCGCTAACTTACTGCTGGCTGAGCCACTTTTTTCAAAAGCGGTAATAATTATTTTAACGCCGTTCTGTTCAAATTTTTTCAGGAGCGCTAAATTTTTCGCATCGTGCCAAAAACTATAAATACTTTCGGCGACCACCGGGCCGATATCTTCCATATTTGCTAAATCTTCCCTGCTCTTGGATTGAAAAGCTAAAATCAAAGCACTTGGCGCTACTGGCTGTTTTTTTTCTGTATATAAATTTCCAGCAATCATTGCCGCCAGCGTCCGCGCCGTCTCTTCCCCCACATGCCTAATTCCTAAACTATAAATAAAACGCGCCAAGTCCAATTCACGCTTAGCGTTAATTATCGCGATTACATTATCGGCTTTTTTCTCGGCAAATCTTTCTAAACTTAATAGGTCTGACTTTCTAGTTTCATCGATAGCATAAATATCAGCCGCATCTTTAATTAAGCCGGCTGCCATAAATTGTTCAATCAATTTCGGTCCCAAGCCGTCAAAATCAGCGGCCCCGCGGGAAACAAAATGTTCTATCTGGCGCAAGCTGACCGCATAACATTCTTTATTTAAACAGCGATAAGCAACTTCGTCGTCAACTTGCTCAACTCGGCCGCCGCACATCGGGCAAATTGCCGGCGGCGTAATCTTTTTTTCTTTTCCGGTCCGCAAATTTTTTAAAACCGAAATCACTTTTGGAATTACATCCCCGGAACGTTCAATCACAATTGTATCTCCTAAGCGCAAATCTAAGCGCTGAATCTCATCAAAATTATGTAAAGTTGAACGGCTGATTGTCGCGCCGCCGACTGATACCGGTTCTAAAATAGCGGTCGGCGTGAGCGCGCCCGTGCGCCCGACTTGCCAAACAATATTATTAACCTTAGTGGTTGCTTGCTCAGCCGGGAATTTATAAGCCATCATATAGCGTGGCGCCTTGCCGACAATCCCTAAAACCGGCCACATCTTCAAATCATTTGCCTTAACCACAATCCCGTCAATATCAAAAGCTAATTTTTCCCGCCGCTGGCCAACACCGTTAAAAAAATTAAAGACTGCAGCTAAATTTTTACAAACCGCGTTGTCCGGCAAAACCTTCAAACCTAAAAGACGCAGCAAAGAATCTAACTGCTCTTTAGTATTTACGACTTCCCCGCGCTCATAATCGCCCAGCAATAAATCATAAGCATAAAAATCTAAGTGGCGTTCAGCGGTAATTTTAGAGTCCAGTTGGCGGATAGAGCCGGCCACGCCGTTCCGGGCATTGGCCAATAAAGGTTTGCCTAGAGATTCATATTTTTTATTCAAATCATGCAAAACTTTTTTGGTCATAATCGCTTCCCCGCGCGCTTCAATAATTCCATTATCCAATAAGCCGAAAATAGTTTCGGCTTCACCCGTCGAAAATCCTGCCGCCTTAAGTTCGGCTGCTGTCGGGCGTCTTAAGGCTAAGGGAATGCTTTGGATGGTCTTAACATTCGCCGTCACATTTTCACCGGTCACTCCATCGCCGCGAGTCGCCGCCACTTGCAAGCGGCCGGACTCATAATGCAGACTGATAGCCAGGCCGTCCAATTTTAATTCGCAATAATATTCTTGATTCCAAGCGCGCTTTAAATAATTTTCGTTGCGCTCCTGCCAAGCGCCCATATCACTTTCGGAAAAAGCATCGAATAAAGAAATCATCGGCCGCGAATGTTTAGTTTTCACAAATTTTGCCAGTGGCTGGCCAGCGACGCGCTGAGTTGGCGAATCCGGAGTAATTAAATCAGGATATTCGTTTTCCAAAGAAAATAATTCGTTCTTTAAGCTATCCAAAGCCGCAGGAGTTATTGTTTCCCGGTCTAAAACGTGATAATTATAGCGATGAAAATTTATTTCAGCTTTTAATTTTTCAATTCTAATTTTGGCGGCTTCTTTTTTCATATACTCAAATTATAACACAAAAACCCTGCTTTTGGCAGGGCTTTTTGAGCTGCAAAAATTTAATTTATTGAGCCGGAGTAGCGGCTGGAGTCTCATTAGCGGCCGCGCCCTTGGTGGCGTTATTAATAAAGGTGACGATGTCATTAACAGTCTGAGTATTTTGGTTGGTAGCTGTTTCGAGCTGCGCTAAACGAGCGCTTTGGTTTCTTAAGCTGGCGGTAAATTGCCAGAAAACCATTACCATGGCACCAAAGATGATTCCGACAATCAGCGGAAAAACGATTTCTTTTTTCATAGAATTATTATTGAGTCCGTCTCCGGCTAAAGCCTTAGTTGACGGTCTTTTTATATTTTTATTATTTATTAGTGTTCTGGGCATTGAGGTTGGCATTAAAGAAATTAACAATACTAGTAATTTTGGCGGAGTCTTGGCCAATAGTATTTTGTAATTCCATCATTTTCTTGTCCATGCGATTTAAAGACACATAAAAATAAGTTAACAGCCCGGCGAAAACTAGAATTAAGATAATCGCCACCAGATTTCCAATCATGTTTTTTTTCATATTCTAAGATTAAAGTTTAAAAGAAGAAGATTTTCTCCACTTCTTTAAACTATAAATTATTATCTGAATTTTATTATAGCAATTCTGAAAATTTCTGACAACCGCGACAATTATTTAACCACAATAATATGCCCTTGGGGCCCGGATTGCAAGCCGCCGCAAGCTGAACAATAATAGATAAAGTCGCCGTCTTGCAGGGCTTGAAATTCTAAGGTTTTAGTTTCCCCTTGATTGGGTGCCTGTTTCATATTATAACCGGAGATGGTGAAGTCATAAGCCTTGTCAACTGCCGTAAATTCAATATGAACCGTGTCCCCTTGATTAACAATTATTTTTTCCGGAATAAATTTATCAGCCTGGGCTTTAACATTAAAAATTCTAATTTGAGCTGATGAGCCTTCGACCACCGGAACCGCGGCGGTTGGCACGGCAATTTGCTCCTTTAAATTATCGGGTATAATAGTTTTCATTTCCGGCACAACCACGCCTTCAGGCACCGCCTTGCGCGTATCCGTTTCTTCCCAATCGCGAGGCGTAGTAGAACTCTGAGAAGCATCAGGTACGAATTGATTGCCAACTTCAACAACCGGCGTTACTGCTTGATTGCCAGATTTTAACTGCCAAAGGATAAGCGCCAGCAAAGCCAAAATAAGGATAAAACCTAAAGCTAAAATAATTTTTTTCTTATTATCCATATCCTTATTTAACGTATTCGTACAAAATCTCCGAATCTTGATTAATAGTTTTCCAGGCAATGCACTTACCGTCCGCATCGCGATCTAAAACCTGAATCCGCGCGGCTGTTGGAATGCCCATGGCTTGCTTTTCTGTATCAGACATAAATTCTACTTCCACTTTTTCCGCCTGCGGATCGCCGGCAAAAGAATAAGTGTTAGGATTGGCGTTGTTCACCAGGGCCTCCGGTTCCGGTGAGGCTATCGGGCCGGTGCTCACTGATTCTAAATTTGTCGGAGCCGCTAAATTAGAATTGCGTGAAACTGATTTTTTTAAAAAAACTAAAGACAAAACGGCTGCAATTAAAACCAGCAGGACGATAATAACAATAAGCTTTTTTTGATGGCTCATAATATTAAAGAGTTTTACTGCTCTAAATTATTTATTATATCAACATCGGCATTAATAACTTTATAAGCCAAAACAACATTAGTCGCTTTATCGCGCGCTAAAACTTGGACTCGAGTGCTAGTACTAATTCCCATGGCCTGTTTTTCTTCATCATTCATAAACTCCACCTTAAAATCAGCGCCCGCTTCTTTTTTCCAATCAATTGTTTCCGGAACCGAGACGGCGGATTGCGGCGTGGCATTTTCATTAAACTCTTCTTGGCTTAATTTGTCATTTGAATTATTAGCTCCCTGTTTTCCGGCTAGGGCTAAAACAACAGCCAGAGCAACAATCACAACACCAATTACCGCCATCAAGATTGTTTTTTTATTGTTCATAATAATATTATTTTAATTTATTGATTTAGATTAATAATATCGGACTCGGAGCGGATAATTTTATAAGCTTCAACTTTGCCGTCAGCGTCACGGGAAATAACTTGCAGATTTAATTGAGGGCCGAGCTTCATTTCAACTTTCTCGGATTCAGTCATCATCTCCGGCACGAACTCGGCAGCGGGCTGAGCTGAATCTTGATTATTAACATCAGCTGGGGTGTTCACCTTTTTTTCCTTCAGACTAATATTCACTAAAAGATAAGCTAAAAAAATAAGCACTAACACAAAAATTAATAGCAAAATCTTTTTGATATTTTTCTTCATATTTTCCAGGAGATTATTTATCTAAGATACTATAATTATAGCAATTTCAGGCTCTAGGGTCAATAAAAAAAGGACATCTCGAAAGATGCCCTTAACTTATATTTTAGACTGATTAGTCTATTGTTTTATAAGTTTAACAACCGTTTTGCCGGCTTTAAGAAAGTAGATGCCGGGTTTTAAGCCAGCGGTGGAAATCTTGGCCAAACCGGGCTGCAAGCGCTGGCTAGCCAAAACGCGTCCGCTAGCATCAACGATAAACGCATCGACGTTTTGAAACGAGTTAATATTCAACTCATCTATAAACGGATTCGGAAAAGCACTAACCGGAGATTTAAAAGGATCGAAGACATTAGTTAAATCGCCAAGTTTCAAGACGCTGTCGGCGGCCACGCATTTAATGGTGCGTAAATGATAGTTGTGATAACTCTGGCCATTAAGACCGGAGCAAACGGTACTAATCCGATATTGGATTGAGTCGCCAACTTTAAGCTGGTTAATAAATTCAATATCACCCAGCCAACCACTCGGATAACGCCAGCATGACCAAGAACTTTTAAAACCATTTTCGGTTATATCAGTTTGGAAATAAGCTTCCTGGCCAGACTCGTTGTTAGCGAAGTAGAAATTAAACCCTGATGCTGTCGTGTCGTTGAAGATTAGAGGCAATTCCAGATAGTCCGGAGCCGATAAAACTTCAATAACGGTGTTGCCGGAAATAAATGAGGCATTCAGATAATACGAAGCGGAATACTTCTCTCCCGGAAGGAGACAAACCACGTCCGTACTCGGGTAGATTGCTTGTTCATAGGCACCGTTTACCAGCACCTTATTGAACAGATACGAATTTTTAGCTCCAGCCAGGCCGGAAATAAAAATTACAACAACAATTAACAATAATTTTTTCATGGTGCTAATTAATTTTGCGGTGTGAGCGAATATCCCGGATAAGTTTTAGTTAACCAGGTGAACTTGAAAATGTTGCCGATGCCGTTAGGATTGGCGTCGACAAACTTTAGACTGGGCAATAAAATTCCCATGTTAAGCGTGAGATTATTTTCACCGATAAGCATGCCGCGTCCGGAAAAAATTAAATCTCCGGTTTCTAAATCCCACATCTTAATTTTATCTTGTCCATTAATGACCAGAATAAAATTACGCGTCCGAATAATTCCGTTAAACGGAAAATCCTTGCTGGTTCCGTATTTGACTTGCGGAAATAAATAAGCGGTCACTGTAGAGCCATTTGATAAATCGAAGACAGCTTTGTCTCCGCTGGCTCTAAAATCTAAAACAGTTACCGAATTATCATTTAAAATTTCAGCGTAATCGCCGTTGATTTTAAATAAATATTCCGTGGTATCAGCAATCATCGCCGATTTCTTAGTCAGCTCATCAGAAGTGATAAGTACCTCAGTGTCAGCGGTTGGGTAATCGCGCACAAAAGTGTGCAAGTAAAGGCCGCTAAGCGGCTGTGGTTCAAATTCATTTTCTTCCTGACAACTCGTCAGAAAAAAGGTTGCCATAATGGCAACCAAGGCCAGTAATACAATAACTTTTTTCATGACTGATATTTTTGGTTTCTATTAATTTTTAAAGTTCTCTTAATTTAATTTTAATGCTAATATTATATAATATTTTTAAATATTTGTCAAATATAAGATAAAACAGCACCAAAATTAAAGCTCCAATATTAAACAAAAAGGCATTAAATTAATGCCTTTTTATAACTATTTGATACTAAATTTTATTAATAGCACTCGCAAGTTCCATACGACTGAGCCACCCAAGAACCGCAATAATCACAATAATATTGATCCCCCATACATCCCTGGCAATAACCGTAACCGCCGTTACAGTAACCGCCGGAATAACCAATATAAGTACAGAAACTGCTATTGCCATATCCATAACAAGCGCTATTATCTGAACAAACTTCGCCGCCGCAATCGCCATAGCAATTAGACGGTCCTTCCGTCGTTGTATAACAAATACCGTCACCGCAATAACCACAATCCTTTACGCAGCTAGCGGCGGTTTCCCCGCTATCGCAAACTCCGTTACCGCAGCAAATTTCCGCGCAAGTTTTACAAGTAGTGTTGGAAAAAGTATAAGAGACTTCACAGCCATTAGCTAAACTACCGTCACAATTACAATATTGTCCGCCTGTACATTTAGCGGGATTACAAGAAGGATAAGGACATGAGGTCCAGCGAGTATTGGTGCACCAACAGCTGGAAGCGGCCGTCGCTCCGGCGGAAGAAGTCATGTTAGCCGGACAAGTAGTTGCAGCTGCGGTTCCGCCCGTACAATAAGAGCCGACTGGACACTGAACACAGGTTGTTCCGCTGATATAATATCCGGCATTACAAGAACAAGTTTCCCCAGTAATCGTGACCGTACCGTCAAAACAAGTAGCCGTAGCAGAACAAGAACCGTTAGTGATTGTTCTGCTGACTGATTGAGTACTATTAGCGCCGCCACTCTCTAAAGCATTATAAGAATATCCGCCCGAAGCACCGGCAGCACAATTTAACATACAAACATAATAACAACCATAAGTTGATTGATACCAAGAGCCGCTAGTGTAACGATAACCAGTATTGCAAGTTGGAACCGTACCGGTATTAGTAATAGTAACAACTCCGGTAGCACTGCAATTGGCGGTCGCACTTAAATGACCGCCATCGGTATGATAACAGGCCGGCTTATAGGCTACCCCTGTGGAACCATAATTAATGGCCGAATAAGACCAACCATCCGTTGTGCCCATCGGACATTGCGGGTTAACACAATCATCAATCGCATCCGAACCAGCTGGTGAAACTTTGCCGCCCGTACAAGCGATTCTATCGGTAGCTCCCGGACAGTAATAATTAGCCGTGCAAGTGGAACAACTGGAGGCGCCGGCGGCGCTGTAAGTGCCGGCGGCACAAGTTCCGGAAACAGCCGTGTTACCAGTACTGCAATATGAAGAACCAGACTCTGAACAGAAAGGGCTAGAGGGAGCGGTCCCGGCAGCAATCACTGATTTAATTATCAACGCTACGGTAAATACTAGCGCTAATGAAGATAATGTAACAACAATGGCCTTCTTCATAAAATTTTAATTATTTATATATTGGTTATCCGTATAAGAAGAACCGGAATAATCATAATAATCAGCCGAACCGTCACAATAAGAACCGGCGGGGCAATTTGTACAAGCGGAAGCGCTGGTTCCGCCGCTACTAGAATTATACTTACCAGCCGGACAGCTGTATTTAATCCCACCACTACAATATGACCCGGCCGGGCAAGTAATACATAATTTATTTCCCGAATGACAATAAGTATAATCAACCATTAATCCCGACGGATAAGATATGCTATCTAAATAATAAGTTCCTGCCGGGCAAGTATAGCAACTGGCGGCCGAGGTGGCATTACAATTAGAAGTAGTGCTCCCGGAACAAATATTTTGATGAGTATCGGTGCTGCCAGCCGGACAATACCAACCGGCAAAACAACCGCCGTCACAAGTACTGACAGTATTGCCATAGGAATAGCCCGCATAGCCAGCCGCACAGCTAGCCTTTAACCCGCCGCTACAATATGAGCCCGGCTCGCATTGCGTTTGTCCGGTTCTAGTAGTGGAAGTTCCGCCGGTAGTATAATAACCGGAGGAAACTGTATAGCGAGTGTTGTTGTTGCAATAATATTGATTGGGCGAGGCCATATTATAACCACAATCATAACAAGTTGAACCGCTTAAATATTGACCGCTTGGACAGTTGCAGGTATCTACCGAACAAGTTGAATAAGTATAATTGCTGGGACTCCAGCCACCAGAAGTACAAGTTTGAGTCTGACTGGAACAACTGGAACCGCAAGCGACCGAAGATGTAGAATACATTGTCTGTGTGCTTACTGAAGAATAACTGGTAGCCGAATAATTATTTGGACTCCAAGATCCTGATGATTGGCAGGTTTGGGTTTCGGAATTATATCCATAAACACCGCAGCTATTAGTCGCATCGGCATATCTAACCCTAGTACTTAAGGTCGGAGCTGAAGCGGCAGTATAGGTACCATTAAAAGCACCAGAAGATTGGCAGGTTTGGGTTTCGCTGTATGCTCCCCAGACGCCACAAGCAGAAGTGGCGGCGGCATACATAGTGCGGGTAGTGTTAGCAGGAGTCGAACTTAAAGTATAAGACCCTGACCAAGAGCCTGAGGATTGGCAAGTCTGGCTTTCACTATAATAACCATAAGTACCACAAGCGGAAGTGGCGGCCGCATAACGTGTACGCGTGCTCGCTGCAGGCGCGGAACTTAAAGTATAAGAACCACTCCAAGAGCCGGAAGCTTGGCAAGTCTGACCTTCACTACTATAACCATAGGTGCCGCAGGCGGAAGTGGCGGCTGCATACATAGTTCTGGTACTCGCCGAAGGCGCGGAACTCAAAGCATAAGAACCGCTCCAGGAGCCGGAAGCTTGGCAAGTCTGACTTTCACTAGCAGAACCATATGTTCCACAAGCAGAAGTCGCCGCCACATACATCGTGCGCGTACTCGCCGAAGGAGCGGATGTCAAAGTATATGTCCCATTAAACGAACCGGATGACTGACAAGTTTGAGTTTCGCTGTTGGCGCCGTAAGTGCCGCAAGCAGACGTTGCCGCCGCATAACGCGTGCGCGTAGTATTTGTGGGAATTGAAGCTAAAGAATAAGTGCCATTCCAAACACCGGTTGCTTGACAGGTTTGAGTTTCTTGAGCATAACCGTAAGTTCCACAAGCCGAACTTAAAGCCGCATACATGGTTCTAGTCGCTCCTGGAGTACAACTACAACTGGTGCCGCAATCGCCGCAAGTCGCACAAGTTTCACCATTATTACAAACGCCGTCGCCGCAACGAGATTCACAACCATCGGCGCAACTAGTATTAATATCAAAATAACCAGCATTACAAGCGGCTGATTCTCCGCTAACTGTTACCGTGCCGCTATTGCAATTGGCTGTACCGGAACAATTTCCCTGGGTAACCACTTTGGAAACTGCTTGAGTAAAGCCATAATTAATATTGGAAAAAGTATAACCATTAACCGTCCCGCCAACACAATAAGAGGCGGTACAAGCTGAGGAAGAAGTAGAACCGGCCGGCGAAGTATAGCCAGAGGTACAAGCCGTACAAGACGCGGAACTAGTGCCATTAACTCCGGCATTATAAGTGTTAATCGGACAGGTTGTATGATTAGTGCCGCCCGTACAATAGTAACCAGCACCGCAATTACCACAAGTTGTATTCCCTGTAGTCGTATTAAAATAGCCGGCGGCGCAAGCAACGCAAGCAGTGACGCTAGTTTGACCAGTTAAAGCATTGGCTGTCCCAGCGGCACAGGCAGTTTGCGTGGCGCTGGAACTACCGGCCGGACAATAATAACCAGCCGCACAAGTACCGGCAATAATACCGCCAACACAATATGAACCGGCGGTACATTGAGTTTGCCCGGTTCTAGTGGTGGAAGTTCCGCCAGTCGTGTAATAGCCGGTAGTAACATCAAAACAAGCCGCATCGCCACCATCAGACCATTTAGCATCCGAACCACAAGCGGTTTGATCGCCACCGGTACAATAATACCCGGCACCGCAAACGGCTTGTCCGGTTCTAGTGGTGATCGTCCCTCCAGTAGTGTAGTAACCAGTTGAAACTGTAAAACAAGCAGCATCACCACCATCAGACCATTTATCATTGGCACCGCAAGCAAAGCGGCGATAATCATTAGCCGGAGAATAATAACCAGCTTCTACCAATTGGCAAATACCATCGCGATTACTATCATAATAACCGGCCGCACAAGTATAAGAACCTGAAGGAGTAGAATTATAACCAACCGTACAAATACCGCTCGTCGCGCTCACGTTACCGGTCGCGCAACAATAACCGTCAGAACAAGTTGTACAAGTTCCCGAACCTGGAGCGCTACTATAAGTACTGAAAGCGCAGGCTGACTGCGTACCATTAGTACAGTAACTACCGGCGGCGCATTGCGTCTGCCCAGTTCTGGTTGTGGCTGTTCCGCCGGTGGTGTAATAACCCGCAGAAACCGTAAAACAAGCAGCCTCGCCCCCATCAGCCCATTTATCATTTGCGCCGCAAGGATATTGTTGATAATCATTTACAGGAGAATAATAACCGGGCAAAGTAGCCTCACAAACACCATCACGATTACTATCATAATAACCGGCCGCACAAGTATAAATACCGGTTGTTGCCGAATTATAGCCAGCGGCACAGGCATTGCTACTGCTAGTAGTATTCCCTGTTCCGCAGCAAAAACCATCACTACAAAGATTGGAAGTACCCGAAGTACAATAATAAGCATAACCACATTGCGCCTGTCCGGTTCTGGTTATAGTCGTGCCGCCGGTAGAATAATAACCAGTGCTAACCGCTGAACGGCTGCAATCGCCAACGCAATAATTTGGATTACCACCGCAAGCCGTACAAACGCTCGCATTCAAATAATAACCAGCCGAGCAAGCACAACAACTGGCTAAAGTTATTTCTGCTGGTTTATGAGAAACAAAAACATTCCACTCGTTAAGCGATTTAGTCGGAATAAAAAAATTCTTGGTCAGCGAACTATTGGAAACTACTTGGCAAATATCGCCGGAGGCGCTAGGAACGGTAATAGAGGTTCCGGAAGTATTCTTAGAGGCGACCCAACCGGTTGAAACCGTATTGTAAGTTCCAGCTAAAGCAATAAGCGGCAAAAAAATAAAAGCCGCCGCCACTAAATAACTCTTAAATTTTGAAAAGCGCTTGACCATACGCGTGGGTTTTAATTTTTGCTTATCCTCTGTTATTTAGACAATTCTTTAACCTGAGCTTTCAATAAATCAATTTCTGCCTGCTGTTCTTTAACAGCTTCAATTAATAAGGCAACGATATTGCCATACTTAACCGCCTTCAAACCATCATTACCGGTTACTACTAATTCCGGAACTACTTTTTCAACCTCTTGAGCAATCAAACCGATTTCTGCCTGGCCGTCTTTTTTCCAATTGAAAGATACGCCTTCCAAGGAATTAATTTTGTTCAGTGCGCCTGAGAGTTGAGCAACATTATCTTTTAACCTCAAATCGGAAGAATATAAAAATTCAGTGGCCGTTATGGAACCGGAAGAAACTAAATTAGCGCCGTCATTAGTTAAGACGCTGCTGGCTTCCCAGCCACTGGCACCATAGCGCAAAGTTTGTGCGCTAGTTCCATTCGGCAAACCGCTGCCCAAATAAGCGGCCTCTACCGGTTTATTAAAATTAATCAAAACCGCACCAGCCGTTAAGACAACTAACAATCCGAAGGAAATTAATAATTTCTTGTACATATTTTTATTTTTAAATTAATAACAATTTAGTAGATAAACCAATCAGAGCCGTTACAATAAACCGGCGTGGAATTATAAGAGTCTAAAGAAAT
The DNA here is from genome assembly GCA_016432645.1 of Candidatus Falkowiibacteriota bacterium. GTDB lineage: Bacteria > Patescibacteriota > Patescibacteriia > Patescibacteriales > UBA12465 > UBA12465. The sequence goes on from CP066698.1 coordinate 468,424, forward strand.
GGTATTTTGGCCGGCGATTGTCGTTGCTCCTTCTGGATCAATTATCACTGCAAAAGTACTGCTGGCCTCATTAACAACAATAAATGTGCGGCCGGAAGCACAAAGCGCAGTCGGTAAAGTCACGGTGCGGTCTGCGGTTAAAGAAGTATAGGCAATAATATAATCAGTCGCCAGTGCGGTATAATTTGTATTAGCAACTGCTGTTCTCTTATTAATAATACCGCCACCAAAACTAAGCGCTGAAGAGACTTCAGATAAAAGTCCTTGATATAGAGCGCCAGTATTATCGGCTACTACATACTTATTACCCGCTCCACCCAGTAAAGAATGGGTGGTGGCCAGAGTGTTGCGTAAGGAGCCGACAATATCTAATTTTGCTGCCGGATTAGTAATTCCAATCCCCACGTTGCCGGTATTATAATAAATTGAAGTTCCATTAGTAGTCCACTGGCTAGAAGAAAATGCTGTACCATTTACCCGGAAAGCGCCAGTAACATTAACATCCCCAACCACATCTAATTTATACAGCGGACTGGAAGTACCGATGCCAATATTGCCATTAGCAAATAGATTTCTAATATTTAAATCGCGATAAGCACTCAGAGTTCCGGCAGTAACCGTGACGCCGTCATAAATTTCTAAAGCACCGGTGGTTGTTCGGCGTAAGCCGACATCTTTGGTGCCGCTATAAGCAGTCGTGCCCGACCAAGCAAACGGAAAATCTTTATTCAAATAAAGATAAGAAGAAGTTAAATAATAATTACCAGCTTGATCTAATAAGTTGGGGATATAAACATTGGTGTCGCCCGTTCTCTTTTGAATTGCCATGCTGCCGGTCTCTGAATAAGTAGAAACCGCGCCATCACTGGCAATTTCGACTGCGCGGCTATAAACACCCCACAAGGTATAAGATAAATTACTATAGTTAGCGCTATAAGCACTATCAACAGTAACTACTGAAGTTGAGGTGTAGCCCGTAATAATTCGACTCTCGCCGTTAATTGTCAGACGTGAACCAATCATACTGGCGGAAAATTGAAAATTGACAACCGGGTTAAGAATTGTAACTGTTGTGCCGCTAGTACTGATACTTTGATTGGAATTCGGATTAAACCATTTTTTAATATGATAAAGGATGCTAACATTACTATTACTAATAAAGGCGGTTGGGGTCATAGAAAATAAAGACCCCGTATTATCAGACATCACAATGACATTGCCAGCTCCGCCAAGCAAAGATAGCTGAGTGCTGCCGTTATTAATTATTCCAGGATTAGCGCCAGCGTTAATATTAAGTCTGGCAACTGGGCTGCTTGTTCCAATCCCGACATTACCCAAACTACTAACAAATACTCCTTCATTGCCGCCATCACCGGACAACCAATAATTTCCTAATCTAATATTTTGTGTGGCAATATGATCGCCTAAATTATCACCGCCGGTTGCCGTTCCACAATCTGCAGTTTTTGCAGCTAAATTACCGGAGGCATCGACATAAACGCAGCGATTTCCACTACCGGACAGGGCGGTAGTAATCTGACCATTTAAATAACTAGTGCCGACAACCGTTAATTTATATAAAGGAGTGGTAGTTCCAATCCCCACGTTCCCTGCTCCGGCATCACCATTATAAATCGTGCCATTTTTAGTTCCGCTCCATAAGCTAGTTGGGGAATAAGAACTGAAAAAAGCAGCCGTAGTTGTTGAATATAAAGTTCCGGAATTATCCGCCATAATTACCACATTACCAGCTGCGCCTAACAAGGGAAATTGAATGCTGCCGTTACCAATTAAACCGGGGTTAGCTCCAGGATTAATATATAATCTAGCCGTTGGATTGGTAATGCCAATGCCTAAATTACCGGAATTTAAAATAGTAACTTTATCAGTACCGGCGGTTTGAAATTTTATTCCATAGGCTTGATTATTTAATAAGGTATATCCCGTCGCTGAGTCATATAATTTTAAAGTGGCATAACTAGCACCGGCAGGATAGCCATAAATAGAGCCGCCGCCAAAAAGATTAGCCGCGATAGCAATATTCCCTTGAACTTCTAATTTTTGCGATGGTGTACTTGTTCCGATTCCAACATTCCCCGCCAGCCCAATATTGGTTCCGTTCAAATTTAATTGCGCACCTGAAGCGTTTTCTAAATAAAGATTCCCGGTATTAGTATAAATACCGCCGACCGGATTCCCGACACGCGTAAATTGCAAACCCCAGTAACCGTCCGGTACTTCAATTCTCAATTTTTCATTAGCACCAACAGCCCCAGTTCCGATACCAAAATTACCGCCGGTATAAATCGTGTCCGTGGTTGTTCCGAGACTAATTGATTTCGCTTGAACCTGAGTCATTAAACCGAACATAAAAAGGCCGGCCAAAGAAAAAATCAGCAGTGCCAGCCTGTTTTTGTTATGTTTAGAATATGAGGAAATTAGCATAGAAATACTCCTCGTTTTAATTTTATGTTAGTCTATTTCCAACACAAAAACTAATTGTGTAAGTTATCTCTATTATAACATTTTTCCAAATATAGGGCAACGGGTTATAAGGGCTTAAAAACAAAAAACGCGAGCTAAGAAACTCGCGTCTTTTAAGTCTATTTTCAGAATTTATTTAACAATCATTTTACCGACTTCGCCAGCTTCGGCATGACCCGGAGAAGCACAACGGAAAGTATATTCACCAGCAGTTGTCGGAGCATTAAAAGTAATCGCCTTGGTTTGTCCCGGCCCGACTAAAATCGCGATAGCCGCGAGACTTGGATCATCGAAAGCGATAACGTGAGAGTAAGAATCAACTCCAGTTAAGGTAAAGGTGGTTGGAGCGCCGACAGTTGTCGAGAATGAAGTTGGGCTAAATTTATTGTTGCCAACACTGATACCGACAACATCCTTAGAAATTTCTTCCTTGTTCAAAAATCCGGTTTGTTTAGGTGCATTTTCCGTCATCGGCTGAGCATTATTATCCGTAACTTGACCGGTTGCGGTCACGACTTTATTGTCAGCAGAAATTGGGTTAGCCCCAGGAACGACAACTTTAGCTCCCTCTAAATTAGCGACGTTAGCCTCTTGTAAAGAAGCAGAATTGACTGGAGTAGAAGCGTCTTGCCCTTCTTGGGCAGTCTCAGCGGCATTTTCCTGATTAACCGCTCCTCCTTGATTATTAGTAGTTGGCGCCTCATTCTTTTTGCTGGCTAACATTGCTATCACAATAATGACGACAACAAGTAAGACTGCAGCAAGAATAAGCACTAACTTGTTCGGCTTCTTAGCGCCGACGTTTGCGTTTTCTTGAGTCTCCATAAATTTATTAATTTAATTATATATTAATTATAGTCTTTTTTAATTTTTTATTCAATAACGAAACCGGCTTTTTCTGTCTGGTCAAGCGACTTTGTCGGCCAGTTTCTCCAATCAATACGGCGTCCAGATAAGCGATAGGAAATTGTGGTCGGTCTATCGGCGCGGAAAATAATTTTATTGCCCTCTATCTTATAATATACTTGGGCAAAATTACCATAAGGAGTAGCAACAACTTCAACATTCTCGCTTGAAAAATCAACCGTCTTTCTCCAGACCCAAAGATCGCTGCCAGCAGCTAAAGTATTAAAATCAATAACATATTCTCGTTCACCATCAGCGGTCAAATTATTAATTTTTACCCGACCAAGATATTCTTCTTTAACGCCGCCAGCAATAGATGAGGCAAAGGTGGAATAATTTATCCCCTGAATATTATATAGAGGGTCAATCGTATTAACTGTTAATTTATTGATGTTGGTAATATTATTACCGCCCATATTCAAGTTGCCGCTTAAGCTGCCACCGGTTAGTGGTAAATAACTGCCGCTGCCGCCAATAAAGCCCGCGGTACTGGTGGAATATAAATTACCATTATTATCAGCCATCACTAGAACTTCCCCGCCGCCGCCTAGCAAGGAATGGGTCGTGGCTAGGGTGTTGCGGAAAGTACCCGTAACATCAAGCTTAACGGAAGGATTAGTTATACCAATACCGACGTTGCCGCCGTTTGGATTAAGCAACAAAGAATAACTTAAACTTAAATCTGATTTATTAGTTGCCTGCAACCAAGTTCCGGAAGAACTGCCACCGGTTCCCATGTCCAACACCACGTTGCCACTAGTAGCGGCTTCAATTCTTAAAGCGCCATAAGTCTGAGTGGAAGTAGCAATGGTCTGCGGTAATCCATAAGTAACCTGATTGATATCTAATTTAGCTCCAGGAGTTGCAAAGCCAATCCCCACATTACCAGAATCGCGTTCAATAGCCATTCTAGTATTAACTGTGGTGCCATTGCCGCTGTTTAAATTAAAATAATTACTGCTTCCATTATAAAGGACCCTAAATCCGTAAGTTCCGGCAGTGCCAAAGGCGCCAGTTCCTTCCAATAAATCAATTAAAGTAGAAGTTGAGTTTACCGCGCCTGTTATGCGTATCCCTGCGCCAGTAGCTTCATATAATTCCAATTTACTAATTGGATTTGTCACCCCAATCCCGACATTACCTGCTCCTGAATCACCGTTCCAAATATTGCCATTTAAAGTTCCTCCCCATAAACTGGTACCGCCGGAAAGCAAAGAAGCGGTGCTAGTTGCATAAAGCGCGCCAGTGTTATCTGCCATAACCACCACGTTACCTGCCCCGCCTAACAAGGAGTGGGTTGTGGCGAGGGTATTGCGAAGAGTTCCAGAAACGTCTAATTTTGTACCCGGGCTAGTTTGACCGATACCGACATTGCCAGCCGAATTTATAACCATACGAGCCGATGCCGCAACAGCGCCGTTTGTATTATCCCAAAAAGTCAAGGTGCCGGCACCAGGATAATCTCCAGTTCCAGTTGATATAATAGAAAATTCTCTACCACCAGTATCAGTAGATTCTAATGTAATACCCGTCCCAGCTGGATCACTAGAAATAACACGTAATTGATTAGTATAGTTACCGCCACTGATATCAAGTTTATGAACAGGACTTGTCGTTCCAATTCCGACATTTCCGGAAGACTTAAACGTAACCAAATCTCCAGTTCCTAATCCCCCAGTAGTATTATTAACATAGGATAATTTAAAATCATTGCTTGTATTATCTCGACCCAGAGTCCAAGTTTCTGCTCCATTGTTTGATTTAACAAATCTAATATCACTATCATCGCCCAAAGCGCTAGTTGAATTTATTTTTAAAGTTGCGGTACTAGTACTAGACAAATGTAACAAAGCTGTCGGACTAGTAGTCCCCATGCCGATATTACCACTATTTATTATTCTCATTCTTTCATTATGATTACCAGTTTCTCCAGTCAAAAAACCGATGTATGAATTAGTATCTGAAGTAGAGAGACTATAACCAATAATTTGAGCCGTACTTGCTCCCCAATTTATTGTACCTCCGCTGTTGACTAAGTAACTGTTAGCTCTAAAGGCGCCGTCAACATACAAACCTTCCGCTCCCATCCAAGATGGATAGGCGGTATCACCAATCACAACGCCGTTAGTACCGCTGGTTACAATCTGTAATTTAGTTGAAGGCGTTGTTGTTCCAATACCAACATTTCCTGCTCCTGCGTCACCATTATATATTGTTCCATTTAAAGTTCCTCCCCATAAACTGGTGCCGCCAGAAAGTAAAGAAGCTGTACTTGTCGCATAAAGCGCCCCGGTGTTATCTGCCATAACCACCACGTTGCCCGCACCGCCGAGCAAAGAGTGGGTTGTAGCGAGGGTGTTACGAAGGGCGCCAATAACATCTAATTTCACTGCTGGACTTGTCGTTCCGATACCAAGATTGCCATTTGTTAGAATCGACATACCGGTCCATAATCCAGTATTTATATAACTAGAGGCAGCGCTAGTTTTATAACCTATATCAAGTCTGTAGCTGCTACTAACTCCTCTGGCACCAAATATCCAATGCCTATTATCACCTGAATTAACAACATTAGTTAATACTAATGCAGATGCGTCATTACCAGCATCACTAGACACAATTTGCAGGCTTGACTCTGCGTCTTCTATAGTAAGTACGCTACCAGTATCATAATGAGTGCCACTAACCAAACTACGAGCTGTATGTAATTTCGCTGCAGGATTTGTCGTCCCAATCCCGACATTGCCAACGCTATTAATAACAAATTCATCAGTAAATGTATTTGCGGCGCCAATATCGCCACCGCTAGAACGCGCTATTACAAAACTAGTAGAAGAACTATGGGTCAACTTTGGTGCCGAACCGCTCTTTTTTGTATACCCCAATCTTGGCGGATTATTAGTATCCATGCCAAAAAAAGTATCATCCGTGTTACCAAGAATGCTGCCGGCCACATTTAGTTTTGCTCCTGGATTCGTCGTACCGATTCCGACGTTACCGCCAGAATTAATAGTTATACTAGGAGTATCGCTATTATTTGAACTAAAATTTAAGCTATCGCTAGATCCGGATTTGATAATTGGCGTATCGGCGGCAATAGTTTTTATTTCGATTGAACCTATGTCGGTATTATTTCTAAAAAAAGCTAAACTAGACGAACTAGTAGTATCATAAACATGAAGTCTAGCCGAAGGAGCCGTCGTCCCAATTCCCACATTCCCCACTCCCGCATCACCATTCCAAATATTAGAATTCTTGGTACCGCCCCAGAAATTGGTGCCACCACTAAAACCGGCCGTACTAGTTGCATAAAGGGCGCCAGTATTATCAGCCATAACAAGAACGTTGCCTGCGCCACCGAGCAAAGAATGAGTAGTAGCTAAAGTATTCAATGAAGTTCCAGAGACATATAATTTTGTATTAGGATTGGTAATGCCAATGCCGACATTACCATTAACATACAAATCGGCTGTACTGCCAGACAGAGAATCAGTTGTTCCAATGCCGACTTTTTTATTAAACGAGAAATTACCCCAGCCATCAAAAATTAAAGCACCGGGTTGAGAATTATCACTTCTAGTAGCACTAATTATAGTGGTTGTCGAATTCCCCTGAAAATTTAATAAACCATTTGAAAAGTCTGTTCCAATTCCGACATTGCCGCCTAATACTTCCAACTTATTTGTCGGGGCTGTCGTCCCAATTCCCACATTACCTCCCGATGTTAAAGCCATCACTTGAGTGGCCTGAACGAAATGTAGTGCCGTACCAGTACTAGCGCCAGTTTTTTTATGCATTATATGATACCAGCTAGCATTCCCATCGTTACCGGCACGCATAGTTAAGCCAGCAAAACTTCCAGTGGTATTATCAGGATTCTCTAGATGCAATGTTCTATCAGCATCGCCAGGAGAACTTTGGGCACTATTATTATAAGAAGCGATTACCGATAAACCAAGCGTTGAACGACCCCAATTAGCGCCAATGGTGGAATTTCCGCTAACGCTTAATTTGGCACCCGGGTTTGTCACGCCAATCCCCACATTACCATCCTTCCTAATAACCATTTTGGCATCACTAGTAGAGGCGTTGCCTGCGTCAGCGGCATTATCCAAGGCAAAGACAAAATCTCCACGACCCCAATCCGAACCATCTCCTTTAAAGAATAGCGCACCTTTGGCATATTCGTCAGTCGTTACTCCAGAATCACCAATACTAAACTGTATGCCAGCACTTTGAGAAAGAGTGTCGGCGCCGTTGTTTCTTACTTGCAGTTGTGTGCCATCAACTGCCTGATTAATATCTAATTTTCTAAAAGGATTAGTCGTTCCTAAACCAATATTATAACCGTAATTAGCATTCCAAATTTTTCCAGTTGTGGTTCCACCCCAAAGGTCGGAACCGCCGCCCAAAAATCCCGCCGTGCTGGTCGCGTAAAGCGTACCAGTGTTATCAGCCATCACTAAAACATTGCCGCCACCGCCAAGCAAGGAATGAGTAGTGGCAAGAGTATTACGTAAAGAACCGGCAACATCCAAGGCAGTCGTAGGGTTAGTTAAACCAATGCCCAATCTTTTATTTTGAATTCCGCCCGCCCCATTCGATTCCGAATACGCGGTCATAATATTGTCGCCGTCAACTTTAAAGGCATAGCCCTCAGGTGTTCCGGAAGCCGCTCCGGAAGTCACTGGCATATCGACAAAAGACACTAAACCAGAATCCGGACTAAATTCAAAACTACCGATATTTAAAGGTGCGCCGACTTCAATTTGATTACTGGCATTAACCTTAAACATGTTAACCACGCCCGTCCCGGCCGCATTTTGTGCGGAAATCCAACCATTATTTAAAATTTGTAAAAGCGTGGTCGGATTAGTGATACCAATACCGACATTACCGCTTGTACCGTTAACGGTAAAATAAGATTGGCTTGGAGAAGCGGCATTAAAAATATTAAAATTCTTAGCAGAAGCAGCCGAAAAAGACAGCAAAAAGCCGATGGTAACGGTCAATATTATTTTGTAATTTCGCTGTCTCATGTGAACTTTTATTTTCCTTTTATTATAGCACAATTTTTATCTTCCCTTCTCATAAAGGCTGGTGACTTCCGCTGCCGATAGGGCGCGATTATATATTTTCAAATTGGAAACCGAGCCATTAAAATAATAAGTACCAGCCTGAGTGCGACCAACATTGAAATCGGCTAAAAAATTATACGCGGTATAGGCTTTTTGATGATTATATACGCCATTAATATACATATTGGCATAAACACCATCCATAGTCACAACCACATGCGTCCAATTAGTGGTCGCGTCCGTCGGTCCCGCCCCCCAAGCACTATTTTGTATCCCCATCTCCCAGTCGCCACCTTGAACCCCAAAATATAATCTGGGACTATAGCTAGCAGAAAAAAACATCGCATCCGTCAGTACATTCGGCTTAACCCACATGGAGAAACTTATCGGCGTTACCGAGGGGTCAATTCCGGCGCCATAAGGAATACTAACCCAATTAGCAGAACCGCTAAAACTTGCTCCCTCGCTGGAAATAGTGGCACTATTATTTTGGCCGTCGCGAGAATACGGAGTCTTATCGGTCATAATTTGCGAACCGGCAGTTTCGCTTTTAGTCCAATCAGTGGTAAGCGGCATATCAATAATTAATCCCTGTTGTAAAGAATCGGCCATAATTTTCGGGCGATAGGCGCTATAAAGAGTCTGAATTTCTGCCTCCGATAAGGCTCGATTATAAATTCGGACATCTGACATTAAACCGTCTATCGGTGAAGTATAGCCATCGCCAATGGAAAGATTATTAGTCGAAGCAACCGCCGCTCCGTAAGAAGGGGTGGAGGTTGATACCGGAGCTCCATTAAAATACCAAACTATGCGGTTATTAGTTAAATCGCGAACAAGAGCGACATGTGTCCATTGATTTGTTATTAACCCCGCTCCTGAATTTACACTAGTATACGGCGTCGTATTACCACCGCCGGTTCCCCAATAATAATTAAAGGCGCCGCTAGTCTCTAAAGTGATAGTCCCCTCACCGCCATACGCTTTGTCAATTGGATTCCGTCTTGAGCCAAAACTTCTTGGATATATCCAAAAAGCATAAGTCTGATTACCGGTTATTTTTAAACTATTGTTATTTCCACAATTGAGATAGCTAGTCGAACCATTAAAATCCATGGCCCCATTGGCCTGCCCCGTTCTATCGGCCGTTAAAGTTGCGCCATTATTTGTACAGTGATTTTCATAAGGAGTCTTATCGCTAACGCGCCCGGTCGTTGCATTATAATTATTAGCATCAAGCGGCCAATAGCCGACCAATCCGGCTTGCAAAGAGCTTCCGCCGAGGGCACGCGGACGATAAAGAGCCTGAACTTCTCCTAATGATAAGTCGCGATTATAAATTCTAACTTTAGAAATAAGCCCCGTGAATCTATTTCCAGTGCCGGCGAAAACCGTTCTTTGCGCATTCGGAACCCAAGTGCCATCAGTTATTGTGTTGGAAGAATAAAGAACCCCATTAATAAAAACGTTCAATTTATCAGTCGTATTATTAAAAGTAACAACCACAAAACTCCACTTATTATTTTCTAAAATTGGATAAGATGAGGCTAAATAACCACCAACGGGATCTTGAACGACAATTTGTAAACCATTATTAGCGCTTCGGCCTCTTATAAAAATGTGCTTTCTAGTATCATCATAATCATCAAAAATTGCCTTCATATCTTGGGCGGAAAAATCACCATAGACCCAGATGGCAATACTGCCAGCAGTCTGCGGAAAACTGGTATTATATAAAGAAGAGACGTTAACATAATTATTGGCCGTAAAGCTGGTAGCACCATTACTCTGGTCATAATTATCCGCCGCAAAACTGGCCGCCACTAGAGCAATGCCGTTATTTCCTAATCCGCTGGCGTCAGCAAAAGTCTTAGTGCCGCTAGTATAGTTGCTTTGAGCTAAACTCATATCCAAAACCAAACCATCGTTAACATCTCGAAAAATACTCCCACCAAATATCGTAATACCTGAAGCATTAGCAACAAAAGCAGCGGCAGCTGTCAGCAGAATAACACTCAAAGTAATTGTATATTTCCTGCTTATCATATCCCGATTGAAATATTACCGTCCGCATCTAAAAGAATGGAACTGGAGCTGGCGGTTGCCTTGAATGTGCCGCTCACATCTAGCTTATATGTCGGATTTGTTGTTCCAATCCCGAAATTACCATTAACATCTAAAGTTGCCTTAGTAACATCTCCGACCATAAGTCCTAAAGGCGTGTTGTTCCAAGTACCAACGTTTCCCCACCCTCCCCAAGCCTCAATAGCCATAGTGGAAGTTCCATCGTTAATGGTAATAGCTGCTCCGCCAGCCTTATAAACAGCAATTTCGGAATTAGGATTTGTTACTCCAATCCCAACATTACCACTCGTCGTTTTATAAACATTAGAACCGTTAACCGTCCAACCAGAATTACCGGACAGGAATGAGGCCGTACTAGTTGTATATAGCGCACCAGTATTATCAGCCATGACCAGAACATTACCGCCGCCGCCAAGCAAGGAATGAGTAGTGGAAAGAGTGTTGCGGAAAGAACCAGTAACATCCAACATGGCTCCAGGATTAGTAGTTCCAATTCCGACCCAACCAGAATTTTTTACAACTAATCTCTCCCAATTAGATGCGCCAGCCGATCCAACAACCAACAAATTAGAATCATTATTATTAGAATAATTATATCCTCTAATAACTGCTAACGAATCTCCAGACGCTAGCGCTCCATTTACATCATAAATAAATAAACCAGTGGTAGTCGGAGTAATCCCGGCGCCGGTATTAACAAATTTATTACCAAAAATAGTACCGTTTACATCTAACCGATAAGCTGGATTAATCGTTCCGATGCCAACATTCCCCGCCTGGGAAATGAAAAACTTAGTGTTAGAATCATCAATTTCATTCTTGACACCATACCCGATTCTAAAAGTTTCATCATCGTCCAAGCCAAACATCCAAGCATTCGCGCCGGTTGTAGAATTAGAGGCTTGAATATAAACTTCGCCGCTATAATTAGGAGCCGAAATATTAAAACTGTTATCATTACCATAAGTGCGGAACAAGGCCGATGTTTCGTTAGAACTAGCAATCTCTAATTTGGCTGCCGGAGTCGTGGTGCCAATCCCGACGTTGCCATTTATATCCGTCTTATAAACATTAGAGCCATTGACCGTCCAGCCGGAATTTCCCGACAAGAAAGAGGTGGTACTGGTTGTATATAGCGCCCCCGTATTATCAGACATAACCAAAACATTTCCTCCACCACCTAATAACGAATGAGTGGTCGCGAGCGTATTGCGGAAAGTACCAGAGACATCTAAAGCAGTCGCTGGGGCAGTAGTTCCAATACCGACATTGCCGGCGCCGGATTCGGACGCAAAGGCATATTTATTGGTTATCGTCCCTTCGGGAGCCGGAACATAAATTGCATACCCGTTAGTCATCGTCCCATAATTATTGATGATTTTCGGAGTAAGAGCATAAGCGGTTGGATACTTATAATCAGTTACATAAACGCTGTCCATTGGATTAACGGCAAAACTATTTAACTGTCGGCCTTCAGTAAGTTGACAACCGGTAATATCCCAAGTCCCTAAAATATCAAAACCGCGAACTCGCATATCAACATTTGGTCTGTCGCCGGTATTAAAATAATAACTTTCCCGATGCCAAGCACCATCGTTAGCGTAAGTAAAATTATTAGAATCAGCGTCACTTCTGCTAGTCCAATCAGCATAGTATCTTTCGGCGTGAAAACGACCATCAACCGTGTCGGTGGTTCTAAAATAACAAGAGAAATTATAATCCGTATTTAATTTCAAATTAACTATTCTGAAACCAAGTGGCCAGCCATCACCTGTGCCTAATGTGGTTATAGTATAGGTAACTTTTTTATGAGATTGAACTGGCGCGGTCACATCATCAGCTAACGTTCTGCTATAAACCAAGCCGGCGTAACCACCAGCTGCCTGCCAGTAATTTTCACCAAAAGATAAATCGGCATTTCTAACTAAATTAACACCGGCAGTAGTAAATATGCCAGAGGAAGTTGGGTCACTAGTCGAATAAAGCGCCCCGGTATTATCAGCGGCTACTAAAACATTCCCCGCTCCACCCAAAAGCGAATGGGTTGTGGCGAGGGTATTTAACGAAGTACCGGCGACATATAGTTTTGCAGTTGGGTTGGTTATGCCAATACCGACGTTGCCATTGTTATTTATAGTCATTGCTTGTGTAATTGCTCCTTGAGATGAGGCTGTGTTCGTATAAAAATCTAAATATGTATCATAACCGCCGCCTCTTCTAAAAGCAATTGCTGCGCCGCCACCGCTGATAGCTTGATAAGTAATAGCGTCTTGAGAATGTGACCCAGAACCATTAATTCTTATGCCCCCGCCACCATAAGCACTAATATTAGTTTGGGCGGTTGAGGTGGCGACGGAGGTGCCAGAAATCGTAAATTTCTGCTGGGGATTTGTCTCACCTATCCCAACATTACCACTTGGGCCATTGATAAATAAACGAGTCGTGGTGCTTGTTTCAAAATAAATATGGTCGCTACCGGAAGTTCTTCGGGTTCTAAATACTAAAGGATTTTCTATCCCATCAATATAGCTATAATTAACATCGGAAGAGATTCTAAGGCCATCACCCGGAGTACCAACATAAACATCACCGTTGACGCTAAATTTACCCATAGTTGTATTAGTCGTCCCAATTCCGACATTCCCAGCCCCCGCATCGCCGTTATAAATACTGCCGTTTTTGGTCCCCTCCCATAAATCAAGACTGTTGCCGCTGATAAATGAAGCAGTGGTCGTTGTATATAAAGTGCCAGTATTATCAGCCATCACGAGAACGTTCCCCGCGCCACCTAATAAGGAATGAGTGGTCGCCAAGGTGTTTCGGAGAGTTCCGGAGACGTCTAACTTGGTGGTGGGGTTGGTCAAGCCAATGCCGACGTTGCCAGCAAAATAATTATTTGTCCCAACAACATATAAACCATAATTCAACCCAGTACCGCTTACGGTACTAGCATTATTAAAATAACCACCGTAAGTATTCATATTTACAGCTGCCGCACCATTAATTCCAGCCGTAAAAGGAGCTGATGGAAACGCCGAACCAGCGTTTTGAGAAATTTTTACCGCCGCTAATGTGCCGGCAACTGGATCAAAGTATGTACCTTGATAAAGGTGGCTTTCTCCGACCGCATAAATGTTGCCAGAGACATCCAATTTTGCCACCGGATTAGTTTTGCCAACACCAACATTAGTGCTGGTGGCTAAAAATAATTGATCTCCATTACCATCATTTGTAAAAAACATTAAAGGATGATTTGTTTTAGTGCCAATATAGGCCTTCCCTTGCCAAATAGATATTTCCGATTCCACATCGCTAGCACTATCCCTAACGGTGATAGCTGTGTCAGTGGCATTAGATACAAAAAGACCGGTATAAGATTGAGCGGCATCAGTGCCTGCCCCAACATGCAATCTAGCTCTAGGATTAGTTGTCCCAACACCCACGTTCCCATTCGTATCCGTCTTATAAACCGTTGTTCCGTTAGCGGTCCAACCGGAAGCCGAAGTAACTATTGGATTAATAAGAGCTGAGGTAGTTGTTGAATATAAAGTGCCAGTATTATCAGCCATCACCAACACATTACCCGCACCACCAAGCAAGGAATGAGTGGTGGTCAGCGTATTGCGTAAAGAGCCAATAACATCCAGTTTAACACCTGGGGTTGTCGTTCCAATTCCAAGATTGCCAGCAATTAATCCATTTCCTGAAATATTAAAATTACCCGTCTGCTGTGTTCCTGGGGTTGTTAACTGGAGGGCAACTGGCAAAGCTAAAGATGGTGACCAACTTCCTCCTGCCGGAATGATAACTCCGCTGCCTAACTTTACATGAGGATCTGTAGACCCGGCGACAGAAGCGACGAGTATCCAATTACTAGGGATATCAATATTGCTTCCGGTGTATTTTGTAATATACCAAGTGCCGACAGCGCCGGCACCACTTGTGCCGGGAGTGTGCGCCAGATATAATCCTTCCCATGAATTCAAAATTATACCATCAGTTGTAGCGCTTCGGGCCAATCCATCATAAACCTGACCAGCTGGTATATCAGTGGTTGGCATAATGATATCTATATAACCAGACAGCGAACTAGTGTGTGAAACTGGCGCTAAATACATTTTTGAAGTCCATTTCAATCTTCCACCGACACCCCCCCAAGTTACCGTCCCTCCGCCGCTCAATGTAAACTGGCCTTTGGTATAATCATTGGCCGCTCCTGTCATTATCCCTCTGTACGTATCAAGGGCACTGCGCGGATTTGTCGTTCCAATCCCGACATTACCGCTAAAAGTAGAGGTAGCGGTAACACGAAAACCACCAGCAATATCAAATTTGTAAGTTGGGTTGGTTATGCCAATTCCCACATTCCCCGAATTGGCATTATACATATCGCTGCCGTTAACTGTCCATTGTCCTCCGCCGCCGGCCGCAACAATATCAGTCCAAGCCGCCTTACAATCTTCTTTGATACAAAAACGATTTCCTTTAACATCTCCTTCAATTGCCAAAGAAGCTGTCCAAGTCGTGGAAGTTCCGTAGCCGAAACCTTGGCCATCGTAGTAATTACCTAAAAGCAAAGTCGTATTTAAATTGGAGTTAACAATGAGTGAACGGTTATGATCAATTTGAAAATCACCACCGGTAACCGTCAAGCGTGAATTAGGATTGCTTGTCCCTACGCCGACATTGCCAGTGTTATAATAAATTGCTGTCGCATTTGTTAACCATTGACTGGAAGAAAATGGACTGCCGTTATAAAGCAAGCTGCCCGTTAAATTAATATCGCCGACGACTGATAAAGCAGCAATCGGTGAAGTGGTCCCGATTCCGACATTTCCTGGAAAAGAATAATTGCCTCCGCCGAGGTTGCTGCCGAAAGCTCCGGCAGAGATATTGCCGGCGCTCATACTGCCGCCGTAAGAAGTACCGACAATTGGACCGTTAACTTGCAGCCCCGCGGCTGGTGCGGCGATGTTAATGCCTAGCGGCCCCTGCATCGTTGAGGAGCCGGTCTTATTCAAAAAGTCGCTAGCTAAATTATTCCATTCGCTAGCCGATAAAGTTCCATCCCAAGTCTTGTTATAATCGTTTAAAAAGGCCTGGGCCGATTGCCCGGAAAATAAGAAAAAAGACCCAACTATTAAAATAGCGGTCGCTCTAATGACCTTATTTTTCTGGGTGATATGCGGCATGTCTAGCTAATCAAAAAACTTTTAATATTACCCTTTTTTCTGTCAGTTGTTGTTGCCTTTATTATATCATTTTTCAATTTCGCTGACAAGCTAAAAATTGGCCTCAACGCTCCGTTTGGCACTCTGATATTCGCCCACGGAAACGAAGACGCGTGTCGGCTCGGCGTCAATGAAAAATTCCTTATAAGAAACGCCTGAACTCTCCAAATCACCGCTAATAATCGGGGTATCTAGCGAAATGTCGTCTTTGGTGTGCGGCAAGTTTTCCTTGCGTACTTGATATAAAATATTTTCCAAACCGGCCTCGGCCGCAAAATAGGCTTTAGTAGACTGCGCCTGCGTGCCACCGGCTTTAATGCCGGAGACAATAATGTAAGAACCGCTCATCGCGACCACCAGCATGCCCGCCAAAATAAACATCGTTAAAATCATAGCGCTGCCGGCTTTAAATTTTTTAATATTTAAGAAAACCATAAATTAATTATTAACGATAAAAACGCGAACTAACGGTCGTTTGAATATCCATTTCTGATTTATAGCGGTCTTCCCCGGCGGCCCAAGCCTTAATATTAACCGTGACGGCAACTTGTCCGGTGCCATCAACCGCAAATTCCAAAGTATCAATTAAAATTTTGGCCGGCGAAATAAAACCGGAACTTAAGTTCCCCGGAGTGTTGCGTTCAATTTTAAAGCGCTGTTTGCCATTATCATCTTCCAGATAATAATAAACGCACTCGTCATAATAATTTCTGAATTGCAAAACCCCGCCCAAAGAATTGCTGGTCAGTAAAAATATGTTACCGGCCGGAATATCCGGACAGACATTCTCATTCTTCTTCGCCATGCGCATCTCTTTGCCGATAACTTCAAAAAAATATTTCAAACTTTCTTGTACGTTTTGGCTGGCAATCGCATCGCGCTGCCCCTGAATGACCAGGCGAAAAATTTCCGTGGCCGACAAAATAATTGTCACGAACAAAGCAACGGAAACCAAAACCTCAACCAAGGAAAAGCCCGATTTTTCAGAACTATTTTTAGTTTTATCATTAGCGCCAATCATAAAAAAGAGTCTCTAAATCATAATTAAAAACCTTATCGCGGTCATACCAGACAACATGCGCATACACTCGCATCGAACCGCCATCAATTGGAATAATTTCAATCGTCCGCTTAAAAGGCGTTAATGACGTTACGCCGCCATGAATATAAAAACCGTTGTTATCCAAATATAATTCACTGTCAGTATCATGCGTAATTAGAGTCGGGGTTTCATCCAGGTAATCCATAAAATAAGAACCGGCGCCTAAATTCAAATTCCAAGCATCGCCGTTTCGCCAGTTAGTATCCCGCGTTTTTCGAATAAGCTCCAATCCTTCTTGAGCGAGCTGGTAAGCGGCAATCGTCCGTTTATTAATATTTTGGCTTTGAATATTTTGCACAATCAAAGATAAGACGCCGATGAGCCCCAAGGAAATAACAAACAAAACCGCCAATACTTCCACTAACGTAAATCCGGATTTATTTTTTAGGAATTTTAATTTCATATTAATTGATTACTTCGGCCAACCCTAAAAAATTAACTTTAATTGTTTTAATTGTATTGCCGCGCAATTCTTTAATATCAATTTCTAAAGCCGTAGAAGTCGCCCCGGAAGAATAAATATTGGTACGCGGATCAGGCGGCAAAAAAGTAACGCTCGCCGATTCAACCGGATTAGTATTAGAGCCGGAATAAATGCGCAAGGCGCTAATTTCTGTTTGTGCCGACAAAGGCACGATGCGCGCGCCTTGATTCGGATCGCCTTCATCGGAACTATAATCACGGTAACCACTTTCTCCTGGAGCATTTAAATCGGCAAACAAAATATACTGATTTTTATTAGTTAAATCAAAATGAACACCCCAGCCGCCCGCCGGAACTTCGGTGCCATATTTTAATAAGCCCAAAGAATTATTTTGCGCTTGATGAATATCGGAAACCAGCGCCTGCGACGACATCACAATATCCGTGCGCTTATTGGTCGTATTATAATTGGTCACAAAAATAGCGGTAATAAAAGCAATTATGGAGACCGAAACAATCATCTCCACAAAAGTCAGGCCCGGCCGAAATAATTTTAGTTGTCGCTTATTTTTCATGATATTTTTATTGAGCTTTAATTTCATGCCAAATCGGCAAATCATAATTTACCCTAAATTCCGGCGAAGAGCTGCTACAAACATAACCTTCCGCATCGGTGACCGACAAAGTCACCCGCGTATTGGTCGCCGTAAAGAAATTAATTCCAGTAACCGCACTGGTCGTGGCATAAATAGTTGCATCGGCATCAGTCGTCGTCCAGAAATAAGAACAGCGTCCCGGCTCACAGCTAACCGGCAACTGGGGGTTAGCGGTAAGATAAGCGTAAGAATCGCTGGTAAAAGTAGTCGTGGTTCCGGTCATTACCTCCAGCGGTGCCCAGGAAAAGAAAGGATTAGGAAACTCGTGTTTAAAAGTTTGAAAAGTCATGGCATTGCCATCCAAATTCTGGTCGGTATCGGCGATGCTATTGCTGACATATTGATACCATTCCGTCGGATTATTTTCTTCATCATAGGCTCTAATCCACCAATAATAAGCGGTTCCATATTGCAAACGATTACCGCAATAAGGATTAGAATTAGAAATAATATATTGAGTCGCCGAAGGATTGTTAACCTTCTCCGACCAACAAACAAAAGCGCCGCTCGTCGTGCTCATTACATTACTGTCATTAACAATCACCTCATAAGCAGTCTGGGTGCCGCTCAATTTTCCCCAACGCAAAACCGCTTGCAGAGCATTGCCCGTACAAGCACTGGAATAAGACCAGTTTGGCGCCGACAAGCGTCCGAGGCGTAAATTTTTAACATAAACTTTGTATTGTCTGGTATCACAAGTTCCAAGTCCGGGATAGTCTTCACTTTCGCAGTTAAAGCTGATGTCGTTAAAAGAACCGGCTGAAGCTGTGCCGACAAAATCGCCGGAAGAAACGCTATATCCCGGAAGCACCGGATCTAAATCATTAGACTGCAGTTTTACCGGAACGCTGGAAGTGGAATTAAGCTTTATCCAATCACCGTTATATTCTATGCGCGCATAGCCATAAACCGATTGGTCGCTTTCATCATAGCAAGCAATACAATTAGTACCCGTGCTGCAAGTTGGACAATGGGCCGCGGCAAAATCATAATCCGGCGGCGCGTTGACGCCGTCATATTCAAAACTAATATAGCCCATCGAGGGATTCCAGGCCTTGCCTAAAAAAATATTACTAGTATTGATTTCCACGCCGTGGACAAATTTATCACAAGGCTCGGCATAAAAATGAAAAAGCAATGCCGCTGGGGCGACGTACCTAGTGCCACCGTTTAAATTGGCGACTTCATCAAAACGATTACCAATCACGTCGTCTGTGCAGCTAAAATAAATATAGCCCTTATTGCCCCAATAAGCTTGGCCGCGAACAACGGAATTAGCGGCCTGTGCCGAATCAGCCAGCATTAAAAATCCGGAAAATACAAAAAAACCGACTAGTAAAAAAATTAATTTTCTGGCTCTTTCAAACATATTTTAATCAGCGCGGCCTTACCAGTCCGCCTTGATTTAATTATACCACTTTTTTTTGAAAAAATCCGCTTAAAAACTTGCTTCCCAAAATTATCATCGCTTGACGGCCTTTCTCGGTTTTATCGTCGTAACCTAACAGATGTAGCAGTCCGTGAACCAATAAAAAATAGAAAATATAGCTGGATGTTTTTTTGTCGCCGAACATTTCCTGATATTTAAAAGTGCGCGCTGCTTCCTGAATATTAATAAATATCTCTCCTAAAAATTCTGGGGAATTTTTAATGGTCAGCTTGTCCGGCGAAAAAGATAAAACATCTGTTGTTTTATCAACCCCCCGGAACTGATAATTTAAGCTCTGCATTTTTTTATCACCGATAATAACCAGCGATACTTCCAAGGCTTCTTTTTTATAAAAACGCAGAACATAATCCGCGAGTGCTTGGGCGGTCTTTTGATTTATTTTTTGCTTGGTTTTATTGGCAATTTCTAACATATAGTTATTTTAAAACTCGCTTTATTTTTTTTAATCCTTGATATAACTTATAAACTCCCGCTTGCAAAACAATATCAAACACTCCGAAGTATTCTCGTATTTCCCCGCCGAAGCCCAGCTTAAAGCGCGTGACCCCCGGCCATTTTTTCTCATTCACACCATAAAAATCATATATTTCCGCACCGGCCGTCTGGGTATGCTTGATTATTTCCCATTGCAGCAGATACGGGGCCATAACATTCCGATATTCATTATCGCTGGCGCCGTGCAGATAAGTTGCCTGCGAACCGAAGCGGCAGATTAAAGCAGTGGCAATTTTTCGGCCTTCATATTCAGCAAAAAATAATTGAATAAAATCAGAAGGAGTCTTTAATAAATTTTGATAATGTTTTTGCCCGTGAATTCGGAAGCCATCGCGCTCACCAGTCAAACTCATTAAGCGCCAAAAATCAGAAAAATCGGCAGCGCTTCCCGAGATAATCCGCACGCCTTTTTTTTCGGCAAGACGGATATTATAACGGGTTTTCTGATGCATAGCCGCCAATAAATTTTCCGGAGAATTTTTTAAATCCAAAATTAAAGTTTTTTGGGGCTGGATATCGGACGCTGCTTTATAACTAACTGACAGTTGAGCGAGCTGTTTAACCTGTAAAATATTTTGCGCCGGTTCAATTTTGAGAAAAACCGATTTTGGGTAATCAGCCTTCAATTTAGAAACAACAGCCGCCGTAATTTTCGCGGCCTCCTCCGCCTCGATTCCTGCCTCAAAAATCGGCCCGCGCGGCACGTACCAATAAAAAAATCCCGCCGGAAGATTTTCCTTTATTAAACAAAAAAGCGCATTTATTTTTTTATGGTCATCGACAGCAGCTAAGACTAGAGCTACCTTCCCTTCGCGTTCCATCGCTTCAGCCCATTGCGGACTTGCCAAAAACTCCAAACCTGAAATGCCGGGATTGCGATACAAGAAATCTTGCCATTTATTTTTGTCTTTCAATCTAATTATTTCCATAGAAAAAGTATAGCATAAACATAAAAAGAGGCTAGTTTTACTAGCCTCTTTGATAGATATAAATTGTGGAGATAAAAACAGGAATGATTAAAGCTTAATACCAGCCGGAGAAGCGGTCTGCAAAGCATTGCCCGGAACGGTATTGATGGTTGCGCCTAAACAATAATTAATTGTATAGGAACCGCCGGTGCCGCTGGTTGTTTGCTTGGCGTAAGTATATTTTGGCTGAACCGAAGGACAAGAACCGCCATCAACTGGAGACGGAGGAGTTGGGACTGAGGCTAAATAAACATTGCCAGCAGTGGAAGTGATGGCGTCCCCTGGATCGACTAAAGTTGCCACCGGGTACTGCCCTTCTTCGTTATAGTATAACTCCAGGGCTGTTTGAATTTGTTTGACATCGGAAATACGTTTGGCGTCGCGCGCTCTGGCTCTGGCTTGGTTAAGAGCGAGAACAGACATTGTGGATAATAAGCCGATAATCGCGATAACGACTAACAATTCGATGAGCGTAAATCCTTTTTTATTTTGTTGATAGTTAGGAGTTTTCCACATAGTGATTTAAAAAATTAATTTATGTTTTTATTATATCACAAAAAAATAAAAAATAATTAATAATACAAAAAGAGGCTAGTAAAACTAGCCTCTTATATAAGAGAGAGAGATTTTTTAATTAAAGACGAAAAATGCTTACAGCTTAATGCCGGCCGGAGTGGCAGTCTGCAAAGCATTACCCGGAACGGTATTGATGGTTGCTCCTAAACAATAATTAATCGTATAGGAACCACCAGTGCCGCTGGTTGTTTGCTTGGCGTAAGTATAAGCTGGTTGAGTCGCAGGACAAGAACCACCATCAATTGGAGACGGAGGAGTTGGCACGGCTGCTAAATAAACATTGCCGGCTGTTGATTGGATAGTGCCGCCGGTAGTAACGGAAGCCGGGTAAGAGCCTTCTTCGTTATAATATAACTCCAAGGCTGTTTGGATTTGCTTGACATCAGAAATACGTTTGGCGTCGCGCGCTCTGGCTCTAGCTTGGTTAAGAGCGAGAACAGACATTGTGGATAATAAGCCGATAATCGCGATAACGACTAACAATTCGATGAGCGTAAATCCTTTTTTATTTTGTTGCATAATAAACCTCTCTTTAAAGGCTGATCGCCATCTTAATAAAAATTAACATGAGCGATATTTAAATTATTTTATATAATCAAATTATAGCATTAATTAAAAAACGGGGCAATAGTTTTTGCGAGCATTTGAAAAATCCGATTCTTTTTAAAACTGGCTGGCCATATTATACATCGGCATGATAACCGCCGCCACCATGATTCCGACGCCGACACCCATGATTACCATAATAATCGGTTCCATTAATTTGCTTAAGTTATCAAGCATATTAGCGGTATCACGCGAATAAAAGGTGGTGATTCTATCTAATACGGAATCCAGCTTCCCTGTTCTTTCACCGACCGCAATCATCTGCGGCACCATTTTAGGAATATAGGAACTATTCTCCATGACCATGGATACCGGATTACCATCGTTAATGGCATTTAAAGTTTCAATAATAAGTTCACGATAAATAATATTACCGATAACATCGGCGGTGATTTCCAAACTCTTAGTAATCGTGACGCCGCCTTTAAGTAAGGTCGATAAGGAACGGGTAAAACGCATCAAATAAATATATTTGAATAATTTACCAAAAATCGGCATTCTTAATTTAACTACATCCATCTGGCGTTTGCCAAAATAAGTTTTCAAATAAAAATGCATCGCCACCCAAATCGCCGCGATAATCAAGCCAACAAGCCATAAATAATTTTTAAAGAAATTGGAGGCACCGATAACCACGCGCGTGGAGAATGGCAAAACCGCGTTAGTCTCGGTTAAGATGGCGGTTAAATTCGGAATAACATAAATCATCAAGACGATGCCGACGCCGATTAAACCGGCAGTAACAAAAACCGGATAAATCATCGCACCCTTAATCTTGGCGACCATATCATAATTCTGCTCCATTTCATCCGCCAAATAATTTAAAACTTCATCTAATTTACCAGAGGTTTCACCGGACCGGACAATGTTGATAAAAAACTCCGAGAAAATTTTCGGACGCTTGCTGAAAGCTTCCGACAAAAATGAACCGCTATCAACCTCAAATCCGATTTCCGAAATTAAATTTTTCAAGCTGATATTTTCCGTCTGGTCTACCAAAATTACCAAAGATTCAACCACTGGCACATTAGCGCTAATCATTACCGAAAACTGGCGCGTAAAAATTGCCAAATCCTTAACCTTAATCGGGGCAATCATCATCAAAAACCGCATGTCTAAAGTATGGGTAATGTTAACCAAAGAAATCGGGGTTAAATCCTTTTTCTTTAATCTGGCGGAAGCATCCGCCTCGCTTAAGCCGACAACTTGCCCGTTTTTTTTGCGACCACTTTTATCGGCGGCCTTATATCTAAAAATTGCCATAGTTATTTCAATTAGCTTTCAATAACTCTTAGAATTTCCTCCATAGTGGTAACCCCCTGCAAAACTTTCATTACCCCGTCCTGCTTAATGGAAACAAAATCTTCCGTTTTTTTAACTGTTCCAATGTTCAATTCTCCTTCGCCGCTATTAATTATCTCCTTTAAGTCATCATTAATTTCAATTACTTCAGCCACGGAAACACGGCTAGAATACCCTGTATTTTCACAGCGCTGGCAGCCGACCGCTTCATATAGCTTATAACGCGAAAAAATTTCTTCTAAATTAGTGAAATCTGGGAGCTCTGTCCGGATAACCGTTTCTGGAATATCCTTCAACTCATTAATTATATCCTGTTTGGCGTCTGGAGACAATTCAGTTTCTTTTTTACAATGATCGCACAGGCGGCGAGCTAAACGTTGGGCAACTACGGTTCTTAAAGTAGAAGCCATCAAAAAGCGCTCAATTTTCATATCCAATAAACGAAAAACCGCGCCGATGGCATCGTTGGTATGCAAAGTGGAGAGCACCAAGTGCCCGGTTAAAGAAGCGTTAATCGATAATTCAGCCGTCTCTTCATCACGAATTTCTCCAACCATGATAATATTCGGGTCTTGGCGCAATAAAGAGCGCAAGCCGTTAGCAAAGGAGAAGCCGATACGCGGCCGAACCTGCGACTGATTAATCCCTTTGATTTCATATTCAATCGGGTCTTCAAGCGTTGAGATATTTACCCCTTCTTGGTTCAAAATATTAAGCAAAGAATAAAGAGTTGTGGTTTTACCGCTGCCGGTCGGCCCGGTAACTAAAACGATACCGCTGGTTTTCTGGATTCCCTCTCGCATGCGCTTTAAAGACAGTTGATTAAAGCCTAAGCTTTCCAAGCTTTGGATGGCGCGTACGGTATCTAAAATTCTCATTACCACTTTTTCACTGCTGGCCAGCGGAAGCGTGGAAACACGAAAATCGATTTCCCGATTATTAATAACCAAGCGGATGCGGCCGTCTTGCGGAATTCTAGTTTCATCCAATTTTAATTTTGCCAAAACTTTAATACGCGCGATAACCGCGTTATGAATACTCTTCGGCAAAGTCAAAGAGGTGTGTAAAATACCGTCAATGCGATAACGGACTCGGCTTTCTTTAGCAAACGGTTCAATATGAATATCGGAAGCGCGCGCTTCAACGGCATGGCGGATAATAACCGAAACGATACGGGAAACCGGAGCACTATTAATATCATCCTGGGTTAAATCATTTGATTCAGAAGCGACTTCCAATAGCTCTTCTCCCTCCTCTTTGGCCTTAACTTCCAAGGCGGAAGATATTTCCTGTTCAATCTTTTGATATTGCTTAAAGGCTTTCTGCCAGCTGGAGGCGGAGATTAAAAAATATTCAACTTTTAAATTTTCCTCAGCGGCCAAAAAGTTAACCGCTTCCATCGCTTTCAAATTAGGCTCTACTAAACCGATTTTTATATTGCGGTTTTCTTTACCAAAACAAATAATCTGATAAGTCCGGGAAATATCTTCCGGCAAAAAATTAAGAATTGCTTCCGGCACGTCATTATCGGCTAAATTATAATAATTTAAACCAAAAAATTCCGCTTTGGCCTCCGTCAGTTTTTCTTCATCAACGATTTTCTGCTCCACTAAAAAAACGGACAGATTCTTCCCTTTATCCAAGGCCTCTGTCTTTAACTTCGCAGCCGTTTCGGTGCTTATTATCCCTTTAGCGAGGAGGAGATTTATTAATTTAGGATCATTATTAGCTAGCATGAACAAATATTATTCTAATTTACTAGAAGGGTTTGTTGTTCCCCTTAACGCAGCGCTTGACTGAATTAACACTCTCGCCGCAAACTTCATCAAAAACAAAAACGTTAACATTATTTTTCAAAGCCGTCATGCGCGGATCTGCTAAAATCGCAGTGTCCAGCAATTCGCTGGCCGGAGCGCTGCGGCGCACAGTGACGTCAATTGTCGAAATGCCTGTTTGGTTGCGCAAAGCCTCGATAAAAGGCTGGCGCAAAAATAATAAAGCCGCGCCGGCAAGCGCCAAGGCAATGATTATGACATAAAAAACAACAGCGTGATTATTTTTCATAAATTATTGCGCGGGTTTATAATAATAAGTAACGAATTCCAATTGAGCGGAATTCCCGGCTTCGGAAAAACTAACCGATTCAATATCAAATAAACGGGAATTAGCTTCAAAAGTTTTCAATAAAGTCTTTAGCCCTTGATAATTAATCGCCCCGATAGAAACTGTGACTGTTACTTTGCCGATTTTTTCATTATCGGTCGGTGCGCCAGCGGCCGGCATCGGATTACCATCGACATCAACAGCATCATCGCTCATAACGCTCATGGTCGTGATGAGAAAGCCGTCCTTCACGACAATTTCCTCCAGTTCGCCAAATAGCTGCTCTTTAATATAGTTATCAGGCAAAACATTATTGAACTTCTTTAGATCGGCCGGGCTAATATTATCAAACACCTCTTTAACTGTTTTTAAATCTCTGAGCTTTTTTTCCTGTTCGGCATATAATTTTTTCTGGCTTTCAATATTTTCTCTAATCGCTGCCTGGGTCAGCTTAAACTTCGGGCCGATGAATAGGAAATAAGCCAAAGCAAATACCACCAACAAAACCAAAAGCGTGAGCAAATTAAAATATTCGTTTAAAAAAATGTTTAAGGAATTTTTGTCTTGTAAATCGTTTTTTGTGGTCACAGATTTATTTATTAAAAATTTCCGGGTTAACATCAAGCAGCATAGTGAAGCCGACTTTATTTTGAGCGGCCAAATTACGCGCAGCCGCAGCCGCGGCGATTTCTTCCGGGGTGGCGGTCTTTAACTTTTCGGCTTCTTCCCGGCTCTGCTTGCCGGCGCCGGAGTCAGAAACTGTTTCTACGGAAACATTCAAAGCAATCGGGTCGTCACGAAAAGTTTTGACCTGCCAAGAAACGTCAGCAAATGAGCTGGCCGAACCGGATAAAGTATATTTGCCGTCAGTTTGGCCGATAAAGTTGCCGTAAGTAACTGTGCTTAAAGTATTTTTTTCCAACCAGTTGAAAAACTGGGTCCAATATATATGGCTTTCCAAAAGACTATTAACCTCCAATGCTTTATCTTTATAAGCTAGGGCGTCAGCCGCTGATTTTCTGAAATCAGCAATGTCTTTTCCAGTTTTAGAAATAGCGGCCTTAGTTTGTTCCAAGCGGATTTCCTCATCTTTTTGCCACCAATCAAGACCCAAATATAATTCCGAGATTATTAAAATAGCCACCGCTAAAGCGGCTACCAATGATTTGATATTTGTCTTCCAGTCAAAACCCAATTTAATTTCATCTCTAATCAAATTGACTTCCAAAATTTTTGGATTCTTTAAAACATTATCCAGGGCATTATCTTTTTTTGGTTTTTTGTTTTTATTTGAAAAAAGCATAATTATTCTATTTCGCGCATGGCCAAGCCAATAGCGACAGCCAGCTTGGGACCAACCTCCTCTAAGACCGGCTTAATTTCTTGAGGATATTCCACTCGGCTCCAAGGATTGCCGATAATTACTTTAATGTTCAAGCGTTTAGAAAAATAATCGGCCAAATTCAGAAACAGCGAGCCGCCGCCGGAAAGAATTATTTTTTCCAAATTTTCATCATTCTGAGAACGATAAAAATCAATCAAATACTGCATCTCGGTTACTATTGGTTCTAGAGTCTTGGTAATAAGCTGAGGCAGCTCTTCTTGGCTGGAATCGGCATTAAGCGAAAAGCTTAAATCAAGTTTAAACTGTTCTGCTTGGGCATAAGTCATTCCCAATTTGGCAGCTAAAGCTTTAGTAACCGTAGAGGCACAAACCGTTAAGCTGCGGTTTAAAACCGGAATACTGTCTTTAACAATTGATAAATCGGTACTATTAGCGCCAATCTCCACAATCATCATCGGCGCTTTATCGTCACCGATTAAAGAACGGACCAAAGAAAAAGTTTCTGTTTCGAGACTAGCCAGGACTACCCCGGATTGCTTAAAAACATCAATATATTTACGAACTAGTTTTTTGGGAGAACCGGTTAAAAAAACTTGGATATTGCCGGAAACCGGGGTTTTGCCATTTTTATCGGGGATAACTTTCCAGTCCAGAATCATTTCCTCCAAAGGAAGCGGAATAACTTTTTTAGCTTCCTCGTTAACGCCATTGGCTAAGGTGTTCTTATCGGCATTGGTAATATTGATAATTGAAGAAAAAACAGCAAAAGTTGGAAGAGAAACCGTCGCTCGCCTAGCTTTCATTCCCGCTTCTTTCATGACTTTAGTTATCGCTTGGGAAAGATAATTTATGTCGTCGACACGATTAAAATTTATCTCGCTCACATTCTCGCTAAAGGCATAATTGGAAAGCAAAATCTTCTGACCCTTCTTTTTTAACTCTACCATTTTTAAAGAAGAGTCGCCAATGTCAATTCCTAAAAACAGGTTCTCATTTCCTAAAGTTATAAAACTCATAATATTTAAAGCACCGCAAAACTAAATTGAATAATCTGCATTCTTAGTATATAATGAATTATATAATATTTGGAAACATTAAACAAGTATTTATGAGCATCTCTCCCCGCTTCAAAAAAATAATTATGCTGATAATCTTCTTAGGGTTGATTGTCTTTTTTGGCTACTTACTCTGGAAATTATTTTTTAAAGTTGAAACCATAACTCCTGGGCAACAAATAACCTCTAGCTCCAGCCCCTCCGGATTGCCGGCGGCTGGGACTGGCGGTAATAATATCGGCAATATAACCGGCAGCGGCAACTTGCCGGGAAGCGACAGCCCGATTAGCAGCGGCACCCCAGTCGGAACTCCCAGTTCCGAAGCTTCCGCTCCCAGCCCAACGGCCAGCGGCGGAATAACTTCCGTATCGCCTTTAATTTCTTCACAAGTGCTCGACCCGACTGTTTCTAGCGACGGCGGCATTAGATACTATAATAAAGACGATGGCCATTTTTATAAACTGGATGACAACGGTAACGCTGTAAAAATGAGTGATAAAGTTTTTCATGAAGCTGATAATGTTACCTGGTCACCGAGCGGCGACAAGGCTATTATTAGCTACCCCGACAAAAGCAAAATCATGTATAACTTCGATACCGATAAACAGGTTACCCTGCCCTCTTACTGGCAAGATTTTTCTTTCTCGGGTGACAGCGAACAAATTGTCGCCAAAAGTATCGGACTGGATGTGGAGAATAATTGGCTGATTGTCTCCGGCAGCGATGGTTCCAAAGCGACTGCCTTGGAAGACATCGGCGCTAATGCCGACACCGTCTATCCCTCCTGGTCGCCAAACAACCAAATTGTCGCGATGTATACTAAGGGCGTGGATTTTAATCGCCAAGAAATATATTTTGTCGGTTTGAACGGCGAGAATTTCAAATCAACTCTAGTAGAAGGCCGCGGCCTGCAAACCCAATGGTCTACTGAAGGCAATACCCTCTTATACAGCGTTTATAATACGGCGGATGAAATGAAGCCGCGTCTCTGGATAGTTGATGCTACAACCGATAGTATTGGTGAAAACCGCCGCAGTTTTAACCTGCAAACTTGGGCCAGCAAGTGCACTTACGCAACCGATACGGAAATTTATTGCGCCGTACCCGAAGAACTTCAGGCCGGAGCCGGCATGTTCCCGGAACTCGCCGATAAAACTAAAGACAATCTTTATAAAATAGATTTGGCCACCGGAACGCAAAAATTAATTGCCATCCCTAATGGCGCTTACAACATCTCGCAAATCTTAGTACCGGAAAATCAAAAAACTTTATATTTTACCGACAAAAGTACACAGTTAATTTATAAAGTTGATTTATAATTTATCCTTACTTTAGCTCTCTTGGGTCATAATAAATCTGTTATTTATAACAGCATTAGTTATGGCTCTTTTTTTAAAAAAATTTATTCTCAATCTCCTCTTCCCGGTTATCTGCGTCGGTTGCCGCCGGGAGACGCCAAATAGCGCCTATCTTTGCGCCCGTTGTTTTAAAAAATTAAAATTCTATGGCAAAACAACCGGCTTAAATTTAAAATTTGTCGACGAACTGAACGTCGCCGGCGATTATGACAATCGCCCGCTAGCCGGCCTGATTAAACTTCTAAAATTTAATGCGGTTCCCGAAGCCGGTACCGCCTTAGTTGCTTGGCTAACTTTATTTTGGCAAGGACCGGCAGCTTTAAAACCGCCAAACTTACTTGTTATTCCTATCCCGCTGGCCGCCCGGCGGCGTCAGCGGCGCGGTTTTAATCAAGCGGAAATTATTGCCCGCGGCCTAGCTAACAATTTTGATTATGAAATTAGTTTAGAATTAATAAAAATTAAAAATACGAGAGCGCAATCCGGATTAAACGCCAAAGGAAGAAGCTCTAATCTGACGGGTGCTTTTAAATGGCAGGGACCGAGACCGATTAAGCGCGATATTTTATTGATTGACGACATAGCGACAACCGGCGCGACCCTAGAGGCGGCGGCGGAAACCTTAAAATTAGCCGGGGCGCAAAAAATTATTGCTTTAGTAGCCGCTAAAGGTTAGGAGCGGCGGCGAGTAAGGTAATATTTACAAATTAATCGAAGCGTGCTAAATTAATTATAGTTGATTGTTGAGCCTACCAAGCTCAAGGCCTAAAAACCGCTTAACCGCCTAAGACTAAAAAACAATTTATAAGCGCTTTCGCAAATATTATTTGGAAAGAAGCTGGGTGGAACCGCGAGACCTAAAATAGTCCCGTCCCAGTAAAAGCAGTTTTTGCTGTTTTTACTAGGAGGGGATTTTTTATTAATAATTAATTTTAATAATATGGAAAAATTAGAAACCAAGCGCCATTCGCTTTCCCACATTATGGCCGCCGCCATCAAAGAATTTTGGCCGCAAGCAAATTTAGCTATCGGGCCAGCTATTGATAACGGCTTTTACTATGATATTGATTTTGGCGAGACTAAAATCTTAGAAGCGGATTTAAAAAACATTGAAAAAAAGATGGCTCATCTTCTAAAACAAAATTTGAAATTTGAACGCGCGGAAATGGAAATCGGCGCCGCTTTAAAAGCCGCCCAAACAGAAGCTAACCCCTACAAGACCGAATTAATCAGCGACTTAATGAAGGGCGGCGAAACCAGCGTCAGTTTTTATACGGTCGGCAAATTCACCGATTTGTGCCGCGGACCGCACGTCGAATCAACCAAAGAAATAAAACCGGGCAGCTTCAAGCTTCACAAATTGGCCGGTGCTTACTGGCGCGGCGATGAAAAAAATAAAATGCTTACTCGGATTTACGGCTTAGCCTTTGATACTAAAGAAGAATTGGATGAATATTTAAGAATTATGGCCGAAGCCGAAAAAAGAGACCACCGCAAAATCGGCAAAGAACAGGATTTAATTATGATCCATGAATGGGCTCCGGGGACGCCGTTCTTTTTGCCTAAAGGTTTTGTGATGCTGCAGGAATTATTAAAAGTAGCTCGCGAATTTTCTTATGGCGAGGGCTATCAAGAAGTTCGTACACCGCAGCTTTTAAATGCTGAACTCTGGAAAACTTCCGGACACTGGGATCATTACCAAGAAGATATGTTTATCCTCCACCACGCCGAAGATAATTGCGATATGGGAGTCAAACCAATGAATTGCCCGGCGCACATGCTAGTCTTCAAGCGCGACATCCATTCCTATCGCGACTTGCCTTTGCGCCTAGCCGAAACCACAACCCTATACCGAAACGAAAAATCCGGCACTCTGCATGGATTAACCCGCGTCCGCAGCTTATCCCAAGATGATAGCCATATTTTCTGCCGCGAAGAGCAAATTTTAGGGGAAATCGCCCTCTTGCTTGATAAGATAAAAGCAATCTATAAAATTTTCAATCTGCAAATTGATGAAATTCATCTTTCAACCCGTCCGGAAAAATTCTTGGGCGAAAAAAGCGTTTGGGACGAAGCCGAGGCTAATTTAAAAAAGGCTTTAGAGGCCGCCGATTTAGCTTATAAAATAAACGAGGGCGACGGCGCTTTTTACGGACCAAAAATTGACGTTAAAGTTAAAGATGCTATCGGCCGCCAGTGGCAGCTGGCCACTATTCAACTGGATTTCCAATTGCCGCAACGTTTTGATTTGCATTACACTGAAACTGATGGCTCTCAAAAAACACCAGTGGTTATTCATCGCGCCTTGCTCGGCTCGCTGGAAAGATTCATGGGCGTAATCATTGAGCATTATAGCGGCCTCTTCCCTCTCTGGTTCTCACCGGTCCAAATAAAAATAGTGTCCGTCGCGGAAACGCATATCCCGGCCTGCCAAAAATTAGCTGAAGAATTTAGAGCCAACGGCCTGCGCGTGGAAATAGATGATTCCAATGAAACTGTCGGCAATAAAATCCGCAAGGCGGTTGGTGAAAAAATACCGCACATGCTGGTTATCGGCGACAAAGAAGCCGCTGCTCCGGTTTTAAGCGTCCGCGACCGCGGCCAGCAAGAGACCCGCGAGATTGCCAAAGACGCTTTTATTGCCGAATTATTGAAAAAGATAAAGGAATATTCCAACTAGCCAGCACCCCCAGGGGAGGTATTCCAGGTTTTAAAATTTTATGTTATTATATCCTTACTAATAACTTAAGCGAAAAACCATGAAAATAAAAAAATACGCGCCCGCGATTATCCTCGCGTTAGGCGTAGTGGCCCTACTGACAATCATGAGCCTTAGCCGGCAAAATCAAAACCTTGAACCCGGTGACGAGAAAATTCTGTTTTATGGCGACACCTGCCCCCATTGCAAAAACGTTGAAGAGTTTATGAGCACTAACGGAACGAAAGCTAAATTAAGTTTTCTAGAACTAGAGGTCTACCGAAACCAAAGCAACGCTCAGTTGTTGGTGGCAACCGCTAAAAAATGCGGGCTGGATACCAGCGCCGGCGTCGGCGTCCCTCTTTTTTTTGACGGGGAAAAATGTTTATTGGGCGATCAAGATATAATTAATTATTTTAAGCAGCTATGAAATTAAAAAGACTAAGTTTAATTGGAGCAGGCGCGGCTATTTTTAGTTTAAGCGCCTTGCCGGCCAAAGCCGTGTGTCCGGTGTGCGTGGTAGCTGTCGGAGCCGGCTTGGGACTTTCGCAATATTTAGGAATCGATGACAGTATTTCCGGAGTTTGGATTGGAGGCTTGACCGCGGCTGTCGCCGCTTGGACCATAAACTGGTTCAATAAAAAAAAGTGGAATTTCGGCAATAAAACCGGACGCGACATAATCACTGTCATCGCTTATTATTTGATGGTTTTCTGGCCGCTGTTAAATCAAGACTTAATCGGCCATCCAAGCAATAAACTTTTTGGGATTGATAAGCTCGCCCTGGGAGCAGCTTTCGGCAGCTTAGCCTTCACTGGCTTCAGTCTGTGGTATGAAAATCTGAAGAAAAAAAATAACGGCCATGCCTATTTCCCTTTTCAAAAAGTAGTGATGCCTTTCAGCTCGCTGGCTATTCTAAGCATTATTTTTTATTTTCTGACAAAATAACTTAAAATATATGAGTAACATTTTAGAATTACATGAATTAGTGGAAAAAGTGGACCAGATGAAAAAAGACAATGCTCTGGATTTGTCTTCTGATCAAGACTTATCAATTGCGATTATGAATCTAGTAAGCATTGAAGAACACTTTTTCTTCACGGGCGCCAAAACCGGCAATCCCAAATATTATGATTTGCTAACAGAGGTCCGAGAAATGCGCAAGCAGCTCTTAAAAAGAATTATTAAAGAATACGAAGGTGAAGTTTGGTGCATCTCTAAGCACTTACTCGCTGCCTCCTATCGCTTAATGGAAGTTGGCACTAAAGCTCAGGGTAAAGGCGACAAAAAAGATGCCGAGGAAATGTTTCAAAAAGCTTATGATTTATATTCCCTGTTCTGGGGCTTAAATATGAAGCTCATTGATATTGGCGAAGTTAAAAAAATAGATGATGATGATTTAAACATCAAGAAAAAAGGCGTTGTCGGCAAGCTAGGCGCCTTAGTTAAAAAGGTGGTTGATTGTTGTATAGAATAAATTAAAAAATAGGCAAGAAAAAAACCGCTCCCTGGGGGCGGTTTTTTAAAAAAATCTTTTGTAACATTTAAGCGCTTGGGAGCTTTAATTGGCAACCAAAATTTTTTCTAATTTTGAACTGCCATGCTTGCGGGCGGCAGTTTCGCCATCAACCAGAATGAAGACGTGAAAATCATTGCCTTCTTCCAGGTCAGTCTTATCAACCAAAGAAACAATGGTTGCCGGCCCATAAACTGTGGTTAAACGTTTCTGTCCTGTCCACGGCTCGCGTACAATTCGGTTTCCATTTCCCACCGGGAAAGAAACCTGACCAAACTCGTCTTCCCAAACAATAGCCTGAAAATTCTCTTGCCAAAAGGCTTCATCGCCTAAGGTCTTTTTTTTCATCAGCAGCTCCTTCACTTTCTCTTGCTCTTCGTTTTCAGAATTTAATTTCTGCAAAATCTTAGGCGGCGGCAATAAATCGGCCGGCAGAGAGAGTAAAAGCGCTCTTGCTTGATCTGCTAATAAGGGACGAACCTTTATCACTCCAAAAAAAAGATGTAGTTCTTTAACAGCCTTCTTGGGTAAATACCCTAAAGCCAAACCGCGCCAGTCTTCGGAATGCAAATCAGATGTCCGGCCATTAGTGGCAGCACGCAGCCAATCTTCAAAATTAGAAAGTGCCGGCCCCGTACCGGCAGCTTTCTTTTTTTCCGATGTTAAAGCCGCACTGTCTTTTTGGCTGGAGTTAGAACCCAACAAATTTCTTAAAAAGGATTGCTTTGTCATAAGTAAAAAATTTGGTGAAACAAAAAATTTAAAATTTAAAAAGGACAATTAAAACGCCCTAACTAAAAAATTAGAGCGTATTTTATGTCAGTATTAAATCACTAAAATGGAGCTTTGTCAATATTAAATATCCTGTTGGAAATATCTCTTTTATTTAGCCGGGGTTTGATAAATTTCATTATAAGTATGGAAGCCATCCTTAATCACGGTATCATTCAAATTATTTTGCGTAACCGCGATTGGCTCCAAGAAATAAGACGGTACTTGAATTTTGCCGTTATCCGTAAAAGTAACCGTTTCTGGATTCAGGCCGCGAGCTAAAGCAACCGCCAGCTCAGCCGCCTTATTAGCCAAATCAGTTATCGGCTTATAAACGGTGCAAGTTTGCGTACCAGCGACTATTCGCTGCAAGGCAGACAATTCGGCATCTTGGCCAGAAACCGGAATTTTTCCGTCTAAATTAAATTCCGCTAGCGCCCTAATAACACCGGAGGCCGTGCCGTCATTAGAGGCAATGACGGCGTCAAGCTTCTTACCGGACTTTAAATAATTTTTAATGGTCTTATAAGCTTCTTCAGGATCCCAATTAGGAGTTGGTTCGTCAATCACTAAATCAATATCGCCGCTTTCAATTTTATCAGCCAAAACTTTCATAGAACCATCTTTCAATAAAACTGAATTATTATCATCAGGCGAACCGCCGATATAAGCAAAATGTCCTTTATCAACTACATCTAAAATATTTTGCGCCTCCATCTGTCCAACCTTAACATTATCAAAGGAAATATAAAGGTCGAGATTACTATCCTTGATTAAACGATCATAGGCAATTATTTTTACACCTGCAGCTTTAGCGGCCTCCACGGCTGGAGCAATTTTTTGAGAGTCAGACGGGATGACTACAATTACATCAACTCCCTGTTTTACTAAACCTTCTATTTGGGAAATTTGTTTATCAACATCATAATCAGAAAGGGTGACGCTAACCAGCGCGCCCAATTCTTGAGCCTTTTTAACAAACAAATCGCGATCCGTAAACCAGCGTTCTTCCCGTGTCGTCCCCATAGAAAAACCGATAACAATCGGCTTGGCTTCTTGGGTGAATACTGAACTATTTTTTAGTAAGTTGCTGATTAGATAAATTGTTCCCGAAATAATAATCAACAAAGCAATCGAAAAAATAATTTTATTTTTCATATTATTGCTAAAATTAATACAAACTTAGCTGATATTAATTATAACATAGTTACTAATTATAATATACGACCTTTAAAAAATAGCCCCTATTCAGGGCTATTTACAATCTGCGGGGAGTCCGGGACTATATCCGAACTGAAATGAGAGAAAAAGGCAACAAATATTAACAATTATGTTGCTCTTCCCGACATTACCCAATGTTATTTAAATCTATATAAACTCAAACCATTAACTACAACGATTACGGTCACGCCAACGTCAGCAAATATCGCTAATGATAAATTACTTATTCCCATGACTGCTAATATCAAAAAGATCGATTTCGTCCCAAGGGCAAAATAAGTGTTAAATTTAATTTTAGTTACCGTTTTTTTACTTAATTTAATTATATAAGGAATTAATTTAAGATCGTCATTCATTAAAGCAATATCAGCAGTTTCAATTGCAATATCAGAACCAAGAGAACCCATGGCAATACCGACACTAGCTCCAGCTAAAGAGGGCGCATCATTTACGCCATCGCCAACCATGGCTACTTTTATATTATTTTTTGATTTATTAATGATGAGCTCCGCCTTATCTTCTGGCAACTTTCCTGAATGTATTTCTGATATACCAAGAGAATCTGAAACATACTGAGCGGCTCCGTCATTATCCCCTGTTATCATAAAACATTTTATTTTTTGTTCCTTCAACTCTTTTATCACTTGTTTACTTTCATCCTTTATTCTATCAGACAAGGCTATTAGTCCTTTTATAGCTTTTTCATCACCCAAAAACACAACTGTCTTACCTTCTTTTTCCAGTCTTTCTTTTTCTCTTGTCATGAGTTCGTTTAACTCCATTTTGCCAATTTGATTATCAATCAAATTTATTTTACCTAAACAATGTTTTACATCCGTACAAACTAAACATTCACCAACGATGCCTTGCCCTTGAACTGATTGAAAATTCTTGAAACCGTGCATATTTAATGCATCTTTTTTAGCTTTTTCAACAATTCCTTGCGACAAAGGATGTTCAGAATATCTACTTAAACCAGCCGAGCAACTTAAAACTTCTTCTTTGGTGAAACCATTAAATGGGATGATGTCCGTAACTTCTGGCTTACCGATTGTTAGTGTCTTGGTTTTGTCAAAACCAATCTCGGTAATATATGCCAAGTCTTCGATAGCTTTACCGCCTTTAACTAAAATTCCTTTTTGGCTGGCATTACCGATTGCGGAAAAAACTGAAATAGGAGTAGAGATTACTAAAGCACAGGGGCAAGATATTAAAAGAATGGTTAACGATTGAACTAACCAAAAAGCCACAGACCCATTAAAAAATAAAACCGGAATAATAAATAAAATGACTGCAAAGGCAGTAACGGCTGGCGTATAATAACGGGCGAATTTTTCTATGAACTTTTGTGAATCCGCCTTTCTCTTTAAAGAATTTTCAGTTAACTGCACAATTTTATTTAAAGTTGAATTCTTAGATTCTTTTAAAACTTTAACTTCTAAATATCCGCCACTGTTAATTGAGCCAGCATATATTTTATCACCAATACTTTTGCTTTTTGGTAACGGCTCTCCAGTAATTGTTGATTCGTCAACCAGACTATCCCCGTAAACCACCTCGCCATCTAAGCCAACCTGATCTCCAGGTCTAATAATTATAACTTCCCCAATTGTTACTTGATCGATGCTTACTATTCTATTTTCAGATTTAAGTTCGGCTGTTTTAGGAAAATTGTTAATCAATTTTTCTAAAGCCTTCCGGCTTCGTTCTAAACCATATTCCTCAAGAGCTTCACCTAAACTAAACAACACCACGATGATAGCCGCCTCTTCATATTTTTGCAAAAATATAGCTCCAATAATAGCAATAGTCATCAGCAGATTTATATCAGAAAAATTCAATTTAAGCAGACTTTTAAAACCGCTAATAATGGTCGTTTTGCCAAAAATAAGAATAATGCTAATAAAAAATGGCAGCTTAATCCACAACACTAAGTCAATTGAAAAAAGCGACAGGATTTCAAGCGGGACAACAAATAATAACGCTATTACTAGCCACCAAATTTTATTGGTTTTTGTTTTAGGTTCACTTTTTTTTGAGTTAGCGCAACAATCATTACAACTACCCATATATTTAGAATATAATAAATTTATTAAGCATACTTCTATATACCCGGTACGGTTTCGGCCCTACCAAGGCCTTGCCATTAATGAAAACCGTGGGAGTGCCGTATAGATGGGTTTTTCTTAATTCGCTAACCTGTCTGCTAACAATATCTTTTGTATTCTGATTCTCAACGCAATTATTAACCTTATCAACGTCGAAATCGAAATTCTGCAGTATTGTATTAACGTATTCTTTCTGATAAATTTCCACCTTATCTACTGTAAATAAATAATCATTAAAAGCCCAAAACCTGTCTCCGTAATCCTTATAAACACAGTAGCCAATTTCTGATAAAAAATTAGTGTTTTCTTTAGCTGGATAATGAGCAAAAATATAATTAGTTTTTTTCTCTCTAACTAGCTTCTGAATATCCGAGTATGCCTTTCTAGTGTAATCGCATTCATAACAACCAATTAAAACGACCGTGTCTTTTGAGCCAATATTTTTTGTTGGAAAGCTTGATAAATCAACATTTTCTAAGGTTACGTTTTTCTCTGTTTTTTCTTCAACTCCGCATTGCTGATTAATGTCTGTTACCTTATTATTTTCACCCTTAGGGTCAAAGGCGCAAAATCCAGATTGATTTAATCCATTGCAGCTACCATATATATAATAATTATAGCCACCCTTAACTACCCAAAAGGTACTTCCAATCATAAGAATAAAAAATATCCAAGAAAAAATCTCAAAATACTTGTTTGCGATTCTGGCAAAAAAAACTGACTTACTCAACAATCTGCCAATAATACGACTTTTTATTTTTTCCTTAAAACCAGTATTACAAGGACGGAACGTAACTCGCCTAAATACACAATCTAGCGCTTCTTTGGCTAACACCCGATGCGTAGCGCTAAATAGTCCCAAAATAGAAAATACTATTAGTGATATTATGCAAATCATATTTTTATTTTATCCTTCATAATTTGAAGCGTTTTATTAAAATCATTTCTATCATTGGCGTCAATCGGCTTTCCTGGAGGCAATATCTCTTTTGCGGGATTGATATTAACACCGTTTTTTGACATTTCCAAATGCAAGTGCGGTCCAGTGGAAAATCCAGTGGATCCAACATAACCAATTACCTGACCCTGACTCACACGTTCACCTTTTTTGACTAGTATTTTTGATTGATGAGCATAAAGAGTTGAATAAACACCATCATGTTTAATTTTAGTCATATTACCATAACCGACCGTACTCCAACCAGCAGACACAACGACGCCATCACCAACCGCCCTG
The DNA here is from genome assembly GCA_016432645.1 of Candidatus Falkowiibacteriota bacterium. Taxonomy (GTDB): domain Bacteria; phylum Patescibacteriota; class Patescibacteriia; order Patescibacteriales; family UBA12465; genus UBA12465. The sequence goes on from CP066698.1 coordinate 507,198, forward strand.
ATTGGCGTTCCGGCTGAGGCGACATAATCAACTGCTTGATGTTTTGTCGCTAAACCAAATTTATCAACATACCTCTTGCCCAGAGTAAAAGGCGATGAAATATATCTGAATGACAAAGGCGCACGCAAGAACTTTTTTTGCACCGCATTGCCGTTCTCATCGTAATAGTCATAACCGCCAGTAGAAGTTTTGTAATAAAAAGATTGATGCAATTTTTCGCCATTCAAATAAGCACCAGCCAAAACTCGCCCAGGCATCACATATTTCCCGTCGCGATAGCGTTCTTCATAGATAAATTTGTATTTATCTCCTTCTCGTGGGTCATTAGCAAAATCAATACTGTATTCCAAACTTTCAGCAAACTGAATAACCACTTTTTCGTCAGCACCCTGCTTTAAAGCTGATTCATAGAGAGATCCGTTCAGTTGCCCCTCAATCACCTTCTCCATAATTTCGTAATCAATCGTATTAATTGCCGATTGCCAATCTTCATTATTTTCTCGGCTGATTATCAACTCTCGTTCGTCGTCAATATTATAAATTATCTTAACGAGATTGCCATTCTCATCGTTATTAAAAAGAAATTCGTGGCCAATTTTTAGATCAGCTAAATCGTAGATCGGTTTGACTTTTTCATAAAGATTAAGAGCGGATTTTTCATCTATGTTAGCCTTTAAAGCAACTACGCTAAAAACATCACCTTCTTCAACTATAATCTTAAAGCCGTTGGCATTATTTTTCAGTCCTTCTCCCTTGACCGCCACGACTCCTGGCTTAGCTTCCTTTATCGGGTTACTATTTGCTTCGTCCTTAAATATAAAAACTGATATAGGAATCATTAGGACAACCAATATAATATATAATTTTTTTCTATTCATATCTAAAGTAATTTTAATATTAACTCTAAGTTTTTCAAAAAAATATCAGCCTCATCCAAGGTATTATAAAAATAGAGTGAAACCCTGGCGGAGTTAAATATTTTTTTATCATTGAACCACGAATGGACACAATGCTGTCCTGATCGAATCATAATATTCGCCATCTCATCAAGCATTAAAGCGAACTTATGCATATCAACGCCATCAATGTAAAAAGAAATAATACCAGAGCGCAAAGCCGGGTCTACTGGGCCAACAATCTTAATCTTCGGCCACTTTCTTAAGCCGTCCGTAATATAACTGTTTAATTTCAATTCCTGCTCTTTTATTTTATCAAACCCGATTATTTCAATATATTTTACCGCCTCACCTAGACCAATTATACCGGCATAATCCTGTAATCCGGCTTCAAATTTCTCTGGCGCTTCAAGCATTTTATAATCGGCATAAGTCGAATATTCAACCGTATTACCACCGACCATAAATGGTTCAAACTTTTCCAATAAATCATGCTTAGCATAAAACACCCCCGTGCCAGTCGGTCCAAGCATCTTATGACCGGAGAAAGCTAAAAAATCTACATCTAAATTTTTAACGTCAACTTTTTGATGTGCTATACCTTGCGCCACATCCAAAAAAACCAAGGCTCCATGCTCATGAGCAATTTTAATTATTTCCTTAGCCGGAATGGTTGTGCCATCTAAATTAGAGGTTAATACCATGGCCACCAATTTGACTCCATCTATATTTTTCTTGTAGCTATCAAGATCAAATGTTTCATCTTCTTTTGACCTAATTATTTGATGTTTAATGCCTTTCTTTTTGACAAGCGCCAGCCATGGAACTAAATTTGAATTATGTTCCTTGTCAGTAGACAATACAATGTCGCCAGCCTTAAAGTCAAAAGAATTAGCCAATAAATTTATGCCTTCAGTCGTATTTCTGGTAAAAACAATTTCATTCTCATTAGCATTGATAAAACGCGCGATGGAGATTCTTGCTTCCTTGACCTTTTTGGTAACTATTTCCCCAAATTTATGGTGACTCCGACCAGCGCAAGCTGGATACTCATAATAATATTCGTCCATCGCTTCAATTATCTGCCGGGGCTTCAAACTCATGCAAGCATTATCAAAATAAACAATTCGTCTGCCTTTGATTTCTTTGCTAAGAATTGGAAAATCATATTTTATTTTTTCTATATCCATATTTAACAGGTTAGGAATTTAATGTTTACCGCAACCACAACCTCCACCTTTAGCCGCTCCACATCCAGAACTTCCGCAATTTCCGTTACAGTCACCCTTTGGTAAATTATCATTCGTATTGGCCAATGCTGTCCCAGAAGGTTGTAAACCATCTTCAGTTATTACAAACTTACCCCAAACCATTCTCATCCCGCAAGAAAATCTGATTTCATTCTCGCCATCGGGAGCTAAAAATTCAATAACATTCTTTCCAACCTCCAAACTCTTACTTATCCCCAGGGACTCAATCATAATCTCGTTCGTGCAACCGGTCATCTGCTTAACATCAATATTCCAACGCACGGGAATTCCTTTTTTGATGTAAATTACATTTGGACTATAACCATCGTAAGTGAGAGTCATGGACACCTCCTGAAATTTACTTTTATCAACCGATGCAATGTTACTCGAGCCTGTAGAATTAACGGATTTAACAAAACCAAAACCGTTAAATGCAAAAGCAGATAGTGTTATTACTATTAAAGCCAACGAGATATAAACAAGCTTAAAATTACCCGTTCTTGCTCTTTCGACTATTCGATGTAAGCCTCCGCCAAATATTTTTTTAATTTTATTCATCATACTATTAACAATTTAGCCTAATCAATCAGTCGAGGAACAACTCGCCCCCGACTGATTGAAATTATATTATTATTGACCGCAACCGGCAGCAGCCGCTCCAGATGACGGCGCTGCTCCTGCACCAAATCCTGGCGCTGGGGAGTCGCTGGATAATTCAGTTGAACATTCCTTTGGGGGATTATTGAAAGCTGAACAAATCGACTTTAATAAGCTCTTGCTATCACGACCACTGTTACTTTGTGTGCCATTAATAACCAGGGTCGGAGAACCGCCCACGTTATATTTTTCATTATCAGATTTAAAAATTTCAAATCCGGCATAACTACCCTTAAAGCCAGCTTTGTTATTGAAATTTTCAAGTACTTTAAACTCTTTATCTGTTTTTGCAATACAGCCATTTAACTTATTCTTGTCAATTTTGGCATTACTGAGACAACTCTCAATACCGCTATCACCATCTTTAGTAAAACATCCTAAATATGCCATATACTTATCAGATTGTTCCTTTTGAATACAGTACTGGCTCAGCTGTTCTTTGAGCTCCTTTTCACCATGCATAGCATAATCATTAAACTTGATTTTGAAATCAATCTTGTCCCCCAAGGTCTTTGCCACTGGGATAATTCCTTTTTCCATTTGCAGACCATAGGGACAATGGCTCATTACGAATAACTCAACTTTCGGTTTGTCAGATTTTTCCTCTACTACATCAGCTACTGGTTCCGAATCGGTTTTAGTATTTGGGGTATCATTTTCAGCCGTTTTGTCTCCAACAATATCCATGACTTGCGGAAAAAATCTTTTGCCGTCTTTGGAAATATAGGATGGGATATTTTGTCCATTATATTCAATATCCAGCTTGTAAAAATCTCCGTCCTTGCCAACCACTTTAACCGTTGCTTTACCTTGTTGTATCAATTCGGAGTTAACATAGTCCGCCGCTTTTGTTTTGATTTCTTCTTCCGGAAGCCATGTTGATCTTTCTTTCTGAGCATTAGCGGTGTATACCGCAAATCCCACGATACTTGCCAATGCTATTCCAGCCAGCAAACCAGTCAAAACTTGTTTGTTTACAATTGTTTTATTCATAAAATTTATTAATATTTAGTATTTAGTCAATTAAAAAACCGCCAAAACAATAGTATGGCAGTTTAAAACTAAATTATTAATAAATTTTTGGATGCAATACGCCCTTGGCGAACAAATCAATTAATCTGTTATAATCGGAAGAATAATTTCTGATAAGAGTTTTAAACCGCAAACAGAACTGCAATAATACCGAACTGCGATTAAGCAATGAGACAAAAACAAAAAGTAAAACAATCAACTGCATCAAAGTCTGGTTATCTCTGACTGTGGCCGTTAAAAAATTGGCTCTTTCCGCCAAATGATTGCTTATGTCCTCATTAATGCAATTTCCATCGCTACATACCTGGTTTTGTGGCACAAAAAAACAACCATCTGGCAAACAAATTTGCTGATTACTTATAACAACAAAAAGAGACGCTATTATAGATAAAATTGTTGTAATATAAAATTTTTTCATTATATCTTTATTTTCTAAAACTTTAAATTTACTATTCTATCTGCCTACATTTTCATATAAATTCTAGCATCTTTTATACAAAATACCAAGGGTTACCGTAATAATAATGTCTATATAAAACTAGAGCTTTTTATAAACAAAAACAGAGCCTCAAAAAGCTCTATTTTCAAACTACCTCGTGCTAGCACGATGTTGCGGGGTGTTAGGGGGCGCTATTCGAACTAATTTAGATTAAACAATGTAATATTAAGCAAAAGATTTTATGGGGTAGACTATTTTTCTATTTTTGGCTATAATTGTCTTATATATGCTCAACAAAACACTTATTAAATTTAAACGTATCTCGGAAAATCATCCTATATATACAGCTTATCCAAATAAAGAGATGCCAACTAGTAGCAATATAGATAGTATTAATATTGCTACAATAGAAAAATATCCGAAATTTTCCAGTAGAATGAGTTTAAACAGTTCTATTACCCTATAACGTCTTTTGTAAACACTAAGCCATTTGATGATTCAAATAATTTTAATGCTATTTTACTGAATCCGGTAATATTTCCAGATTTATCATATATCGGGTCAAGGGTATTTCTCACTACCTCTAAAGATCTAATGGCTAATTCTTGAAGTTTATTTTCAATGACGACAGTTTGTTCGTCATTTTTTTGTTCATCCTCAATAAAATGATTTTTAAATTTTTGTACAAATTTATTCATACAATATTTACAATCCTTTATATCTTCATAATAAATCGGTCTGCCATGCGAATATGAAGCACTGTGTTCAGTAAATATTTTTAATTCGTCTTTTAGTTCACCATTTTCGCCATATTCATTTTTGAGGTTTGGATTTGTGTATATTCTTTTTTCTATAATATCTCCCGTATGTTTAATAGCTGTCTCAGCTCTTTTTATGGCAATGGGGTCATATTTTGACAACAATATAATATCTGCTTCATTTGGTTTATTAAAGAAAAGTTTCTTTTTACATTCACGATATTGCTGAGAACCGTAATATATCTGATGAGCTGAATCACGTATTATTTCTCCATTGGGAGCATAAACAACTATTTGTGGGTCAACTGGGCCAAGTTCTGCACATTCACAAAGCAATATTTTACTTGAACCAAGGGCAAATAATGTAGCAGCACTTTTTGCTTGCTGGACTATTATTGTACGAAAATCAAAATTAGTACCATTTGCAGTTCGTGTTTGGCAAATTTTTATCATTTTTTCAGAGGCATCCGTTAATCCTCCAGGACTATTTATCAAAATATCTACTTTATTTAAATTATTTGAAATTAAAAAATCCTCAATTATATGAGCGTCTCTGTCCGAAATCATTCCATTTATCGAAAAATACGTCAAAAGTCTTCTACCGGTAAAATCTTCTATATCTTTTATAAGTTTGGCTCTAATTGAATCAGGATTTTTTTCTTGGAGTTGTGCTTTTAAGCCAGAAATACTTTGGCTAATCCCAGCTTTAACCTCGGCATTATCCGTATTATTAAACTGTTTTTCTAGCTCTAATATTTGCTGCTGCAAGATATTAATATCTCCGCTATCTTTAATTATTTTTCCAAGCACAGTGTTTCTCATGTTTTTTGTAAAATAAACTTTTATTAAATTATTTTATATATATACTATAGTATTTTAAGCCAAATAAATCAATTTATCTTTCTCTTCTTGCCTTTCGTTTTTGTTTCGTTTATAATACCAATATAACAAACAAATATAACTATGTCTACACTCACTAAAAAACAAAAACAAATTTACGATTTTATCCGTGAATACACGGGAAAATACGGCTATGCCCCCTCCCTAACAGAGATTGGAAGCGAATTCGGAGTATCGACTGTCTCGACTATTCACAAGCATATTTCCAATCTTATTGAGAAAGGGCTCGTTAAAAGAATAAGGGGGGTAGCTCGAAGTATTGAGCTTGTCGGCAAGCAAACGGTCGATTTTATGGCTATACCGATTATCGGAACTATTGCCGCCGGCAAGCCTATTGAAGCCATAGAAGTGCCCGACGATGTCGTGGAGATAGCCAAAGACAGGCGTTTCCAAGATGGCGATCTTTACGCTCTGCGAGTTAAAGGTAATTCAATGATAGGCGACGGCATATTCGACGGAGATATTGCTATCATCAAAAAACAAGAGTGGGCCGATAACGGCGATACCGCCGTGGCGATCATCGACGATAACGAGGCCACGCTCAAAAAGTTTTACAAAGAGAAAGGTCGAATAAGACTGCAGCCGGCCAATCCCACCTTCCAACCGATATTTCGCAAACATATAGAAATAAGAGGAATAGCGGTGAAAATAATCCGAGACCTGGCGAGATATTAATTAAATATGTTGAGTTCCGCGCCCTGCCTTAACGGGCGGGCGTATTTTTTATGATTTGTTATTAACCGTCTTTATTTTTTCTTTAGAAAAAGTTTAGCTTTTCTTTATTCTCAAAATGTTAAAATATATATAAAAGTTAAAACATATTTTTATGAATTTGACATCGGAAAAAATTAAAGAAACGCTTACGCAACTTACGGAGCTTTTTCATCTTGAAAAAAACATTTTTCAAAAATTCGTTATCATTCATAAGTATGTCGATTTTTTAAATAAGACTCCGATAACAAAAGAGGCTCTGCAAACAATCTTCGACGATAGTGCCGCAACTATGGGCGATATTTATGAAAACTTACCGAACAAGGAGGCTAGAAATAAGATACGCGGCAAAAAGTTTTGGATGTATTATTCCGATTTGGAAATGATTCACGATATAATGGGCGAATTTAAAGTCGGCAAAACCTCCGAAAGAACTGAATTTGATAACCTTTGCCAAGATTTTTCCGAACCTTATTCCGAGGAAATACTGGAACTCGCTTTTAAAGTGGTTAACTGCCACGTGTTTAATCGGCTTGATCAAGAGTCGTTTTTAAATGAAAAGAAAAAAGACGGAAAAACTTGGTTTGACGAAAAAAATAGTATTTTATACATAAAAGGCGAGAGAGTAATGATTAATAATCATGATAAAATTACAAACGCCCACAAAATTCTAAATTATATTTTTACGACCAATAAAGACAATTTGGAAGACGATTTTTTTTATTCCGAAATCGCTTTTGAAGAATTTGAAGATATGGAATATAAAGAAGATAAATGTGCTTGGCGGAAATATTTTACCGCGTGCCAAGAAATAAAAAATAAAATCATTAAATGTACCAAGAATAAGGTGGATAACTTTTTATTGTTTAATTCGGGACAAAAAGGAAGAGTGAAAATAAATTTTGAGTATCTTTAATATAAGATAAAAAATACCTAAAATCTACAGGTAAATCTTCAGGTGAAGTTTCCTGTAAGCCACTTTCATACAATAGCCTCATAACGATTATGAGGCTTTTTTTATTAAGTCCCAAAACCGCTATCGCCCAGTAAAGGTCGAGGCGCAAAAATTTATTAATAAACAAAATTAACATCTGCAATTATGTTTTATATCAAAGGAACAATAAAAGACGACAAGATAGAAAACTTCACCCGCAAAGACGGGACACCCGGTCAAAAGCGGTTGCTTTACATCGAGCCGTTAAACAGCATTTATCCGATAACCGTTAATGTGCCTCTAAACAAGGACTACGGCAAAATCGGCGCCAAGGTGGAAGTCGAGGTAAAAGTTTACCCCTTCTCTTTTGTCAACAAAGAGCGTCAAAGGGCTTTTCTTTCGGTTTACGTGCCAGAGGAAGAAACCGATAAAAAATAGATAATCATATGGATATTATAATCGCCACCACAACCGCGACTTCGACGATTTACCGCCTGACCGACGAGGCCTTAAATCTCCTTAACTTCAACTATCAGTTTTGGACGTTCGTTGTTTGCGTTGCCTTGGGATTCGCCGTGATATTTTTAATTCTTAACATCTTCGACTAATATGCACGCCGCGATTATAACTTTCTTTGAGTCTCTCGGGAATATTATCGTTCCCGTCCTGGCAATCGCCTTGATCGCCAAATTATTAATAAGAATTAGCAGATAATAAATTATGTGCTCCGCTGAAATATTAATCTCAAACTCTTGCTACCTGGATAACTGGGTCAATATCACGCACTCTTTATCCGCGGGCTTGGTTATGGGCGCGTTTCTCGGAGTAACGGTCGGCATAATTCTATTATTTCTTAAAAAATAATTTAACTGTAATTTTTATGATGAATTTCATTAAGAAAATTAAAGTGGGGTTAATGGCTTTGCTGGGTATTATCGGCTTAAGCGCCGCTAACGCTTACGCGGCCGTGGACGCGGATATCGCTTCCACAACCAGCGGAATGGCAACGACCGTTAAGGAAAACTTAATGGGCGTCCTAATTTCCAACTTGCCGACTATCGTCATTGTCGGTGTAGCCGTCTTAGCGATCGGCTTCATTTGGAGATTATTCCGCAGATTCGCTAAATAGCCCTCAGGTTGCCCGATAATAAAAATCGGGCAACTTACAGGGAGATTGTGATATCGGTTAAGAGCCGGTGACGAGGGACAAAAATGCGTTTTAAGAGTTCTAAACTTTTAAGTCGGCAAACAAATACCCTCTCTCCTTTTAATAACATTTAACCTCTGCCCGTTATGAAAAAGTTAAATTTTAAAAAATACTCATTTGGATTATTTTTTGTACTCTCACTATTTGGAATATTTTTCAACTCGCTCCAAGCAGTTAAGGCGACGAGCGGAATTTATTTAGATAGTACCGGATATACCTATCGCCTAAATTCTGATGACGGAGCCGGTAATTTTACTTTTGCGAATACTATAAACCCAACTTGTGTTAATAGCTTTTTAATGGCTTTTGTTTCCACTTATACCGACGGTGCCGGTTGGGACAGTGTTTCTTATGGCGGCGTTCCAATGACCGACAGCGGAATCGGCTCTCAAGCTTACGTCGGCCAAGTGCGCCATATGCGCTGGCAAACTTTTATTTTAAAAAGTCCTCTTTCCGGCACGAGAAATTTTCATGTTAGAAATACTCGCGGTCTTTACTCCGACCCGGCGACCATAGTTTTAAAAACATTTTGCAATGTTGATCAAACCACGCCTTTGGATTTCGTGCGCGGCGGAGTAAGCAATTATAGCGGCAACGGAATCGGCAGCGGCTATTTTAATATCACTAATGATAATAGTTTAGTTCTGTTTAATTATATTCTGGCAACCGGCGGCACAGTCACCGGAACCGCCGGATACAGTCAATCCTCTTTAAACGCCTACGAATACGCCGGACAGCAGATTTATAATTTCTTTACGGCGACAATCGGCAGAAAAACTCAATACGATTATTATTATGTCGGCGGAACCGATACCGACTGGGCTCGTTCTCTGGATTTATTTGTTTTAAATTCGGCCGCTCCGACTTCCAATATATCCATAACGTCGCACACCATTAATCAAGCGAGTGGCGATGTCAGCATTAACGGAATTTGCGACACTATCGGAACCGGACAAAATCAACTCGATATTTTTGCCAACTCGCAAGGCGATCCGAAACTATTTATCGTTGATTGTCTAAACAACGGCTTCTCGGCAATTTATCCGGGAATGGATTATGGCACTTCGACAATTTACGTTATTGACGCTTTAAATAACGCCTCATTAAACCGAGCGAGTTTTACGGAAACGAGAAATCGCCCACCGTCTAATATAGAAATAATGTATCCGGAGGCCAGTTTTTCCAAGCGCGGCACGACTCAAGAATTCGTCGGCTACTGCGAACCATATTATAGCGGCGGACTAGCCCCCGAAAATGCCGTTCCTAATACTTTGACAATCCAAGCCGGCAGTTCTATGCCACCAGTAGCGCCGTCTTGCACCTGCACGCCAAACGATACGGATTTTACTTGGGGAACATTTTCTTGTTGGTATACGGCGAGGTCATACGGCACGACGAACGTTTGTATAATCGACACGAAAGATTATAACAACATCGATTGTTTAGAAATGGACTTCACCGATTACAACGGAGCGACTTTAGTTTTTTATCCTTATTTCCAATGGTCTTTCGATTCCGGAGCCGGAGCCAAGTTTGAACAATCATCAATGAATATATATGACACCCAAGGAATAAATCAAAGCGCCGTGCCGCTTTATTTTACTTTCTCGCAAGACGTTTATAACGCTTCATCGACATATGTTTTTAAACTGGAAGATTACACCGTCAGCACGACATCGCCGCAAGTCATTTCTTCTTCGACGGTTGCCGATCTGAATCTCAATCAGTTTCGGCAAATAGGTTTCGAGCGGGACTTGTCTATTTTAAACAAAAGGAATTTATACGCCTCAATCTCTAACGCCACCGGAACCTTAAAGATTTATCAAGGCGTTAATTTGTTCATGTATTATCACCCGATGTATTTTCCCACGCCGCCGATAGATTTCGGGAGTATATTTCCGCGAATGAAAAGCACTCTTGAGGGAAAATTTATCTTTCATCAATTTTTCCAAGCTTACGATATTTTACTGGCCAATTTTACTCACGTCATCCCCGAGGTTGTTCCGCAATTTCCGATGAAATTTATGTCAGGCGACAATAAATTCGACATTGTCGTTCCGGCGCTCGACTTTGAAAGCGCCCCGGTAAAATATTTTGCTCAACATTTAAGACCAATGGGCGACGGTCTTCTGTGGCTTGGTTTTATTATTTACGTATTTTTTAGAATCTTAGGAGCTTTTAGCCCTAACGATAAAGATTAATTATATGACCGGATATCCATTCGACTGGGCGATTAACGCCTTCATAAAATTCTGCGGCGAATTCTTTGATTCAATGTTGGCCTTTATCTTTTCCTTTCTGCCTTCCAACGACACTTTCGCCGGCTGGATGAACATTGATGTCGATAAAATAGATTATGCCACAAAAAGAATCGCCGACACGATCAGTTATTTTAATATCGTTTTTCCTTTCGACACTTTATTTCTTATTTTATCTTTCATGCTTGTCTTTGAAACAGTTCTCTTGTTTTTTCGAATAACCCTTCTTATCATAGGCCTTTTGCGAGGCGGACACTAAACATATGATAAACGTCGTTGTCGGCAAACCCGGCTCTGGAAAAACTTATTACTTGGTCAAAAAAGCGCATAAATTCCTGCGACAAGGCCGGGATGTGTATTCTAATTTTTACATAGACTTTAAATCATATGACGAAGAAACAAGAAAGAAATTTTTTAATCGTTGGTTGGACAAGTTTTATAATCTTCCTTTTATTAGGAATGCTCTCCTTCGATTCTTTAATAAAAAAGATAGAAAGTTCGGGAAACTCTATTTCTGGAACGAGCTCGAGGACTTGCTCGAGATAAGAGGCGGCGAAATCTTAATTGACGAATGTCAAATATACTTTAATTCCCGTTCTTGGAAAAAACTTCCTTTCCGGCTTCAATACAAATTTCAACAGCACCGAAAACATATCAAGAAAAATAACGATGGTTCCTATATGGCCTTGAATATTTGGGGAGCCGTTCAAAACGTTAAGCGTATTGATACCGTCGTGCGCGAATTGGTTAATAATATCTATGCGCTAAAAAAAGTCGGGCCATTGTTCAGAGCCTGTCTATACGACATTGAAGACATCGACAAGGAAAAACGCAAACCATATAAAGTAAGCTTGTATTTATTTAATAAACGCTTGGCCGGTTGTTATGATACTTTCCAGGAAATAATCGGATTTAAAGATAAAGGTTAAAAGTTCTTTCGGTTATTAAATTGCGACACAAAAAAAGGAGTCAATCTCGTTAGAGATCAACTCCTAAATTTGTTAAGCCCGAGACTCGACTTGTTTCTCATAGAAAAGATAAATAGTTTTAAGTCTCTTTTCTATGACCGCTCCCGTCTTCTTGTCTTTCTTTTCAATGACAATGAAAGACCGAATGGCTTTTTCATCCTTGCGGACAACGCAGCCGTTTTTGAGCCATTGTTTGAAAGTTAAGCAATTCTCAAACGGGTTATAACGTTTGGCCTCGTCTTCACCCCAACGCTCGGCGATTTGTTTTCTGACGAGTTCAGAGGTGTTCTTTGACCCCGTCCAATTTGATTTGACCGATATAGTCATAAAATTAAATTGGCGACTGATTTTAAATACTGGAAGAAACGTCGCCTTAAATTGTCTTTCAGCGACGAATAAGACAGCGACTGATTGCTTGCGACGGTCAAAGTGGAGGCTAAAAGCACTACCTTGATAGGCGATAAGCTGACGCTACAATGAGAAGCACAGACAGACAATTTTTCTTTCGGGATTGTTAGTATTTGTTCCAAAAAATAGTTTTGACCGGCCGCATTATTATTTTTTTATTTATCGGCGAGTTCTGCTAACGAGCCGATAAATAAAAATAGAAGCGGCCGGTAAATGAGATTTTAGACAAGACGGCTCCTCCCTATATTAATTAACTTGACCATACGCACACACCGGGCCGTCATCTCGAAAATTACATAAATAATATGATATACAAAGACATTAAAGAAAAATTTGATTACATCATTTGGCTGAGAGAAAGAATAAACAAACTTAATTTCGGCATAAGTCAAAAAGTGAAAACTGATTCAACGAATGATTTCGCTTTGTTGACTCGTAAAGTTAAATCCTATCAACAGGAATTTCAGCTCGTTTTGGACGAACTGTATTTCCTCCTGAAAGATGAAGACCTATTGGCAAAAATTAATTATCTCGGGCAAGAAAGCGGAGCTTTACGAATACGAAGCGCCTATTTACGTTGGCAAAAGGAAAAAGAAGAGAAAGCCCGGCAAAAAACGAACCAAGGAAGAGGTGGCGGCCGAAGTCAAAAACAGCGAAGAATGCGAATTTAGAATGGAAGTAATGAGACACTTCTCTTTGCGGCGCACCCGGGCGAGAATAGTTCGCCTGGTCGATTCCAATCCAGACCTAAAAGTATTTATTACCCTGACCTTTAAAGAAAACATCCGGGAGCTGGGCGAGGCCAACATAATATTTAAAAAATTTATCAAAAGATTAAAAAGAAAAAGAAAAGATTTGAAATATTTGGCCGTGCCGGAATTTCAAAGCCGCGGCGCCGTTCATTACCATTTACTGGTTAATTTCGAAATGGCCAATGACGAACTGGCGGCCATTTGGAATCAGGGCTTTGTAATGATAAACCGGGTAAAACATATCAATCATCTCGGCCTTTATATTTCCAAATATATCGGCAAAAATTTATTCGATATTCGTTATTTCGGAATGCGCAAGATCATGGCTTCCAAAAATCTGGAGCAACCGATCATAATCACCGCCATAAAAGAAATAAAAGAATTTGTCGCCAATGCTATCGGCAATATTCCGCCGCTGTTTGAAACATTCTACAATTCCGATTGGCTGGGAATAATCCGCTATCGGCTATACGGCTAAAAATACCTTTGATTAAAACATAGTCGCAAGGACTGTGTATGAACATAAAAAAAGAACACGTTGATAAATTTATCGGCGTCTACGAAAAAACGTTCCACGAAAAAGTCGCTTATAAAGAAGCGTTCGAGCAATGTCTGCAGTTAGTTCTTTTACTTAGCACTGTTTATCACTCAATGACCCCCGACGATTTTAAGCGCGTCCAAGAAAGACGCCGAAAAACCGGCGATCTGTAGGGTCTTGAAATAATAAACGGCTGTGATATTATATAGGTAGCACCCAACAGAATAATAACCGTCAAAGGATTTTTTATACTCATCCCCAAAAAGGGGCGGTTCTGCCGACGAGTATTGCCTTTGGCGATATTCTGTTGGGTGCTCAGGGCCGTCCCTTTTTGTTATGAAAAAACCAAAAATCACAAAATCAAATTTGGAGGGCAACACCCTTCTGAATATGGCCGAAGCTTTAAACGAGATTCGGATTGATTTTGAATTACCCGACGAACATTTAGACCGCGAGGATAAAGCAAAAGTATTGAAAGATATCAGGGACGATTTGACCGATATTTTTTGGAATTACAAACTTGTTAAAAAGAATAAATATGCAACCGACGACAAGTAAAATTAAATATTTGGCCTATGTTAGAAAATCAACCGAGGGCGACGAACGCCAGGCTTTATCGATAGACAGCCAAAAAGATAAAGTTCGAGAATTTTTTAGCGGCCTGGAAATCGTCGACGTGCTTGAAGAAAAACACACCGCCTTTAAGCCATACAGCCGCCCGATATTCGCCGAGATGATTAAGAGAATATCCAGGGGCGAGGCGCAAGGAATTATCGCCTGGCACCCGGACAGATTGAGCCGCAACGAAATAGACGCCTCGACTATCACTTATATGGTTCGCACCGGATTGATTAAAGACTTAAAATTCGGCTCCTATAATTTCGACAATTCCCCCGAGGGCATAATGATGTTGCAAATGGCGCTTAGCCAATCGCAATATTTTTCCTCTAAACTGGGCAAGGACGTAAAACGAGGATTGAAGAAGAAATTTGAAATGGGTTGGCAGCCCAATATCGCGCCGGAGGGCTATATAAACAAGCGCGACGATATTAAGGGGCTAAGCACGATAATCGTCGACAAGGACAAATTTCCGCTCTTAAGAAGGGCTTTTGACGCCATGCTGACCGGTGTTTATACCGCCCCGCAAGTGTTGGATATAATGAATAACGAATGGGGCTTTAAGACCCGGAGATTCAAGAGCCGAGGCGGCGGACCGATGTCCAGGAGTGCTTTATATCGTATTTTTACCAGCCCTTTTTATGCCGGTATTATCAACTACAACGGCAAGGAAAACAAAGGCAAACATAAGCCGATGATTAGCCTGGAAGAATACGACAAGATTCAAATTATTATGGGACGAAACGGCAAACCGAGAAATCAAAAAAAAGACTTCGCTTATACCGGGCTGATACACTGCAAAGAATGCGGCTGTTTGATAACGGCCGATCTGAAACACAAAGTTATCAAATATACCAAAGAGCTGAGAAGTTATACTTATTATTGTTGCACTCGCAAGCGCAAAGATTACGCCTGTCATCAAGCGGCTATAACCAGGGACGACTTGGAGCTGCAAGTCGAGAAAGAGCTTGAGAAATACCAAATCAGACCGGAGTTTTTAGATCTCGGTTTAGAAATAATCGAGGAACTTAAAAACGAAGAACAAGAAAAAGACTCCGCCGTTAAAAATAACGCCGGCAAATCGGCCGACGCCCTAAAAGAAGAAATAAAAAATCTGACTAAAATGCGCTGCCGCAATCTTCTTGGGGATGAAGAATATACGGAATCAAAAAATGAACTGATGAGAGAATTGTCTAAACTCGAAATCAATAATACCGATGATAATTTTGAAGAAGAAGTTATAAGAATAACTAAAGAAACTTTTGAGCTTGCCATTCACGGACGCAAACAATTAATGGACGGCGATAATGAAACTAAAAGAAAGGTGCTAACAACTTTAGGCTCGAACTGGACTTTGGAACATAAAAAACTTGAAATGTTAGCTTATAAATGGCTAATGCCGATACAAAAATCGCAAACACTCCTCAACGACAAAATAGCAAGGTTCGAACTGAGAAATACCCCTATAACAAAAGGACGAAATGAGCTTTTGAGCCTACTTCGTCCCACTCTGCGGAGAGGGTGGGATTCGAACCCACGGTCAGCTTGCACCGACGACAGTTTTCAAGACTGTTCCATTCGACCACTCTGGCACCTCTCCTAATAATTTTAATAACGGCTACTGGTTTTATTTTACTGATTTCTTTAAAAAATGCAAATATTACCACAACGCCCCTATTCAAAAACGGGGGGCAATCTTATTAGTGCCTTCATCTCTAATTAAATCTCTAATTTTTAATTTGCGCGAAAAAAGGCGCATACATATCTTCCGCCAAATCAATATCCAATTCCTGGCGATTAATCCGCTCTTGAAATTTTATTGACGCTTCTTTGATAAGCGCTAGCGGCTGACACTCATTCCCTTCTCCCATCTCCAAAACCGCGGCGGCGGCCAAACTATCGACGACGCTCACGCGTGCAAATTCAAATTTACGGCCAAAAATATCCTTTTGACCGCGATACTGCTTAAGCCCTTGAAGCCCGGCATATCCCAAAGCCACTCCAGTCGTCCCGGCTCGCAGAGGAATAGTGCGGCTGTCCGTAATAATTACGCCCAGTTGTTTTAAGTTGAATTGTTTTTTTAGTTTAAGGCGTAAAGTGGCAGCCGAAGCAAAACTATCTTTGGGCAGCAAGATTAATTTCCCATCGGCATTAGACTCGTCTATTCCCGCCGAAGCCATCACCATCTTATCTTTAACGGTTAACCAAACGGATTTTGTCGGGATAGCTAAATCACTCTCCACTTTAATGAGTTTTACTTTAGCCTCCTCTCCTTGATAATCAACTACCCGCCCTTCCGCTAAAGAAACTATTTTGGAAGTAACTATCAAAACTGAATATTCCGGAATTTTTTTAAGATGCTGGATAATAAAAGAAAATAAATCATCCCCCTCTTTAAATATTTTTGTTTTAATTGCTTTAATTATCATATTATTTTGCTTGTTTTCCTTTTAATAAATAAATACCAATATATGATAATGGCGTGTAAAGTGCGCCCATTAAAACCTTGAAGAGCCACCAAGAAATAATAATACTCATCATTGTCTTAAACGAATAAATACCGACAAAAGCAATTACCATAAACACCGCCGAGTCAAAGAATTGCGACCATAAGTTAGAAAGCAAAGAGCGTAACCAAAAAACTTTTATCCCCATTTTTTCTTTAAAAAAGAAAAACGATAAAACATCCTGATACTCTGCGATTAAGAAAGCCGCTAAAGAAGCAATGGCTAGGCGAATAGAGGTTCCGAAAACCTGGCCATAACCAGCTTTCAACCAAGCTCCATCCGGCGACCACGGCAAGGCGAGTGATAGAAAGGAATAAGCAATAAACAGGGCTGTACTGATAAAACCGGCGAGCACAAATAATTTAGCAATTTTCCGGCCATAAACTTCCCCGATAACATCCGTCATTAGAAATACTACCGGAAAAGAAAAAACCGCTACCGATAAATGGGAATTAAAAAAGAATGGCATCATTTTCAAGCCTAAAGTATTGGCCGCCAATAGCGAAGTTAAATATAAGGCCAGAGCGATTAATATTTTTTTAAATGAACGCTCAGAAATATTTTCCATAATTTTAATTTTTTACAAATAAATAAATTTGGGCAATAAAAAACCCGCTGCTAAGGCGGGAATGCAAATAAAAAACAGTCCGCGCCTTATCGATCAAAAAAAACTATCCGCAATAAACCCGGACCAAGTTGTCAGGCGATGATTATTTAGCATATTTTCATAACTATTTTAATAATTTACGGCCCTGTAAAACAGTATAAGCTAAAACTCCGCCGATTAAAGCGGTTAAAAGTTGCGGCCAACTAAGCATTGCAGCGGCAGCAAGAACAATTTTCCCGGAAAACAGTAATTTAATCACCGCTAAAGATACCACAGATAAAAAGATGAATTTAAAACTGGCAGCCGCTACTATTTTCAGCCAATAATTAGCTTTCTTTAAAGAAATAAAAGTAATAACCAAAACGGCATTACTTAAAATAATAAAAGGAATAAGCGGTGCCAGTGGTAGCGGTAGAGTTCCCGCTAACAGGGCGAAAAAACTCGGTAAAATGCCAATCATAATTGCCCCCTCTAAACCTAAAGTTGCGGCAGCGATAAACAGGGTAGCATTAACAATTGAACCAGTAATTATTTGACTGTGAGCCAAGGGAGCAAAAATAGCCGCGGATAATAAAACTAAAAATTGCGCCAACATGGCAATATTGGCTCGACTGATAGTTATAGCTTTAGCTTGGATAAGCATATTTTAATTATTTAATGGTATGTCTATTATAACACACCTCCATATTTTAGAGTATTTTAATCACTATAAAATCCCCTTCTTCCAAAGCATGAACTGGTAAAGATTTATCACCATATTCAACCAATTCTTGATGAGCCTGTTCCCAATTTATTGGACCACGAGGATCATTACTGCCAAATTCTGACTTATAATGAGGAATAAATTTAATCGGTAAAATGCCGAGCCCATCTAAACATTTACGCCAATCACAAGTCCAAAAATGCTTAACTAGAGCGTCCGAGCCGGCCGAACTGCCGGCAACAACTTTATCTTGCCAAATAGCCGGCAAATCATATTGTTTTAGATAATGAAGCAATAAATTATCGTCTCCGCCGTGTATTAAAACCGCATCGCTCTGCTTTAATTGGTCAGTAAATTTTTCCGGAATCGCTAATTCAATCTTCGGAGCAACGCCATCAGCCATGGACTCTAAAAAACGACTGGTATAATCAGCAAATTTCTCCTCCCAACGCTCGCGCGGCGTAGCAAAAAAACAAAACAAAATACGAGGGGCATTTCCCAAACATTTAACCACCTCTAAATTAAACTCCCTAGCTTTTTCCGGATGATTTCTTAGCCCGCCGGAATTAAGAATATATTTTGTCATATAACAAATTATTGGAGCCCCTTAACTTCCTGCCAAAATCTTTTAAAATAAGCGACCATAAAATTATGCCGCTCTTTAGCAATTTTTTTTCCTGTTTTAGTTAAAATTTTATTCTTGATGTTTTTTAATTTGAATTCATATTCCATAATGGCCGTATCATCAACAGTATAAGAATAATCTTTTTTTGATTTGACAAGCTCTTTTTCATTTCCAGTATACAAGGCGTGTTGCAAATAACCGGCAAAAAGAAAGGAGCGGCTGATACCGACGGCCCCGATTGAATCTAATTTATCGGCATCAAATAAAACTTTAGCTTCAATAGTTTTGGGAATATTTTGATTCCGATACCGATGGCTAATAATACAATGAAGGATATTATCGATTGATTTTTGATCTATCTGATATCTATTAAGAATCTTAGCCGCAAGCTCCGCCCCTTTTTCCGCGTGGCAAAATTTTCCTCGACTCTTCATTTCTTCCTTGCGACCGATATCATGCAATAAGGCCGCGACGGTTAAAACCGCTAAATCCGCTTTTTCCCGCTTACCAATACGCGAAGCTAAATTAAACACCCGCTCCACATGAGACCAATCATGACAGCCGCTGGCACCAACAAAAAACTTCTTAGCCTCAATTTCTATCTGTTTAATTATTTCTTTACTGATTTTCATATAAATAATATAAGGGAATTACCTAAAATAAACTTTATTCCATTATAACATATATTGATGGCTGCGGGGATTCGGTCACGGTCGCTAAGTCTCGCTTCCTCGCTTCGCTCGTCGCTCACTAAGCGCCCCGACCCGGCCTCGCCCGTGCACAAGTGCACATAGGCTCCGGCATTCGAATTCCCTTTCCTATTTTCTGCAAACAAAAAACCCAAAGCAATTTGGGTTTTTTGTTTGGCGGAGAGGCGGGGATTCGAACCCCGGATAGAAGTTAGACTCCTATAACAGGTTAGCAACCTGCCGCTTTCGACCGCTCAGCCACCTCTCCATAAATATTCAATTGTTGTCCCGCTCTCTAATTAACTTTAGTAAGTGCCACTTTCGACCGCTCAGCCACCTCTCCAATTGTTTTTAATTCTATGGTATAATCACTATATAAAATATACAAACCCTTGTCAAACAAAAAATATGGCCGAAAATAACTTAAAATCTCTAAAATGGCAAGTACCGGAATATCATACTCCGGAGAGAAGTAAATCGTGGTATATCATCGCATTTTCTTTCATTGCCATCAGTTTATTTTTTTGTTTTTTTACCATTTCCAATTGGCGCTTAGAATTTCTGGGCTATAATGGTAACTTCCTATTTGCCCTAATTTTAATCATGGCCGCCATTATTACCCTAATTAACGAGAGTCGGCCGCCATTAATCGTAGACGTAGAAATCGGTCCTGAGGGGGTAAAAATTGGCGCTAAATTTTTTGACTACGATGAAATTAAAAATTTTTCCGTCCTCTACAAACCTAAACAAAGCGTTAAAAGCATGTATCTGGAATTTAAGAATTCTATGCGTCCGCGTTTAGCCATTCCCCTGCGCCGCATGGACGCCCTAACCGTTCGCAATTATTTAGTAAGATATTTAGATGAAGATTTAGAGCGAACCAACCCGCCGCTATCCGAACAGTTGACTAAACTGCTAAAATTATAATAAGATAGGAGCAGTTTTAAGGCACTCATCGTTCAACGGATAGGACGCGAGCTTGCGGAGCTTGAAATCCAGGTTCGATTCCTGGTGGGTGCACCAATAGGGATTAATTGTCATGATTAATTTATCCTCAAAAATATCCGATTTGTCCCGCGTTGGGAAGGTCGGAGCCAAACTTCTAAAAAAGCTCGGTCTGGAGAATATCCAAGACCTGCTTTTTTATTTACCTTTTCGTTATGACGATTTTAGCCTAATTTCTAAAATTGGCGATTTACAAGTTGGGCAAACAACTAATGTCCGCGGGGAGATTCAATTGATTCAAAACAAGCGCAGCTTCAAAAGAAAAATAAATATCACCGAAGCGCTAGTCAGTGACGAAACTGATTCTCTAAAAATTATTTGGTTCAATCAGCCCTTCCTAACTAAAAATCTTAAACCCGGAGACTTAGTATCTTTAGCCGGGCGCGTTTCCGAAAGCCAAGGCCAATTGACCATGATTTCACCGCAATATGAAAAAGTTTATGGCTCGGACTTAGTTCATACTCAAGGCCTAATCCCTAACTATCATTTAACCGAAGGCTTAACCCAAAAACAACTGCGTTATTTTATAAAACAAATAATCACGCTCACGGATGCGGTGCCAGAGTGGTTGCCGTTGGATATTATAAAAAAAATTGGACTAATTAATTTAGCGGCGGCTCTACAAAAAATTCACTTCCCTAAAAATCAACAAGATATTGAGGTAGCGCGGCGACGTCTCGCATTTTCAGAACTATTTTTACGCCAATTAAAATCACAAATGATTAAAAAAGAAATTAGCGCCCGCCAAGCGATTTCTATTAAATTTCAAGAAGCGGCCACCAAGAATTTTGTCGGTGGACTGCCCTTTCAATTAACGGATGACCAGAAAAAAGCCGCTTGGGAAATAATTAAAGATTTAGAAAAAGCGCGGCCGATGAGCCGCTTGCTGGAAGGCGATGTCGGCAGTGGCAAAACCGTAGTGGCGGCGATGGCGATGTTTAATGTAGTAATTAATAAAAAGAAGGCGGCTTTAATGGCCCCAACGGAAATCTTAGCCGAACAACATTTTAACTCTTTAAGCGGTCTATTTAAAAATTCTGATTTCAAAATCGCTCTCTTAACCGGCACCAAAAAAGTTAAAGATGTAAATGAGTTTGATATTATTGTCGGTACCCACGCTATTATTCAAAAAAATGTAAATATTGAAAATCTCGCCCTAGCTATTGTGGACGAACAGCACCGCTTCGGCGTTAACCAGCGCCAACAAATAATAGATTTCAATAAAAAAGATAATTCGGTGCCTCATTTCTTGTCATTAACCGCCACCCCGATTCCCCGCTCGCTAGCGCTCGCTATTTATGGCGATTTAGATTTATCAATCATCAAGGCTCTGCCAAAAAATCGCAAACCGATAATTACTAAATTGGTAAAAGAAGCTGAACGGAAAAAAGCATATAGCTTTATCGGGGAGCAAATAAAATCCGGCCGCCAAATTTTTGTCATTTGTCCGCTGATAGACGAATCAGATAATTTAGAAACTAAATCTGTTAAGGCCGAGCAAAAAAGATTGGCTGAAGATATTTTTCCGGAATTTAAAGTCGGCTTACTGCACGGCAAAATGAAGGCCGCAGACAAGGACGCAACCATGAAAAAGTTCTTAAATAAAGAAATTAATATTTTAGTTTCTACTTCCGTCATTGAAGTCGGAATTGATGTTCCCAACGCCTCAGTTATTATAATTGAAGGCGCGGAGCGTTTTGGTTTAGCCCAACTCCATCAATTTAGGGGGCGCGTCGGCCGCAGTGAACATCAATCATACTGTTTACTCTTCCCCTCAAAAGAAGAAAACAACAGCGACAAGACAATGGACCGGCTGAGCGCTCTAGAAAAATATCATGACGGTTTTATGCTAGCGAAAATTGATTTGAAAATGCGGGGTGCCGGAGAAATTTACGGAGCAACACAAAGTGGCTTCCCAGAATTACAAATTGCCTCCTTATTTGACTATGAACTGATTAAAAAATCTTCTGAAGAGGCGGCAGAAATAATTAAAATTGATCCGGATTTAAAAAAACATCCGCTCCTGCGCGAGAAGCTCGGCGAATGGGAAATGAAGATACATTTAGAATAATTAAGAAACCTAATTTGGATAAGAAAAAAAGCATCTTTTGAGGGATGCTTTTTTGTAAGACTTTTATAGTCTTACTGAGCTTTTGGTTCGGCCGAATTGGTTTGGTTGTGATGCTTCTCTTTATAGACAAACATCCAAACTGTAGTAATGGTTATAAATAACCATACAAGAGCCAATACGGGACAAGCCACGGAAAAATCTCGGAGCCAGTCTACCATACTACCTTCATCAGCCTTAAACCCAGAGACAAAAAATGCGCCGCCGGCAATAACTATCCAGGCAAAACCAAGGAAACCTATTATCCAATACGTTATCAGCGCAGTGCCAAAAACTTTTTCCACGGTTGGGTGGTCCAAAATAGCTCTTACGAGACCTTTAAAGGCTTTTTTTAACTTCAACATTTTCTTAGAAATACGAGACAATTCTGATGATTTCATTTGATATGATTTTAAAGTGAATTTCAAAGTACTAAAAAGCATTATAGCACACTTTTAAACTATTGTCAATACTAAAGAAATGTGGTGCTTTTTAAGGCCAAAATTAGCCTTACTTGACAATTAGCGTTTTGTGTAGTATGATGGTTTTATCTTTTTAAACTTTCATTAACAATAAAAACTCAAAAAATGAGCAAAGACACGATTGTAGCCGCAATTAATGGCGGTAATGGTAAAAAAGTACAAGGAGTAGTTAGTGGATTCAAGACCACTGATGGGAAAAATGTATTTGTGGAGTTTACTGAGCAAAAAAGTAGCTCCCCTCAAGATGTACATTTTGACAAAGTCCAGTGGCCTCACCACAAAGCGGCAACAGCCGCACAAACACAAAAAACAAAAACCCTGGACTCCTGGCGTCCAACCAATGGCATTAACAGTGCCGAACAACTGCTCCATCAGGACGAAGTCGCCGAATTTTTTCCCGCCGACTAAAAGCCAAAAACAAACAAAACAAAAAAGCGAATCAGCTCAAGATTCGCTTTTCTTTTTGCCTAATCAATTTTAAATTATTTTATAAATTCCAATAATTCATCCAAATTTTTAATCTTTATTAATTTTAATTTTCCGGCTTTAACATCGGCATTAGGAACCAGGGCGGCTTTAAATCCTAAACGCTCTGCTTCTTTTAATCTTTCTTCCAAGCGGAAAATATTGCGCACTTCCCCGCCTAAGCCGACTTCTCCCAAAACAATCGTATCGCGCTTAAATGGTTTGTTTAAATAAGATGACATAATCGCCGCGACGGCTGCTAAATCTAAAGCCGGATCGGCAATCCGCAATCCGCCGGCCACATTTAAAATTATATCTTGAGCAAGTAAATTTACTTTAGTGCGTTTAGAAATCACCGCACCTAAAACTTGCAAACGATTCAAATCAAAGCCGCTGGCCTTGCGTTGCGGATAACCAAAAGCGGTCTTAGAAACTAAAGCTTGTAAATCAATCATGAAAGGGCGCGTCCCCTCAATCACGCAGCCCAAAACCGAACCGGAAATATCGCCACTCTCCGTTTCAATAAAAACCGCGCCGGGATTTTTGACTTCTTTAAATCCCAAACCAGTCATCTCCAATACCCCTAATTCATTAACGGAACCGAATCTATTTTTAGTAGAGCGTAATAAAGAATAATTATGACTCGTTTCCGCTTCTAAAGATAAAACGGTATCAACGATATGTTCTAAAGATTTCGGACCGGCAATCTGGCCGTCTTTGGTAATATGGCCAATCAATAGAACGGCGATATCATTTTCTTTGGCGAGCTCCAAAAATTTAACGGCGGTTGCGCGAATCTGGCTGATACCGCCGGCTTCAGAAATCACCTGATTGGAATAAACTGTCTGGATAGAATCAACGATTAAAATATCGGGCTTAGCGTTTTTGGCAGCCGCCACAATTTTCTCCACGTTCGTTTCGGAAATGAATTTTAAATTATCCAAATTACAATTCAATCTATCCAAACGGCTTTTCACTTGCGCCGCCGATTCTTCGCCGCTCGCGTAAATAACCGCTAATTTACTTACTGGTCCACCGGCAATCTGGGCGACTAAAGTTGACTTGCCAATTCCTGGTTCGCCGCTTAATAAAACTAGCGACCCGGGAACTAAACCGCCACCCAAAACCCTATCTACCTCCTCTAAACCGGTCGATAAACGTTTTAGAGTGCCGGCTTTAATTGTTCGCAAATCCAAAACGTTGGCCGCGCCCGCTTTCTTAGCTTCGGCAGCTTTTTCTTGATGGCTGTCAACAACTTGCTCGCTCAAGGTTCCCCAGGCGCCACATTCCAAACAACGCCCGTTCCATTTCGGAAACTGGGCGTCGCAATTTGCACAAATAAAGATTGATTTGATGGCGGGCATAATTCTATTATTACATATTCTACCTAAACTGCGGTTAAATTATTTTTTGCTTTGCCAGACCGCTTTATCAACCAGCCATTCGCCGTTAACTTTCTTTAAAGAAATGGCGATATCTTGATTAAAGGCGCTGCTTTCTGAACCCTCGCCGATGCTTTCGCGGCGGGCGGTAGAAATGGTAATTTGGGCGGTACCGGCTTTTTCGTCATAAGCCGAAGCTTTGCCGGTAATGGCCGTGGTCGTAATTCCATAATAAGCATCACCGTCTTTAGCGGCCGCTCTTAGACCGGCGACATATTCATCAGCCCAAGTTTTCATACTACTGGTCATAAAAATCTGCAAATCGGAAAAGTTGCTAAAGTTAGAATAGTTAGAATAGGAACCGAATCTTTCCGCAAAGGCTTCCGCAATTTTTACCAAATCAGCTTCACCTGATTTATAAGAACCAGCTTGGCTTAAATCATATTGCTGATAATTACGAGGTTTGTCGCCAGGGGTAGTTGTCGGGGTAACCTCGCCATCAGGTAAATTATTAATGACGGCTGGAGTCTCATTATTAATTGGAGTTACTGTCGGCTCGTCAGCCCCGTAAAAAAAACTAAAATAAATAACTAGGCCCAAGAGGATAAGCCCTAAAATAATGATAAATACTCCTAAAGATTTACGATTTGTTTGCATATTTTTAAAATTTATTGTTGAAACTCATTATTGCTTTAAAAATTTTAAACTTGAACGCCTTCTTGTTCCTGCTGGCTTTCGTCAAATTCTTTTTTAGCTTCTTCCAGCTCTAGCAGCTGGCGCGGATCAGAGGTAATCAACTGATCTTCCGTATAAGAAGCGACGACTTTCATGGCCACATGCTTATTGCCGGCAAAGAAAATCCCCTCCCCAATTCCGCATTCCAATAATAGATAGCGCTCGCCTTCGGTTAAAATAAAAGTTTTCTGAATTAAATCAATAGCGGCCGGCGATTGCTTTAATAAAATTTGCAAAGAAGAATTATTAACAATCGCTTGTCCATAAGGAGAAGTTAAAAAGTCATTCACGTCCTGAGTAATAGTAGTCACTCCCAAATAATATTTACGGCAACGCTTAACGAGTGCAAAAATAAATTTAGCTGAGTCTTCATGTTGCATCATCCACCAGGCTTCGTCAATTACCAAAACCCGCTTTTTCATTTCACTCCGAACAACATTCCAAATATAATTGACAATAGTGTAAATGGCCATCGGGCGCAATTCATCTTCCAAATCGCGCACCGAAAAACAAACCAACTGATTATTCATCTCAACATTGGTTGGGGCATTCAATAGCCCGGCAAAAGTGCCCTGGGTATACTTCCGCAAACGTAAAGCTAATTCATTTCCACCTTCCATGCCATCCAAAACTTGCTCCAAATCAGACATTACCGGCGGTTCTATCTTAGACAAATCAGAATCTGGAGTAATATCTTTTTTGGCATAAGTTTCCAATAAGGCCCGGTCAACAATTGAATCTTCGTCATAGCTTAAATTGCCAAGCATCAAACGCACTAAACCTTTGAGCGTAATGACGGCGCTACGGATAATATCTTTAGGGCGCGCTTCGCCGCCGATAGAACGCGGCAAATCAAAAGGATTGATTTTATTTTCGCTGGCGAGCGAAATATTAATATAAGTGCCGCCGACTGCTTCGGCTAAATGCTTGTATTCATACTCCGGGTCAATAACAATCACTTCAGTGCCTAACATCAAGGAGCGCAAAATCTCCAATTTGATGGCGTAACTTTTACCGGCGCCGGAGGTCGCAAACACTACTGAATTGGCATTTTGCAGAGAAAAGCGGTCAAATAAAATCAAACTATTATTATGGCGGTTGATGCCATAAAGAATGCCGCGGTCGCTGGTAAGTTCACTGGAGATAAAAGGAAAAGACGAGGCAATAGGCGATGAATTCATGTTAAAAGCGATATAAAGCTCATCGTTACCGAGCGGCAAAGTGGAATTAAAGCCTTGTTCCGCCTGATAATAAACCCGGCGGGAATAAACCAAGCGCGACCCAAAAATATCTTCCACTTGATCGGAGACTCTATCTAAATCTTCGAGATTATCGGCATAAATTGTAACATACAAGGCAAATTGAAAAAACTTCTCCGTTCCCTGAGTAAGTGCGTCTCGCAAATATTCAATATCGCGCAAAGCGGTTTCACGCAGCGGATCGCGAGCGGCGCCTTTTTCGGCATCGGAAATAATCTGGGCTTCCAAAGCACCGACTTTATTCTTTAATTGTTTTAAAATAATGGCGCTGTTAACCGGATAAAAGAACATGGAAATATCAAAAGTCAGGTTAAGATTAATAATCGGCGCAAACCAACCGATGGAAATATAGCGCGGATAGCTAATGACAAAAATAGTGCGCAAAAATTTATCGCCCAGATAAAGATGATTCGGATTAACCTTAAGGCTGGCCGGCGCAATAATATCTTTAACGGATAAAACGCCGCGCCGAAAAGCCTTTTCTTCTTCAATCACTTCCCTAGTTAAAACCGGGTCCGCTTCAATTTCCGGCGCCGACGGTTTTTGGCTGAGAGTAATCGGCGTCTGCATGGTTATTTTTTCGCCCTTTTCTTGTTTATTGAAATTTATCATATAGCCGCTAGCATTATTCCAATTTTAATTTATCAATATCCGTCAACTGCTGATTTTTGGAGGTCTCCGGATTATATGTCTTATAAAAAAGCTCAATTAAACTTTGAGTATCCAGACGCGCCACCGAAACGCCCATTGACTCCAATCCGCCAACCACGCTATCTAAGCGGCGGTCAAGCATTTCTTGATAACGCGCGAAAGTCTTCTCTTTTAATTTAATAACCGTAGCCGGCCGGAGCGCTTCTTTAAGCGAACTGAAAAATCCTTTGCGCTTATCGGTCAGCGGATCATAAGGGACGGTTACTAAAAACCGCTTGCTCATAATGCGCCCCAAAGAAGTTAATTCTTTAATATACTGGATATAGTCGGCGGTCTGCAATTTTAATAATTTATTAGTCTGCTCTTTTTCCTTGTCCTTCAAATATTCCAGATAATTATCAATATCCAACTCGCGCGATTGAATGACAATCTGCATGGAAAAATTAAGATTATTTAAAAACCGGACATAGGAACTGATAACCGCATTTTGTTCATCTTCGCTCTTTAAAGCGAAGTTGATACTGGACACCAATAAAACGGCCCGTAAAGTGCCATCTTTCATCACCACGGTATTATCTTTAATCTCAGCAATATCCAGATATTGCTGGGTTGAGGCGCTAACTTTGCTTCCGGACATTTGATTGGCCATAAAATTATTGTTCGCCTTTATATCGTCCTTGGGTATCAACTATCAAGGCGACTTCCGCTAAACGTGATTTTTTATAATATTCTTTCGGCGCCGGTTTGGCTACGGTCGGGCTGATGTCAATTTGCCTTTCCTGAACTTCCATCACCGCGCTATTATTCCAAATCCTTAAACGAGGGCGGCGAATCGTTTGAATCGCATTCAAAATAAACAGATGGAAGGGGCGGCCATTTACTTTAATAAAGGCAAACATCCCCGCTACAATCACGATTATTACCGCAATCGTAATAAACAGTGAAAAATCAAACAAACGATAACAAACACCGATAAGCACGGCCGCGACTAAAAAGATAACGAACTGGCGGGTAGTAATCGGCCCGATAATCTTGCTTTCAACATCAATAAATTGGGGAACGGTAAATTGCTGCATACTAAACTTAAAAAACTAATTTGCTATTCAAGCTCATAATAGCTTCGATTTCCTCCAAGCTCAGCCCTTCTTCATGGCGACTCTCTCTCGCCGTGATTGCTTCTTTAAGCGGTAAATTAGAGCTAACAGCATCGGAAACAATTTTTAAATACATACGGTTAACCGGACTCTTGCGCCAAGCGCTAATACCCATAATCATTTTTTCATAACCATCGTGCTCCAGTAATTTTATTTTATTGAAAACTTTAGCGGTCATTTCCTCTGGATTTTTGCCTAAGCGACGGAAATTCATTAAATCCAAAAACTGTAATTCTTCCAGGGGACCCATAATCTTAGGAATGGGCTTAACATCATGTATTTGCTTGCGGGCGCCGGCGTCTTCTTTAGTCGCCGCTAAACGAGCCGCGGCCGTATTAAAAGAAGGTTGAGATTTGCCGGAAACGGACGGGGATTTTTTAGAAACCATCTCCGGAGCAGCAGCTGCCAGCGGTTTAGTTATCACCTGAGCATCATCAGAAATATTCGCAATTCTAATAGCGCCTTTGGTAACAGAATTTTTATCAGCAAATAATTTTTTAATCAAATTATTAGCTTCTGGTTTTTGGACAATTAATTTTTCCGGCGCTGCTTTTATTTCAGGTTTTAGTTCAGGCTTGAGTTCTGGTTTTACTTCTTGCTTTGCCTCTGGTTTTACTGCTGGCTTTGCTTCTAATTTAGGCGTCGAGGCAAGCGCTGGTTTTTTATCAATTTTAGACTCCGCCGAGGCTTGATGCCCGGCGGTAATTTCCAATAAAGGCTCCGGAGCAATAATACTCTTAGTCTCGCCGGAAGCTAAAGCACGCTTTAAATCATATTCCCCGCTCAATTTAGGCGCCAAAATACTACCGGCCGCCTTATCGGCTGTAGAAATAATTTTATCCAAACGGCTAGCGGGGGCTGAGGGCTTAATGGAACTTTCTGTCTCGCCGTTATATTTATATTTATGGCTGTCACAAACTTTTAAAACTCGATCAACTTCAATAGCGCTCAAATTTAGACCGCCGAGAGCGATTTCTTTAGCTAAAGAAGCTCGGGTATCAATGCGGCTGCGGACGCCGCGCAAATAAGTTGCCAATATTTTTTGCAAGCGCTCAACTAAAAATTCACTCGGAATGAGCAAACCGGCCTCTTTTATCAATAAATTAATATCTTTATATAAATCCAAGACTCGCAGCTCTGAAGAAATGCCGACATAATCGGCGACTGGGGAAAATATTTTAGTTTTTAATTCGGCCGTTAAGCTATCGGCTTGTTCAGGAGCCAAACCAAATTCACTAGCAAAAATAAGCGGCAACTCTTTAAGCGTCAAGGTCTTAATCATTACTTTCATCACCACCATTGCCAAATCAACCCGATAACGGCTTTCGATCTCCGACAAAAGAGACATGGCGCTATCAGAAGAAACCTTGTCTTTCAAGTCTTTCGGCAGACTATTAAATTGTTGCAAGTAGTCAAACATCAGCCCTTAAAAAGCGAAAAAATAAACAGAAGTTGTTTTGTCCTTCTGTTTATTATTTTAACATATTTTAGGTTAAATGGGAAAGTCAAAATCAAAGCGTAGTTATCGGGCGGCTCTGGGTAATATAGAACTTGCCTTTTTCCTGTGCCCATTCAATATCACAGGGGAATTTATAGTGTTTTTCAATTGCTAAACAGACTTTAGCCAGCTCAATAATCTGCCGGCCGCTTAATTTTTGTTTGCCTTGCAATGACTTTAAAACCGGCGTCCACTTAACGCCTCCGTTGAGCCCCTTGATAATCTGCCTTTCCTGCTCGGAAATATTAATATCAATAATACTTAGCTCTTTTTTTTCTATCACATAAGAATCCGGGGTTACCGAGCCGGAAACAATCGCTTCGCCCAACCCGTAACCGGCCTCAATAATCATTTGATTGCGGTCTTGAGTTACTGGATGAACCGTAAAGGCAATCCCGGAAATTTCTGAATTAACCATCTTTTGAACAACTACTGCCACGCTCACTTTTGTTTTTAACATTTTCTTTTCATGGCGGTAAAAAATAGCCCGCGGCGTAAATAAACTTGACCAGCATTTTTTAACATTATCCAATAATGTCTTGTCGGTCGTATTTAAATAAGTCTCCAATTCCCCGGCCCAAGAAGCGGCCGAAGAATCTTCCGCGGTCGCGCTGGAACGAACCGCCACGAAAGAACTTTTTAACTTTTTAAACTCGGAAACAATATCTTTGGCTAAATCAGCCGGCATCTTCGCGCTCGCAATCAATGCCCGAATCTGCGCCGAAGCGCCGTCAACCGAATTTACATCTTTATAATTAACTTTTTTTAAAAGCGCCTCCAACTCCTGAGTTAAATCGGTTTCCTCTAAAAATCTATCAAAGGCACCGGCTAAAATTACAAATCCCGGCGGCACCTTAAGCCCGGCCTGAGTCATCTCTCCGAGCGACGCTCCTTTACCGCCGGCAATATCCGCATCTTTTTTACCAATTTTTGAAAATGGCTTGATAAGCATATTATTTATAATTAATTTTTACCAATTAAATCAACTTTTCCATGAGTCGCATCAACGTCAATAATTATACCATCTTTAATAACTTTAGTCGCAATTTTCGTGCCCACAACACAAGGGATTCCTAGCTCGCGGGAAATAATCGCCGCGTGGCAGGTTATGCCGCCGACATCGGTCACAATCGCCGAAGCCTTCTTAATCGCCGGTACCAAATCCGGAGTAGTGGCGATGGAAATTAAAATATCCCCCTGTTTCATTTTAGCCATATCAGCAATAACATTTATAACTTTTGCCTCCCCGCGCGCCCGGCCCGGTGAAGCACAATCGCCGGCTAAGATTTTAACATCACCGATTTCTTCTTTAATAATATTTAATTTATCAATAAACTTTTTTGCTTTTTCAGAGGTTAAAAATACTTCAGTTTGCGGCTTCTTGCTGGAATAATAAATACTAAAATTGTAGCGCTCATTAAGCAGCTCGGCGGACATTTCCCCACCCCTTAAAAGCT
Source organism: Candidatus Falkowiibacteriota bacterium (assembly GCA_016432645.1). Lineage (GTDB taxonomy): Bacteria > Patescibacteriota > Patescibacteriia > Patescibacteriales > UBA12465 > UBA12465. The sequence continues at coordinate 538,850 of CP066698.1, forward strand.
GGGATAATTCTTCCGGATTAAAGTAACGAACCTGGCGCAAAGACAAATAATGGCGCCGGCCGACTTCGCGGTACAAATTTTCCAGCACCGACAAGGCGCAAAAAATAGCATCTTTGCGCGCCCCTTTGGTAAAAACCAAATCACGCGCGAATTTTAAAACTCCCAGGTGCTCATTATCAATCTTTAATTTTTTCGCCAATTCTTGCTGGCGTTTTTCCGTTTTTAATTTATTATCTTCGCTTTCTTGAAGGGCCTGAACTGGATTTATTTTCTGCCTAATCAAGCTGCTTAAAATATCAATAAAGTATTCCTGATTCCAAGCCGGACCGACCATGCCATAACCCAAGAAACCGAAATCTGCCGTATGTTTTTTTATCTTTAAAGCCGTCGGCCTGTCTATTTTTGTCAGCTCCTCGGCGATTATCCGCGTTTCGGTAAAACTAAAATATTCTTTTAATTTAGCGTCGGCAATTATATCTTGCAAAATTAAAAGCAGGGCGCGATATTCTTCGGCTGATTTTGAAGGCTGAAGCGGTGTAGTTAAGACGGAAAATACGTCTCCGAGCGACAAGCCGGCAGCTTTTACTTTCGGTTCTAAATAACCCATCAAATATTTAGAAAAGGTTCCCTCGCCGAAATCCAACACCGTTTGCGGAATATGTAATAAATGCAAATCGGTATAAATTTTAAAAAACTTTTCAAAAATATCCGCCAGCCCGGCGTCCGTGCAAGCTTTTAAGTTTGTTTGTTTTAATTTAGCTGACGCCCGATAAAGTTCAGTGACCCGAAAATCTAAATCACCAATATATTTTTCACGCCACTTAGCATCAGTTTTCACGCGCTGAAAAATTTCCGTGCTTAACTCATAAAAATCTTTCTTAGAAGTTAGGAGCTGACAAAAATTATCCTGAAAAATTGTCACTAAAGTTTGCAGACTGGTCTTAAAGCCATAAAGACGGGAAAACTCGGCAGCCATATCAGCATTCCAGGCTGGAGAAGTAAAAAGCGGATAATAATTGGGCATTTCTTCCAGACAAAAAATTTCTTCACCGGCCTGAACGGCGCCATATTTTTTAAACATTGATTCCAATTCAGCAAAAAATCTTCCCTGCTGATTGGCAAAAAAATATTTTTTACCGTTAATAGTTTCGGTCGCCAAAAATCCGCCCTTGAGCAAATTAGCCAATTCTTTATGAACATTGGCCTGATCTAAATTTAAAGCTTTGACAACTTCGCGAGCGTAGTATTTTCTGTCCTTATTCTTGAAAAATAAAGACATAATAGCTAAGCGCGCCTGGGAGCTGATTAATTGTTCTAACATATGTTTTGTATAATTATGGCTTAATTATACAAATAATCTTGTCTAATTGTCAATATTATATTGTAAAAAATACAATATATATTTAAAATAAATTAAGCGCGGCTAACGACTCTAACTAAACCCTTATCAGCATCAACCTCCACTAAATCGCCATCATGCAGGGCCTTAGTAGCGATTTTAGTGGCAATAACGCAGGGTTTGCGCATTTCCCGGGCAACGATAGCAGCGTGGCTAGTTACCCCGCCCTGATCGGTTACAAAGGCGGCAGCCTTCTTCATCGCCGGGACCAAATCCGGCTGAGTAGAGATTGAGACCAAAATATCCCCTTCTTCCATCTTTTTCATATCGGCAATTACATTTACAATTCTCACTTTCCCGCGAGCTTGCCCACGACAACCACACTGCCCCTTAAGCTCCGAGACCGAAACGTCTTCGTGTTTTTGAATATATTTGCTGGCAATATTTTTAGCTTCTTCGCCGCTAAAAAATAATTCTGTATCTTTCGCTGTGTAATAAACACAAAACTCTACACGCTTTTTTATTTCCGTCTTATCAATGATGCCGTCAAAAAGCGCCGCTTTGATTTCCGAAGATTTCATAAAGCGCAATTCTTTTAGCTTGACGCCAACACGCTCGGCAATTTCTTCCAAAATAAAAGTAGTTTTATAAAGCGCAAACAATTGGGCATAACGGCGATAAATTTTCGTAACCATAAAATCCCCCCAAGCAGAAAAGAAGCGCTGGATATCTTTACTTAATTTTAATTCTTTAATTAACGCTGCCCGTTCTTGAAAAACTTTCTGAGCATGCGCCTCGTGTTCGGCGAAGGTTTCGGCTAAATGAGAATCGCCATTAACCATTCTGACCAACTCTTTCAAATAATGTTCAAAATCATAAACGCCCTGCTCTTCCGTGTAAATAAACTTAGTATAAAAATATTGATGATAATGGTCCTCTAAACGTTCCATAATTTCCGGAGCAATTTTAGCTTTTAAACCACGGACGACTTCGGAAAATTTGGCTTCGTATTCTTCACTGTGCGTATACAAACCAAAAAACTTAACATCTTCTTCCTTAAACTTGCGAAATAATTCTTTAAAAACCGCTAATTGGCTGGGGTTTTGCTGAACCATAATTCCAATCTGCATTAAGTTATCCTGCTCTTCCTTCAAAAGCGAGGCCTTATCTGGCTGAGTCAAAAGTGCCATATATTCTTCAATCTGATTTTCAGCAACGCCGAAATCCTGCAAAATACTTTTGCCGCGATTGGTTAAATTATCGCCGAACATATCGGCTGCCACCGGAATCCAGCCATAACGATAATAATCGAGATGAATATTTTCATGCTCCTGATAATATTGCCAGAGTTCTTCTTTGCTTAATTTTTCTAAGCCGCTTTCCGGAATTTTAGCCACCACTTCATTTAATTTATCGGCAAAAAATCTAATTTTAGCGTTAACATCTTCCATAAAATCGATGTCGCCCAAAAACTTATTAACTAAATGTTCGCCGCCTTCATAAGCATCTTGTTTATCAAAATAAAACCACAGATTGTAACCCTGATAAACTCCAACTATTTGTTTATAAGCATGGCCACCGGGTTCTTGAAAACCATTAGTAAAACAATAAAATGGGATGGCCATAAACCAGGGGCTGATATTCATTATTTCCTCAGCCAGAAACCAATCATGCTTAAACATTTTTTCCAGATTCTGATTATTATTTTTAGTGAGCAATGATTTTAATTCCGTAATTGCTTTATAACCCTGATTAAGAAAATAATATTTTTTCTTCCCTCTTGTTTCCTGGGCGACAACCCCCGCCTCAATTAAGCCGGCTAATTCGCGCGAAACATTGGCATTATTTTTATTTAAAGCCGTGGCGATTTCTCCTAAATATAATTTAGGCTCCCCGCCTTGCTCCGAGTTACTTAAAAGCTCAAGAATTTCGTAAGCGGTTTGAGATTTAAACAAATTTTTCATATATTTTGTCTATTAGGCAATAAATATTGCCTTATGAGCAAATAATATAGCAATTTAACACAAAAGTCAATAGTTAAGCTCTTAAACCATCAACTATTGACAAATTGGTGATAATATTATATAATATAGGGGTTGAACATTGAAAATTTCATATTATAAACCAGGCCCAAAAGGCCGCAAAATCTGTTAATGATGAGTAAAAATCTGATTTACGTCCGACACGGAAAAAAAGATGGCGAAAACATCGCTAAAGAAGCTTTGGAAGATATCGTAAAAAACGGTATCCCGATGGTGAATGACCTTTGCACAGGCCAAAAAATTCGTATCCATGATGGGACGGAGTACGACCGGACACGTCAAACTGTTGGCGCTTATGTGGCTTTCTTGAATGGAGATGCGCATGATAAAACCATCAATTGCGAAATTGTTGGCCACATCCCTGCTGACCCGCGCTTAGGTAATAAAGCCCTCTTTGACGAGTGGACCGCCAACCCCGATGTCGTCGCCGACGCTACTACCAGAAATTGGTACAGAGCTTTTGAGGACTATAGTCCTCTTTTCATCACTCGGGTCCAATTGGATGCCTTGGCCGCGTTGCGCAACATCTTCGCTCAAGCGAATGATGGCGAGCTAATCATTTCCGTTGGTCATACGCCAATGATTGAGTGGTTGGCCTTTGCCTGCGACCAATATGAGGTGATATCTCGCGACATTAAGTTAGCCGAATTAACCGGCTTTATCTTTACCGAAGAATTCGGTCAAATTACTGTTACCGGCTTTATCAAAGCTGAAATTTAAAAACAAACCGACGCCCGACGGAATCGAGCAACTAAAAACCGACACCATCAAAAAGTGCCGGTTTTTTATTTTTACCAAATTAAATCTAAAACTTATTTAACCAACTCCTTACTTCCCTTTTAAGCTGGGCGGGGCTTTGATAAAGGATGGTCTCGATACCAATCTTTTTAGCATTAACAAAATTATAATCTTGATCATCTATCAACAATGTTTCCGCCGGAGAATGGCCAAATCGTTTTAATAAATATTCCATCGCCTCTTTAGATTTTTTTTCCAAGCCTAAATTATAGCTGTTAATTATTACCGGGAAATAACGGTTTAATCTATATAGACTGACAACTTCATTAAATTGGCGCGGCGTATTTTTAGAAAAGACCACAATTTCGGCGTTCTTATTTTTCCAATCTTGGGCTAACTTGGTTATTGGCTTATTTAGCTTTTGAAAAGAAATATGTATTTTCCTTAATTCCGCGCCCGTCTCATTGAGTTTCAATTCTTTAGCTGCCAAAGAAAAAGATTGTGCCTCAGTCATTTTGCCCATAGTCGCCGCCGTAAAATATTTATGGTAAACAACCTGGTAGACAGCGTCATAATCAAGCTGATATTTTTTAGCAATCCACTCACAAGTTTCTTTGTAGCTGCCGATAGTGATTACGCCAAATAAATCTAAAATAATGAAGGGCATAAACTTTAAACTGATTATATTTTATCTTGTTTTAATAATGTCTTTGTTATAATAGCTTGGCTGTGGGCCCGGCCAGGTGGCGAGCCTGAACTTGACACTTAGGTCTCCGGGGTTCAATTCCCCGCGGGTCCACAGCGGCTAGCTAATATTGACCGAGAAAACTAATTTTGCTATAATCATTTTACTAAGTGTCAAGTTTGAGCTCAAATAAAAATCATCTGGAAGAGACAATAAATTCCCCCGAATAGGGGGTTTTTATTTTGAAATTATCTGCTAAAACTAGTTTCAATGCTCTTATCCGTTCTCTCCGCTGCCGCTACTGCTTTTTCAAAAATCGCTCGACGCTTAATAATTTTATCAACTGTATCTTTAGAAACCTCAATTTCTTTTTGCTCTCCCTTATCTTGATAAGATAATTTAATAGTTTGTTCTGCCCCCTTATTTACAATGCGGATATGTAAGCCTTCGGTTTCCGCCCAACCATTTTTTAAATCAGAAATAAACGCATCGCGAGCCGCTGCTCCATTTTGCTCTTTAAGAACTTCGGCCAAGAAAGGCTCGGCCACAGATTGATGAGTCGCCAGGTATCTTTCCAAATAATTTGGAAATTCCTCATCATTTTTTTTCTTATCAGTTGCCAACCGATTAAAATTATTTCCAATTTTGCTATGTTTATCCACTAGTTCCGCGACATTTCCGGCTTGGCGCAAATAAGTTGTAGAAACTGTATCGCCTTTTAGAATTGCCTGCTTATCACTTTCATTAGCTAACCATTTCATATATTCGCCAGCTTTAAAAGCGGCCATCCCTTCTGCCTGAATCGGGCCGTCAAGATTAAAAGCCAAGCGTTCATCGCGATATATTTTTTTCCCAACTTTAATTTCTTCAGATATTTTTTTATCCATTTCCTCCAAGCTATCATCAACTCCAATTTTATCTTCATTGGCGCCCATAATCAGCATGGCTGTTTCCGCCGTCCGGTCCATTGGGCTGGCGCCAGCAATAGCAACGTTGATATCAGGATTCATTTTCAAACCTTTCTCATGAGCCAATTCTCTTCCTTCTGGCGTTAATAATAATTCAGAATTTGGCCGATTAGGATCGTTTTCTTTTTTACTATGACGAAAAATTTCTAGCCTAACTTCTGTTTCTAAAGGTTTTTCGGCCTCGACTTGTTGTTCTGATTTTTTATCAAAACTAAATTTTTGCATTCCAAACATAAATTTATATTTTATCTTACGTTAATAACTGTTTTGTTATAATAACTTAGCTGTGGGCCCGGCAGGTCGCGAGGCGGGCTTTGACATCCTGTTCTTCGGGGTCCGATTCCCCGCGGGTCCACAGTCGCTAGCTATATTATTGACCCATGAGAAAAAATTTGCTATCATATGAGTGTCAAAGCCTGTCTATTATGCAACCTGTAAGATAAATAAACGCCCCCGCAAGGGGGTTTTTATTTTGTAGTCCTTTTTAAAATTTTAACTATCCCTTTATTGGCATCGACTTCCAGCCAATCATTATCTTTTATTTCCTTGCTGACATGAGCTACGCCAACGACGCAAGGGATTTTCATCTCTCGACTAATCACTGAAACATGAGCAGTAATCCCGCCTTCTTCCGCGACAATTGCTCCAACACGAGACAGAATCGGCACAAAATCTGGACCGGTATTCATCACTACCAGGATATCGCCTTTATTTACTTTGTAAAAGTCTCTAGGTGAATGAACAATTTTAGCTCTTCCGTTTACCTTACCAATACATGCAGTCCGCCCTTTGAATTCACCAGTAATATTTTTGGAATAAGTTAAAAACTTTTTTTCATATTTATCGGCTTCACTGCTAATATATCTTAATTTTATTTTACCGGTTAAACTTATAAAAACTGTATGCCGCTTACAAGCAGCCGCTTCTTTTTTATTATATTTTCCATCAGCCGTAAGGCGGATTGCCTCCTGATGGCTTAAATCTTTAATAAAACTGCTTTCGAGCCCAGTGCGTTTGGAAATTTCTTTAAAAATAGTCTCGCCGTATAGCTGCAGCTTATTAGTCGAAAACTTAAAGTAATCTTTAAGATAGCTGACTTCACCAGCAACCTTAACGGCCGCCCTTTCTGCTTTGGCTAATTTATTTACAATAGATTTTCTTTCTTTTTGCTCTTTAACAAAATCCGTTTTTATTTTTTGTAAAAGTTTGGTCGGATTTTTTTTGACCAGAGCTTTTAATCGGCTCTCATAGCCGGCTAAAGTGACTAAAGGTTCATCATAGTATCCTAACGTAAGCCAGCGGAATTTATTATAAATTTTATTTAGTTCTCGAACATATACTTCGGTTTTGAGCTTAATAATTTTATTTTTTATTTTTTCCGCTAAAATCAACAAGGCCTTATTTTCCTGAGTCGCAAAGCTCTGGCGAGAGGCGGCGGATAATAAATGGCTATAGTCTTTATTTTTTGAAGAAATTGATAAACTTTTAAAATACTCTAAAGCACCCCGATCTATCAAGCGTAAAACCATAGCTGGCTTGTGAAGTTCTTGCGTCTGTAAATAATAAAAACGAAGAAGTTCGCTTAATTTTTCATTGCTTAAACTGGATATATCAAAGGAGTCAATATATTTAATCGCTCCTTCTCTGACATCAGTCAGGTAATCTTCTAAAACTTTTAATAACTTTGGGTTATTAACAAACTTATCCAGCACTGAAATAAAACTTTGCTTGTCTTTAATCGCATAATAAATTTGAAATTTGCTATCTCTGTACTCAACAATAGTTAAAGTATTAATCGGAAAAAGCTTATGCTTCTGAGCACAATAGTTAGCCACAACTTCCGCAATATAAAAATGCGAGGAGCGACTGGCTTCCGGGATTATCTGATAACCACTCAAATCAAGATATTTATTATCAGCTTTATTATTCATAATTATCTTTTTAATATCTTAACTATCCCTTTATTGGCATCAACTTCTATTAAATCGCCGTCCTTGATAACCTTGGTAGCAATTTTAGTGCCGATTATACAGGGAGTTTTCAATTCTCTAGCAATAATGGCGGCATGACAAGTAAGACCTCCTTCATTAGTAACAAAGGCAGCAGCTTTCTTCATCGCCTGTAAAAAATCGGGCGAGGTCATATAAGTTACCAAAATATCGCCCTTCTGAACTTTAGAAACTTCTTTGACGCTTAATACCACTTTAGCTGTTCCCTTCACGCACCCCAATTGCGCAGTCATGCCCTTTACTTCCGAGACGGCTTCTGTAGCATCTTTTTTAGCAAAAATATTACCATCCAGCATGCAAACCTCGCCCTTATAATCGATGCAAGACATGTTGCTAGAATATTTTTTTAGCTTACCAGATATTAAATCGCTAAATTGATAATATTTCAAATTCTGGAAACTGAGCCCATACTTCTTGGCCGCCTCTTTTAAAATTGGACGAGACAAAAATATTAATTCATAGAAAACATCCGTTCTTCTGGTTCTTAAATAAACCAACTCTCTCGCCTCTTTGTATATACTTATTAATGGTTTAGGGATATCCGGATAAATATGGATTTTATGTTTTTTAAGATGAGCTTTATGTTCTTTTAATTCCTGCAAGCTATAGGGGCGGGCAAAGCCATCGCGCGCCCTCATCCAAGAATATTTTTTTCTTATAATCTTTAAATCAACTCCGGCGCGCATCTCATCTTCCATTAGCTCTAAAGCATTTTTCTTATCGGGATAAGCCGCATCACCGATATATTTATCAATATCGGTTGAAATATATTTTGTGGTTTTCAGTTTCATTTCTTTCCATAAAACATGTTCCAGCATATGAGCAGACCAAATATAGGAACCTGTCTTATGAAAAATATCATCAAGAATTAAAAGTTTATTCTTAAGCGGCATTTTTTTGTCCTTAATAAGAGAAGTTATCCGAGTATGGCTTTTCTGATAAAATATTTCCAAACTATCCGATATCTCATGGATGCGGTGAAACCTCAGCCAATTTTTTAAGGTAGGAATAATATCATCAAAAACTTCATCCGACCAAAACCAATGCCCTTCGGTAAAAATAAAAGATTTTAATTCCCAGCCGTTAAGGCCGATTTTTTTAAACGCTTTCTTTGAAGAAGAACCGGCCAGAAGCGACATCATAAAAGCATAAAAATTACGCTTCAGCCAAAGTTCCCATTTATATTTTAGGGCCTGTTCTAAAACCTGTTTACTTTTTTTATCCATATTATTTTATTATCTTAACAATTCCCTTATTGGCATCGACTTCTACTAAATCGCCATCGTGCAAAATTTTGGTGGCATTCTTCGTGCCAATAACACAAGGCTTCTTCATTTCTCTGGCGAGTATTGAGGCGTGACAAGTAATTCCGCCCTCATCGGTTATAAATGCCGCCGCTTTTTTCATAATCATTACCATGCTCGGCGTGGTCATCGAGGCAACCAATATATCCCCCGGCTTAAATTTAGCCGCATCTTTAGGGCTAGAAATAATTTTTACCACTCCCGTAACTCTGCCAGGAAAAGCCGTGCGCCCGGCAATAATCTTTCGAACATTTTTTTCAATAATTAACTTTTTAAAAATAGCTACGCCCTTGCCAGAAATAATATCAATTTTACCAAGGCTAAAACAGGCAACAAACTCCTTCTTTCTGGCTTCTAATATCTTAGAATCTGGTATTTTATTATTTATAATCTCCAAATATGAACAATGGATAAAATCTTCGTAAGTTAGTCTTAATTTCATAGCGAAGGCACTTATCGCCTCGTGCCAAGCAAAAAATACTTTATTAAAAATATCCGTTCTATGGGTGCGATAGTAAATAAAAAACTGCATCACATCGACATAGTAGCCCTTATCTTTTAATAATTTTTTAGCCCGCTTAATTGCTTTAAACGTTTCCGCGCGATTGCTATCGTCTAAAAAATTCCTGTCTTTTTTAAGGGAGTAGAGTATTTCTTTAGCCTCTTTAGTACTTAAAAACTTATGTTTACCGTAACGAGAAAAATTCCAAGAATGATTTTTTATGAAATCATCTATGTTCCCGGTCCTTAATAATTTTCTTTTGGCAATTTGATCTAAATTTAATTCCAGGGGCAAATTAAGATGGGACATTAATGCCTCGACTTCGTCCGCATCTGTTTTCTTTAACAACTCATTTTTTAAAATATTCTCAATAAAATCATCGCAAATATGATAAAGGGATAATGTCGGCTGATAGAGAAGATAATTTTTAAAGAAGCCGGCGAAATCAGTTATTTTTTTGTTTTTAATATCTCCCAGCACCAACTTCTCTCGACGCAAGGTTTCATTTTTTAAATATAAAAAATTTTTCTCATTCTTTAAAACATGTTTAGTCGTTTTTATAGCAAAATTATCTAAATGATATTCGGGATAATAATAAACTCCCTCAATCTCAATAGCGTCCTGTAATTTATAAGGAAATCCAATAAATTCTTGCCAGCTTTTTGGGTCGCTAAAGCCGACAAAAAACAAAGACGACATAAACGGCGGATAGGGCCGATAAACCGTTTTAATAAAATTTACACCTTTATAAGTAAACATTGGTTATTTTAATATTTTAATAATTCCCTTATTAGCATCGACCTCCACTAAATCGCCGTCATGTAAAATTTTAGTCGCAATTTTAGTGCCGACAATACACGGAGTCCTTAATTCTCTAGAAACGATGGCGGCGTGGGATGTAATTCCTCCCATATCAGTCACAAACGCGGCGGCCAGTTTCATGGCCGGCAATAACTGGGGACTAGTGGAAACAGAAACTAAAATATCTCCTTTTTTTACTTTTGAGTTATGCTGGGGACCGAAGATTAATCTTGCTTTACCGCAAGCTTTACCGGGCTGAGCAACCTGTCCTTTTAACTCCGCTATCCCCTCAAGTTGTTTTTGAGCAACATCAATTCTGGCCTGCAAAAATTTTTCTATCTGAAGGTTGCCAGATATAATCTTATAATTATCAAGTGAAAGCGGAATGATTAAACTTCGCTGCCAGCGAGCAGCGAGCCCTGCCAATATTTCCGTTTTACCCTTAATAACCGCAATCAACTCAAGCGTAGAGAGCGCTTCCAGATATTTTGCCTGAACTTTTAAACGAGCCGCCAATAAATCAACAATATTATTGGCCACAACATAAAGCGCCTGGCGTGAATCTGACCTCAGAGACTTAATATAAACCAGTTCTCTGAAAATATTTAACAAATTCTGCTCAGCTTTTGTCAGTTTTAATTCTTTTAATATTTCCCTCTCTAACATCTTAGTTCCAGATTCTTTTTCGGTTTTATGTAATTTTATTGCTTTTAGCTGTTTGGCATTCAGGCCCCGACCGATATAACCCTGGTCCAACCAAAAATATTTATTCAATACATCCTTATCATTTTTTGATTTTCTTATTTCTTGATAGGCTAAGGCGGTTTGGCTTAACTTATTCGGATTAGTCAGAATCTCCAGATAATAGCTCACCGGATGAATTAAATTTTTACGTCTTCCAAAAATATCCATAACTTGGTTAGTAATCTCACCATAAACATCAGCAAAAGCGACTACCATCCCCCAGGCGGCCAAATCTTTTTGAAGGTTGCGGCTGGCTAACAAAATTTTAATTATCGTCTCATCTTTTAATTTCGGCAAAGGATAATTATTTTTTGCCATTTTAAAAACTTCCAGAGATAATTTCTCGGTTTTATTTTTAATTGAGCGGAGCAGTTTTTTATTACTAACAACCGCCTGAGCGCAAAGATGAGAAAATTGCTGTGCTTGTTTCTGGTTTTGAAAATAGTTAAGAGTTGTTCCTTTAATCAGTTCGCAAAAAGAATCGGGAATATCAAACCCAACCTGTTTTTTAATTAAAGGCGAGCGCATCCCTGTCCAAGTCGTTTCAATATTAATAAACGAGGTGTCTATATCTTGATTTAAAAGAGAATATTTAACCATATTTAATCTTTTCTAAATAAACTAGATTTATATTTTTCCGGATGATACGAATTTAACCTCTTAATTTCACAAAAAAAGCGTTCTTGAGCTATCAGCTCCTGGAGCGCTTTTAAATCTACTTGTTGATCATAGCCTAAACAAATAATGTCCGGGCGCAATTCCCTCAATAGCTGCCAGCGGTCAACTTTATTCCCCAAAATAACTCGGCCCTTAAGACATAATTCCTTAACTGCATCCTCCACTTTCTGGCGACGCACTTCTTCATTTTCTTGTGGTAAGTGTCCCTTCCCTTTTAAAACATTGGCATCGCGCGCCACAACTACTATCAGTTCATCGCCAAAGACACCGGCCTGAGAAAGATAGGAAAGATGGCCGGGATGAAGATTGTCAAAAGTTCCGAAGGCAATCGCGCGCATATTTTATCTTGTATTTATCTCTAGCTTGCTATACTTATTTTTGCTGTGGGCCCGGCAGGTTGCTTGACCATTCTTAACAAATCGGTCTTCGGAGTTCGACTCTCCGCGGGTCCACAGATGCTAGCAAAACGATAATTATTGACGTTTAAAAAATTTTTTGCTATTATAAATTATGTTAAGAATGGTCTATATTGTAACCTGTAAGATAAATAAATGCCCCCGCAAGGGGGTTTTTATTTTGCCTATTTTATTGCTTTCTTCAAGGCTGCAGCCTTATCAGTTTTTTCCCAAGCAAAACCGACGCGGCCAAAATGCCCATAGGCGGCGGTCTTTAAAAATACCGGTTTTTTCAAACCTAAAGTTTCAATAATCGCTTTCGGGCGAAAATCAAAAACAGCTTCTACCGCTTTTAGAATTTTGGTATCCGAATATTTATTGGTGCCAAAAGTATCAATATAAATGCCGACCGGTTTAGCGACCCCAATCGCGTAAGCAACTTGCAATTCGCATTTATCGGCCAGGCCGGCGGCAACAATATTCTTGGCGACATAACGTGCCATATAAGCGCCGGAGCGGTCTACTTTAGAAGCATCTTTGCCGGAAAAACAACCGCCACCATGACGGGCATAACCGCCATAAGTATCAACGATGATTTTTCGGCCAGTTAAGCCGGTATCCGCACCCGGACCACCAAAAGTAAAGGCGCCGGTAGAGTTAATAAAAATTTTAGTCTTCTTGTCCAATAACTTCCCGAGCACCGGAGTAATAACCATGCGCAAAATATCGGCACGCACCTTAGCTAATTTTATTTTACTGCTATGGCAAGCGGCAATCACAACGGTCTCTACGCGCACGGCTTTCCCGTCATGATACTCAACCGTCACTTGCGATTTTCCATCCGGTTTTAGATAAGGCAGAATTTTTTTATGTCTAACTTCCGCTAAACGCGCTGCCAGTTTATGAGCCAAAACAATCGGCAAAGGCATCAGCTCTTTAGTTTCATTGGTTGCGTAGCCATACATCAAGCCTTGATCACCAGCACCCTGCTCCTTATGTTCACCGTTCCCCTCATCAACGCCTTGGGCAATTTCTTGGCTTTGTTCATGAAGCGCGGAAACGATGCCAACGCTATCACAGTCAAAACCCGACTCGGCATCGCTATAGCCAATCTTCTTCAAAGTACGGCGGACAATTTCATCAACTTTTACATATTCTTTAGTTCTGGCCTCCCCGCCCACGACAACTAGACCGTTAGTGACAAAGCATTCAACGGCCGCATGGCTCTCGGGGTCATGGGTTAGCATTTCGTCCAGAATACTGTCACTAATTTGGTCGCAAACCTTGTCAGGATGCCCTTCGGTCACTGACTCGGAAGTGATTAATTTAATATCCATATTTTTATATCTTACTGTATATAATGTCTATATTGTAATATATTACAGCGGTAAATACAATGAAAAAGGACATTCGTGAAAATGCCCTTTTACTTGACAGAGGATATTGCTTTATTGCTTAATAAGCTATTGCTTAATAAGTTTTAAAGTAGTTTTTTTGTTATTCAAAAAATAAATCCCTGTTTTTAAACCAACCAGGGAAATGCGGTTATCTCCAGGTTCAACGCGAACCTGTTTAATAACTGTTCCAAGAACATCGCTGAGAGTGACAATGGCTTCCGAGCTGCTTTTAATGGTTAAATCGGAAGTGAACGGGTTAGGATAAGCGGAAAAATTATCCGCTTTAACTAAGTCATAAACAGCATCAGGAATAGCCTGAGCCAAATCGTTGCGGGTAGAATAAATCTTTCCGTTATTACCGACGGCAAAAATGCCGTCAACCTCGCCATTACTGAAATCAATAATCATGTTCAAGCCGTAGCTTTGACTTCTTTGGATAATAACGCCATCTTTAATGATGAAACCATTCTTGCCATTAACGTCACCGCCGACATGCCAGAATAATGAATGGGGCTTGGTGATTAATGAGGATTTGATGCTAAAATCTTTACCAAGTTCGGGGAATGACCTAAAATTAGTAAAACTCTGGACTCCCTTGGTTGGAGCACAAGTGGCTTCATAATTATATCTCCCGGATTGATGATATTCATAGCTTTCTTTGCTATAAAAAGAAGTCAAGCAAACTCCGTTATTAGAGGACACGCTGGTAATTGAGTCGTTCCAAGATTGCCCACTACTAATATCAAAAGAGAGCCCATTCGACCCCTTAAGAGTAACAACGGCTATCCCGAATACTGGGAAATACCCACTTGTTCCGTGAGAAATGGCACGGGCATAAGTAGCAATATTATTACCATCTTTACATCCGCCTAAATAGGTAAAGTTTGTATATTCCCCATTAAACCCATACTCCTGAGTCGAGAACCCATAGTTAAGTGGGCGAAAGTCCTGCCAAATGGCAAATTGATTAATTTGCATAAAAGCAACGACAGAATAATACCAATTATCCATTGGGATTATTGAGCAAATAGGATAGCTGGCCAATTTTTCCGGTAAAACAAAGTCTTTAAACGTAGCGCCATTATCGGTGCTGTATTTTAAGAGATCGTTCTCCTTGCCTCCTGACAGGAAGATTAGGGTGTCATTCACGCGCGTAGCCAAATTAATGGTACGTTTTTTAATCGGGTCAATATCGAGCTGTTTCCAGCTTTGGCATTTATCTTTGGAAGCAAAGCCGAGGCCTTGTTCGCCAAAGACATAGATAGTAGGAACGTTAGCCTCTCCTACGGCAGGCACGATTATAGAGCATTTCAGGTCAATACTGGTTGGACTGTTGATCTCCAACACTTGGGCGGTGGCAATTTGGGCTATCAGCCCAAAAAACGCCAAAAGTAACAGGTTTTTCATTTTTCATCCCTTTCTTGTTGGTTTTTATTAATAATTGTTAATTTACAAATCTTTTAATAATATAATATTACTTAAAAAATGTCAATATTAACACTTGAGCGTAAAAACCGGTAAATTTAAGTCCCTGACTCCCAACCGGCCAGATATTCAGCCTGCTCTTTCGTCAGTTTATCAATTTGAATGCCTAAGGATTTTAATTTTAACGCCGCCACTTTCTTTTCAACCTCCTCAGAAACATTATGAACTTTGACTGCCAATTTTTTCTTAGCCGTAGCGACGGATTGGGCAGCTAAAGCTTGGGTTGAAAAACTCATATCCATCACACTCGCCGGATGACCTTCAGCGGCGGCTAAATTAACTAAGCGTCCTTCTGCCAAGAGATAAATGCGCTTGCGACCGATTAAATATTCATCAACATTGACTCGGACTTGTTTATTTATTTTCTTGGACATTTTTGCCAAAGCAGGGATATCAATTTCAACATCAAAATGCCCGGAGTTGCAAACAACCGCGCCGTCTTTCATATTTTTAAAATGGGCGCCGGTAATAACATGTTTGTCGCCAGTAATCGTACAGAAAATATCACCGATTTTAGAAGCTTCATTCATGGTCATCACTTGAAAACCGTCCATCGCCGCTTCTAAAGCTTTTATTTCATCAACTTCCGTCACAATTACTTTAGCTCCCATACCGCGAGCGCGCATCGCAAACCCCTTGCCACACCAGCCATAACCGGCCACAACCATATTTTTCCCGGCTAACAGGGCATCGGTAGCGCGAACAATACCGTCTAAAGTTGACTGCCCGGTGCCATAACGGTTATCAAACATATTTTTGGTCTTGGCGTCATTAACGGCAATCACCGGCAATTTTAATTTTCCTTTCGCCTCTAAAGCACGCAGACGAATTACTCCGGTCGTGGTTTCTTCCATGCTGCCTAAAATATTTTTAGCATCAGCACTATACTTATTATGAAGCAGGGAGATTAAATCAGCGCCGTCATCCATCGTAATATTCGGCTTATTATTTAAAGCTAAATTCAAATGTTCATAATAAACTTTATTGTCTTCCCCGCGCACAGCCATAACCTTAATGCCATGATTTTTTACTAAAGCGGCGGCAATATCATCTTGGGTGGAAAGTGGATTAGAAGCGACGAGAGTTACTTCGGCGCCGCCAGCTTTTAGAGTTAACATTAAGTTCGCGGTTTCCGCAGTTACATGCATACAAGCGGAAATACGCTTCCCTGTGAAAGGTTTAGTTTTAGAAAACTCCGCTTTAATAATATTCAAAACCGGCATATCTTGCCCCGCCCACTTTAAACGCTTTTCTCCGGCAGCCGCCAATCTAATATCTTTAATGTGGCTCATAAAATTATTTTATCTTTAAAATTTTTATTATATCTCTTAATGAAATCCGACTTGGTAAATTTATGGGTTTGGGTGCCATATTTTTCAACCGTATAAACAGCCGTCGTGGCTGCCAATTGGCCACAGGTATTTAGATTATAGCCTAGTAGCAGGCCTTTTATCAAGCCGGCACGATAGGCATCGCCGGCCCCTGTCGGATCGGAGGTGTTTGCCGGTTTGGCGGCTTTGACGGCAATTTTATGCCCACACTGATAAACCTCTGAACCCTGAGCGCCTTTAGTAATAATAAGAATTTCCACCTGAGCGCTCAGGTCGGAAATTTTCAGTTTGAGCAATTTGGCAATTTGCGCAATTTCATAATCATTACCAACCAACACGCGCGCCCCCTTGATTGCCTGCCTGATTTCGCCAGCTGAAAATGTCGGGGTCATCTGGCCGGGGTCAAAAATATAAGGGATATGGCGTTTTTGATAGGCGGCTGCGTACTCCAGCATCCGGCCTTTATCGTCTGGAGCAATGATAGCCAAGGTAATTTTGTATTTTTTAGTTACGACCGCAACGGCTTTTTGGGCATAACCGACCGCCGGCCTGCAAGGATAAAAAGCGGAAATTTGGTTGTCTTGTTTATCGGTGATGATATGGGCAGTAGAAGTCGGCGAATCTTTTAATTCTTTAACAAAATCAATATTAATTTTGTTTTTCAAAAACCAATTGCGATAAGCAGAAAAATCAAAACCAACCACCCCGAGGATGATTGGTTTAACTTTCAAAAGCGAAAGATTATAAGCGATATTTCCGGCGGTGCCGCCAAAACTAGTTTTAAGATTATCAACGACGAGCGAGAGATTGAACTTATGAACTTGTTGAGAATTTTTATCATGAAGATTATCGGAAAAAACTCCGAGAAAATCCATGATCTTATCAAAAGCAATAGAACCGGAAACCGCGATGTGCGGCAATTTATCTTTTGGCATTTTTGCGGGCTTCAGTTTTTTTAAGGCGCATTATTTCTTGGCTGATAGCTTTATATTCTAAACTGGAGGGCGAATAGCTGTCCAATATTTCTTCCAATTCGGTCGTGCGGGAGATAGTTTTTGGTTTTTCGGGGGTGGAAACGGATAATATTTTTTGGCTTGGTTGTTCCGATAAGACGTCCCGGCTAACATCTTCGTTAATTGAATCAATTTTCTCATCTGGAGAATAATTTTTCAAAGCTTCTTCCACCGCCTTACTTTCATGAACCGGCTCTAAAACTCCTTTTCTAAAAATATGTAATTTCCCATTAACCATCATTGGATATTCTTCCTCCAATCCGTCAGGCGTATCGGACGCGGTGTTTAAAATATCAAAAAAATCAAATAAAACTTTTAAATTTTCATATTCGGCAGCGCTGATGTTTTTATTACTTTTTAGTCCGGTCATGTACTGAGCGCGTGCCAATTTATCTTTAGAATCCAAACCAATTTTTGAAGTATAATTTTTAACCCAATCCTTAACTATTTTTATCTCAAAATTTTTAGTTATTTCTTCGTTGTTTTCTAATAATATTTTTTTAAATTCCTCTTTTAATTTATTGCGGTCTTCTATCAATAAAATTGATAACAGTTTTATTCTAATCTTCCTTTTTAAATCGTAGCCATCAAGTTTAAATTGATAACAAAAATTGTTTTTTAATAGAGTTAAAATTTCTTTATCATTTAATGAAGGCAGGGCGATAAATTCCAGTTTTATGATTAAATCTTGATAAAAATCAGCCAGCTGGGCGTCTTCTTTTAACTCCTGGGGAATGGCTTCAACAGCCTTCTCTAAAATTCTCAGAAATTGAAAAGCTTTAGGCTGATCATCAGTCGCCATAATACCAGCCACCACATCGGCCGCTAAATCTTGATAGCTCTTTTCTAATATTTTTTTATATTTATTGTCAGACATAATTAAGATAGGTAAGATTTGGCATTATTATATTTCTCCTCAAAATTTTTAATGACGGTAATTTTCCCTAAACGTTCAGCAATCGTTTGGTCTAAGCTTTTTGTAGCACCTGCGGGAACAATGCTAAACTCAGCAAGTAGCTTGGCATTTTCCGGTTTATGAATAGCATCATAGACATATTTAGCAGCACTTTCATTCATAGTTTCAATATTCTTCATACCTGGACCATTGTTAATCGATTGTAATTTTAAAATACCGCCTAAATCTAGATGAAAATCACCCTTTTCATCATGATAACCATATGCTAAACGATTATTGTTTCTAATGAAGGCCTGCAACTGCTGCTTTCCGGTCTCAATATCCCTAATTTCATGATGCTCTTTGTCAGTTGTTTCTCGCCACTTACCATTATCCATTGAATAAGCGCTAGTGGCGCCCCAATGATTAGTCCCTTTATTAATCTCCGCTATCTGACTGCCCAAACTGAAGGCTTCCTGCTGATTAAATCCTGCATAGTTCTTAGACTTTTTATCAGACAAGTCTCTCATTAAACTCTTCAAACCTACATGGTCAGTGCGCCCAGCAAGCGGTTGTAAAAATTCATTATCATTTCCATCTTTAGACATTTTTAACATTACGGCCTTAACCATATTTCTATCCTTAGAGGCTATAGCTCCCTTTAACATCCGCAATAATTCGGTGGGGTCTTCGATGTCACGCAAATCTCCCATTTTCTTTTGTACGGCCGTTTGTTCAGCCAAACGGGATTGTCGGTTATATTTTGGAATATTAGCAGCCACCTTTTTATCCGCATCCTCAACGTTCTTTTTGCTCTCATCAATTCTTTGTCTAGCTTGAAATCTATCCCTATCATCATAAACATGGTCAATATGGCTGCCAGCATAAGTCATCATCTGTATTTGTTTTTCCTTTTCCGCAGCAAATTCTGCCATCGCTTGTTGCTCATTCTCTTTATCTTTTTTAAGCGAATCAATCTTATTTTTATCTTTATACGGACCTTTCGCTTCTTCGGCAGCAATTTCTTTATCTATATTATCAATATTGGCTTTCGCTTTTACCAGCCCATCATCTGCAATTTCCGCGTTAAGCGTTGCATCATCATAGGCTTGGAGCCTTTGGGTACGATTTAAATCTATAAACTTATTTTCAAAAACATTTTGATCAAATCTTTTTTCCTCTTCGCTCTTCTGAAGTAATGCCGCTTCTTTAGCCACATCCATCTTTTTCTCTCCCTTCCATTGTTTCATGATGCCAACTGGCTTTATGCCTTTCCAATCAGAAAGCCTATCCCAAGCATCAGCTGGTCCGGCCGTCATCGCCATAGCACCGGCAAACCCGCCCTTATTCATTCTATCGCCAGCAGCGGTTAGCCCACGAACATATTGATCGTTTTTCTTCTCTTTGCGACGCGCTTGCATTCCCGCCCAAGCTCGTTTCAGATTCAAATCAACAATTCCTTTCTCTTGTAAAAATTTATCATTAGCCCAACTAGCCGGCGTCTTAACACCCTTCCAAGCCAACAAACCCGCCCCCGCCGCGGCCCCAATCGCCAATTTATTGCCGGCGCTCGATATCTTCCCGGCCACACCAGCCGCGGCGCCGCCGATTTCTTGAGCAATTTTCATGCCGCCCAAAAGCATGGCAATAGAAATCACAAATTTAATCATGATATCGGTAGTTCCCTTTTGACAAACACCGCTCTCGTCTTGCTGGCAAGTAATCTTATTAGGGTCTTGCGGGCTGCCATCAATACCTAGGCTTTGATTATTAAAACTAACGAGCGAAGTAAATGATAGCCAGATAAAAAAGGCGAGTACCGGACCGACAATTAAGTTCTTGGTAAAATCGCTCCACCACATGGAGGAATATTTGGAGCCGCCCGGGAAAGCCGCTAATAAATAGGCAAAGGGAGATAAAACTACGTACACCCAAATCATAATAATGCGCATCACAAGCATCCCCAACATGGCAGTGACTGTAATTAACGCAATTGCGGAATAAATAACCGATAAGACAAAGGCGCCGGCGACTTCCCAACTACTGACATCTTCAAATCCGTCTAATTTTTGCCAGCCGGTAATCCCTAACATATCGACCAAGCCACCAGCCATCACATCTTTAAACGCATTAACAAAAGTTAACATGACCACTTGGGCAACATCAATTAGCAACCCGCAGATTGTTTTGGAAAAATTTATTAAAATCGCCATTAAAATCAACTTCGGCAACCATTTCTTATAACTATAATTTTCTAGGCGTAAAATTGTGCCAAAAGCGATAACCAAGAGAATCACGACAAAAAACATGTTGGAAATATCACGGGCAATTACCCAGCCATTAGCCACCGCACCGGCATGGATAAAATTATTATATTGAGCAATATAAACCAATACTGCCATCACCTTGGCCAGAATCCAACCTAAGACCGAGGCAATGCCCGAAGCCAAGCCGCCGACAATCGTAGTCACCCAATCAGCGCGGGCGGCCTGCGGCAAAAACAAAACTAAAGCCGCTAAAAACAAGACTACCGATAGCGCTTTATGGCGATTATTAAATTTTAGTTTCCGTTTAAAATTCATATTTATATTAATTGACGATTGCTCCTTTGATTACGCCCCAGATGAGTTTAAATTCAGAAGCATAAAATCCCACTGGGTCTTCAACAAATTTTACTAGCAGGGCGATAACGGCAACGATGGCAATAATTACGATTAACAGCAATAAATCCAAACCGACTAAAACCATTGATTCTCCCATATTGGCACAACCGCTTATTTTCTGGCTAGCTTCTCCCAGAGCCGCTTTTTGGGCGGCTCCGCCGCCTCCCGGCATTGCATCTAGCCACTCATCTCCCAGCCGACAAAAAACATCACGGCCAATTACTAAACTTAAAAAAACATGAATATTTATCCAAATCAGTGTCAGGCCCCAGCTAGGAATTAAATATTCCCAAGCACTCTGCAGGAGTTTACTGGTTCCCTTGCGCATCGGGGCGGCCGCTTTTTGTTTTAAGCCACCGCCAGCTTTAGCTTCCTCGGCTGCCTGCTTTCTTTTTTCGGCAATTACCGCCTCTCTTAGGGTTTGCGGCTCCGACGCTTGTCCGTTTTCAGGATTATCACCATTCCTTTTGGCCTCATTCAAAGCCCCGGCTTTAGCCGCACTGTCAGAATCGCCATCTTTTCCCATTAGGCGACTATCAAAATTGGAATCAAAACCGGTTCCGGAATTGGAGCGGTCGTCGCTGGTCGCCATACTAAATTAATTACTCTTATTATCCCAATTATCCCAGATGTTAACGATTATTTGACCGTTAAGGTTTCCGTATGGTTGTTTAAATTCATTCAATCCATAATAATGATAGAAAACATGGGGGTTATTAGAGTCGCTTCTTTGGTCTTGGCCGGTAATTGCCTGCTTACTACCATCACCCCAATTAATATAAATCATCTTTAATGGCTGCTGTTCAGGGTTAACTGTAGTGTTAAATTCTAGGCTATAGACACCGGAAGCACTAACAGTCATATTCTTATCAACGCCGTTAAACTTCAATTTTATATTTTCAACTCTCGGCAAGGTCCCATTTTGCCCAGCTGGCGGCAACCAACCGCCATTATCATCCGGCAGATAAACGCCGGTCTGATACTTAAAGGCGCCATAAGATTGCAGGAAGAGCGTGCTCAGTATTTGCTTAGTGGTCGCGGAATCAGGAGCTGTCGTCCATAACGGCCGGCAGACACCGAAACCGCCATCGGAACAGGTTTTTCTATTTATATAATCATTATCGGTTTGGGTAGTCTGAATAACCGTTGTGCAACTCGTAGTCTCTGTTTGACAAGTGCCCGGTTGATCAACAACCCAGGTACACGCACCATCCATATCGCAGTCATAAAAATTATAACCCCGGCACGCATAATTACTAGCATTGTTCAAATCTTCACAATGGGCATTTTCGCCTACGCAAACTTGGTTACTGGTTGAACAATTATCATAATAACTGTTACAACTAACCCCGGAATCAGTATAAGATGTTGAACAATTTTGGCTGGAAGTGACTCCTACCGGATTAAACACGCACATCACGCTCGGATTTTCACTACAATAACCGATGTTATTGCAGGCAGCGCCAGTACAACCATAAGGGCGGCCGCCGAATGCTTTGATATTATCTTTTTGATAATATTGGTTTTGTAGATAGACCGGACCACTATTTAATAAATCATAACTGCTCGGCAAAACCGCAGCGCCAAAAGGAATGCCATTGCGCAGACGACCATAGGCGCTCAAACCATTGGCAGCAGCGACATCATTAAAGAAAATTGGGGTGTTGGTAGCATAAGCAGGATCAGCCAAAATTCCAGTTCTACCGGTCCAAGCTTTATTATCGCCATTCCCGGCGACAACTTGCGCAAAACTGCCGCAAGTAAAGTTGAAGACGTCGCTCCGGTCGCCATTAACAGCTGCTAGATATTTCAGACCAGATTCATCAAAGGCGGGATAGTTATTATCATGAATTCTAATAGGTGGGTCGGCATTTTTAGCTTCATCGATCGGTTCACATTGGCCGGCAGCAGAATCGCTGCATTCTCGGACAGTTTGAGTAACAAATTTGCCGTCATATTTTACCCAGGCAGAATCAAAAAACTTTATATTAGCACAGGTGGTGCCGGCAATGCCGCCAGCAAATTTTAATGATTGCGCGTTAGTTTCAGGCCCGACGCCAAAAAGGAAATTAGTGCCGCCCTTGGCAGTTTCTCTAGGGACGCAATACAAATAATAATTATTCCAATTATCACTGCCTTCAACATCATCCAATAGAATCCCGCGATAATTTACTGAATCGCCGCAGTAGGCAGCAACAGTACTAGTCGCTAATTCCTTACATTGTTCACTTTGAACGCCGTCAATCAGAGTCCAGCCGTCTTTAAGCTGGCGGTTATAAATAAGTTTTGTCGTAATCTTCTTAGCAAAGGAAATATTAGCATCAATATTAGTACAATAGCTTAAGCTGGTCGGACCGGAGTAGCCTAAACTTTGGCGGCCTAAAACCGAAGAGCTAACTCTGTCAGCCGGATACCAGCTGATACAAACTGAAGGATTATCTTTATCGTGTTCCAAACAATAACCCTCTAAACCATCCTTAATAACGTTAGTGCTTTGATTTTTACAACTTAAACTATCATTGGTTGGATACAGCCGACATTCACGCGCTGCATATTGGTTATTACCCATATCCAGCACCGGCTCAATATTAATATCATCAAAGTATACTTCACCGGCCTGAGTATTGTCAGACGAAAGCCGAATTCTGACCTGAACATTATTAGAACCGGAATTGCCAGAATTAAAAGCGCTAATTTTTCTAGTCCAGCCGTTAGGGCTGGCGACGGTAAATTGAGTAGTGGTTAATGAACCCTTTACTTCAATAGTAATTTTAGCGCCAGCGCTGGAATTTTTAGTGTTGACTAAATAATTCAAATAATAATCTTGATTAGGTGATAAATTAATCCAAGAATTTGCTGACATTGGGTAAACGTTATAAACTGACGGCACCTTCAAATAGCTCTTGCCGGAGACCGGATAATCAACCGTGGCCTTTTCCGGTTCCCGAACTAATAGATTTTTAACAATGCTATCAAACAGACATGGCCCACCACCAACACGAACGCAAGATATTGGCGGAATAATTTCTTCAAAATCATAATGAGCTTCGCTGTTCAAACCGACCTCTTTCATATTACCGATGTTATTCGGAGCCAAAGACCCGGCACTTAAAGAAGAATAGCCGGTAGCATTTTCAAAGGCTGGCGGCGTTGAGCTGGCAATAAAATTATTACATTCCCCCTTATCATTTAAACTATTACATTGTTGCAGAGAGTAACAAATTTTGGCTCCGGTTTCTGGATCAGTGGCATAAGTTGTACATCCTAACCAGCTAGCACAGACTCTGTCTGGTCTAACTTTTATAAGCTGGTTAGCGGCACAAGAACCACTAATAGCGGAATCACATTTTTCTGGGGAGTGCTTTTCCAGAGTGGCATACGGGTCAAAAGCGCCGGTTAATTTTGCATAACTGATGGCTGCCGGAGTGCTGCTGGCACTAGAAATTGTTCTCTCGTTGAACAGAATACAGCCATTGCTAAAATCTTCAATGCCATTACAACTGCCCTTATCTAAAGCATTTTCCAATTGATAGCCAATCGCCGCTTCTCTCAAATCGGCCGAATTAGGAGATACGGTTATCGCCGTATTTTCAAAAGAATTAAAGATAATCGCCTTAGCAGTGGCATTAATCATTAAATTGGTAGTTGAGGCGCTATAATTATTATTAGCCAAAAGGGTACGGACAGGAGAGCTAAAAATGATAGGCAAGTTAGAGTTATTCTTGCGTTCTATCACGTAAAGAGTGTTCTTTTTTATTTTTACCGAATTGTTCGAAATATTTAGGTTCGGATTAAGCTTGCTGACCGGATCGATATATTCACTGCAAGTTGAAGCTTGAATTTCACATAAAGCCGCCTCTTTACTCGGAACTGGGACCCGATTACCCTCACCGCCTAAACCTATGGTCTTCAAATAAGAGACTTCGCAAGGATAATCATTATTATCAATAATACAAGGCTTGCCGGCGCAATCATTAGCGCTCAAGCAGCTAGGATAATTTTTCTCAGTACCAGCAATTTGGCCGTTGGAATCAGCGTCGCAGCGCTTAACCGGGGCTAAATACCAGCTCTTCTGGGAAGCAGTGGTAGCCGCAGTTCCCGCCGAAGCATTGCGATAAACACAAACTTTATTTCCTGGGTCGCGGAAATAGCTCAGGCCGCCGTCCTCAACATCCTTCCATTCCTCACAGCCGACGCCTTCTTGACCGCACAAAATCGTGTCATATTTATTAGGATTGTTTTTCTTGAAAACATCAGAATAAATTTTGCCCGAACCAGAAACCTGGGATTGCCCCAACAAGCTGCAGCCTAAATCGGCTTGATTACATTGCTTGCTCTTGTCATAAATAACATACATCGCGCTGTCAGCCTTAACTTTAGTACAATTCAATTCGCTAGCATCACATTGGCCGTTACGGTTATCATCTCCCCAAAGGCCGACACCATAAGGATTATAATTTTGCGTGCTGATTACCTGTTCGCAGCCGACCGAAGCGGAATCGCAAATACCAGAGAAGGAGCGGAGATTATGGTTAACGCTGGAGCGGTCAGAATAAGCCGCGCAACCTAAATTGTAATCCGCACCCTGATAGGTGTCATAAATATCATAGAAACAAACATTAGGAATCTGACTGGAATTTTTAATTAAATAATAACGATCGGTAATTTCCGTTAAAATAAAGTTATCAAAATAGAAATTGCCATTAGCGGTTATGGCTAAAATTTCAGTAGCCGCGACTTCATGGTCCAGGTTATCTAAATTAGCGGAATAAACTTGCCAAGCGCCGCCGCCAGCCACGCGCAACGTATTGCCATTATTAAAGGAGGATTTAGCACCAGTGTTTTTATTATAGAAATAAATCTTCAAATCAGCGCCGCCAGCTGAACTGGCTAAAAATTTAACATTATATGATTTACCTTGAGATACGCCATTACCAACTTTCAACTGAGCAGCTAGATTGTCGCCGGCAAAAATCTGCTTAATAAGCGGACTGCTCTTAGCTAAAACATGGGTATCGCTGCCGATAGCCGAACAAGCGCTGGCACTATTATTATATAATAATGAGTGGCCATTCTTGCTGCTGGAAATAGCGGCTAAACTGATACCGTTAGTGCAATTAGAAGTCCAAGAACTGGTAGTATTTTCAAAATCATAAGAAGAAACTAGGCGAACATTATTACCGGTGTTGCCATTATATTCACGGCAACCGCTCTCGGAAGCGCTGCAGGTTTTCCCTTCTCCCGGAATTCCTTGATACACACAAGCTTGATGAGTGCTATTCCAAACACCGCCATTAGTACAAACGGCACAAGCGCCAGCGGCAGCATCCCAATGTTTCTCCACGCCGGTACATTGCGCTTGCGGAAATTGAGGATCATAATTCTTATCGGTCAAGCGATAAGCGCGGCAATCATCAGAACAAGTAATTACTCGGGAATTTAAATGATAGAAAACCTGGCCGGCAGCATTATAAAATTCGCGGCAATCAGCATTATAAAGCGGGCTATTAACCGAGGCATTATAAATGGCCGCGTTGCACAAAGCGCTATCGTCAGAAGTTACCGCCGGTCCATTATTATTAGTATCTTGTTTTAAGCTGGATAATTTTAATTGATAACCGTTATCCGTGCCCTCCCAAGAATAAAAACTGGCACAGGTTGCTTGACTTGGTTTAACACACTGCTTTAAGGCCGAATAGTATTCTTTCTGTTCGCCGCCAGCGGCCACATCGTCTAAGTTAGTAAATTCATTACAACCAACCGCTTCCGCGTTACAAACCTTGGCAGTTTTAGGAATTAAATTTTCCGCCACTGGGGGGTTAAAATAAGTTTGTCGAGAAACATAGACATCATAGCCAACGCACTCTGATGGACAATAATCAACATTCGAAACTTTGGCCGGAACTGAGAAAACATTGTTTTTTACTGACTTAAAGAGTTCGCAGCCAACTTCTTCAGAGGCGCATTTGCGGGCATAATTTTTACATTTAGCCGGCGCATCGGCCTTCAAATGATAGCTTAAACCATCGGCACTGTTTTCATAACAAGCGCTTTCTAAGTAAGACGGCAATAATTTTTGATAAGTTTTAGAAGCGCCATAAGAACTGTAGCCGGTGTCCCAATCACTCATTTCAAATTTAATATTTTTAACATATAGAACTACCTGCCCGGAGCCAGAAGCGGTGATGGAGAACATTAATTGACTGAGATTAACTGCTTTTCCGACGACGCTCGCATGCTGCCAAGAACCGCTAGTACTGGTTTGATAAACCGTTTGATTAACCCCAGCCGGACCGATAGTCAACTTAACATTATTACCGGTTGCCAAATAAACATCGGCGCTTAAAGTATATGATTGGCCGGCTACCAAATCTAAATTGGACGGCAATAAAGAATTGCTGGAATCAGAAAATACCGAAACAATACCGGTGTTACTGGATAATTTCAAAGCCTTGCCGCTAAAAGTGCCGGGCTCAACCGCGCTGTCAACAATTATCGCCTGAAAAGAGCCGCCAGCCGCTAATGGCCAGCCGTTTAAAAAGGAATTGGTTGAAGAAGCGCCAATCGCTTCACCGCTAAAATCGGAATCCATGACTAAATTTGCGCCCCAAGTCGGCTTGATTCTGATAAATTCGGAACAGCCCTCATCTTTAGAGGAACAGTTTTCCGCATTTTTATTTAAATAAACATTTTGAGCTGGATTCCAGGTAATTATCCCGCTAGCTGAATTATAAGAACCGGTGTTAGAATATTCTTTACAGCCGGCATTTTCTAAACTGCAATTTCCATAATCAAGCGTATTTTCCAAATAAGCAATTTTTTGGTTAGAGGAAGTGTTGGTAAAGGCTTGGCAAGTATTGTTAATCGGAGCGCAAGCGTCGCCATCAAAGCTCCAAGTTCTCTTTTCTTCATTACAATAGCCGAAAGCATCGCAGCCACCGCTGCTGTTTTCCTTGATACAGCTTTGATTATCAGCACAATAATTTTCCGCGCGCACCACGGAAATTTGGCTGGCAACGTATTCACTATATTGAGTGGCGGCCTGTGAAGGAGTAACATTCTTATTTAAAATCTGTGCACTGACTCCTTCTTTTTTACAAAAATTAAGCGGCGCTTTCAAAACCCAATTTGGATCAATCAAACCGGTGCACCAGGCTTGATTATTAACATCAAAATCAGAGCTAAAAGCGCTATATTCATCATCGGGCGCAAAACAAGAAACTAAATCTCCCAAAGTTGCTTTAGTTTTATTATCAGGATTAGCAATATTATAATTTTTAATTTTTTGCAGAGCCGCCTCCCAGCTTACCGGTAAAATACGGTATTCTCGTAAAATAGAGATATTGCGCCAAGAATAACTGCTTTCATAACTTCCGGGCAAGCTATCAACCGTTAATTGCCAATCGCCATGGAGATAACCGCTAGCGATGGCTTCAGCGACCGTCTTTTTTTCGCTTATCCCCTGCATAAGCTTGCTGTCAATTACGCAGTTAGTCGGTCCCGGATTATTTTTATCCGGACAAGTGGCTAGTTCCGATAAAATATCATATTGGGAACCATTGCCAAAATTAGGAGTGATGAGTTTAGTCGTAACCGCCTTAAGAGCTACTTCCCCACCGCCAGAACCCGGGTCGCTTTCATTAGTTGTCCCAGTAATAGCGGCGGTACCGGCAGTTTTCTTGCCGATATTCTGCATTAAATTATTAAAAGCGGAAATCGCCAGTTGGTTTAAAAAGACATTAGCGGCATCAATAAAAGCATCACCGGTATATTTACCAAAGTTAGCAGCATATTCCGCTGATTTAGATTCAACTTGAAGCTGTGCGGCGTTCGGGAGAGTTTTGGAGGTGCCGCCAATAGATAAAGAATCCAGCCAGCCGCCCTTACCCAATAAAGTGGTTTTAGCCACTGATTCGGCTTCAATTTTTTCGCCCATCATATCGGTACTGGCGGTCCAATAAATTCCTAAATCACTGGAGGTAGGGTCAAATAAGCTAGGCAAAGTTTTTTCCAAAAAATCAGGGCTGGTGACATCCTTGTACTTAGCCGCGGCATCGCTCCAATTCTTAACCATTTGCGAAGCAGTACAGCTTGGTCCTTGAGGGCGGCTCTGGTTAGCCAATCCTAAACCAATTTTAACTTTTGATTCTAAAGAAGATGGCTGGCAAAAATTAACGGTTAAACCGCTAGATTTGACTCCGGCAGCGCAGCTATTAGCGGTTTTTTGACAAGCGGCGTTACAATTTAAAGCTTCAGTTGAACCGGTCTGACCGTCATAACGACTAGCACATTTACTAAGACAGCTTTGATAATCTTCGGTACAACCGGCAGTACTATTACTGCCTTCGGAATAATTATTAGCAAAATTTTCTAAAAAAGTTCCCGCGGCTTCGTCGCCAATTTGCGCCATATAGGCGCCCCAATCCTGAGTAACAAATAATGGCTTCTGTCCTTGTCCGCCGGAACCAACCCAATTAGCCGTATCATAAGCCATTTTATTCAAAGCGGTTCTAAGAGTTTGCTGGAAAGCGAGTGAAGCGCTTTTTTTCAAAAGATCTCCTGATATCTTGGTAATTTTGTCCCAAATTAATTTGGGGATATCAGTGACGACCATCTGAGCTCTGGCGACTTTTATTGGAACCAGCGCGACAGTAAAGATTAAAACAGAAAACAGCACAAAAACTTTGATTTTTTGGCTTAAAGCTTGATGCTGCTTCTTTGAAAATAAAGAAGGCTTCATTTTATTCTTCATTATTGATTATTTAAAACTTCTTGATAACTTTTTAAAAGATCGGCATCCGTAATTGCATCTAACATTGCTTTATCGGCGCCGTTGTCTAATAAAATTTGTCTAAGGGTCGGAGCATCAACTTGACCGGCGAGAGCATTCCTTAAGTCAGTTTCGCTGGTGCTGGAAGAAACATTAATTGTCCCTAGTCCGCCAGCTTGAGAATAGTCCGTACTGCTCGTGTTACTAATTGTGGAGTCGGTGCCGGTGGCCACCTCAATCGCAAAGTTATTGCCGCCGACACAATTTTGGCCGAGCGGACAATTAGCATCAGTTCCATTTTTAACTTCCACGTTATCTGCTAAACCGTCGCTATCGGAATCTTCTAAGTAAGGCGATGTTTGATAAACATTAAACTCATCATAATCTGACAAGCCGTCGCTATCAGTATCTTTATTGGCGGTATCAATAGCACTATCAACCGTTGCTAGCCCGCTGACATCAACTTGGAAAGGACTGACAACTCTATTTCTAAACTGCAAGGCGCCAAAAAATAAAATTACTATTCCTAGGCTCAACAAAATAACCACGGCCGTTTTTTGCGGGCGCGGCATGTTCTTAAAACTAAAATCGGGAGAGTTGTTGTCTGAAAAATTAGACCCGGGCATAAATGAAATCTCAGCACTCTTAAAGAGCGGCTAATTGATTTTATTATACCATAAACGCGCTAAGCTCCGCAAATAATTTACGCCAATCAGCGAGACTTAAATCTTCCGCGCGCACTTTAATATCCAGACCAATTTTATTTAAAGTATTAATAATTATTTCTGGTTTAATTTTTAAGCCGCCAGCCAGATTATTTTTTAACATTTTTCGTTTAGCGCTGAACCCGGCTTTGGCCATTCTAAAAAATAACTTATCAATTTCGGCATCATGTGCTTCCGGCCTTACGGCAATTTTAATAATAGCACTATCAACTTTTGGTTCCGGCCAAAAATTACCGGCGGGAACGTTTTTAATTATTGTGGCATCGGCATAATACTGAACCGAAAGTGCCAGTAAGCTCATATCCGGAGGCTGGGCGACAATTCTTTCGGCTACCTCCTTTTGCAACATCAAGACTAACAACTCTGGACGGCGATTGCCTGATAAAACCATTCTTAAAAAAATAGACGTGATATTATAAGGCAAATTAGCGACAATTTTATAATTTCCAGGAAACTCAGCCGGCAAGTTAAATTTTAAAATATCTAAATTAACCACTTTAACCTTCTCTTCATCGCTAGCACCAAAACCAATCTTCAAATAATCAGCTAATTCATCATCAAGCTCTACCGCCACCACGCGAGCAGCTTCCTTTTTTAATTTAACCGTTAAAAATCCCAAACCGGGGCCAACTTCTAAAACTTCATCGGTGTCCTCTAACTCAGCCGCCTTAATAATATCATTGTAAATTTTTTCATTAACTAAAAAATTCTGCCCCTTGGAACGCTTGGGGTTAATGCCTATTAAGCGGCAAATTTCTCTGGTTTTAGATAACAAATCTTCCATCTTCAATTTTATTTAACCACAATATTAAGCAGTTTCCCGGGGACAAATATTTTTTTAATAATTTCTTTGTCCGCCAGCCATTTCTGAACATTTTCTTGAACGCTGGCCGAAGCAAAGGCTTCAACCTCAGAAATTCCGGCGGCTACTTCTAAAGAGGCCCTCATTTTCCCATTAACTTGGATGATTAAATTAAAGGTCTCATCTTTTATTTTTGACTCTTCAAACTGCGGCCAAAGACTTATAAAAATACTATTTTTTTGCCCGGATTTTTCCCAAATTTCTTCGCTTAAATGTGGCGCAAACGGCGCTAAAATCTGAATAAACTTCAAAAAATCAGCCCGAGAAAAAGGTAGGGCATTATTTCTAACTTTATAATCGCTGATTTCATTAACTAAAATCATCATCGCTGACACCGCCGTGTTTAAACGGAAAGATTCAATATCTTCGGCAACTTTCTTAATCGTTTTATGGAGCAAAGAAATTATTTTGGCATCTTCTTGATAATTATTAACCTCAGTCAGACTGAAAACTTTTTCTAAAAATTTTCGAGCACCAACAACTCCGTTAGTATTCCAGTTACAAGCTTGCTCAAAAGGACCCATAAACATTTCGTAAACCCTAAGTGCATCCGCTCCTGATTTTTTAACCATATCATCCGGATTAACCACGTTCCCCCAGCGCTTGCTCATCTTGCGGCCGTCTTCACCCATAATCAAACCAACATGTTTTAGTTTAGTAAAAGGCTCTTCATAAGCGACCGCACCGATATCAAACAAAAACTTATGCCAAAAACGCGCATAGATAAGATGACGCGTCGCATGCTCAGCGCCGCCGACATAAAAATCAACTGGCGACCAATATTTTTCCAATTTTTTATCAATTAAGGCCTCAGAATTTTTAGGATCAATATAGCGCAAATAATACCAGCAAGAACCGGCCCATTGGGGCATAGTATTAGTCTCGCGCTTAGCGACGCCGCCACATTTTGGACATTTAGTATTTACCCAATCAGAGATTGCCGCTAGCGGCGATTCGCCTGTTCCGGTCGGCTCATAACTTTCAACCTCCGGTAAGCGCAAAGGTAATTCTGATTCCGGAAGACCAACCACACCACATTTATCGCAGTGAACCAAAGGAATCGGTTCCCCCCAATATCTTTGGCGGGAAAAAACCCAATCTTTAATGCGATAATTTATTTTGCCTGCCCCTAATTTATTATTTTCGAGCCAAGAAATCATTTTTTTCCGAGCCTCGGCTGATTTCAAGCCGCTAAACTCGGCGGAATGGAATAAAGTTCCATCATCAGTAAAGGCGGCTTTGCCTTCAAACGGAATTTCGCCATCCATGGAAATTACCGATTTAATCCGCAAGCCGTATTTTTTGGCAAATTCATAATCTCTTTCATCGTGCGCCGGCACCGCCATCACCGCTCCCGTGCCATAAGAATTTAAAACGTAATCAGCGATAAAAACTTCAACCTCTTCCCCGGTAAAGGGATTAACGGCTTTAATGCCTTTTAATTTAACGCCGGTTTTTTCTTTGCTGGCGCTCGTTCTCTCAATTTCGGAAATTTTATCTAAAGATTCAATATATTCCGCCGCTTCCTCCCAATTAGTTATTTTAGTTTTTAGTTTTTGTACCAATTGGTTTTCCGGAGCTAAAACTAAATAAGTACAGCCGTAAATGGTGTCGATTCTGGTTGTAAAAACTGTGACTGTTTCTTCAGTGCCAGCAATTTTAAAAATTGCTTCTGCTCCCTCACTCTTGCCAATCCAATTTCTTTGCATTTCCTTAATCGATTCTTCCCAATCCGGCAACTTTTCTAAATCATTAAGCAGTCGCTCGGCATAATCGGTAATTTTCAAAACCCATTGTCGAATCGGTTTTTGCTCAACTTCAGAGCCGCAGCGCTCGCATTTTCCATCTTCCAAATCTTCATTGGCCAAACCGGTCTTGCAAGACGGGCACCAATTTATCGGTTCATTAGACTCGAAGGCTAAGCCCTTCTCCCACATCTTTAAAAAGGTCCACTGTGTCCATTTATAATAATCAGGGTCGGTGGTATTTACTTCCCGCTCCCAGTCATAAGAAAAGCCTAAAATCTCTAGCTGGCCTTTAAACCGAGCAACGCTTTCCGCGACCGAGATTTTCGGATTAACTTTATTTTTGATGGCATAATTTTCCGCCGGCAAACCAAAAGCGTCAAAACCCATCGGATGTAAAACGTTATAGCCCTGCATGCGGCGCATCCTGGCAAAAATATCAGTCGCAATATAACCCTTAGGGTGGCCGACGTGAAGCCCGGCTCCGGAAGGGTACGGAAACATATCTAAAATATAGTATTTTGGCTTACTGGCATCATTACCGGTTAAATAAAGATTATCTTTTTGCCAGCGTGACTGCCATTTTTTTTCAATTTCGGAGTGGTTATACATATAAATATTAATTAATTTCCAAACCGACCGGCGCATGGTCAGAACCGGCCTGTTCATCTAAAATATAGGCCTTTTTTAGGCGTTTTTTAAGTTTATCGGATACACAGAAATAGTCAATCCGCCACCCAACATTACGCGCCCTGGCCCCGGCACGGAAGCTCCACCAAGAATATTGAATTTTATTGCCATTTAGAGCTCGAAAAGTATCTACAAAACCGGCCGCCAAAAATTTATCCATTGAAGCCCGTTCTTCAGGCGTAAAACCAGGACTGCCGACATTTTCCTTGGGCCGCGCTAAATCAATTTCTTGATGAGCCACATTAAAATCGCCGGTAATTATTACGGGTTTCTTGATTTCTAATTTCTTAACATATTTGAGTAAAGCTTCATTAAACTCCAATTTATAATCCAAACGGCTAAGCTCAGGATTAGAATTAGGAAAATAAACATTTAACAAATAAAAATCCTTAGTTTCCAAGGTTTGCACTCGGCCTTCAATATCAAACTTTTCCACGCCAAAGCCATTTTTAACATCTAAAAAAATTCGGGAACCGCTTTTAATCAAAATTGCTGTTCCGCTATACCCCGGTCGCTCGGCACTGTTCCAATATTCTTCATAACCAGCAAAATCAAATTCTGTTTTCTCTCTAGCACTATCGGAAATTTTTATCTCCTGAAGGCACAAAATATCCGGTTTTTGTTTATTAATAAAATCCAAAAAACCTTTCTTCGCCACCGCTCTTATTCCATTAACATTCCAAGAGATTATTTTCATAAATTATGTTATAATAACAGCATACTGGAAACTAGATATTTTTTCAATTTGTTAAATATTATGAGCCTAGAAGAAAGAGTCCAATACGCGGCCATGAAAGCGCGCCATGAAAAAAAATTACGCCCCTGGTATCTTAAATGGTGGGGCATAATTTTACTATCTATTGCTTCCCTAATTTTAATTTTTGTAATTGCTTCCGGGATCTATATCGTCAAGCAAGTCCAAATCATAAATAGCGGAGCCACTGGCCCGAGCGCCGAAGAGCAGCTACAAACTTATTTAACGGCCATCAGCGGTGAAAGTGATAATTCTTGGGGACCAAGCAATGCTAAAGTAACAATCGTGGAGTTTGCCGATTTTGCCTGTCCCTACTGTGAAGAGTCATATCCGGCCATCAAAAATATCCAACAAAACTACGGCGGCCAAGTCCGAATCATTTATCGCGATTATCCTTTACATGACAACTCCATCTTTTTGGCCTTATCAGCACGTTGTGCCGGTGAACAAGGAAAATTCTGGCAAATGCATGATGTCTTCTTCGAAAATCAAGATAAATTCAACCTAACTCAAGAAGAATTAGCCGTTAATATTCCGGCACTAGCGGCGAGTCTAGGGTTAGATTCTGATAAGTTCAAAACTTGCCTTGATAGTCAAAAATATTTCCCCAGAATAAAACAAGATTATGATGATGGCACTTACTTGCAAATTCAAGGAACCCCAACTTGGTTTATTAATAATAAAATGTTCACCGGAGCGATGGATAAAGAGGGGCTGCAAACAATAGTTGACGGCCTGATTAATATAATAGAGTAAATATGGAACAAATAAGAATACATGGCCGCGGCGGACAAGGAGTAGTCACTGCCGCCGAATTAATTGCCATCGCCGCTTTTAAATCAGGTAAATATGCGCAAGCCTTTCCTAATTTTGGCGTGGAAAGAAGCGGCGCCCCGATTCAATCCTACGCACGGATTGCCGATGAGCAAATTATTACCCGCGAACAAGTGCATAATCCTAACATTTTAATTATTCAAGACGCTAGCTTATTGGAAAACAGCGATATCCTCAAAGGTACCGATAAAAATACCTTATTTATAATTAATGCCCCTGATAATTACCAAGCACCAATTAAATTACCCTCTAAAAAAGTATTTTATTCCCCGGCCACCGAAATCGCTTTAAAAATATTCGGTAAGAATATTGTGAACACCGTTATTTTAGGCTCATTCGCCAAACATTCTGGGCTGGTAACTTTAGACTCTTTAAAAGCCGCGGTTCAAGAAAAATTTGCTGATAAAGGCGAAGCGATAATCAAAAAAAATATCCAAGCAATTGAAATTGCTTTCAATGATTAGTATGAAAAAATTAACCATTAAATCAAATACTTCTTTAGTTAATAAAACCGGCGCTTGGCGCACCCATAAACCAATAACCGACAATGTAAAATGCATCGGCTGTTCTTTATGCGCCAAATTATGCCCGGAAAATTGTATTGAAATGAAGCCGATAGAAAACAAGCCTAAACCTCTGACTGATTATGACTATTGCAAAGGCTGCGGCCTGTGTGCGCATGAGTGCCCCGTCAAGGCAATCGCAATGAAAGAAGATTATTAAAAATAACATGAAAGCTAAAAACAAAAACCAACACGAAGGCAAAGAAATTCTAGAGGGCTCGCGCGCCATTGCCTTAACAATTAATAATATCGGACCGGAAGTAGTTTCTGCTTACCCAATCACTCCGCAAACTCATATTGTTGAGGACCTAGCCAAGTTTAAAGCGAACGGCCAAGCTAATTTTGAATATGTGCGTGCCGAAAGTGAATTTGCCGCCGCTTCAATCGTTCTTGGTGCCAGCGCTGCTGGAGCGCGCGTCTACAGTGCCACCAGCTCCCAGGGTTTATTACTCATGGCCGAAGTTTTATACAATATCTCCGGGATGCGCTTACCGATAATTATGACCTGCGCTAACCGCGCTATCTCTTCTCCTATTAATATTTGGAACGATCATAGCGACGCCATGTCCGTGGCCGGCAGCGGCTGGCTGCAATTCTTTGCCGAGAATCATCAAGAAGCCGTTTACCAGCATTTACTCGCTTATAAAGTTGCCGAAAAAACAAGCTTACCGGCGCTCGTTAATGTTGATGGTTTCATTTTAACTCACTCCTACGAACCGGTAGCTATCCCGGCTAAAACTTTAATTAAAAAATATTTACCGGTCAGAAAATTAGAACCGGGAACTTTTTTGGATACTAATAACCCGGTAACGATGGGTGGATTTTTCTCGCCTAATGATTATTTGGACACCAGAAAAGATATCTGCCAGGATTTTAATTCTAGTTTAGCAATTATTAAAAAAGAATATCTTAATTTAAAAAAAATATTTAAGCTTAAAGATAATGGCAACGGATTGCTTGAATATAGCGGTGCCAAAAAACCAAAAATAATTTTAATCGCCATGGGCTCGCTTGCGGGGACCATTAAGGAGACCTTAAAAAAATATACTGACGTCGGCTTATTAAAAATAACAACTTTCCGGCCCTTTCCGGCTGAAGAAATAAAAAAAGCGGTCAAAGGCTGTTTAAATATTGCCATTATTGAAAAGGCAATCAATCCCGGCAGCGGCGGTCCTTTATATTTAGAAACTAAAGCAGCTATCTACGAATTGGGGAAAATAAACATTCAAAATTATATTGCCGGTCTAGGCGGGCGCGACATCAGCCAAAAACAAATAGAAAAAGTGATTAAAGAAATGCGCGGACGAGCGCAAAACAAAATAAAATTTGTTAATTAATATGAGAACTAAACTGCCAAAATTAGTAATTAATTTAAGTTTTGGGATACTGGTCTTTGCTTCCCTATTATTACTCCCGACAAGCTTGGCTCTGGCGGCGGATGCCATTAAATTTACTCCGCAGGTGGCTGTGCCCGGATTTGCGACTGGAGCGGTTGATGTCGGAACGACTGTGGATGGCAAAATGACCAGCGATTTATTAGCCCGATACATCAAGGTGATGTATGATTACGGCCTAAAGGCTGCGGGAATTTTGGCGGCGGTTATTTTAATGGGTGGCGGTGTTATTTGGCTCACATCGGCCGGCAACGAATCAAAAATCGGCCAAGCCAAAGAAATGATTGTCGGCGCTATTAGCGGCTTGGTAATTCTATTCAGTGCTTGGTTAATTTTAAATACGGTTAATCCGGCGCTTTTAAGTTTAACACCAATGCAATTATCAGACGCCAGCGGCATGGTTGGTTCTTGTTGCCAATATCCAGGAGTTAAGGCTGAAGTCGGCATACCTAAAGCTGATTGCGAAGCAAATAGCGGTGTCTATTATAAACAAGCGCAAATAATAAAAAGTAATTCCGGCGATACCGCCTTCTGCGCTGATACTGGTTGTTGCCGCTGTAAGGTTGGCGGGGGATATACAACTTTATTTCTATCTAATACTGAATGTGCCGACTTTAAAAACAGTAACAATAAAATAACTCCGGAAGTCTGTGAGGCTGGATGTCAAGCCGCTGGTGAAGCCATGGATGTTTCTTGGGAATATCTATTCTCTTGGGGGCAAGTATGTAGCGCCGATAATGAGTGTGTTTGGAGCTCCGGAGGCGTAGGCGGAGAATGGTAATCATTTTAAAAAATTATGAAAACTAACAATATCGAATACAAAAAACTCGCTCCCGGACATAATGCTTGTTCTGGTTGCGGCCAATTATCTGCCGTCCACGCAGTGATGCGCGGATTAACTAAGGATACCATTATCGCGAACGCGACCGGTTGTTTAGAGGTAACCACAACTGCCTATCCGCAGACCGCTTGGGGTCTGCCCTGGATTCATTCTTTATTTGAAAATGCTTCTTCAGTCGCTTCCGGGATTCAAGCGGCTTTAAAAAATCGCGGCGACAATCAAACTAAAGTTTTAGTTCAAGCGGGAGACGGCGGAACTTTTGATATCGGACTAGGTCTAGTGAGCGGTATGTGGGAAAGAGGCGAAAATATTCTTTATATCTGCTACGATACCGAATCATATTCTAATACCGGCATTCAAGCTTCCGGCTCCACTCCTTATGGCGCCTCTACAACCACTACCCCGAGCGGCGCCCAGTCTATTGGATCTAACCAAGTAAAAAAAGATATGATGGCTATTGCCTTAGCTCACGGCTTAAAATATGTCGCCCAATCGGCCGCCGGCTTTCCAGACGATATTACCAACAAAGTAAAGAAAGCTTTGGCTACTCCTGGACCTTCTTATATTCAAATTCTCAGCCCCTGTATCCCCGGTTGGGGCATCGGTTATGATGAAGCGGCGATGATGGGTAAATTAGCGGTTAAAACCGGATTATATCCCCTTTTAGAATACACTGACGGAAAACTAAGCGCTTCCAGCGTCAACGCTAATTTTAAAGCTGAACCGGTTGGTTCTTATTTAAAAACCCAGAGCCGTTTTAAACATTTAAATGACGAGGAAATAAACCATATCCAAATGCTAGCTGCGGAAAATATAAAAAAATATCAAATTTAATATGAGAACCAAAAAAATATTTTTCAGTCTGTTGCTATTAATATCAGTCTTTTTTCCAATCGCCTTTGTCCAGGCCGCTGCTTGCACGATTAGAGAGCAGCGAACCGCTACCATGGCTGGTGTGGCTTCGGTACCTGCTTGTAATGCTCAATTAGGAGAAGTCCAATCGGATAACAGCAATTGTCCCGGCATTAAAACTAACATTAGATACGCTATCGGGGAAAATATTCAAGACGTCTGCTGCTGCGTAAAAGAAAGCAGCGAAACCGCAATCAGCACGGTACCCAAATTTGAAATACCCGAGCTCCAAATAGACCTGCCAGGGTTGAATCTTACTCAGCCACAATGTACCCAGGGCGGCGATGGTGAATATACTTGCAAGGTAAACTGGCTGGGTGAATATTTAAATTGGATTTATAATTACGCTATTAAAATTGCTGGTATTCTAGCGGCTGTGATGCTTATGGCTGGCGGTCTGCTGTGGCTTGTCTCCGGGGGCGACGCCGGCAAAGTTGGGCAAGCTAAAGAAATAATTATCGGCAGCGTTACCGGATTAATCATCTTGATGAGCTCTTATGTTATTTTGGTTCAAGTAAACCCCAGCTTAGTGAAATTTCCGGCAATTACTTTAGGAGCCCTCAGCAATCAAGAAGTCACCGAATTAGTTAAATCAAAAGACTCTGGCGGCGCCAATACATATATGGGCGCTGGCTGCGCTACGGACGAGGAATTAAAGACTGGAACCACTTTTTATGCTACCGGTTATTGCCGACCGACTTGGGCCAATACCGATAAATTTTTCTGTTCCATTGCAATGAATTGCAGCTGCCCGGATGGAGTTGGCTTGGATACTTCCAAAAATTGCGATGATATTTATAAAACTTTAGCCAGTCAGGGGAAACACTATTCTCCCTGTAAGTATTTTCCCAAAGATACTGAATATTGCAATCACACCAAAAGCGGCTCCGCCCCTTATGACGGTTCTATCGCCGGCCCAGTTAATGATTGCTCGAATTTAAAACTCGGCGATCAGGTTTGCTTCAATAATAAAACCTACACTATTACTGACAGCGGCGGTTTAATTAAAGGCAAACGTATTGATATTTGGACAGGAGATTGCGGCGGAGTCTCCGCGGTAACTGGTGCCGGTATTTTAACTAAGGGGGAATGCGGCTCTAACCCTTCAATGATATTCCAATCAACATTTATTACTGATGGCTGGTCTTTTGACCCCGGAATAATTAATCAGGCGAGCGATGCCAGCGCTGAATTGGGCCAATTATTAAACTGTATGCGGGCTCAACTGCCTAATGGGATTGGGCGCATCTCCTCAATCAGCGATAGCAGTTACATTGGCAAGCTATATGAATGCAATGTTAGCAACTGTTCAAGGCCGCCCTGTGTTCATTCATGCGGCTCCTGCCACTACGGCGGCGGCTTGTTAACCAATAAATCCTACGCAGTTGATTTTGGCGATGAAGGAAATATCGCTGCCTTAAGTGCTGCTGCTAAAGCCTGTGATTCCAGCGCCTATGTTTTAAACGAAGGCAACCATCTCCACGTCAGCACCTCTGCCTGTCCGCGACAATAAAAATCTAAAAACGAAAAAGACTCCATAAACTGGAGTCTTTTTTTATCACTTCCTAATATTTTAAATAGTCCCCTTATCCATTGCTTGATTAGCTAACCTATCCGCTTCCTGATTACGCTCCCGCGGAATATGAGTATAATTTATCTGTTTAAATTTTAAACTTAAGTTATGAATCTCCAAAAATAAAGGGGCTAAGTCTTTATTTTTTACTTTGTATTCCCGCTTCAACTGCTTAACCACCAACTCACTATCTAAATAACATTCTAGATCGCTCGCTCCTAAACTGGCAGCTTTTTTTAAGGCGGCAATTAAGGCTTTATACTCTGCTTGATTATTAGTGGCCACACCCAAATATTCTGAAATTTCAGCAACTGTCCGGTGCTCGGAATCATACAAAACCGCTCCAATCCCGGCTGGGCCAGGATTACCGCGCGCGCCGCCATCAGTAAAAATAATTATTTTTTCTAAGCTCATATATTATAAACTAATTTATTTTGCCGCTAAACGTAAATCAATAATCTTAAGCTGGGCCTCTCGGCGACCATTGAACTCGTTGACTTCTAAATAATAAACAATGTCTACCCGGTCGCCAATTTTAAATTCTTTATATTGTTCGGCTGCGCCAAAAGCCAGCGCCCAAAATCCTGATAATCGCAGCTTGATATGCTGATTATCAAAACCCATTAACGAAATATCCTCAACCAGCATATTATAACTTACTAAACGCGGCTGTTGATTATTTTGGCCGAACGGTTCCAACTTACTA
Source organism: Candidatus Falkowiibacteriota bacterium (assembly GCA_016432645.1). Classification (GTDB taxonomy): domain Bacteria; phylum Patescibacteriota; class Patescibacteriia; order Patescibacteriales; family UBA12465; genus UBA12465. Next base: position 580,208 of record CP066698.1, read on the forward strand.
ATTTCATCGGCCAAATTCAAACTAATATCTTCCGGCTTTAAAACAGCTTCAATTTCTAATTTAGGCACCAAACTTTTCCCGGCCAGCTCCCGAGAAACTAAAGCGCTTAATTTTTCCTTAAACGCCAGAAGCTTGGTTTCTGATTTTACCGAGAAGCCGCAGGCCATCGGGTGGCCGCCGTATTTATCAAGCTCTTCCGAACAGGCTTCAATCGCTTTAATTAAATTTAATTCCGGAATAGAACGTCCCGAACCCTTGAAAGAAACTTTTTTAGGAACTAATTTCTTTTGTTCGATATCAAATTCAGCCTCTTCAATTAATCTAGTAACAATTAAAGTCGGACGATAATATTTTTCCGCAATTCGTCCGGCCACTAAACCAATGACGCCTTCGTTCCAAATTTCGTCCTCACCGGCAATGCCGATAATAATATCGGGAATATTATTAATATCAATTTGTTTTTCGACTTGTTCGCTTATTTCCTTAGTTATCTGCTGCCGGCTTAAATTACGCTGATTAAGTTCCTCGGCTAAAGTCTCGGCTTCGCTCGCCTCCTCGCAGGTCAGCAAAGCAAAAGCCGTATTAGCGTGGCTTAAGCGGCTAGCGGCATTAAGACGCGGACCAATTTGCCAACCGACATTCCAAGCTTCCAGCTTTTTACCGCCGTTAATTTTAGCCGATTTAACTAGAGCATTTAAGCCTAAACGTTTATTTTGATTAAGAATTTCCAAGCCCTTTTTTACGAGCAGCCGATTTTCACTTAACAATCCAACCATATCGGCGATTGTCCCGACAGCAACCAAATCTAAACTTTTTTCCAAAATTAATTTCTTCTGACTCTCCGGCAAATTAGATTTTATAAGCAAGGCGCTAATTAATTTAAAAGCCACCCCGACACCTGCTAAAAAGGGGCAGGGATAGGCATTGCGGCTATCAGCCGGATTAATCAACAAACAATCCGGCAAATCGCCGGGCTCAGGCAAAACATGATGGTCGGTAATTATAATGTCCAGGCCTTTGCTCTTAGCATAAGCGACTTCCTCTTTATTACGGACGCCATTATCAACCGTTATCACTAATTTAAAGCCGTTAGCCAAAATTTGATTAATGGCCATTTTATTTAGACCATAGCCTTCACTGACTCGATCCGGCAAATAAACTTCAACCTTGGCATGGAGAATTTTTAAAGTTTCCAGCAAAACCACCGAGGAAGTCACGCCGTCCGCATCATAATCGCCATAAACTACAATCCCATTACCCTGTTTAATGTGGCTGATTATCAAATCAACCGCCGCGGCCATATCTTTAAAAATGAAGGGGTCATAAAAACTTAAATCATTGCCAAAATTAACAGTATTTTGGCTATTTAATTCCCCGCTTAAAAAATCTTTAATGGCCGCCTCTTCTTTTAAGCCGCGATTAAAAAGCAGCTGTAAAAAAATACGGCTGATGTCAGGATATTTAACAGCTAGTTCCGAATTAAGGTCTGGCAAGACGCTCCATTCTTTCATAATTTTAACTTATTATTAAAATCCGCCCACGCCGCCCATCATGAGCGGAAAAACAACCATGGAAATTGTCACTAAAATAGAAATTGCCAGCCAAATGGCGCGAATAATTTTTTTTCTTTTCATATTATCTTTTTAAAATTTTAACAAAAGTGTCCGGCGGTATTTCCACACTTCCCTTACCAGCAGCCATCATTTTCTTTTTCCCCTTCTTCTGTTTTTCCAATAACTTACGCTTACGGGAAACATCACCGCCATATAATTTAGCAGTCACATCTTTGCGCAACGCTGATAATTTTTCCGCGGCAATTACTTTAGCGCCAATCGCCGCCTGAATTTTAACGGCGAACATTTGGCGCGGCAAGCTATTCTTTAAAATATCAACTACTTCCCGCCCTTCACGGTAAGCATCGTCACGATAAACAATTGTGGCCAGCGCTTCAATGATATCTTCAGCTACTAAAATATCCATCTTAACCACATCAGCCGGACGATAATCTAAATATTCATAGTTAATTGAGGCATAACCAGCGCTAACACTTTTTACCTTATCATAAAAATCCGTCAAAATTGCCGACAGCGGTATTTCATAATGTAAAATAACGCGGCTGTCTTCGCCTTCCGCGGAAATATATTCAGTATTTTTATAAACTCCCCGCTTCTCTTGCGCCAGCTTGATAATATTTCCCATGTAGCTCTTGGGGCTGACAATATCTAAAGCGACCCAGGGTTCTTCAATTATTTCCAATTGGTTTTGGTCTGGTAATTTCTGCGGCGTTCTAATAGTTATTTCTTCGCCGTTAGTTTTGACAACCTTATACGCGACGCTAGGGATAGTGACAATTAAATCCAAATTATATTCGCGGCGCAAACGTTCTTGAAAAACTTCCAAATGCAGCAGGCCTAAGAAACCGCAACGGAAACCAAAGCCTAAAGCATCAGAGCGTTCCGGTTCATAAGACAGGGCGGCATCATTCAACTTTAATTTGTCCATGGCCTCGCGCAATTCTTTAAAATCATTGCCTTCACGCGGAAAAATTCCGGCAAAAACCATCGGTTTTACCTCCTTGTAGCCTGGCAATTTATCTAGACTGTCAAAATCGGCGTTCGTGCCGGCAATTAAAGTATCGCCAACCCGACAATCGGCCACTTGCTTAAAACCAGTAACCACATAGCCGATTTGTCCGGCTTGCAATTCACCAGTGGAGACGTAGCCCGGCTTAAATATTCCGCAATCCAAAACTTCGCTTTCGGCGCGGACGGAAGCCAGCTTTATTTTATCGCCTTTTTTAATCTTACCGTTAAAAACGCGGATGTAAGCGACAACACCGCGATAAGTATCATACTTAGAATCAAAAATAAGCGCGCGCGCATAATTACCGCCTCCGGCAATTGTTGGTTCTTTCGGCGCTTCGCTGCGCTTAATAATTTCATCTAAAACTTCAGCCACGCCCGCACCGGTTTTTCCTGAAGTACAAAAAATATCTTCTTCTTGGCAACCGATTAATTTAACAATTTCTCTCTTGGCTTTAGGAATATCGGCCGCCGGCAAATCAATTTTATTAACTACCGGAATAATCGTTAAATTTTGTTCCAAAGCTAAATATAAATTAGCGAGCGTCTGAGCTTGGATGCCCTGAGTAGAATCAACTAACAACAAGGCTGTTTCTACGGCCGCTAACGAACGGGAAACTTCATACGAAAAATCAACATGGCCGGGGGTATCAATCAAATTCAGATTATAGCCCTTATATTCCATGTTAACCGGGGTCAGTTTAATCGTGATTCCCCGCTCACGTTCAATATCCATGCCATCAAGCAATTGCTCCTTCATCTTCCGCTTTTCAACTGTACCGGTAATTTCTAACATTCTATCGGCCAAGGTTGATTTACCGTGGTCAATATGAGCAATGATGGAAAAATTTCTAATTTTATTAATATCTAACATAATTTTTATTAAACACCGCGCGCCTCGCCCTGGTCTTCAAGCTTAACTTTTTTAAACGGCAGATGCCTTTTCATAGTTGATACCAAAGAGAAGAACTCTTCGCTGTTGAGCAGGTAGCAAAAGAAGGCGTACATCAACAAACCGGAAATAAAGGAGGTCGTTAGCTGTATAAAAACACCGCTGAATTTGTCCATATTGATAAACGGCCAAACAACCACTTTCATAATTTGAGCCGTCAAGCCGGCGGCAATGGCGGCAATTATAAATTTAGCGCTAGCGCTTAAAATATTGGCTAAATCCAAGGCTCCCACTTTAACATAAAGCCAGCCCCAAAGCAAGATTAAATTTATTATTCCGGCGACAGAAAAAGCCAGGGCTAAACCGGCGACACCCATAATTTTCCCCAAATAAAAAGACAGGATGATATTGATAACAATTGACACCAAGCCAAGATATAACGGAGTGTGAGAATTATGGCGCGCGTAAAAAACTCTGACTACTAACGGAATTGTCGCCTGGGCAAATAAGCTCAGGGAAAAGAAAGCAAGGGCATCCATAGTCATAAAGGTGGAACGCCAATCAAAGTTCCCTGTTCCTAAAACAACACGGATAATCTGCGCCCTGAGAGTTATAATTAAAACGGTTGCCGGAATAATAAAAAAAAGAATTTGGCGTATCGTGCTCGAAAAATGAACCGTCAGCTGCTGTTTATTAAAAGCATTTTCGGCCAGAGCCGGGAAAGCGGCAATAGCAAAAGAAATTCCAAAAATTCCAATCGGAAAAGATTGCAAATTATTAGCAAAATTAAAAGCGGTCAAAGAGCCGCTGGGCAAGGTTGAAGCAATAATGGTAATTACCACTAAATTTATCTGGGAAATTGCCAAGCTCATCGTTCGCGGCACCATCATTTTACCAATCTTAATTGTATTAATATCGCGCCAGGATAATTTAAATAAATATCTAAAACCTAGATTATAAACAGCTGGCAGCTGGACAATAAAATGCAGAAAGGCCCCCAAGACAACCCCCCAAGCTAAACCATTAATTCCAAAGTATTCGGTGAAGTATAGAGCGCCAATAATAATCCCTAAGTTATAAAAAATGGGGGCGAAAGAATAAACTAAAAAACGTTTAAAAGATTGCAAAACGCCGCCCAGAACACCGGACAAACCCAAAAAAACCGGCGACAAAAACATAATTCTAGTAAGCGCCGTGGTTTTCAATTGTTCTTCCGGCCCGAACCCGGGCGTAATTAAACGAGTAAGCAAAGGGGCAAAAATTATTCCCAAGATTGAAAGGCAGGCGAGGCCTAAAACTAAAAAATTTAAAACGTTGCTAGCCAATGACCAAGCTTCTTTATTAGCCTGTCTTGGCTCGTTATGGCCGCCTTGCGAATCTTTAATTAAGCTGCTAAAAATTGGAATAAAGCCCGCTGATAATGCCCCTAGAACAATAAGATTAAAAATTAAATCCGGAATTCTAAAAGCGGCATAATAAATATCCAAAGTTGAGCCTGCCCCAAAACTACCGGCTAAAATACGATCTCGGACAACCCCTAACAAGCGGGAAACTAAAGACGAAAAAGCCACTAAAGCGGCGGCCACGGTAATGCTATTTATTTGGCGGTTAAATATCCGTTTAAACATATTATTATCTTAACTGGTTTTTCAGAATAAGCAAATCCTGGAGATTAGCAAGCGCCCTATCATATCCGGGGTTAATTTCCAGCTCTTTTTTAAACTCCGCTTCCGCCTCATCCAGCTTGCCCTGCCCCAGATAAATAACCCCGATATTATTATGAGCCATCGGTTCTTCAGGATTTAATTCCAGGGCGCGCGTATAGGCGGCGAGGGCTTCAGTTTGTCGGTTATTAAAATACAGCATGACGCCTAAATTACGGACTGGCATTGGTGCCGACGGCGAGCTGGCAACCGCACTCTGCCAAAACGCCAAACGATTTTGAAAATTTGGCAAATGAAAGGCAGAAAGCATAAAGAATAAAATTACCAATGCCAGTCCGCTGGCATACACGGACGGACGGCGATAATCCAAATCTTTCAAAAATTTAATTTGCGCCGTCATTATCAACAAACCGATAAACGGCAGATAAAGACGATGTTCTAGAAAATAATAAGCGTTTCTGGAATCGGGATTTATTAAAGATGGCAGCAAAAACAACAAATACCAGAGCAAGCCGAAAGCTAAATATTTTTTCGGTATACCCTTTTTATAAATAGCGGCTGCTGCCAGGATTATTACAGCCAATAACCCAAAAACTAAATTAGCATCTTTTAAAACGGACATAATCGCTAAATCAAATGGTAAGAAAAATCTTCCCAAGCCGACAATCAGAGCCGGTGAATTAGCTAAAATTGAAGAAACCATTACCGACAAACCGCTGCCGCCATTAACCGCCAGACTGCGAAAAAAAGTCCAAATTAAAATTCCCGCAGTCGCGCCAACTATCCATGACCACTTATCGGCAATATTAATTTTTTTCTCAGAAATAAATAGATAATAAAATAACGCCAATACCGGAAAAACCAAGGCAGTTTCTTTAGTAAACAAGGCGGCTGAAAAAAATAAAAGGCTGGCAGTATAATCGGCTAAACGCGGTTTTTCTAAAAATTTTAAAAAATATATAAAAGATGCCGTCACAAAAATAGCTAAAATAGAATCATTGCGCCCCGGTATCCAAGCTACGGATTGCACTAGAGCCGGATGGGCCAAAAAAATAAGGGTCAGCCAAAAAGCCAAGGCTGCCGGCGATTTTAATTTTTTAAGCAAGGCAAATAGCAAGCAAGCCGCCAAAATATGTAATAGAACATTGGACACATGGAAAAACCATGGCAGCTGTCCGGAAATAAGGGTATCAAAAAATAAGGATATGCTTAATAGCGGCCGATAATAAAAATCATTATCGGAAAAAAAGACGTCATTAGTAAAAAAACTGCCGATTTGGGAAGCCTGGCTGATAATCGAATAGTTATCTAAAATAAGCGTGTTATCATCCAAGTAGGAAAAATCAAAAAAAGCGGTGGCTAAATAGAGGGCCAACCCTAATAAAATAATCACTAAATACGGCCGATATTTATTCTTGAACATAAAACTCACATCTCGGTGCGCGATATAAATAACTATAATTTAAAGCCGAAAAAATATTTTAAACCAGTCCAGAAAGTGGCTAATCCATATTTCAAGCTGCGCCAAAAATTTATGGAAGATGCTTCCTTAAAATATCTGACCGGAACCGGAATCTCGCCGATTCGATAACGAGCACCGGCAATCTTAAATAACATCTGGCTGTCAAAAACAAAATCATCGGAATTATGGAGCCAGTTTATTTTTTCCAACACTTCCCGCTTGTAGGCCCGCATGCCGGTATGCCATTCCGATAAATTTAGGCCGCTGACAAAATTTTCAAAAACCGTTAAGGCGCGGTTGGAGATATATTTGTATAGAGGCATGCCGCCGGCAAGGGTTTCGCGCCGGCTGCGGATACGCGTTCCCAGCATCACGTCAAAATAGTCGTCCGCAATAAATTCCGCAAAATATTTAATTAGTTTTGGATCATACTGATAATCGGGATGTATCATTACAACAATATCTGCGCCTTTATCCAGCGCCAGCTGGTAGCAAGTTTTTTGATTGCCGCCGTAGCCTTTATTTTGCGGGTGTTCAAAAACCGTTAAACCCAGACTGCGCCCCAGAGCGGCGGTTTTGTCCGCGCTCTTATCATCAACCAAAATAATCTCGTCCACAATTGCCGGAATATCGGCTACTGTTTGCCTTAAAGTTTGCTCCGCATTATAAGCCGGCATGACGACGATAATTTTTTGGTTATTATACATACTAAATTAAATAATAGCGCGGACATCGCCGGCCAGCGCCCCCTCAACTCTTAAAAATAAAGGATTAATATCAAATTCTTTAATTTCCGGATGCTCATTGGCTAATCGAGATAAGGCCACCAAAATATCAGCTAATTGCTTAATATTATATTTCTTGCCGCCGCGGGCACCAGTTAAAATCGGATAAAATGGCAAACTCTTAATAAACTCTAGGGCGCGCGCCGTATTTAAATCGGCAATTACTGTCCGGAATTCCTTAAAAATTTCCGCATAAATGCCGCCGATACCCACCAAAATCAAGGGGCCAAAGGAGGCATCGCGTTTAAAACCTAAAATTATTTCTAAACCGCCTTTAACTTGCGGCTGAACCACTAAATAATTATCGGGGTTGCTTAAAATCTTTTTATTATTCTTAGAAAAATTAACAGCGGCCTTATCTACAGCCTGGCGATTTTCCAAGTTCAGCATAATCGCTCCTTTATCAGTTTTGTGGAGAAAATCCGGACCCACCGCTTTTAAAACCGCCGGGTAAGAAACAGACACGGAACTTGAATATTTTAGAGTTTTAACCGCCGGAAATTTATATTTATTTAATAAGTTAAATAAATAAAGATAATCCGACTTAGCCTTACCAGACGGAAATTCTTTCTTTAAAAATGGCTTTAAGGTTTTGAGAACCGACTGTCTATCAGCTAGTCTTTTAACCGCCCTAATCGCTCGTTCGGGGTAATTAAAGGCTGGGACATTATTATCGGTTAAAAAATCTTTAGCTTTAGCTACCGCGACTTCTCCCAAAAAACTGGCAAGGACTAAACGCTTGGAATATTTTTTATCAACCTTAATAATCGATTGGGCGGTTAATAATGGTTCGGTCGTGGTCTGCGGTGTTAGCAAAACTAAAATATTATCATTGCCGGAAGTTTTAAGTATCTTATCTAAAGCCTCTTCATATTTCAAAGCACTGGCATCACCTAAAATGTCCAAGCTATCTTTTAAATTCAATTTTTGGCGAGAAATTTCATCAGCCGATAAAACAGCAATGCCGCCGGCATTGGTCAAAATACGCAAATCACCGGTCACTGGGCCAAAGGCGCCCCGAGCTTGAAAAATTAACATCAAGTCAAAAAGCTCCTCAAGATTTTCAATCATAATCGCCCCCGCACGCTCCAGTCCGGCTTTAATGGCGGCCGCGCCGCCAGCCATAGCACCGGTGTGCGACTTGGCCATCTGGCCGCCGCGCTCGCTCATCCCCGACTTTAAAACCACAATCGGTTTCTTGGGAGAAATTTTAGAAACTAAAGACATAAATTTTTGACCGTCTTTAATATCCTCCAAATACATAAAAATAGCGCTCGTTTTTTTATCAGTTGCCAGATAAGTCAAAAAATCATTTTCATCAAGAGCGGCTTTATTTCCTAAGCTGATAAAATAACCTAAATTAAAATCTTTATTCCGCAACCAATCCAAAACTGCGCTCCCAATCGCCCCCGACTGGGAGAGAAAGGCGATTTGTCCGCCGCCCGTGCCGCTATCGGCAAAACTGGCATTTAACTTTTTATTATTATTAATAAAGCCCAAACAATTAGGGCCGAGGATATTTAATTTATGCTTAAGGGCGAGTGCTTTAAGGTCAGCTTCTCTAGCTGCACCCTCGTCGCCAGTTTCTTTAAAACCGGCGCTGATAACAATAATATTTTTCATTCCCAGGCGAGCACATTTCTCGAGCTCCGCCAAAACGAAAGGCGCCGGAATAACAATAACCACTAAAATAGTGGTTTTGTTTTTAAGCGGAATCATCTCTAAGCTCGCACAGGCTGGCAATCCGGCCACCATTTTATTATCGCGGTTAATCGGATAAATTTTTCCGGTATAGCCGTTCTTAATAATGCTGTCTAAAACTTGCCGGCCGACTTTAGTTTTATCAGAAGAGGCGCCGACAACCGCCACCCCGGACGGATTAAAGAAATTTTTTAAATCCATATTTTTATTTTTTGATTAATGAATAAATTCCCGAAACAACCAAAGCTAAGAATAAGTAGTTAAGATTGAAGTAGGCTAAGACAATATTCGGTGCCATAATTTCTAAAAAAACCAAAGTTAAGCTGAGCCAAAACAAAAAGTAGAAGGTTTCCCGCGCAATTATTTTTTTGCTTAATTTTTCCATATATTAAATTTACTGGCCACGGCCTAATAATTTCTGCCAGAGCGTGCGGCCGGAAAATTCCATTTTTATCTCGCTAATTTCCAGATAATCATCTAGACCGTCATCATTTTTAAGGCCGGGGACAGAAATCATAAAATTATATTTCCCCTTTTCTCGATAAACGCCGATTAAGTTAAACTCCGCCGAGGCGATAGTGGTATTATCTTTAATTCGAGGCGCTTGATAATCGGCTAAAATATAATTAACCCCGTTATCTAAACTAAAAAACCGGTCAACCTTAGGCAGTAAAGGATTAAAAAGCATATTTTTAGAAAAAGAAAATACGCCGCCGGCTTCTAAGATGACATCGTCTTTAGTTAATTTTATTTCTTTAACCGGCGAACCGCCATCAGCCTTAAAGTTAAATTGTTTATAAGGCTCAGACAGAACGAACGTCTCTCCATCAAAACTGATATTTTGTACGCTGGCCGGAACAAAAGCTTTAACTTGCAGATAGCTGGAATCAGTATAAATATTTAAGGCCCGGCCGCTAGAAACCGGCCAAATTCTCCCCGAAAAAACAAAACGGTCCAATGAACTTTGAAGGCTTTTAATAACGGTATCATCGCTAATCTTAATTTCTACCTTATATAATCCGGGGCTTAAATTTTTCTCTTCCAAAAGTAAAGATTTATTTTCTTCTTGGCCGCCTACCGGATTAGCATTTTCATCAGCCAGGCTGACTTGCTTAACAATTTTTCCGTCCTTAGACAAAATAATTGCCAAGGGGTCGGCCGCCTTGTCTTGATTTAAATCAACAAATTTAAGATCTAAGCGCAGGGGTTCGTTGTTAATATAAAAAAATAAAGTATGGGCGCCGCGCAAAGGCACATCCAATAGCGTCGGCAAAGAATCTTTAAGGCCCGGGAATTGAAAATTAAAATCCGGGTTATAATTATAGACCGCCAAACAAGAGGCGGTGCTGCCGGGGCAAGCCTCTAAATTATTAGTTTTTAAATCAGCAAAAAAATCTGAAAAGCGCTGATAATTATTTTCTGCCTGCCATAAGGTGACACCATTTTCCGCCAAGGGCCTTCCCGGCAAGCGCAAATCATCTAAAATTTTATTATCAAGAGGCTGCAAATCATAACGCCAAACAATATTATCCGCGAGAACGCCAGCTTCCACTATCGGGGTACTGGATGTTAGTTGAGATTTATAGGTGACAGTCATTTTAACTTTAGAAAAAGTTCGCGGGGTAAAAACCGAAAAATAAACCGGATCGCCGATTAAGCGCGGCAGCCGGCCGCTTTTTTCGTCAACGCGTTCAGCGGGCGTAAAACTATAGATAAAGCCCTTGCCGGATCTGAGCCGGCTTGAATAATCTTTGGAGTAAGCCATGCTTCCTAAAGGAACAATTTTTAAAAATAAAAAAACTAAAACAACCAACAAAATCAGCGCGATTTGCGCCGCCCGCAGCTTAAATAACAACGTCTTTTTTCGGAAAAATTCCATCATCATATATCTATATTTTACGTTATTTGCGCCAAAAAAACAATCAGGACAAGAACGACTTTTTTTGCTATAATATTAGTATATGAAAAATGAAAAAATAGCCAAATCACTTGCCCAAAGTTTTATTGACGACTTGAAAGGCGAAAAACCGGCCCCGCCTATCGCCGGCTATTCCCTTTTTATTTTCGGCTCCGGCTACAATACGGCTAAATATTTTCAAAAGGTCTTCAAAAAAGAAGCAAACTATAGTTTGATTAATTTTCGATTTAAGGGGCAAACAAATCTGTTTTTAGCCGAGGGGGCCTGGAAACAATATAATCAGGAAGTCTTCAGGCAATATCTGAAAGATAAAAGTTATGTAAAAAATGTAGAAAAAAATTTCTACCACAACTTCCCGGAGATTAACAAACTATACCAAAAATACAGCTATAAATTCATCGCCGGCGGAAATAACAACCGTCTCTTAAAAATAGTACGCCATACTTTTGATCTTTTTTGGAAAAGTAATGCCTGGTCCCATTTCTCAATTTATTTTGACATTGATACCTGTTTTAGCCTTGTTCAAGAAAGCTACCCAAAAACAAAATATGCAGAAATAAAAAAAATTTGGCCTCAAGCGACCGAACTAGTTGCTGAATCTTTCGATAAAGAACAGAAACGGGATATTTTAAAAAAAATAGCGGCCGGCGCTGACTCTAATTTAACTGAATTCTGCCAATACTTCTGGACTTCATATAAAAATGTCCCGACGCTGGAAATGACACAAGAAAAAATACAAAAAACATACGGAAAATTCTTAAAAAACCCGCAAATAGCCGCCAAAGAATTAAAAATAATGGATAAAGAACGGGCGGCCAAAAAGAAAAAATTCTTGGCTTGGCGAAAGAAGCTATCGCCCGCGCAAAAAAAGGTGGCCGATTTCTGCCAGACAATCATGGAAATACGGGATAAGCGTAAAAACCACTTTGCTAAAGGCATCGCCGTTTCTTGGCGCATAGCGGAAAAAATATTTTCCGAGGCCGGGGTTGATAAAAATCTCATAGAAAACGTGTTGGTGTTTGAAGAGCTGACAAGAGGCGTTAAATTTATTAAAACCATCGCCACTGATTTGAAAAAGAGAGAAAAAAGCTACCTTGTTTATGTTCCTTATCGCGGCGCTAAAAAAATATCTTATACTAATGCCGAAAAAAATCACGACTTAGTTAATAAATATTTCATGGCTGGCGGAGAACATGGCGGCCAGGAGATTAAAGGGCAAACCGGAAATAAAGGGACAGCTGTCGGAAGCGCCCGGATTATATATTCTTCCCGCGATTTTCACCTTTTTAAAAAGGGAGAAATACTAGTTACCGGCATGACTAGACCGGAATTTGTACCGCTAATGAAACTGGCCAAGGCCATTATAACCGATGAGGGCGGGATAACCTGCCATGCGGCTATAGTCTCCAGAGAACTTAAGAAGCCCTGTATTATCGGCACCAAATTTGCCACCAAAAAAATAAAAGACGGAGATAAATTAGAAGTTAATGCTAATAAAGGAGTGGTGAAAATTTTGAGTTAAACTAAATTATTGCTAATATTACAAAAAAACACCACGGAATTGCCCGCGGTGTTTTTAATTTTCTATTTGTTTGCTACTAATCTATTTCTCGTATTCAAAACGTTTTTTCTTACCCTTATAGCCAGTCCCCGCTGGAATTAAGCAACCGATAATAACGTTTTCTTTCAAGCCTTCTAAATAATCGATCTTGCCGTTAACCGCCGCGTCAATCAACACGCGAGAGGTTTCTTGGAAGGAGGCGGCTGATAAGAAGCTGTCGGTAGTCAGAGACGCCTTGGTAATACCAAGTAATAGCATTTCTCCGGTTGCTAATTTTTTAGCATTCTTATTCGCTTGATAGAAGACTTCATCTTCAACCGTTTCTCCCGGTAATAAATTAGTGTCGCCGGCATCAGTGACGAAGAAACGAGAGAACATCTGGCGGGCAATAATTTCTACGTGCTTATCGTTCAAAGGCTGACCCTGAGAAGAATAAACATATTGAATTTCACGAATAATATATTTTTGAGTTTCAAGCTGTCCTTTCAACTTATAAAGTTCGCGCAAATCCAAGCTGCCTTCAGTTAGTTGGGTGCCTCTTTCAATTAAATCACCATCTTTAACCAACATCATCGTTCCCTTAAGAATTGAAAATTCTTTTACCTTTTCAACTTCCTTAGAAACGCTGACAAATTTTTCTGTCACCTTGGCTAAACCAGCGGCTTTAGCCTTAACCATTTCGCCGCCGACGCTGAATAAATCAGTATTCTTAGAAACTTGCTCATTATCTTTAACAAGTACCTTAACTTCTAATTTTTTCTTGTCCTTAGTAGTTAAGCCGCCAGCCAATTTAAGTTCATTAACTTTTTCTGAAAAATAATATTTATCGCTGTCTTCGCCTTTATAGAAAATGCTCAAAATCTTAGCCTGAGGATTATCAACTAGAATCTCTTTGCCGTCCTGGTCTTTAATTGTTTTCTGAGCAAACTCAACTTTAACGCGGCCGGAAACATCGGAAATCAAGGCTTTTTTCTTAGGGCTGCGTGCTTCAAAAATTTCTTCAACCCGAGGCAAACCCTGAGTAATATCATCTTGGCCGGCGACACCTCCAGTATGGAAGGTTCTCATTGTTAACTGTGTACCTGGTTCACCGATAGACTGAGCGGCAATAACACCGACGGTCGAACCCAATTTAACCGGCTTATTATAAGCCAAGTCCCAACCATAACATTTAGCACAAATACCTTTGTGCATTTTACAGCTAAGAACGGAGCGGATTCTAACTTCAACTGCTTCGCTCGCCTTTAAAGTCTTGATATTTTCTTCGTCCAGCATCTCGCCGGCCTTCAAAACAGCCTTACCTTTAGCATTCAGGACATCGGCCGCCAAATAACGACCGGTAATTTTCTTGAAGAAATCTTCACCGGTAGCTTCGGCATCAGCCTTTTTCATAATAATACCCTCTTCATCGCCACAATCTTCTTCGGCAACGATAATATCCTGAGAAACATCGACTAAACGGCGGGTCAAATAACCAGCGTTAGCTGTTCTTAAAGCGGTATCAGACAAACCTTTACGCACACCGTGGGTAGAAATAAAATACTCCAAAACACCAAAGCCTTTCTTGAAATTTCCTTTAACCGGCAATTCAATAATGGCGCCGGAAGGTGAAGTTACCAACCCTTTCATGCCTAAAATCTGTACCGGCTGCGCCCAAGAACCGCGGGCGCCGGAATCAATCATAGAATAAACCGGCAAAACATTGGTTAAACCTTTTTTACAAATTTCCGCAATTTTGTCCTTAGTGTTAGTCCACTCTTCGATAACTTTAGCATAGCGCTCGCTCTCAGTTAGCAAGCCGTCTTCATATTGTTCTTGGATGACTTCAATTTTCTCATTGGCCTCATCAATTAAGCGGTCTTTCTCTGGTAAATTCGGCAAATCACCAAAGCCCCAGGATAAACCGGATTTGGTGATAAAAGAAAAAGCTCTATTTTTTAGACCATCAATAAATTTAACAGTTTCATCTTCACTATATAAACGCAGACATTCTCTGATTAAATCTTTTAATTTGCTTTTACCGACAACGTCATTGATAAAGCGCAATTTTTCTGGCAATAAAGAATTGAAAATTAAGCGGCCCACAGTTGTCTTCAGCATTTCACCATTATATTTAACGGTTATCGGGGCGTGTAAATCAATGAAATTATTATTATAAGCCAAATAAGCCTCGTCTTCATTATAGAAATAAGGCATCTCTTCGCGCTTCTTATCCGCGAAATCTTTGCTAATGGAAGTTAGATAATAAGTTCCCCAGACAATATCTTGCGCCGGAGCGATAATTGGATCGCCGGTTGCTGGCTTTAATAAGTTGTGGCTGGCAAGCATTAAATGTTCCGCTTCCCACTTAGCTTCCTTAGTTAAAGGAACATGGACAGCCATTTGGTCGCCATCGAAGTCGGCGTTAAAAGCTGTACAAACAAGCGGATGGATTTGAATAGCTTTACCTTCAATCAAAATCGGGCGGAAGGCCTGAATACCTAAACGATGCAAAGTCGGAGCGCGATTTAATAAAACAAAGGCACCGCGGACAATTTCTTCCAAAATATCCCAAACTTCATCATGTCCAGCTTCAATATAACGAGAAGCGCTGCGGACATTATGAACTATTTCTCTCTTAATTAATTGAGAAATAATAAACGGCTTAAATAATTCTAAAGCCATAATCTTCGGCAAACCGCACTGGTCAAGATTTAATTTCGGATTAACTACAATAACGGAGCGGCCGGAGTAATCAACGCGCTTACCTAATAAATTTTGACGGAACCTTCCTTGCTTACCCTTTAAGGTGTCGGCCAAAGATTTCAATTGTCTCTTTTGACCGGTAGAAGCGGTAACCGTTTTAGTATGGCGGGCAGAATTATCAATTAAAGCATCAACTGCTTCCTGCAACATTCTTTTTTCATTGCGGCAGATAACTTCCGGAGCATTTAAATCCAATAATTGCTTCAAGCGATTATTGCGATTGATGACGCGGCGATACAAATCATTCAAATCGGACGCGGCAAAACGACCGCCATCAAGTGCGACCATCGGACGCAAATCAGGAGGGACAACTGGCAAAACAGTCATAATCATCCATTCTGGGCGCAAATCGTTATTTCTAAAACTCTTTAAAAGCTTTAAACGCTTCACTAATTTTTCCTTCTTAGATTCAATTGCGTCCTGTAACTTCTCTTCCAAATTAGCGATGCTTTTTTCCAAGTCAATCTTGCTGAGCAGCTCTCTAATCGCTTCAGCACCGATAGAAGCTTCGAAAATATGGCCGAATTTTAAGCTCAGACTTTGGTATTGATGTTCTGATAAAATTAAGAGTGGCTTTAATTCCTTAAGTTCTTTTTGGGTAGAGGCAAAATCTTCATCCAAGCGGGCTAATTTTTCTGTCTTATCCTTCAAAGCATCCTTAACATCGCTTTCACTCCCACCGGCATCTTTAATTTTCTTAAGTTCGTTGTTATATTCATTTTCAAAACCCTTAACCTTGCTTTTATATTCCGCTTTGATTTGGTTAATGGTTACTTCTTTTAAATTCTCATCAACATCAGTCACAATAAAGCTGGCGTAATAAATAACTTTTTCCAAAGACTGGATGCCTAAATTCAAAAGCAAACCAATCTTAGAAGATAAACCTCTTAAAAACCAAATATGGGATGCGGGCACTTGCAAGGTAATGTGGCCCAATCTTTCGCGTCTAACAATACTGCGAGTTACTTCCACGCCGCACTTATCGCAGACGATTCCCTTGTAGCGAATCTTTTTATATTTACCGCAAGCACATTCCCAGTCCTTAGTCGGACCAAAAATCTTTTCGCAGAACAACCCATCTTTTTCTGGCTTTTGGGTGCGATAGTTGATTGTTTCCGGACGCGTTACCTCTCCGTGAGACCAAGATAAGATTCCATCCGGACTGGCCAGTTTAAGGCGGATAGCGTCAAAGTCGCTGGTTTTAATTGGATTTAACATAAATATGTAAATGTTTATTTAATTATTTATTCCGCTCGGCTATCTTTTTCTTCATCCAGGGAAACGATAATTTCCGGCTTCTCATAATCAAGCGCTTCCTCCTTTTCCATCTCTTCATCCAAATCAGTCATTACTTCAGAAGCAGTCATGCCGTTAGCGCCGTTCAAAAGCTCAACGTTCAAACCTAAACCTTTTAATTCTCTGATTAAAACGTTGAACGATTCCGGAACATTTAATTTTTCAATTTCTTCGCCCTTAATAATTGACTCGTAGGCTTTGCTACGTCCCGGAATATCATCGGATTTAATAGTTAAAATTTCTTGCAAAGTATGGGAAGCACCATAGCCCTCTAAAGCCCAGACTTCCATTTCTCCAAATCTCTGGCCGCCGAATTGCGCTTTACCGCCTAAAGGCTGCTGGGTAATTAAAGAGTAAGGACCAATTGAACGCTGGTGAATCTTATCTTCAACCATGTGGTTGAGTTTCAACATATACTTATAACCGACCGTAATCTGATTATCATAAGCTTCACCGGTCTTGCCATCATATAAAGTTATTTTTCCATTCTCCGGCAAACCGGCTTTTTTCAGCTCTTCTTTAATCTGTTCTTCGCTGACCCCGTTTAAAGCTGGGGTCATAATGCGATAGCCCAATTTCTTGGCCGCAAAGCCCAGATGAGTTTCTAATAACTGACCCAGGTTCATACGGGAAATAATACCAAGCGGGGACAAGATAACATCAATCGGTGTCCCGTCAGCCATATAAGGCATATCTTCAATCGGAACAATTTTTGAAATAACACCTTTGTTCCCGTGGCGGCCGGACATCTTATCGCCAACTTGAATCTTTCTTAAATTAGCGACCGAAACTTGAATGGATTGCAAAACACCGGCAGATAATTTATCGCCTTCTTCACGGGAGAAAATTTTAATGTCGACTACTTTGCCGTGTTCGCCATGTTCTAGATATAGAGAGGAGTCGCGGACATCTTTAGCTTTCTCGCCAAAAATAGCACGTAATAATTTTTCTTCAGCAGATAGGGTAGTTTCACCCTTAGGGGTAATCTTACCGACTAAAATATCGCCGGAAGAAACTTCGGCACCGATTCTAATAATACCTTCGTCATCCAAGTTCTTTAATTTCTCTTCGCTGATATTAGGAATGTCATTAGTAACAACTTCCGGACCGAGCTTGGTATCACGGACATCAATTGTATAGTTTTCAATATGAATTGAAGAATAAACGTCTTCTTTGACTAAGCGTTCGGAAATAATCACGGCGTCTTCATAGTTGAAACCTTCCCAGGTCATAAAAGCCACTAGTGCATTGCGGCCCAAAGATAATTCGCCATTATCAATTGCCGGCCCATCAGATAAAACTTGGCCCTTCTTCACTTTTTCGCCGACGTCAACTGTCGGATGCTGGTTAATACAAGTGGAGGAATTGGAGCGTAAAAATTTATTCAAATTATAAGTCACTACTTGGCCTTTCTTGGTTGTTAGTTCAATCAACCCGGCCTCGGATTTAGTAATGATACCGTCATCGGCCGCTAGTACAACGTGGCCGCTATCACGAGCGGCGCGCTCCTCAACGCCGGTACCGACAACCGGAGCTTCGCTTTTAACCAAAGGCACGGCCTGACGTTGCATGTTTGTTCCCATCAAAGACCGCTGCCCATCGTTATGTTCCATGAACGGAATTAAGCTGGTCGCAATAGAAATAATTTGATTGGCGGCTACACCGACAAAGTCAATCTTATCAACTTCTTCCATTCCTGGTTGGCCATATTTTCGACCTTCAAATTTAGATACTAAAAAGTACCCGTGTTCATCGGTCGGGATAGTGGAGTCAACGGTAATATATTTTTCTTCTTCAAAAGCGTCCAAATAAACAATTTCATCGGTGACGCGCGGACCTTTTTTATCTTTAACAACTTTACGATATGGGGTCTCTAAAAAGCCGTAGCTATTTAGTCTGGCATAGCTGGCCAAATGGCCGACCAAACCGATATTCGGACCTTCCGGAGTAGCAATCGGACAAATGCGGCCGTAGTGGGTGGTGTGTACATCACGGACATCAAAGCCGGCCCTTTCTCTAGTTAAACCACCAGGACCCATCGCTGATAAACGACGCTTATGCTCCAATTCCGCCAGCGGATTGGTTTGATCCATGAATTGGGAAAGCTGAGAAGACATAAAGAATTCTCGAACTACGCCGATAACTGGACGCGCATTAACTAACTTTGAAGGCGTAAGCGAAGTAATTTCGGAAGTGGACATCCTATCCTTAATAATTCTTTCCATTCTGGCTAAGCCGACGCGGAAACGATTTTGGATTAAGCCGCCAATCGCGCGGATACGGCGATTGCCCAGGTGATCGATATCATCTTCCGGTTCTTTAGTAATATTTAATCTGATAACTTCTTTAATAATCAAGACTAAATCTTCCTTTCTTAAAATACGGTATTCTTTTTTAGTGGCCGGCAAGTCTAAAGAAAAACGGCGGTTAAGCTTATAGCGGCCAACGCGGCCGAAATCATAGCGGTCAAAACGGAAGAACATGGAATAAATTAATTGGCGGGCATTTTCGACTGAAGCCAAATCTCCCGGACGAATGCGGCGATAAACCTCCTGTAAACCTTCCGCCTCATCTTTAGCGGCATCTTTTTCAATGGTCGCCTCAATAAAAGTTTTTTCGTCCTTGCTCTTTACCAAATCAACATCGGCAAATAATTTTAAAATCTCTTCATCGCTGGAATAACCGAAAGCGCGTAACAGCGAAGTGACGGCTACTTTTCGTTTGCGATCAATTCTTACCCAAAGGACCTTATTGGAGTCCGTTTCAATTTCCAGCCAAGCGCCGCGATTCGGAATAATTTTCGCACCGTAGCATTTCTTGCCTTTAATAAATTCCGCGGTAAACATTACGCCGGCGCTGCGGATTAATTGGGAAACGACAACCCTCTCAATACCATTAATAATGAAGGTTCCCTTATCGGTCATCAATGGAAAATCACCCAAGAAGACTTCTTGGTTGTTTGCTTGACCGGTTTTCTTATTTAATAAGCGCGTCTTAACGCGTAAAGACGCTTCGTAAGTAATATTTTTTTCCCGGCTTTCAACCTCGGAAAATTTTGGTTCGTCTAAATTATAATCTTCGAAATAAAGTTCTAAATCACGACCGATAAAATCAGTGACCGGATTAATTTCGTCGAATAGCTCCGCTAAGCCTTCTTTTAAAAACCAAGTATAGGAATCCTTTTGAATCTCTATTAAATCCGGCATCGGCAGGACTTCTCTAAGCTCGGAGAATGATTTGCGTTTAGACATAGATATATAGTGTAATTATTTAACTATTTTTATCGAATTAAAATGACGAAAGAGCAAAAAAAGATAGCCAGATTAAGTGGTTTTTAACAAAAAAATCCCAATCCCAAATTGGCTTGAGTTTCGGTACGTATTAAATTAATTATTTTCTTTATATATCACTTTTTTTAAATAAAAAAGTGTTAATGTATCCTAATAATATGATAATAATTATTTTTTGTCAATACACATTTTGTCCACAATCGCCTGACGCAGCCGCTCTCGGTCATCCCAAGGAATTTTAGAGCCATTAGGGCCACAGATATATTGTTCGGCGCCTTTACCGGTAATCAGCACTAAATCACCTTCTTTGGCTAATTCTAGAGCTTTTTTAATGGCTTCGCCGCGATCTAAAATTAAAAATAAATCCTGATTTTCCTTTTTACCAAGCATCTTGGACCCAGAAGCGACATCCCTAATAATCATTCCGGGGTCTTCATCATAAGGGTCTTCGTTGGTGATAACTACAATATCGGCTTTTTCAGCGGCCATCTTGCCTAAAATCGGCCGGCGCGACTTATCACGGCCGCCGCCGGTAGAACCTAATATATGGATTAAACGGTTATAAGGCAGAATGGAAATTGTTTCATAAAGTTTTTCTAAAGCCCGGGGCTCAAAAGAATAATCAACCATGGCCGCAAAATCCTGGCCGGCATTAATAATTTCCATTTTACCAGCCAGTCCGGAAACGCTTTCCAGTCCGACTTTAATTTTTTCGATTGCGATTCCCTGGCTTAAGCCAACAGCATAAGCAGCCAAGGCATTAAAGGTATTAAACTCTCCTAAAAGATTAAGATGAATATCTTGATTATTAATATTCAAATCCAAACCGGCGATGCCGGTCGATTTAAGCTCGCCAACAACATTGGCGAAATCCAAACCGGCTGATTCGCTCCCCAGGTTAGCTTTAAATCTTTCCAGCTCCGCCAAACCGCGCATTGAATAAGCAATTTTAGATTCGCTCCAAAATTCTCCAAAATACTCGGCGTGTTCGTCGTCGCCATTGATAATAGTGGTTTTTTTAATGCGCAATAAATCTAATTTCTTCAAACCGCTTTTAGTCTGACAAACAATTTTATTATCACTGACATATTTATTTTTAAAGCGGCGCAAATGAGAAAATAACAAACCCTTGGCTTGTTTATATTTTTCAAAATTTCCGTGAGACTCAATGTGCTCCGGATACAATCCGGTAAAAACTAAAACATCGTAGTTGATAAAACGATGCCGGAATTGCTTAATACCCTCAGAGGTTGTTTCAATAACCGCGTAACGACAACCGTTTTTAAGCATCTTTTTAATCAGTTTTTGAATAAAGACACGGCCGGGCATCGTCATTTTTTTATCATTCAGCCACTCTTGATTGCCGTCAGAAAAAATCGTCGTTGAAGTATAACCGGTCTTATAGCCGGCCTTCTCCAACATTTTAGCAATTAAATAAACGGTTGAAGTTTTGCCGGCCGTACCGGTAACGCCGATGACAATTAATTTTTTACTGGGAAAACCGCTGATAAGCGCTGCCAAAAAACTCATTAAAAAATGATAAATGGGCTGAAGCGCTTTAAATAAACGCTTAGGAATTAGTTTTTTAAGCTTATCCGCCATAATTAATTGTTGAAGATTTTGGAATCAATTTTGTTTTTAGTCGGCTTGTCTTCTTTAGCTGAAAAACTGCCATCAGGATTAACTTCTTTAAGTAAGTCGGCCAAATCAGCTTCTGCCGCTTTAAGTTCTAAATTTTTTTCTTCAAGGCTCTGCCCGAGATATTTAGCATCGTCCTCGGCCATAAACATAATTTCTTTCTCCAGCTCCGCAACTTTAGCGCGCGCTGCATTGACGGCATCATCCAAAGCTTTCCGGCGTTCAGGTGGCAATTTAGCATCCTCCTTGCTTCCCAAGCGATCAAATTCATCATTGGGATAAACATTCTCAAAATGTTCAAATTTCATATGGTTAGCGATTAATTATTAATTTATTTTATTTGGCAAAAAACATTTCATCGTCATCATTCGGCGGAAAGGACGGTTTTTTAGACTCCGAAGCTGCGGGCAATTTTTTTTCTCGAGCGGCGTCTTCTCTTATCTCTTCTAAAATTTCGTCTTCATCATTTATAACATCTTCCTCCTCGTCAGGAGTAAGCGTTAATTCTTCCGCAGCCTCCTCTTCTATTTCCACCGCGGCCTCCTCACTCGTTTCATCTTCGGCACGGCCAAAATCTAAGACGCCGTCATCTCCCTCCTCATTATCTTCTTCGTCGGCGCTCTCGTTAGCGCCGCCAAAATAATTTTCTGGAGCCGGAGTAGTAGCGCGATTATGAATCGGGATGCCGCTTAAACCGCCCTGCTCATCATATTCTTCCTGGGAAAGCAAGACTTCACGTGGCTTAGAACCATTGGACGGCCCGATAATGCGTGCCTCTTCCAGCATATCTAAAATCTTAGCCGCCCGGCCATAACCGATAGACAAGCGCCGTTGCAGCATTGAAGTAGAAGCTTTGCCCGCACGCACAATAATTTCTTTAGCCTCTTCAAATAATTCATCTTCATCGCCATGATTACCGTCTAAACCAACGCCGGCCACGCCGCCAACTTTTTGACGGTCAGTAATTCCCTCCAAATATTCAGCAGCTCCGCTCTTATCTTTAATATAATTAACAACATCATTAATTTCATTATCACTAAGATATGCTCCTTGAATGCGTTTCGGTTTCGCTAATTCAGCGGTCGAAAATAACATGTCTCCCTGGCCTAATAATTTTTCCGCGCCGGAAGCGTCCAAAATAGTTTTAGAATCAACTAGGGAGGCAACCGAAAAAGCAATTCTAGTCGGAATGTTAGCCTTGATTAAACCAGTAATAACATCAACGCTCGGCCGCTGAGTGGCGAGAATCAAATGGATGCCAATGGCGCGAGACATCTGCGCTAAGCGGATAATTGCCGCTTCCATTTCTTTGCCGGCGGTCATCATAAAATCAGCCAACTCATCAATAATATAAACAATGTAAGGTAATTTTTCCTTGGCTACCAAATTATAAGCCTGGATATTTTTTTTGCCGGACTTATTTAATAAGTCATAGCGCCTATCCATCTCATTTAAGCACCACTTAAGGGAGTTGATAGTTTTAGAAACCTCGGTAATAACTGGGGTTAACAGATGAGGAATGCCATTATAGGTCGGGAGCTCCACGCGCTTAGGGTCAACCATAATAAAGCGCAAATCATCAGGATTATTTTGATAAAGCAGACTGACTATGATGGCATTTAAACAAACTGATTTACCAGAATTAGTCGCGCCAGCGACTAGCAAATGTGGCATTTTAGTTAAATCATACAGCCAAGCAGTGCCGGCCACGTCTTTGCCTAGAGCAATATACAAATTATTTTTACGCTGTTTGAAGGCTTCGTCTTCTAGAATTTCACGCAAGCCAACAATCGCCTTAGCACGATTAGGAACCTCCACGCCGACTAAGGATTTTCCGGGAATGGGAGCCTCAATTCTAATCGGATGGGCGGCTAAGGCCAGAGATAAATCGTTGCTTAAAGTTGTGATGCGCGACAACTTAACGCCTTCCGCTGGTCTAAATGTATACTGAGTAACTGTCGGCCCAACCTTAGTTTCATCCATCTCCACCTCAATGCCGAACTTATTCAAAGTATTATGAATTTTTTGTTGGTTCAAATCAGTGTCCCCGCCAATTGCTTTGGAAAATTTATTATTTAAAAGCTCCAGGGGCATATCAATCTTAATGGAATTTTTCGGCCAAGTAATTTTTTCTTGAACCGGCTTTTGATTTTTATGTTTAACAACTGGTGCTAATTCTTCCTCATCCTCTTCTGCTTCCATTTCAGCGACCACACTGACATCGCGTTTTTGCCAAGCGCTCAAAACTTCTTCCCGTGCTGAAGTAATCAATTCCTCTCGCTCTTCAGCAATATCATTAGCTTCGGATTCCGATTTAGAAAATAAGGCTTTAAAAAACAAAGCAAAAGGTTTAAAAATTTTAGCTAAAATACTCTCCCGGCCGACAATTCTTTCCAGTGAAGTGTTGAAAACTAGAACCAAAGAAATAAGAAAAAAAGCAACCAGCACAATCACTCCGCCCCAAAATCCGACAACATACAAAAACAAGCGGCTTAAATAATAACCGACATAACCGCCGCCTTCTCCCAATTTAACTACCGCCAGCCAATTTTTCTGATCAATAAAAAAATGAAATAGGGTTTGATAAGAAACAAATAGAAGGCCGAGGCCGAGATAATCACTAAATTTTAAAGTTTTTTTAGCCCCCCTAATTAGAACAAAAGCCCAATATAAAAATAGGAACGGAACTAACCAGCGTCCATAACCGAAACCCAGGGTCAGCATTTTAGAAACAAACTGGCCAAAATGGCCGGAAAGATTAAACAGGCCCAAAAAACTGATAATGCCCAAGGCTAAAATTACAACAATAATAATACTGCGCTTGGCACGGTCGTTGATTTCAAAATCCGGCAAAGCAACATAATCCATTGGATTGCGACTCTTCTTTTTTCTGCCCATATTAGTTAAATCTAATTGCCAGAGCCAAAAATGACTCAGATATGTGTTTATTATAGCACAAAATGAAAATTAGCTTTAAATCCACTAATTCCAACTAATTAATCTCCATATCGATAAAAACTGCTTCCGGCACTTGGGCGCGGATTTTCTTTTCTAAATCATCAATTTTCTGGCCGACCAAGCGCGGCACCCGATCCATATAGTCAACGGAAAACTTTAAAAAATTCTCATAGCTTTCCTTAACTTCTTCATATTCATTTTCTAAAAAATGATGTTTGTTAAATTCTTTCATTAAAGCAGAAGCGTTGAATTCAATGTCACATTTAATCAAATATTTATCAACATCTAAAACGGCCGATTTAAAATCCAAAACTTTTTCAATCGCCGGGTCGCTATTTAAGACGGCTAATACCATCTCCTCCGCTTCTACCGGGATGCACTTAGTAATTAAATAGTTACGGTTTTTTGCGATTAAAATTATGGCCGCGATGCCCAAAGAAGTGCCGATGGCGATAGAACCAATGGCATCCCAAAAAATCTGGCCGGTGACTTGGGATAAAATAATGCTGAAGCCGGCTAAGGCAACACCGATAACCGCCAAGCCATCTTCATAAATAACGGCTAACGTAGTCGGGTCGGCTTTTCTAAAAATAGTTTTCCAGGTGTCTTCAGGAAAATGCCGGCGCACATCTTTAAAAGCTAGCCATAAAGTAAAGGATTCAATAATAAAAGCGGCGAGCAGAATATAGAGGTTCCAAACATTAAACTGAATTTCCGGCTTATTGATTAAGGCTTCAACTCCATGATAAATAGTGACTCCGGCGCCGATAAAGAAAATGCCGCAGGCGGAAATAAGCGCCCAGATAAAACGCTCCCGGCCATAGCCATAGGGAAAAAGATGATTAGGCTGCTTTTTAGTTTTTTTAACGCCGATAATCAGCAGCGATTGGTTAGCGGTGTCAGCAAAACTATGGACAGCTTCAGAAAACATCGCGCCGGAACCGGTCAGGGCAAAGCCTAAGAACTTAGCGACACAGACGGTAGCGTTCCCAAAAAAGGCGGCAATTACCGGCAAAAGCCCGGAAATTTTACTATCTTCGGTCGTGGCGGAAGAAATCATAATTTAAAGATTATTTTTTATAAATTTTAAATAGCCGTTAAAATTATCGGAAATTTTTTGACGGCGCTGTCTAAATTTTGATTGATAGCTTTTTCGCTTTTTAAAAACTATTTGGGCGCGCTTGCGCAGCTCGCCGCTCTTAAGCTTATTTAAATCAACTACTAATTCCGGATGACCAATAAATTCCGCAAATCCGTAATTGCGGATATCATAAGCCACGCTAATTTCCGGAGTTAGAGCACCAAAAGACATCACGCCGACATGAAGCATCATGCCGATTATTAAATCCAGCTTCCCGTAAATATATTTTTGCTCGCCTGGTTTTAAATCAACAATTTTTAAATTTTTTATTTTCAGCTCCGGATAAATATTTTCTTCCCCGGGATGATGTTTCAAATAATAAATCTCCGCACTAAGCTCTTGCTGAAAATATTCCGCCGTTTCCCGGTAAGCGCGCAAAATATCTTCCCGCCATTTACCAAAACCCAGCCAGCCGGAATAATTAAGATTGAGACCGATTTTAAGCTTACGGTTTGGCAACTCCATTTTTTTCATGACCGCCGCAGCCGGTTTATTTTCCGACAATAAGACAGCCGGATCGCCGATAATTTTAATGGCGGCCGGTTTTATGCCGCCGGCAGTTAAAAACCGCTTGGTATTTAAATCGCGCACGCCCACGCCAGCGGCTTTGCTGGCTAAAGCAATAACACTTGCCGTCTTATCTGACGACCACAATGGAGCATCAACTTCCTTGATATAACCGAGACCGAACAAAAAAATCGGCTTCTTAATCGCAGCAGTCATTTCCTGACTAAAAGGCAAAAAATAAGAATAAAAGATTCCGCCGCCGCCAATCACAATAAAATCAGCCTGATTTAATTTGGCCACTTGCGCCTGATTATAATTTTTTAAGACTTCCACTGGGAAATTATTAATCACCGCTCCGGGAAATTTTTTAAGCAGCAATTCCTGCACTGCTAAAACGATGGCATAATCGCCTTTATTGTTTTTATCCCAAACATGAATATGGGCAATGCGATAACGCTTTGTTTTTGCCGCTACTTTTTTCATCTAAGCAATGTTTAAATTAATTTTTACCTGGTTGAACAAAAGCTCCGCTTTATCGGGATCGCTGTCATGCTTCAAAAATAAAAAGGCGGAAGTTCTAATGGCTGTCCAGTTATAATACAGTTCAATTCTTCTTTCCAAATCAGCATCCAATTTTAAACCGGCTGCGTCCAAATAGGCGGTTAAAAATATATCTTTCAATTCAGCCGCGATTTGCCGGTCGCCATTTTTAACAATCACTTTATATTCTAACTGCTGTAAAAATGTGCCTAAATCACGGGCAAAATCTCCTAAACAAAAATCGGTAAAATCAATCAAGCCAATCCGATTTTCCCCGGTTTTAATTAAATTCTCCGTATGGGCATCACCATGAATCAAACTAAGATTAAGTTCACGCGCCAGAAAGCTTTCCTCCTGAGAGATAAAATACTCATACATTTTTTTCAACGGTTTATCGAATTTGCCGTCATACCGCGCCGACATTTCTTTTAAAATAGTATCTGCGCCCGGAATAACGGTTTTAATGCGGGAGTTCATTGGGTTAAAATTAGCAGCGGTCCCGGCCGGCAATTGATGCAACTTGGCAAACAAACTGGCGGCTAACCGCAATAGTTTTTTCACCTCCTCGTAATCTTTATTTTTTATGTAATGCAGCAAATTTTCACCGTGCAAGCCGCGATAAAAAGTGCCGCGGAAATATTCCGAATAAAAAAGCGGATGCGGGATATCAATATCCCCCTGATTTAATTTATGCTCCCAAAGATAGTGCATCGCTTCAAAAACATTTTCCCGCGGTTCGTCGCTATGAGCCGAACAAACAACTAAAATCTTGGTAGAATCTTGATTGCCTCCCGACAAATAGACATGGTAACCGACGACGACATGATAGGTGGTCGCCCAAATTAATTTTTTATAGGGGATGATTTTAATTTTTTCTATTTTAGAAAAAGCTGGATAAAGCGGTAACAGCTTGCGGCGGAACATCGCGAGCACGTATTCTTCATCAAATAACTGTAAAATTTTATTCATATAGTTTAACGGTTGAATTAATCAATATTTTTCCAATGATTCCGCCAATGTTCTTCCCAAATCAGCTTCTTGGCCTTTAAATAATATTTTTCGGCTTCTAACTTGGCTTTTTTAGTCTGGCGATTATTTAACGAACGCACTGAGCGGATTAAATCTTCCAGGCCTTTTTCAATGCCGTCCGGGTTCCAGGCATAGGGGCCGAAAATTTTGGAAAAATCGCGCGCGCTCGCCCACCAAAAAGTACAGCTGGCAATTCCCCTCACTAGATGCCAATAATACCAGGCGTGATTTTTATCATTTTTATACTTATCATGCAGGGACAAAGCCAGAGCCGTTAATTTCCAAAGATTATTATGAATTTTATTTTTCTTATCCTGCCAAAGCTTAAAGGGCTCGTTCTTTCCCAATTCTTTTTTATTAGACTCCCACGAACAAGCAACAATTTTTATTTTTTGCGGCTTGAGTTTTGTTAAAGATTTTAAAAACGAAGAAATAGTTTCAGTGGCTAATTTTTTATGGCCGGCTAGCTTCTCCATTTCCGCCGTCGGGTCTTCATGCCTTAAACCGTAAAGTTCGGCGTCAGTCGCGGTAATTATGGTTTCATTAATCGCGGTCTTCACTTTCAATTTAGCCATTAATTTATCTGGCGGATAGGCGCTGGAAGAGCTGCGGCTGCGGAAAATAACTTTTAATCCCGAATTAGCGTCAATATAATTGCCTAAATCATCGGGCCGATGATGGCCGCCGTCATAAGCAATCTCGTCCAAAATCAACCACTTATAACCCAGTTTTTTTACAATCAAAGCCACTGCCGGCGTATAAGCCATTTCTGGCAAGAAAAATCCTTGAGGTTTAAAATTTTTACCGAAATATTTTTTTAAAATTTTTTCATTAGCTTTTATCTGGCGAATCACTTCCGCTTCCGGCAATAATGGCAAAAATCCATGATAAGCCGCCGAGCCAACGAGCTCCACCCGTTCAGCTTTGACCAAGCGCGCCAAACGTTCCAAAAAATCTTTTTTATTTTCATCTTCCAGCCGCGCCAAAAGACAGCCAGAAACGTTCCAGGTCATCCGTAAACTAGGATGTTCTTCCATCAGGCGCAACAAACGATAATAACTTTTATCAAGCGCTTTTATAACACTATAAGATTCAATATTGGCCGGCTGATAAAAATGCAGAAAATTTATCCATTTCATAAAATTATTTTTTTAAGACTTTGCGATAAAGTTCAACATATTTCTTGGCCGGGATTTCCCAGCTATTTGATTGTTTCATGGCTCGCTTTACTAAACTCTTCCAAACAGTTTTATGCTTATAATTTTCTAAGGCCCTGATAATCGCCGCGTAAAATAAATTAGCATCCTCGGTTTTAAAGGTGAAACCGGTTCCCTGCTTGAGTGTCGGATTAAAATTATCGACCGTATCATACAAGCCGCCGATTTCCCGGACTACCGGGATGCAGCCATAACGCATCGCAATTAATTGATTAATGCCGCAGGGTTCATGATTGGAAGGCAATAAAAATAAATCACTGGCCGCATAAAATAAAGTTTCCAATTTTTGATCAAAAGGCAGCCAAATAATACGCTCCGGAAATTTACGCTGCAATTTTTTAATCGGCTTGATATATTCTTTGCTGCCGTCGCCCATAAAAATTAATTGGGCATCAGTTTTTAGCAGCAATTCAATAATCTTTAAGATTAAATTAAAGCCTTTTTGAAAAGTCACTCGCGAAGTAGTACAGAGTATCGGCACTTGCGCCTTTACCGGCAAACCAATTTTCTTCTGCAAATAAGTTTTATTAACGGCTTTACGAGCAACAGTCGCCGCCGAATAAACCTCATGCAATGTTTTGTCCTTTTCCGGATTATAAGTATTATAGTCAATCCCATTGATAATGCCGAATAATTTGCCGGAACGATTTTTTAAAATGCGATTTAAATCCTGGCCGAATTTTTTCGTCATGATTTCTTGGCGATATTGCTCGCTAACCGTGTTGATAATATCGGCTGACATAATCGCCCGCTTGGCAAAGTTAATATATTCCAATTTTGGATCTTCTAAATGAGGCAGGCGGCCACGGCCATAATCTTTATTTTCCGGGGCGACCTCCCACCAATTATGGCCGAATTGGAAAATTAAATTATGAATTGTAAAAACAGTTTTCGCTTTCTTTAAAGTTTTAGAATAACGAAAATCGGTTTTTAAATAATAAGGAATCAGCCCGGTTTGCCAGTCATGGCAATGAATAATATCCGCTGGAAATTTTAAAAGCGACAATAATTTTAAGGAAGCAACGTTAAATACTAAAAACCGGGCATTTTCTCGAGTAGAGCCGTAAAGTTTCTTATGTTTGGAAAAAAACTTTTTACATTCCACAAAATAAACAGGCAAATCTTCCATTAAATAGCTCTGCCAATAATTAACTTTAATGCTTTCCTGGCTGTTAAGGCGCAAGCTAACATCGCTAAATATTAATTTTAAGCCCTTTTCCTTCTTATCAATTAAGCGCCCGTAAAGCGGGGTAATAATTATTACTTCGTGTCCGAGGCGTTTTAAAGCTTTAGGCAAACTGCGAGCCACGTCGCCCAAGCCGCCAGTTTTAGAAAAAGGAGCGACTTCAGAGGCAATATGAACAATTTTTAATTTTTTTTCTTTCATAACCTTGAATTTAAAGCGCATATCGCCGCCGCCAGCGCATCCGCCGCATCGTCGGGATAAGGAAGCTCCTCTAAATTTAAAATTAACTTAACCATTTTTTGAATTTGTTTTTTATCAGCTTTACCATAAGCCGAAACCGCTTGTTTAATCTGAGAAGGCGTGAATTCTTTTATCGGCAGCTGATTTTGTTTCAGTGTGAGAAGGGCAACTCCGCGAGCTTGGCCGACAATCAGAGCCGTCCGGACGTTTTTATTAAAAAATAGTTGTTCAACTGAAGCAATCTGAGGGCGGTATTTTTTAATAATCTTATGAAGTTCTTGATGAAGGATTGCTAGGCGGGTAATTAGATCGTCTTGCGGTGAGGTTTTAATACTACCATAAGCCAGGCAGAATAGTTTTCCCTTCTCCTCTTTGACCACCCCGTATCCGGTATCGGCGATGCCCGGATCAATCCCGAGAATGATTTTGCTCATTTAGATACTAGATAAGATTAGTATAATAGTCGCTGACGTCTTCATTATCTTCCAACTCTTCAAAAAACTTTTCCAATTTTTCCTGATTATCAGTCGGCATGGCAATTTTTTCTTTAGCCACATATTCAATATCAGAACTTTCGGCCTTCAACCCTTTAGCTTCTAAAAAATCCTTTATTTTTTGCAGGTCTTTAATCTCGGTATACACGGTTATGCCTTCGGTTTCTTTTTGAAAATCTTGAACATCCTGGTCAATCAATTCTAGTTCCAAATCTTCGTAGCTTAGATGCTTGGCTTTAATTTCTTCGCCGGCAACTCTGATTACGCCCAACTGGGAAAAATTCCAAGCTACAGCTCCAAAAGCGCCGCCATTTTTAGTAAATAGATGGCGGACGGTGGCGCCGCTGCGATTTTTGTTGTCGGTTAAGCACTTAACAATCACTTGGATGCCGGTTGGCACCATACCTTCATAAAATAATTCTTCAACCTGCTCGCCGCCCAGTTCGCCAGTTCCTTTTTTAATGGCACGTTCAATATTATCTTTAGGCATATTGGAACCGCGCGCCTTATCAATCGCCGCTCTTAAGGAAGGGTTGGCGCTGGGATCGCCACCGCTTCTAGCCGCAATCGTAATTACATTGGCTAACTTGGTAAAAATAGCGCCGCGCTTGGCATCCACCAGCTCTTTTTGACGATGGGTGGTTGCCCACTTGGAATGTCCGGACATATGGTAATAATTTTATAATTTAAAACACTGAAAAATATTCTCCTCCAGCCTACCGCCAGCTTAACGCAAATTGAAATAAAAATCAAGATGAATTATAATAAAAATATAATAAAATAAAGCAAAAATATGAAAATAACACAGTTGCCGAATCTTGATGAAAGCGTACTGAAGGCGCTTGATTTCTTTAAAAATAACCCGCCCGCCATTCTTAGGCTAAAAAAAGCAAACTTGCCATTTGTTGTCGGCAGCGGCAATGCCTATAACACCGGCAAAATCCTCTTTAAGGGCCAGGCAGCTATTTTTGCCAGTGAGAGCGATTTTCAAGAAAAACTTCAAGCTTATTCAGGGTTAATAAAATCCGGGGTTATTAAAGAGGCCTTGATTATTTCCGCTTCCGGTGAAAAAGATGCCACCTGGGAAATCGCCGCCGCTAAAAAGAAGGGATTGAAAACGATTTTAATGACCTGTAGTCCTGATTCCAGCGGTGCCAAAATTGCCGACCAAGTAATGGCTTATCGTAAAATCCCTGAACCGCAAACTTATAACATTTCCACCTACTTGGGCATGATTATGTCACAAAGTGGCGAAAAAGCCGTTAACATAAAAGCGGCCATTAAAAAATTACACCTGCCTAAAAATTACACTGCCTATAACGCCTATACTTTTGTTTTACCTGATGAATTTGCAGAAATTACACCGATGTTAGAAATTAAAAGACATGAACTCTTCGGCCCGCATCTGTCTTTGCGTGCTTTTAGTGCCGGTGAAGCGCGCCACGCCAAATTCGTGATGCCCTGGGAAAAAGAATTAGTTATTAGCTTGGGAGAAAATAAATATTTCGGCTTGCCAGAACACCGCTGGCAAATTAAAATGCCAAAAAATTATGGACCAGGTTTAGTCATGGCCTTAACTTATTATTTAATCGGCCGGATTCAGAAAGCCAAAACGCCATATTATCAAAAAAATATTGCCAAATACTGCGTTGAGGGGCCGAAGGCTTACGGCAAGAAAGAACCCTTTGACGTAATTGTTCCGGGAAATTAAAAATTGACTTTTGTTAAACTAAAAAAGCCTCGCAATTTTCGCGGGGCTTTTTATAATTAACTTATTTTTTTGTCCCTTGCTTCTTAACTTTATCAATCGCCGCGGCTAAAGTTTTTTTATCGGCCAAATAATAATGTTTTACTGGTTTTAACTTTTTATCAAGTTCATAAATTAGAGGAATGCCCGTTGGTATATTAACACCCGAAATTTCGGTGGCGGATATTTTATCAAGATATTTTACAATCGCGCGCAAACTATTACCGCTAGCAGCAATAATAATTTTTTTACCAGCCTTTATTTGCGGAACAACTTCATCTTTCCAAAATGGCATCACTCTAGCCACGACATCCTTTAGACTTTCCGTTTCAGGCACTTTTATTCCTTTATATTTTGAATCATTCTTTTGATTAAAAGGATTATTTTTATCAATCTTAGGCGGAGGCGTACTATAACTGCGGCGCCAAATCAGAATTTGTTGTTCGCCAAATTTAGCCGCCATCTCTTTCTTATTTAATCCTTGCAAATTTCCATAGTGTCTTTCGTTCAAGCGCCAATCGCTAATAACCTCTGGCTTTTGCTTCATAGTTTTTAAAGTGATAGCCAGGGTTTTTGAAGCCCTTTTTAAAAGAGAGGTAAATGCTAAATCAAACTTAAATCCCTTTTTAAAAAGCTCCGTGCCAGCATTTAAAGCCTCTTCTCTGCCTTTGGCGGTCAAATCAACGTCTGTCCAGCCGGTAAACAAGCCTTTCTTATTCCAAGTGCTTTCACCGTGACGAAGTAAAACAATTTTGTACATAATTTATAAAACTTATATTTTTATTTTTCCATTATATCATAAATTGACTATAAAAGTTTAAAAATGATAGTATAAAGTATAGTCTAATAGCAATTATATAAAAAATACTAAGACTAGCCAATTTAAGAAAATAGCCATCGAAGGCGGCCTAATCGGCATTAAATCGTTAAATATCTTAGGAAATTTAGCGATTAGCGTTTCCCGACTTATTGCCGGCTTTTTTCGTTTATTTTTTCGGCTGTTTTTCTATAAAATACTGGTTAAAATATACTTCCAGATTTTCCGCTTTAAAAAGAATAATCTGCAAGAAAGAAGCTCCGCGCAATTTATTAGAAACAATCAAGTTTTTGTTTTTATTTTAATTTTCGCGATTATTTTTATTATTTCCAACTTAAGCAATAAAAGTAAAATTAATGCCGCCGAAAGCCTGATTCCACAAACCGTCATGTCCAACTTGGTAACTAATGAATTCAGTTCGGCCACGGAAGACGGCGAACTGATTGAGGAATTTTATACGCCCGACACCTTAAAAGCGGCCGGCAAAGAAAAATATTTAGACTCGCTATCTATGGTTGATAAACAGGCCGCTCTAAATGCTAATACTGAAACAGAAGATTACGCCCCCTTAGTGTTTGTCAGCGAAGAAGGCATGGCCGTCAAGCCAATAATGATTGGCTCAAGCACAAATAGCGAAGGCGTTACCCCTCAACGCGATAAGATTGTTTATTATACTGTTCAAAAAGGAGACACTATCAGTACTATTGCTCGTAATTTTGGCATTACTATTAATACTATTTTATGGGCCAACAATCTATCGGCTTATAGCTTAATAAGGCCGGGAGATAGCTTGACTATCCTGCCTTATAGCGGCGTAATCCATACTGTAAAAAGTGGCGATACTATTTCCCGGATTGCTAAGTTATACGGCGTAGAGGACGAAAAAATACTCAGCAGTAATAATATTGGCGGCACTCTAAAAATTGGCGAAAAAATTATTGTTCCTGGCGGCAGTAAATTAACCACCTCTGTAGCTACTACCAGAACTGCCAATACCACCGGTCTTTCAATAATTAAAGATATCATTAAAGCCCCATCAGCCACGGCAGCTGCCGGAGCCAAAATGGTTTGGCCGACTGTTGGCCGGCGCATTACCCAATATTTCTCTTGGAAACATAACGGCTTAGACATTGCCAATAAAGTTGGTACCGCAATTTATGCAGCCGATGCCGGAACGGTAGAAATAGCGGCCGGCGGTTATAACGGCGGTTACGGCAATACCATCTTAATTAATCATGGCGGCGGTAAAAAAACACGTTATGGACACTTGTCTAAACTATACGTCAAAGCGGGAGATAAAGTAGAGCGCGGTGAAAACATCGGCTTAATGGGTTCAACTGGACGTTCAACCGGATCGCATCTTCATTTTGAAGTCGTCATTAACGGATCAAGATATAATCCCTTAAATTATATAAAATAAAAAATAAAAAGTATGGTGGGACAAATCATTTTAGGCGCAATTATGATTGCGGCCGGAGCCGGAGCGGTTATCAAAACCGAATGGATAATTAATAATTTTGGACGCATGGCCTGGTTTGAAGAAAAACTAGGCTCCGAAGGCGGCTCCAGATTAGGTTATAAATTAATCGGAGTTGTAGTACTCGCCATTGGAATTATTGTGATGACCGGCAGTGGTGATGATTTTATGCGCTGGTTATTATCACCAATTATAAAGTACAGCCTGCCTAAATAAATTAGCTCTTGACCGCGCGCCAAACAATTGATAATCTGGATTACAGTCACGCGTAGTTAAGTTTGGGCCCTTAGCTCAGCTGGCTAGAGCACCTGCTTTGCAAGCAGGGGGTCAAGGGTTCGAATCCCTTAGGGTCCACAAAATAAAAATCCCCGTAACTTTTTTAAGCTACGGGGTTTTTGTTTTCCAATAATACAAATGTTGTCTCTCAAACTAATCAAAGTAAGTAATTCCATTTTCTTCATTAAAATCACCGCCGATAAAAGCAGATGTAAGCGTCACTGGCGTTGGCTTGGTTTTTTGAAGCACTAACATCGTTCGCCGCAAATTATCAGGCGAACCGGCATTCTCCAGAGCGATTACTTTAAAATAATCGCGAGGAAAAAGTTTAACCAAAGTTTTCGGTCCAATCCGCCAAAAATCTACCGGCGCTTCATGCTTAGGGAATGATTTGCCAGGAACGGTAATAAAAATATAACCGTCTACTTGGCAAATTCTAGCCATCTCGTTGATTACGCGCCAAGGATGCTTGGTGTGTTCCAGTAACTCAACTGCCCAAACCTGATTTTGGCTTTCGTCTGAAAAAATTGTCTGTAAATTTTCAGCATCAGCCACCAAATTATCCATTCCAGGGACAGCTTCCAAATCAAGATTAGAAAATTTAGCCATAGAAATTAATGACTTAAAATCTTCTTTTTGCTTTTCTTCAAGCAAACCCAAAACTTCACCTTGGGCCGAGCCTAAATTCACAATTACATCACCTTCTTTAATTAAAGGAGCAACTTCTTGATAAAAGAAACTAATCACCTCGGGAATTCCCGGGCAATCTAAATCTAATTTATCACTTTCCTTAATTGCCGGCAGATGCTTTTCAGCATCAAAACGATTAATGTACTTATCAAACAATAGATGGCCATTTAAATCGGTGCTGATAAAATGAAAACCCATCCGCCACAACAAATGCTGGATGCTGGAATTGGCGGTTGAATTAACCAACTGTAGAAAAACTTTGGAAACACCCTGTTTCCTAAGTTTACCGAGTAAAATAGCTAAGGCTCGCTCTTCAAAGTTAAAGCCCATGGCACTGGAGGAAAAAGTAGCATTTTCAATAGTTGCTTCATCGCCATTAACGCTAACTATAAAAGAGCCAATTAAACCAAAAGAATTCCCTTGTTGTGAGGCGGAAATGGCATAAATGACACTTCCGGAATTAACCTTCTGAAAAATTATTTCCAAAAGCTCACGCTCGTCATTAAAAACAAAGGGATTGAAGTTTAATTTTTGAGTGGTAAAAAATAATCTAGCCAAACGATACAAATCATTAACCGAAGGCGAAGCTAAACAAATTTCTTGCCGCAAAGCTTTTTGCAACTCCAGGCTGGCGCTCTTCCCCCATGACAAAAACCATTTATCAAGTTTGGCTCGATAACGATTCTGCCGATGCTTAATGGATGACAAAAGTTCAACCGAACGAATATCGACCACCGGAATGGCGCTCAAAAAAATAATTTGCTCCGGTTCCAAAACATGGAGCCGGGGAAAATTTTCTTGCGCCGCTTTACGCTTAGCAGGGTTGCTGTCAATAAATATTGCTGCTGATTGAGAAATCTGCGTTGCTTCCAAAAGCTGGGCAATATTTTTTACCTTGGGCTCCAAATTAGCCATAATGTAGGTAAATAGATTTTTATCAATTCCTAATGATTCCAAGGCTCGTAAAACTACGTCGCGATCATTTTTAGAGATAATAAAAATTTGAATTCCCCGAGCATACAGGAACTTGATAGCTTCTAAGCGCTCTGGGTCCAGAACAAACTGGTCATCATTAATTGCTCCCTTCAAAAGGGTTTGACCTAGATCAACAATAACAGCGGCGATCTTTTTCGCCGTTAATAAACTCCTAGATAGTTCCATT
Source organism: Candidatus Falkowiibacteriota bacterium (assembly GCA_016432645.1). GTDB lineage: Bacteria > Patescibacteriota > Patescibacteriia > Patescibacteriales > UBA12465 > UBA12465. The sequence continues at coordinate 617,223 of CP066698.1, forward strand.
TTACTTTTATTTGAGGTTACACATATTTTTAAAGAACCCGTCTATAATAAAATAAAAATAGATAAATGTCAATATAAAAGCCCCGCAAAGAGGCGAGGCTTTTTAAATAAATCTTATTTTTTACCTAATATTTATTATTTTTGTGCTAACTTTAAACTTTTTAACTGGCTCAAAACTTCCGAGGAAAAACTGTGGACTGAAGTCTCTTTTTCTTCTTGCCGGACAAGGGCGTCGGCAATCAACTGCCTGACAAGTTCGGCAATTTTAACGCCGCTTTTCTCCCAGAGATGGTGATATAAAGTTCCGGGAAGCGGGTTTATCTCATTAGCAAAATACTGGCCGGTTGCTTTATTATATAAAAAGTCAAAACGAGCAATACCGACACAACCGAGCGCCCGGAAAATTTTCAGCGATGTTTCTTGGATACCTTTAGTAGCATTGGCATCTAAACTGGCCGGAATAATTATTTTCTTTTCTGCCTGCCCCAGCTGCGCGCCGCCATCGCTTAAATATTTATCTTCGTAACTAAATAAGCCTTCACTAAAAGATGATTCTTGCAATAATGATGGTTGGGGCTTTTGATAACCTCGAACGGCACAAGTGACATCCATTAAATTTTCGACCCCCTCCTCAACCAATAGCTGATCATCGTAATGCAAAGCCACCTCGCACGCTTGTTCCAAATCTTTAAAATCACTGACTTTAGTAATACCGATAGACGAACCGAGATGCGGCGGTTTTACAAACACCGGCAAGCGCAAAGAGGTCTTAATATTTTCCAGAACTTTTACCTTATCTACCTGCCACTCGGTGCGGCTATAAAAAACAAATTTAGTGGTCGGGATATTTAAGCCTTGGTAAAAAATCTTGGTTAAAACTTTATTCATCGCAATACTGGAAGCGGCCACGTCGCAGCCGGCATAAGGAATATTAAAAACATTGAATAATCCCTGCATCGCTCCGTCCTCGCCCAGATTGCCATGAAAAGCCGGAAAAGCAAAATCAATTATTTGCTTTTTCGCCACCAGACCGGACTTTTTAAATACCAGGCAATCACGGGAGGTATCCAAATCTAAATTGTAAGCGCCCATATTCTTTAAGGACTCCTGATAATTACCGGTACTGAAAAAAGCCAGGCTGCCAAGTCTTTCATCAATAAAAAAATGTTCCTGCTTATCCAAATAAATAGGAATAACTTCATATTCCGGCATCTTTTTTAAGACCGAAATAATTAATTGCCCAGTGATAATTGAAATATCATGCTCCGGACTCTTACCACCAAAAAAAACTCCGATTCGTTTAATATTTTTCATATAAGTAAATTATTTATAATTATCCGGCCAATCATTCTGAAAAATAATGGTATCGCCTGCACGCAAAACATTAGCTAAATCTTGGTGTGCGGCAATAGCGTCGGGATATTCTTTAAAATTTAAAAAACCAATTTTCCGAAATTCATCAGCAATGTAAGCGGTGGCGCTATTTTTTATTAATAGCACTAAATCAATTTTTTTTGAAGCATAGAGTCGGGCAATTTCCCGATGGCGTTCTTCTTTTTTATCACCCAGCTCTACCAAGCCCGGAGTAATGACCAGGCGTCTTCCGGTGGCACGACCCAAAACTTCCAAGCCGCTCTTAAAACCATCAAAATTACCATTATAACTATCATCAATTACTAATAGTTGAGAGGCTTTATTCCAAATCGGTTCCAAACGATTCTTAATAATTGGCATGGCGGCGATAGGCGCAATCGCTTTATTTAAATCCATTCCCAATTCTTGAGCCAAAGACAAAGACATCGCCAGTAAAATAATATTGTGCTTAGCTAATAATTTAGTGGAAAAAGTGATACCCGCATAGCAAAAAGATAGTCCGGAAAAATTCGGCAAAATGTTGAGCTCCTCAACCGAAGAATAGTCAATGCCGACAATGGACGGCAATTTGAAACGAGAATAATTTCCTTTAACATTATCATCAACAAAATTTAAAACAACTTTTTTAGCGGTGCGTTCGGCTAATTCGAATTTGGCCTTAATAGTATTCTGCAGGCCGCCAAAACGTTCTAGATGAGATTCATTAATGCCGGTTAAAAAAGAATAATCCGGATTTACCAAATCACAAATCTTAGCAATATCGCCGATTTGATAAGCGCCCATTTCCACAATAAAAAAATCAGCAGCAGCTAAAGCGGCTTGATTAGTAATAATAAAGTAAGCAATTCCTAAATCGGTATTAATATTATTCGGCGTCTTAACAATTTTAAAACCACTTTCTAAAACAACTGCTAAAATTTCTTTCAAGCTAGTCTTGCCGTAACTGCCGGTAATACCGATGACTTCAACGTGTTGAGCAGCTAAAATCTTTTTTGCCCGGCTAATTACCCTATTTTTTAAAAAATAATCCAGAGGTAAAAACAGCCAAAGGACCAAAACTGCCAACAGCGGCAAAATAATTATTAGTAAAACCAAAAATACTAAAGTCCAGAGCTTAAACACGGAAACCGCCAAAGCAATTAAGCAAATAACAACCGCCAACAACAAATAATAAATAGCCCGCGCTTTCTGAGTCCAATCAATTACTTGGCGTTTTTCTAAAGACCACCAATGCCAATTAGAATAAACGAATGTTAAAAAACGTCGTACATCATACGACTCTCTTTGTAAAATATAAACTAAGCCGCGGATGATATTCATAGATACTTGGCAATAATTTTCTTAAACTCTTCCGGCTTATCTAAAAAAGCATAATGTCCGGCGTCAGGGATTGTTTCTAAAACCGCTTGGTAGCTTAAGCTTTTTAGTTTTTCGGCCTGCCGATAAGGCGTCGCCACATCATCTCGACCCCAAATTAAAATAATTGGCAGTTGTAACTTGAAAAAGGCGATTTGCCGATCTTCACTAATCAATTTTTTATAGGTTCCAGCCATTTCCCCAGCTTCTAGATAATCGGCACTAAGTGCCTTGCCAGCCAAACGCCGCCGCCATTTCTGGTTAATAAAGGGAAACAAAATGCGAAAAATTTTAGCGCCGATAAATAACTTTTGTGAGCGCCCTAATCGCTCCCGAATAACTGCTCCGCCCAGGAGAATCAATTTTTGGGCCTCTCGGCCGGAACTCAAATATTCAACGGCCACTGCCCCGCCAACACTATGACCAATAATAATCGGGTTCACAATCTTTAATTTGTTTAAAAAATCGGCCACTAATTTTGAGTAATCGGCCAAACCCCAATCTTCTGGCGGTGCTTCGCTGCCGCCCCAACCAGGAAGGTTAATCGCTAACAAATTAGAAATCTTCCCCATAACCGAGCAAAACAAATCAACCGGCGATTTCCAGCCAGGTAAAAAAACAACCGCTTGATTGGGATTAAAATCGGAACTAATCAAATAGCTGATTTTTAGGCCATTAACAATGATTTCTTTTTTTATCATATAAATATTATAGCATCCTAGCCCAAAAACAGGAAAAATTCCAGGGCCAAAATATTGACGGCAAAAAGCGATTCCGCTAAAATAAGACCATAGTCCTTTTTATTAACATCTAAAAATCAGCATCATGAAAAAGAAAAATTTTGCATCATCGACAGCATTGACGACATCTGAAGTATTCGGCGACAACAAAACTGGTAAAAGCGAAATGGCAGGTTCTTCCGGACAGCAAAGAAGCGAAATGCAACAAAGGAAGTAAAAGATGCCGGGTTTTAAAAATGAAAAAGGTTGCCGCTGGTAGCCTTTTTTCTTTTTCTCCTTATTGACGGCTAAAAATAAAGTAACTACAATATAAATACATTTAAATTAAGCAGCGAAATGAATCTTCCTGGACCAATTTGGTCCTCTCAGAAAGAAGCGCATTGTTCTTTCTTAATTTGATAAGCCAAATTTTCCTAGCTTATCAAAACTACTTAACAGGCGAGGTGTTCAATTTTAAAAAATCATCAGTGATGAGAAAATCATTCACAAGATTGTTTTAAGGCTGCTGAATTAATTTCGTTACGAGGATGATGACTACATAACCAAAAAATACTAAGCGTTATGTACGAATCGGGAGGGGTTTCTTTTTAGGAACCCCTTTTTTCTTTTTCTAAAGAGAGCAACGAGACCCTGTTGACAAAGACTATTGACCTTTTTTATTCTTTTGCTAATATAACAGCATCACCAAAATTTCAGAACATGATAAAATTTGTTTTTCTTGTTTTGGTTCTGAGTTTTGGGCCGCACGTGTTGATTACCAACAATAATGGCAATCTAGAAATCCGCCAACGCCCCTGGGTGTTGATAGAACAAGGAGTTCAAAAAATTGCCTACCAACAATCTTACGGTCTTATTCCGAGGAGTGTTGACATATTGACTGTTAATCAGCAAGAAGAAAACGAGGCCCCAATTTTTGCCGGGGCAACCGACCCTGTCGATACTATCGACAACATCGCCTGGCAACGGCAAAAAGAAAAACTCGCAGGGCTTACCATTTAGAGAACAATGGTTTGTCCCGTCGCAATGAAAGATGTTAAAACATCTAAATGTTCTCTGGCGTAACTATAACGCCGCAATCTATTCCATGTGCATCGTGGAACAACTCTCTTTTAAACGGATAATCTCCCGAAAACGACCCGACCGTGATCAGACGGTCTAGGGAGCTCTATCCTGTACTAATTTTCTCAAAAAAAACAAAAAGCGCTTTCTTAACCGAAGGCGCTTTTCTCTTGGCAAAACCAATATTTTTAAATAAAAATCAAATTTAGTCAAATAGAAATTATTAGGACAATATGATAAAATTGAAGCATGTCTAAACTAAAACCCAAGTTAATAATCATTGACGGCAACGCCATCATCCATCGCAGCTTCCATGCCCTGCCTCCAACTCTCCGAACCAAAGACGGAATTCTGGTTAACGCTGTGTATGGCTTTACCTCTTTTTTACTCAAAGCTTTAAACGAATTCCATCCAGAATATGTAATTTTAACCTTGGATAAAGCGGGCAAAACTTTTAGGCACGAAGTTTATACGGAATACAAGGCGACGCGCGTTAAGGCGCCGGATGAACTCTATGAACAAATTCCACTAGTTAAAAAAATAGCCGAAGCTTTTGATATTCCGATTTTTGAACTCTCCGGTTTTGAAGCGGATGACTTAATCGGGACTTTAAGCAAACAAGCAGGAGATGAAAAAAATCTAGAAACAATTATTATGACCGGCGATATGGACACCTTGCAGTTAATAGACGAAAAAACCAAAGTCTATACCATGAGCCGCGGTTTATCGGACAGTGTTTTATACGACGTTGATAAAGTAAATGAGCGCTACGGCTTAAAACCGACACAAATTATAGATTACAAAGCTTTACGCGGCGATCCCAGTGACAACATTCCGGGAGTACGTGGTATCGGCGAAAAAACCGCCGTGGAACTGCTACAAAATTTTAATGACTTAGCGGGAGTTTATAAGGCCGCCGAAAAAAATGATAAAAAAATCAAGGCGCGAACTTTAGAATTATTAGCCGCTTCCAAAGACAACGCTTTCTTAAGCCAAGAACTGGCAACGATAGACCGCGAAGCGCCAATTAAATTGCTGCTGGACAAAGCGCGCTTCGCCAATTTTAATTTAGAAAAAGTCTTAAAATTATTTAGCGACTTTGAGTTTCGTTCACTCTTAGGACGCGTCAAAGAAGTGCGCGACCGTTTAGAAAAAGCGCATCAAAGCGGCGAAGGCGGTGCCGAAATCGTGGAACAAAAAATTTCGGAGCGCCAAAAAAATGCGACCTACACTTTTTTAAAAACCGAAAAAGAATTTTCCGCTCTCATAGATAAACTGAGCAAAACTAAAGAATTTGCTCTAAAAATAGAAGCCACCGAAACCGACCCCTTAACAGCAGAAATTTTGGGCATCTCTTTTTGCTTAAAAGCCGGCGAAGCTTATTTTATTACCGGCGATAAAAAACAATTGGGCGCCTTGCAAGCTATTTTAGAAAATACCAACATCAAAAAAATCGGCCATAATCTAAAATTTGAATGGCGACTCCTTAATAAATTAGGTATTAATCTTCAAGGCGTTTATTTTGACGTCATGATTGCTTCCTATTTGTTAAATCCAGGTGAGAGGCGTCATGATTTAGACGCCCTGGCCTTTTCCGAACTCGGCATTGAAAAAATTAGTGCTAAGAACATTCAAGCTGCGGAACCGACGCAGATGAGCCTGGATTTCAGCGGTCCTGATCCAGAAAAATTAAGTTTATTTGCCTGCGAAAACGTAGACTTAATTATTAAACTCAAAAAAATCTTAGCCAGCAAACTTAAACAAGAAGAGTTGGATGAAGTTTTCTCTAAAATTGAAATGCCGCTGACGGTAATTTTAGGCGAGATGGAAAACAATGGCATTAAAATCGATACTAAGCCGCTAAATAAACTCACTAAGGAAGTGGCAACTAAATTAAAAGGCCTGGAAACCGAAATTCATAAACTGGCCGGTTCAGAATTTAATATTAATTCTACCAAACAACTAAAAGAAGTTTTATTTGAAAAATTGGAAATACCGACCGAAGGCCTTAAAAAAACGAAGACTGGTTTCTCGACTGCTGAAGACGAATTAATAAAACTGAAAGATTTGCACCCGATAATCGCCTTGCTGCAAGATTATCGGGAACTAAATAAATTAGAAACAACCTATTTAAACGCTTTGCCAAAAATGATAAATCCGGAAACTGGCAAAATCCACACGAACTTTAACCAAACGGTAGCGGCGACCGGACGCTTATCATCCAATGACCCTAACCTACAAAACATCCCGACTCGAACTGAAGAAGGGCGGCGCATCCGTGAAGCTTTTGTCGCAACAACAGGCTATAAATTAATAAGCTTTGATTATTCCCAAATTGAATTGCGTCTAGCGGCCCATATGTCCAAAGATGCTAAAATGATTGCCGCTTTTAAAGACGGCGCCGATATTCACGCGGCGACCGCCGCTGGCATTAATGGCGTCAAAATTGAAGAGGTGACCAAAAAAATGCGTCAAGAAGCCAAGGCGGTTAATTTTGGAATCTTATATGGCCAGGGTCCGCACGGCTTAAGCCAAGGCGCCGGCATTCCCTACTACGAGGCTAACCAATTTATCAAAAAATATTTTGAAACTTATCCGGGAATCAAAAAAATGATTGACGGTTTTATCAAACAGGCGCGCACTCAAAGCTATGCCATCACCATGTTCGGGCGCAAACGCCCTTTGCCTGATATGGAGTCTAATATTCCGATGATTAGGAAGTCGGCCGAAAGAATGGCCATTAATACGCCGGTTCAAGGCTCAGCCGCTGATTTGATAAAGATGGCGATGATTAACATTGCCGAAACTATCGACGACGGCACCGACAACGCCAGAATGCTTTTGCAAGTCCATGACGAATTGATTTTTGAAATTAAAGAAGATAAGATAAATGGCTATACTGAAAAGATAAAGAGGTTAATGGAAAATGTTGCCAAGTTAAAGGTGTCGATTATCGCCGATGAACATCGGGGCGATAATTGGGGCGAACTGAAATAATAATTATGAAAAATGTCGAGCAAAAAACTAAAATCGCTTTATTGGGTCTAGGGATGGACAACCTGGCACTTTTGAAATTACTGGATGAAAACCGCGCGCCAGCGGACATTACAATTTGCGATTTCCGTAATCCAGAACAACTGCCAAAAGTAAAATTAAAAAATTTAAAAGTTAATTACCGCTTAGGCGCAGAGTTTAATAAAAATTTAAGCGACTTTTCTTTGCTTTTTCGGGCTCCCGGTTGGCCGATTGCTTGCCCGGGAATTCAAGCGGCGCTTAAAACCGGTAAGACTAAGTTATCAAGCCCTTTAAATTTATTTTTAGAATTAGTTCCAACAAAAAATATTATCGGTGTTACCGGTACCAAGGGTAAAGGTACGACTGCCACTCTAATTTACAAAATTTTACAGGCCGCTAACCAAAAAACCGGCCGCCGCATTTTTTTAGGCGGCAATATCGGCATAACACCGCTTAGCTTTCTAAAAAAAGTGCGGCCCCAAGACTACGTTGTCTTAGAGCTTTCCAGTTTTCAGTTAGAGGATATAAAAACATCTCCCAGGATTGCGGTCATTACTAATCTTTTTAAAGAACACTTAGCGCCCGCTGACCCCAATAATCCAAATTTTCATTCTTCTCTCAAAAAATACTGGGAAGCTAAATTAAATATTACGCGTTATTCGGAAAATAAATATTTAGTCGTTAACGAATCTTTAAAATCTCAAATCAAAAATGAACAGCTGCCTGGAAAAATAATTTATTTTAACGACAGTAATTTAAACTCCGGATTAGTCGGCGACTATAATAGACAAAACATCGCTGCTGCCATAGAAGTATCTAAAATATTAAAAATCAAAGCGGAAATATACCAAGCAGCAATCGCCAAATTTAAAAATCTGGAACATCGTTTAGAATTCGTAACCAAAATCAAAGGCGTTAAATATTTTGATAATAGTTTTTCAACAACACCGGAAAGCACGGCCCTAGATTTACTATCCTTTAAAGAGCCCATTGTTCAAATTGCTGGCGGCGCCGACAAAGGGGCTGATTTCAAACCGCTAGCCAAAGTTATCAAGCAAAAAACTGACTTTTTAATTTTACTCCCCGGCAAAGGTTCAGATAGAATGGCCGCGGAACTTAAAAAAATAAACTTTCCTGACGATAGGCTCGCACTGGCGGAAGACATGAAAGAAGCGGTCTCCTTAGCAAGGCTGCAAGCAGGCCCGGACAGTGTAATTCTGCTTTCTACAGCTTGCGCCAGTTTTGGCATTTTCAAAAATTATAAAGAACGCGGCGACTTGTTTCAAAAATATGCCAAACAAAAATAATGAAGCCAAAAATATTATCGGCGTTTTTGATTCCGGCCTAGGGGGACTAACGGTCTTTAAACATTTTTTAGATTCTCTGCCCGACTATAACTATATTTATCTGGGTGATAACGCCCGCCTGCCATATGGCGAAAAATCCCCGGAAACTATCTACGAATATACACGGGAAGCGGTGGAATTTTTATTGGAAAGCGGTTGCAACTTAATAATCATTGCGTGTAATACCGCTTCCGCCCAAGCCTTGCGAAAAATCCAACAAGAATATTTGCCGGCTCATTGGCCGGAGCGCCGTGTTCTCGGAGTTATCCGACCGCTAGCAGAGCATTTTGCCAATCCTAAATTTAAAAAAATCGGCGTCATCGGCACTAAATCAACAATCGCCGCCGGCGCCTACCGGACAGAAATTAAAAAATTATCACCGCAAATTAAAGTCTTGGAAAAAAACGCGCCGCTCCTGGTCCCTTTGATTGAAGAGGGCTGGGCAAAGAAACCGGAAACTAAAATGATCCTTAAAAAATATTTACACCCGCTTAAAACCGAACAAATCGAGGCCCTAATTCTCGGCTGCACCCATTACCCATTTTTATTGCCGGAAATCAAAAAAATTATGGGCAAAAATGTGGAGGTGCCTGATCCTGGCGAAATTATTGCTGCTAGCTTAATATCATATCTAACCAAGCACCCGGAATTGGAATTAAAGAAAACTAAAAATGCCAGCCGCCAATATTTAACCACTGATAACCCGCGGCTATTCAAAGAATTGGGTGAAAAATTTTTGAACCAAAAAATGTCCAAAGTATCGCAAGTAAAAATTTCCGAACTCTAAATTAAACTATGATTATTTTTTTATACGGGCCGGATACCTTCCGCTCACGCCGTCTATTGCATGAAATGAAAGATAAATTTATTAAAGACGCCGATCAAGAAGGCGATAGCCTTGATATTGTCGACGGACAAAATATAAGCATTTCCGAGATTAACGAAAAAATAAATACCGGCTCCCTATTCACCAAAAAAAGAATGGTGATTATCAACGATATTTTTAAGAATAAAAAAACTACTATTTTTGCCGAGCTGCTAGAAATTTTGAAACGAGTAGCTGCTGATGATGAAAAAGTAATTATTATCCGCGACGGCGAACTGGGAACTAGTGGAGAGAGCCTTAAAGCTGATGCTAAAAAATTATTTGCCTTCCTATTAAAGCAAAAATATGTCCAGGAATTTAAATTTTTAAAAGACAACGCTCTCCTCAGTTTTATCAAAAAAGAAGCCAACTCATACAATAAAGAAATTTCCACCTCGGCCGCCACGGAAATCGTTAAGCGCAGCGGCGGCGACTTATGGCTCATTACTCAAGGAATAAAAAAAGCAGCTTTAGTTTCTGAAGAAAAAATTATCAGCCTAGAACTAATTAAAGAGGTAACGGCGGAAACTTTTTCCGAAGACATCTTTGCTTTAACTGATGCGCTCGGCGCTAGAAATAAAAAACTGGCTTTGAAAATAATGGAAGAACAGTATCTGGCCGGGGCCAGTGATGAATACTTGATTGCCATGCTAACCCGGCAATTTAAGATACTTTTACAACTAAGCGAAGCAGCTAGTTCTCGATTAGCGCCGGACAAAATAGCCCAGGAATTGAAGCTGCACCCCTTTGTCGTTAAAAAAGGATTACAACAAGCGAAAAATTTTACGAGCTCGCAACTCTTATCATATCTAAATCGCTTATTAAAATTTGATTTTAATAATAAAACCAGCGGCAGCGATTTGAAAACAGAAATTACTCTCTTAATCGCCGATATTTAAATCGCGCGTCAGGACGCGGCTATCTAAAACTTAATAAAACTAAAATTGACAAAATATAAAAACAATTATATTATTTTTTGTTACCTTGTAACTTAAAAACAATAAATAAAAACGTAAAATTAATCTTAAAAATTGGAGGAACCAAAAAATGTTGGAACGCTACGCAAATTCAGAAATTAACAAAATTTTTACCGACGAACACAAACTGCAACTTTGGCAGGAAACCGAATTTGCCGTTATCAGAGCAATGCTTCGATTACGGATGATTGACCGAGATGATAGCGCCGCTATTATCACCACGTTACAGGAAAGCCCCATTGACGTTGAATGGTGGAAAAAAAGAGACAAAGAAATCCATCATGACCTTAACGCGTTCATTGACGAACGCGTGCGTTATTTACCGACTGAATTACACCAGTACTTCCATAAAAACATTACCTCGTATGATACCGAGGAACCGGCTTTTGCCAGGATGTTATTGGAAGCGATTGAAGTTGTTCTACCACTATGTGGAATGCTTAAAGAAGAATTAATCACTCTGGCGCTCAAATATCGTTTCACGATTATGAACGCCCGCACTCACGGACAAGAAGCCGAATTGCAAAGTTTCGGCGCCCGCTGTTTAAGCTGGCTGGCCGACTACGAAGTTGCCGCTCAGGCTTTAACCAGAACTCTGGAAAATCTTGGATATTCCAAATTATCCGGAGCGATCGGCAAATATGGAAGTTTGAATCCAGAAATTGAAAAATTAGCTTTAGCTGATTTGAAATTTAAACCCTTTACCGGAGCCACTCAAATCATGCCGCGAATTTTATACGCGCCTATTGCTCAAGCTTTAAGCAACTTGGTATCAGTGTTGGATAAAATCGCCGGTGATATCCGCTTGGCTGCTCGTAGTGGACGCCCGATTATGCAAGAACCTTTTCAGAAAAAACAGAAAGGCTCGTCGGCCATGCCGCACAAAAAAAACACCATCCGTACCGAACAGGTTGAAGGAATGGCCAGAATGGCTCGGGGCTACGCTAATATGATTAGTGAAAGCATAAAAACGTGGGAGGAAAGAGCCATTGAACAATCTTCGGTAGAGCGCGTCGCTTGGCCGGATTTGTTCCACGTTACTGCTCAGGCACTCAAAGTTATGAATTTGGTTATGAGCGGTCTGAAAGTTTATCCAGACAACATGTTAAAAGAAATTCATGAATCGCGGGGAGTTTATGCTTCCAGTGAAGCCAAAGAATTTTTGAAAACTCAGGGGCTGGCCCATGAAGCGGCTTATCGCATCATACAACTTGCCTGCTTCAATGTTTTTGAACCCAGCAGTGATCGTTTGGTAATTCGCGAAAACGTGCCGTCATCTTTTGGAGAAGCTAATGCTTACTTAAAAATGATTTCACGCCTGAAAGCGGAAAAAATTACTTCTATTGAAGACTTTGTTCCGAGAGCCGAATTACGTGTATCAGACAGTTTGGATGCCAGTTGGGAAGATGTACATAATTATAATGCCGTTCTGAAAAAACTATTTTCCGACAAGGAAACAGTTGGCAAATGGCATCGCCTCTTTACACCAGAGCATCTTTTGCAACACGAGAAAACTCTTTACGAACAAATGGGTATCACGTCTCAAACGACGTAAAATCTCATTAATTGTTATCCGGGCGTCATCTTAACAGGTGGCGCCTTTCTTTTTAACACTTGCCTTTTTATTTATTCTTTGTTATATTTTTATTCAGAATTTCCAAAAGGAGAAATCTAGTTTTTTTTGTTTAAAAATCGGGCAATTAGCTCAGTTGGTTAGAGCGCAACACTGATAATGTTGAGGTCGGAGGTTCGAATCCTCCATTGCCCACTTTAGCCGTAATGTTAGAAAAATTTGTAGCGGGATAGAGCAGTTGGCAGCTCGCCAGGCCCATAACCTGGAGGTCGTCGGTTCGAGTCCGACTCCCGCAACCAACTTTAAAAATATAGGCCTCGGTAGCTCAGTGGTAGAGCAAAGGACTGGTTTTCGGTCCGCCTAATAGTAATATTGGGATGAAAATCGGGTGAATTCGGGGAAACCTTCCCTTTTATCTAAGTTGGGTAAAAGAAAGGCAATCCCGAGCCAAGCTTCAATCGGGTTTAAGATTGAAGAAGGCGTAGAGACTAGCAGGTGAGCCCAACAATAATCCTGCATTAGCGCCCGACTCCGTACTTAATCTTTTAAGCGGAGATGATATAGTCCGATCCTTAAGGAAACTTAAGAAAAATTTCAAGGAAAATCCTTGTGTCGTCAGTCCGATTCTGACCCGGGGCACACAAAATAGATAAGAAATTGAACTTATGCTATAATTATACTTATGCCGTTAGTTCAATTTTTTATTTATGCGTTTAGACAAAGATCAAGCTTTAAAATTAAGACTCTCAGGAAAATCTTATAACCAGATAAGCAATCTTTTAAAAATTCCCAAAAGTACTTTAAGCGTTTGGTTAAAAGATGTTCCCCTATCGGAGAAGGCTAAATCTGTAATAAAATCAAGAACCAACGAACTTGCGGTATCAAAGTTAATTGAAAGAAATAAAAATCAAACCGTATTAGCAAGCCAACGACACGAAGTAATTTATAAACAAGCGACAAAGGAGGCAAAAAATTTATTGGATAATCCCTTATTTATCACAGGAGTATCGCTTTATTGGGCCGAGGGCTATAAAAAGGGCTGGACAGACAGTAAGTGGAAAAGTATTGATTTCGCCAATGCTGACTCCGAGATGATTGCAATCATGATGTTATTTTTCAAAAAATTTCTCAACATCAAGGAATACAAGATAAAAATTCAGATAATGCTGCACGATGAACAAAACTCCCAGAAAGCACTAGATTACTGGCGAAACATTACCAAAGTACCAAAAGAAAATTTTTTTAAACCTTGCTGCGTAATTAGTAAAGCGAGTAATGGTAAAATAAAAAATAAATTGGAATACGGGACAGTCCATATTAGAATAAACGACGTACAAGCATTTTTCCGTTTAGCCGGTTGGATAGATTCATTAAAAGCAAAATTTATATAACGGGGTGTGGCCCAGTTGGTCTAAGGCGTCTGGTTTGGGACCAGAAGATCGAGAGTTCGAATCTCTCCACCCCGACTTTAACTTCGAAAAAAAAGGACCTTTGTGGGGTCCTTTTTGCATTTTGTGTTTTGAGCTTTTTTAGCTCTAAATTTTTTTACCTTTTAAATCAACCTTTAAGGTTTCATTGGCTGTAGAGAAGATGTAGGCTGAGTCGCCTAATTTTTGATAAGCAGTATAGGCGGCCGGGACCAGAATGACTCCATCCAAATTAATCAGGCCATAGCCTTTTTCCGAAGAAACTAAAGCATTTTTAGCGGCATTTACAGAAACGATTTTAGCATTATAGCCAAAGAGATCTTTGAGTTTTGTTTCTTTTACTCCATTGCGATATTGAGTATCCATGCCATCGCTGTGAAGACCCGAGTAAGCTTTACCAAAAGAAGTCTTTTTAAAGAATCTAATATCCAAATGGGCATCAGACCAATTCTCGTATCCGCTAGAATTAGTGCTTAAGTCGGTAAAAAGGTAGTCGCCAAAGGGCAATACCAATAACTCTTCCTTAACAGCATAGCCAGTGGATAGCAATCCTTTCTGTCCAGATTTAGTTGTTAGCCAGTACAGGCTTTGATTGTGAGAATCTTGGTCAACTTTTGGATAGTTAAATAACTGTTGTTCGCCGTTTGAGTAGAGAAAACCATTCTTTTTGCGTCCGTCAACGCTGATTTTAATGTTTTTTTCATTAATAATCAGAGCTTCATCAAAAGGCCCAAAAATTTTTTCCCTGGTTGTCAGAAAAACATATTTCTGCACCCCCTCTATTAATATGGGATATGTATTCTTAATATTAATAGAGTCATATTTAAAAGAAGATGCGAGTCTCCCCTTAAAAAACAACGCATATTTTTCCGCTCTTTTTTCAACGGAAAATATCGGAATAGCAACTTTAGCAGGGGCGACCTTAGGAGCTTCGGCCTTTTCTAATTTGTGGCTTTTAAATTGACAACCGGAAACAGAAAAAGCAATAATTGCAATAAATACTAATACTAAGTTTTTCATGATTGATTTGTTTTTATGGGTTAAACATTAAAATTCATAGCTAAAAACCGATTATTATCGGCGCTTGGCTATGAATTTAATATTTAACCAATTTTGTTAAAGGACGTGCTAATTAATAATAATATCATTTTATTTACTTTTTGTCAATATCAATAATGTACACCCGAGTACTGTAATCTGCTAGACTCCTTGACATACACTTGTTTTTTGCTTATTATTATGTTAATGTTTTTATACAAAGAGACGCTAGTCTCTCATAATTTTATTTAATTTAGAACTAGTTATGCCTAATAAGAAATCCGCGGAGAAAGAACTGCGCAAAACCGTTAAAAGAAACGCTGCCAACAAAAAAGTCGCCACCAAGTTGAAGACTCTAGTTAAGGCTAATCTTAAACAAATTAAAGCTAAAGATGTTAAAGTTAAAGAAGACTTTTCTAAGACTATGCAAGCGATTGATAAGGCCGCTAAAAAAGGAATTATCAAAAAAAATACCGCTAGCCGCCAGAAATCTCGTTTAATGAAGAAAATAAATACTGTAAAATAAGCTAAAAATTAACAAATTTTATAATTAATTGTACTCTTTCCCGGATGCGGACAGCTTAACCGCTTCTTAGATAGAGCAAAAGACGTATGTTAGACAAAAAAGCAAAGGAGAAAATTATTAAAAAATTCCGGGTTCACGATACTGATACCGGTTCTTCCCAAGTTCAAATTGCGATTTTAACCGAGGAAATTAAGGAATTAACCGAACACTTAAAGAAGCATAAGCATGACTTCTCTTCCCGCCGCGGTCTGTTAAAGAAAGTTGGCGAAAGAAGAAAATTGTTAAAATATTTACAAAAAGAAAACGCTGAACAGTTTAAAGAATTAGCTACCAAGTTAAAACTTAAAATTGCTCAGAGATTAGAAGAGGAAGAAGAGGAAGAAAAGAAAAAGGAAAAGAAATATATTAATCCCGAAGACGAAACCGAAGATATCAAAGAGGACGAGACAGAGGAATAAATTTTAACTATGATAAAGCATAAGGAACAACGTGTAGGAATATTGGTGGACGTCTCAAACATGTACCACTCCGCGAAGAATTTGTATAATCGCAAAGTCAATTTTAAAGAGATTTTAGTTAAAGCAGTGGCTGGTCGGAAACTTATCCGGGCCACTGCTTATGCTATCCGGACAGAAACAAAAGAAGAGCATCCTTTTACTGAAGCTTTGGAACAACAGGGTTTTGAAGTAAAAATGAAGGACTTGCAAATTTTTGCCGGCGGCGCCAAAAAAGCTGACTGGGATGTCGGGATTGCCATTGATGCCATTAAACTCGCGGATAAACTGGATGTTTTAATTATCGTGTCCGGCGATGGCGATTATCTGCCTTTGGTTTCCTATCTACAAAACAACAAGGGCTGTTTAGTAGAAGTCATGGCTTTCAGAAAAACCTGTTCTTCACGTTTGGTTGAAGAGGCAGATGACTTTACTGATTTAGGCGCCGACAAAAAATATTTAATATACAATAGAAATAAATAACAAATTAATATAATTAAAGCGCTGACCGTTAAATAGATAGCACTGTAATCTGATTTACAGTCCTGTAATTTAGCGGCCAGGCACCAAAATTATGGAAAAAGTATTTTCAGGAGAGTGGCTTGGCCGTCCTCTCATCATCAAGACCGGCAAGGTCGCCAAACAAGCGAATGCCGCGGTCTGGGTACAATACGGCGAAACTGTCGTGCAAGCGACCGTTGTGCAATCTAAAACCGAACGCGAGGGTGTTAATTTCTTCCCGCTGATGGTTGACTTTGAAGAAAAACTCTATGCGGCCGGCATCATTAAGGGTTCTCGCTGGGTAAAGCGCGAGGGTCGCCCGACTGACCAATCGGTTTTAACCGGACGCATGATTGATCGTTCAATCCGTCCTTTATTTGTAACCGGAGATAACCGCGACATCCAAGTAATTATTACCGTATTGGCGATTGACCAAGAAAATGATTATGATGTTGTATCATTACTTGCTGCTTCCGCCGCGTTGTCTATTTCCGGGATTAAATGGAACGGACCGATTGGCGGTATCCGCGTCGGTTTAATTGAAGATAAATTTGTTTTCAATCCGACCTATGAAGAACAAGCTAAAAGCAGCTTGGATTTAATTGTAGCCGGCACCGACAAGAAAGTAATTATGATTGAAGCGGGTGCTAATGAAATTCCGGAAGACGTGATGTTAAAAGCAATTATGGCCGGACAAAAAGAAATGCAAGTCGCCATTAATTTAATCAAAGAATTACAAGCCGGTGTGGAAGTAAAAAATAATGAGAAACCGGTAAAAATAAAATCAGCCGAAGAACTGGAAGCAGAAAAAGATAAAGAAGCGCTACTCGAAATCGGCCGTAATTGGTTAAATGAAAACATTAAAAAAATCTTATTCGTTAAAGAATATTACACTAAAGGTGAACGTAAAGCGGCCGTCGGTGCCATCAAAGATGGTTTAGATGATTATCTGACTACTCAAGGTTTAAGCAGCGACAAACGCGGTTACATCGCTAAAAAATTAGTTGAAGAAATGATTGATGCCGAAGTTACTCGCGCTATCATTGAAGAAAAGAAACGCGTTGATGGCCGGGAAATTGAAGAAATCAGAGAACTGATTGCCGAAGTTGCTATTTTACCACGCGACCACGGAACTTCTTTATTCTCTCGCGGCGAAACCCAAGTAATGTCCATCGTTACTTTAGGTGCTCCGGGCATGGAACAATCTTTAGAAGGCATGGAAGGCCAAAGCAAAAAGCGTTACATGCATCATTATAATTTCCCACCATATTCCGTCGGTGAAGCTTCTCCTTTAAGAGGAACTGGCCGTCGCGAAGTTGGCCATGGTGCACTCGCTGAAAAAGCTTTACTCCCTGTTGTCCCTAATCGTGAGGATTTCCCTTATACTATCCGCGTCGTCAGCGAGACTCTAGGTTCCAATGGTTCTTCCTCAATGGCTTCAACCTGTGCTTCAACTTTAGCCTTGATGGATGCTGGTGTCCCAATCAAAAAACCGGTAGTCGGAATTGCGATGGGACTTGCTTCTAACCATGATATGAGCAAATGGGTAGTTTTAACTGACATTCAAGATTTAGAAGATGGCGAAGGCGGTATGGATTTCAAAATTACCGGCACTGATACTGGTTTAACTGCAATTCAACTTGACACTAAGACTGATGGTTTAACTGAAGAAATTATTACTCAAACCTTAAGTCAGGGGCGTCGCGCTTTAAACAAAATTTTAGGCGTAATCACCGAAGCAATTCCTGCTCCCCGCGCTGAGTTATCAAAATACGCCCCAAGAATTATCAGCTTCAATGTTGATCCTGAAAAAATTGGTGCCATTATTGGTCCGGGTGGAAAAGTTATTAATCGCATCATTGATGAGACCGGCGTCAGCATTGATATTGAAGACAGTGGCTTAGTGATGATTTGCGGTACTGATGTTAATATGGTTGACGAAGCCGTCAGACAAGTTAAAGAAATTGTCCACGTTTTTGAAGCCGGAGAAATCTTAAAAGGCAAGGTTGTTAGAATGTTAGATTTCGGCGCTTTCATTTCTCTAAATGCTAACCAAGATGGTATGGCTCACGTCAGCGAGCTTGCTCCTTACCGCATCGAGAAACCAAGCGACTTCTTAAATATCGGTGATGAGGTAACCGTCAGAATTAAGGAAATTGATGACCAGGGGCGTATCAATTTAAGCTTAAAGGGTTTAACGGAAAACGAACACCTTTGGAAAGATGAAAAAGGTAAGTCCAACGGACAGGCTTCAGCCGGCGGATTCCGACCGAGCCGCTTTGGGAGCGGAAATAGTGGACATGGCGACCGCAACGGCTCTCGCCGACCTGGAGGATTTACCCCTAGAAGCTAAATTAATAATTTATTGACTTTTATAAAGTATTAAGTTAATATCTACAATACTAAAATAATACAGAAAAAAACACTATGTTAGCGATAAAACTATCCAAAACAGGAAAAACAAACAAAAAAATGTTCCGTCTGGTTATCTCGGAAAAAGGCCGCGATCCATATGGTAATGTCTTAGAAATTTTGGGTTCTTATAATCCTCATTCTAAAGAATTAGTTACCAAAGACGACCGGATTAAACATTGGCTAAGTAAAGGCGCCCAAATGACTGCCACTGTCAATAATTTATTGATTGGCAAAAATATCGTGGAAGGCAAAAAGGTGACCGCTTCCAAGCCGGGAGAAAAAAGTGAAAAGCGCGTTTCTCAACTAAAAGCTAAGGATGATAAAAAGAAGGCCGCTGCTCAAGCCGCTGCCGCTCCAAAAGAAGAGGCCCCGGTTGAAGAACCGGCAGTTGAAGAAGTTGCTCCAGAAGCAACCCCAGAAACTGAAGCTCAGGCTTAAAATAAAAAGTTAAAAGCAAATTGACAAAGAAATGGTCTATTGCTAAAATTATCAGCATAAGGCTACCGACCGCCAGGTTGGCAGCCATCTAATAAATCGCTTTCTTGGCTAAACAAACTTGTTTGTCTAACCGGAAAGACTAAGCAAAATTATGGAAGATCAAGACAAGAAGTTTCTTGAAATTATCGTGAAGAACATCGTCGGTAATCCAAACGATGTAGTCGTTGACAGAACGATTGACGAAAGAGGTGTATTATTAACTCTTAAAATCAATCCGGCTGACATGGGCTACGTGATTGGCCGTAAAGGTCAAACCGCACAAGCTATCCGCACCTTATTAAAGATTGTCGGAGCTAAAAACAATTCTCGCGTTAACCTCAAGATTTATGATCCAGAGGGAGGCAATCATCGCCCAGCAGAACGCCGTGAAAATAACAATCGTGAAGAAATTGATACTTCCGCGATTGATGACTTGAACATCTAATTACAAGCCATTTCAAATAAACAAGAAAGCCACAATTCTTAAAACGTGGCTTTTTTGTTATAATAGGTATATATGAAATTTCAAATAATCACAATTTTCCCCGACATCTTCGCTTCTTATTTTGGCGAGAGTATTTTAAAGCGCGCGCAAGAAAAAAAAGTCATTGATTTTAAGATTCATAACCTGCGCGATTGGACAAGCGATAATCATCGGACGGTTGATGACGCTCCTTACGGCGGCGGTGCTGGTATGTTGATGAAGATAGAGCCTCTGTATAAAGCCCTAAAAGACATCAACAAAAAATCGACTAAAATAAAACCGACTAAACGTAAAATAATTTTACTCTCGGCGTCAGGTAAAAAATGGAATCAAAAACTGGCGCAAAAATATTCTAAACTTGAAGAAGTTGTTTTTGTCTGCGGACGCTATGAAGGCGTGGACGCGAGAATAAAAAAATTTATTGACGAAGAAATTTCTATCGGCGAATATGTATTAACCGGCGGCGAATTGCCAGCCATGGTAATGATAGACTCCATTACCCGCTTGCTTCCGGGAGTACTGGGAAATAAAAATAGCGTTATCGAAGAATCACATTCTGAAGAAGGTTTGGCTGAATATCCGCAATATACCCGGCCGGAAATATTTATTACTGATAAGAAAAAGTATTCAGTGCCTAAAATATTATTATCCGGCGACCACAGAAAAATTGAGGAATGGCGCAAAAAACAGCAAAAGAAAATTAAATAAAAAAAGACGTTCGTAGAAATACGAGCGTCTTTTTTAAAAGAACATTTTTTCAAAAGTTAGATGGATTCTAAAACCGCAAATCTGGTGCGTGGCATAAATTCTACATGCCTGTCTGCCGGCTCATTAATAATAGTCGGAATCTTTGCTTTAAGGCCAAGTTTATAACCAACTTTATAAAACTTTCCGGGTCTAACCAACCGAAAGGCGTTATATTTGTTATGAGGCAACTCCCTGTCTTCTGGCATATTGCCCAAAACAAGTATTTCCTGACTCTCCGCCAACTCGGGATAGCACTTAGCAAAAACTAAAAATTCAAAAATAGTAGCTGGCCGATAGCTACTAGTGCCGACGACATCCAAAACTCTGAAGGCATTAGTAGTACACCCACCAAATTCAATAAATCTCATCTTAAAGCGTCGTTTAGAATTGCCAATGGTATTGGAGATACATTCTTGGGCTTCGGCACTTTCGATTTGAAAGCCGGTGGTCGGATCAATTGAATAATCCACTTCAATTTCATACCCCTTAGCTAAATAGGAGTATTCTAGACCAACTTGAGTCGTCTGAATAACATCCAATAGGCTGATTTTATTATCTCTAATCATTTCCCTGACTGTTTGCAGGGCTTTTTCTTCAAACCTTGTCATTTTTTCCATGATACTATGTGTTTTTTTTGGTTAATATTCGATTTTTAAGGTAATAGGTAAATGTAACATTTTTAAATACCTATGTCAATGACCAGAAATCGCAATGCGAAATCTGGCTCTTTTAATTTTATTACAAGAGTGCATTTTACTAACATTAGCAAAAAATTATAAAAGTTGAATATTTGTTAAATTTTTGCTAAAATATAAAAGAATAGATAGATAATGTTGGAATAAACATCAAAAATCACCACTATATTGACTTTAACGTATATTTATGGTATAGTAATTTGATAGTAAATATCTAAATAATAACTTATTAATTTATTCTTACAAGAATATGAGTAAATTTGAAATGGGGTTTTTTAAACCCAAGGCGGCTCAAGAGCCAAAAGAAACAAAAGAAAGTAAATTTACAGGGATTAAAAACATGGCCAAGGTTTTAAGTTTGGCTTTCCTGGGATTATCCGCCACTCATTTAGAGTCTAGCGCGCAAGGCAGACAGGAGGGTCCAAGAGCCGATTTAGCCAGAAGCGTTCATAAAATGGCCTATGAAGTAGCCGATAAAAACCCGGACATTATAAAACATCAAGGAAGAGGACCAGAAATTAATATTGGCCATTACAACCAAGTTACTCATGCCATGCAAGAGGTAATCGTAGGCGGCTATGATAAAATGACGTATGTAACCAGCAGTGAAGATTTTCAAGACGGACAAGTCACTAGACACAACACAATCATTATTGATAGCAACCAAGATGGTAGTCCCGACTTATTTTTAAATCAATCAATAAAACAAGACGGGCCGACGATGGCAGTTAAAGACGTAACTCCGGGCGTCGTGGAATATGCTGATGGAACCACGCGAGGAGATATAGTCGGCGATCCATCCTTCAGAAAACAACAGTCGAAGAAGGCGGAGCAAGACGACCAGTTCAGATACCAGGTTGATGGAATCTTAAGAGATATTAACATGGATTCAAAACAAGTCACTCTGGATGACATCAAAGAATCAATCGCCAGCCAGACCAAATTTGAGGTTTCAACCATTAATGAATTGAGCCCCGATGAACAAAAAGCGGCTAATGAAGGATTTGAAAAAGTTTTAAAAAGTGCCGAGCGGGCCTTGGAAAAAATGAACCAAAAAAACTAACATAAGACCTAACAAAAAAACCGGAGCAATCCGGTTTTTTTATTTAACCACTTTCCACCCGTTTTCCGTTTCCTCCAAATGACCATCTTGAATAAACCCGGCGGCCCGTTTATGGCCACCGCCACCAAATTTTTGCGCCAATTTAGCAACGTCAATCTCATCCGAGTTAGTTCTAAAACTTCCCTTCACGCGTCCATTTTCCTCGCGTAAAAATAAAGCTAATTTAGCGCCTGATAAATAACTCATAAATGAAGCGATGTCTCCATACACTTCCGCGACGCTATTTTTTTCTTCAGGCTTTAACAGTTCCGAAAAATCTTGGGACGTTAAGGCGGAGCAAACCAAACCAGTCTCTTGATTAAACTTTATTTTTTCAAGCGCTCGCCCCCAAACTTTAAGCGCGGCCAGCGTTCCGGCACCGCGAACCCGTTCGCTAATTTTATTCAAGGAAGCGCCGCGCAGAAGCATATCAGATGAAGCGGCCATCACTTCAAAAGAAGAATTAGCGTGTAAAAAATTACCAGTATCCGCCATCAGCCCGATTAAAATACAATCGGCAATCGCCTTATTCATCTCTAACTGATTAGCCTCAAAAAAATCATAAATTATTTCCGTCGTGGAAGCCTTACTAGGAATCCGCAGTTCTAAATCAGCAAAACTTTCTAGAACTTCGTGGTGGTCGAATTCAATAATATAAGGAGTGGCCCTGGTTTGATTGGCTTCTGAGTCGCTAGACCGCGCCGCCAAAATAGCTCGTAATTCCGGTTCTAAACTAGTGCGAGAAATAGCGCCACAATCTAAAATCAAAATCACAGAAAAATCAGCCAAACGCCTTGGCTTTTCAGTCGTGATTAAATCTTCATTAGGGATATAACTATAAATTTCCGCCAGCTTATTATCCGCATAGCCCAAACTCGGTATCTGCAAATTTTTTAAGAGCTCCAACATCGCCCCTATGGAAGCAAGCGCGTCCGGATCAGGCGAAACATGCCCCACCACTAAAACCGAAGCGGCACTTTTTATTTTTTCCCAAGCTAATTTTAACTTTTCTTGATTTTCCATAATCTAGAATTCTATTATAAATATTAGAAAAAGTCCAGCCTCTATTTATTCCGAGAAACAATAAAAACCCGGCAAACACCGGGTTTAAAACGCATATTTAAACTGTAATTTATTCCTGATTAGCCACCTTAATCAGTTCTTCGATCTTGCTCGCTTCACGCTCCGTAGCATCAAACTCCCAAGTAATTTTCGGTATTTTGCGCAGTTTCGTACGCTTGCGCAGGACGGCTACTAATTCAGAAGTGCTGGCTTCTAATTTACGCATCGCGGTGCCGGCCAGCTTATCAGGCAGAACCGAAAAACCAATTCTGGCTGTCTTTAAATCCGGCGAGCACTGAACATAAGTAATCGTAATTAGAGAGTCTTCAATCCTCACCTCGCGATTTATGGCCATGGCCACTTCTTCCAATATTAAATCATTAATTCGGTCAACGCTTGCCATATTAAATAGTGCCGGTTATTCTCTCTTCAATATAAGCTACTAAAATATCACCTTCTTCAATTATCGGCTTGCCTTCAAAACGCAAACCCGCTTCCTGATCTTTTTCTACTTCCTTAACGTCTTGTTTACCAGATTGCAAACGGCTAATACTGCCAGCGACAATAAAATTATCGCCGCGATAGACTTCTATCAAACAATTGTTTTGCAAAACACCATCTAAAACTTTACCGCCGACAATCTGGCTGGCATTTTCCGTTCTAAAAATCGCAAGTACTTTAAGGCGGCCTAAATTAACGCGATTAATTTCCGGCTTAACGAGCAGCTGCATTTCATCTTTAACGTATTTTATCAAATCGTAAATAATGGAAAAAACTTTAACAGTTACTTGCTTTTCGCGCACTAAATTTTCGGTAACTGGCGACATGCGGACATTAAAACCTAAAATCTTAGCACCGGAGTCTTCCGCTCGTTTCACATCGCCTTCGGTAATATAACCTAAACCCTTAGAAATTATTTTCACTTTTACCTTTTCACCGTTTAATTTCAACAATGATTCCTCAATCGCTTCCGCCGAACCCAAAAAATCAGTCTTAATAATCACATTTACTTTTGGACACTTATCTTCAACATTATCATCGGAAACAGTCGGCGCAATTTCGTTATGGCCGGAAGCAGTTTTAATTTTTTTGACTCTTACCTTTTCCCCCAAGCCAACATTTAAAATATCGCCCACGGCCGGAGAAATTTTCAAGCCTAAAATTTTTGCGGGAGTGGAAGGTCCAACTTCCGCTACATCTTCGCCTTTATAATTTTTTAAAGCTTTAACTTTGCCATAAATGACCTCATTAAAACAAAGCTGGTCGCCAACATGCAAAGTCCCGTTCTGAACTAAAATTGTAGCTAGTGGTCCGGCCGCTTTATCAACATTAGATTCTACCACGGTTCCGGCGGCATCAGCATTCGGATTGGCTTTTAAGTTAGAGGATTCGGTCGCCGCTACGAGCAAAACCATATCCAAAAGATCTTCGATTCCGGTTCCCTCTTTAGCGGAAATTGGCGCGCAAATAATTTTTCCACCCCAATCTTCCGGAGTTATATTTAATTGAGTCGCTAATTCCTGCTTAGTTTTATTAACATCGGCTGTCGGTTTATCAATTTTATTAATCGCGACAATATAAGGAATTTTAGCGGCCTCAATAATTCTAAAAGCTTCGGTTGTTTGCGGTTTAACCCCATCATCAGCAGCAACTACTAAAATCGCAATATCCGCGACCTTAGCGCCACGGCTCCGCATAGCGGTAAAAGCTTCATGTCCCGGAGTATCAATAAAGGTAATCATCTGGCCTTTGCGGTTAATCTGGTAAGCGCCGATATGCTGAGTAATGCCACCCGCTTCCCCGGCAACCACATCAGTTTGGCGGATAGAGTCTAAAAGTTTAGTTTTTCCGTGATCAACATGACCCATAACGACAATCACTGGCGGTCTTTCTCTCAAATCGCCCTCTTCTTCTTTAGCTAAAATGGCTTCCAACTTTTTATCTTCCTTATCATCCTCCTCAACTTTTGATTCAGCCAATTGGACATCCAGATTCAAATTTTCACCAATAATCATAGCGGTATCAAAATCAATCTTTTCGTTTATTGAGGTAAAAACACCATTTTTCATCAATTCCGCTAAAACTCGATTAACCGGGATGCCAGCTAATTCTGCATAATTACGTACAGCTAGTACTCTAGGAACAAAAATTGTCTTTTTTTCTTTCGGCAAAACCTCGTCTTGCTTTTTAATCGCTGCTGCCAGTTTCTTTTGCTCCCATTCGCGGCGTAAAAATGGCCAATCTTTCATTATTTTCTTAGCCGTATTATTATCAACCTTAATCGCCTTCTGACCAATGGCAAAACCGAGTTCCGGCAACATATCGCGCAACTCTTGGGGGCTGATTCTTAAGATTCTCGCTAACTCGGTAATATTCATGTGATAAAATCAAAAAATTTATAAAATAAAGCACATCTTGTGTTTAAATATTACTTTAATTTTCGCTTTAAGTCAACCGAAGTCGAACCCCTTTTTCGGCTTTACAAAGCTCGAAAGACGTGCTAAAGTAAGCTTAGATAAATTAATAATCCTGTTTTTTAGAACCGCTGAGGAAAGAAAAGACGAAAAACACCTTAGACAAAATTATTTTCGAAGATTAAAAGTTATGCCCCTTACTAGCATTTCGCTGAAATTAGCAAAAAACTTAAAAAAATTTAACACCATCTTCTAAAATAGCGCTTCTTGAAGCGTTTGTTGTCGCATTGAAAAACTTAATATTTGTCTTGTTTGCCGCCTCAGCTCTCTAGAATACAGCCAAATCATATGGAATTTTTAAACTATGCCCTGTATCTCGTTTTGGCTGTCGGCGGTTTTTTTATTGGCTATATCTTCTTCAAAAAGTCGGCTGATGCTAAAATTAGCAGCGCCGGCGAGAAGGCCGATAAAATTGTCAACGAAGCCAAAATGAAAGAAAAAGAGCTGCTCCTCAAAGCTCAAGACAAAGCCTTAAACATTATTGAGGAATCCAAGCAAGAAGAAAGCCGCCGACGCAATGAAATCAACCAGTTGCAAAAACGTCTAGAACAGCGGGAAAACTCTTTTTCCCAAAAACTGCTTGATTTGCAAGAGAAACAACAAAAATTATACGACAAAGTAAACGAAGTTCAGGAGATTAAAGAAAAAATCAAAGGCATCCAAGAGCAGCAATCCGCTAAACTAGAAGAAATCTCGGGCATGAAGCGTGAGGAAGCCAAGGATATTCTACTTAAAGCCGAGGAAGAAAAATGCGCCGAGGATTTAATGGTCAGAGTGAACAAGCTGGAACAAGACAACCAAGATAAAATTGATGAAAAGGCTAAAGATATGCTGGCCCTAGCCATGCAGAGAATGGTCTCTTCTTATACTGTTGAATTAACAACTACTACCATTGATTTGCCAAACGATGAAATGAAAGGCCGTATTATCGGTCGTGAAGGCCGCAACATTAAAGCGATTGAAAGCATGACCGGCGTGGAAATTATTGTTGATGATACGCCTAACGCAATTACCGTTTCCGGCTTCTCCCTTATC
The DNA here is from genome assembly GCA_016432645.1 of Candidatus Falkowiibacteriota bacterium. GTDB lineage: Bacteria > Patescibacteriota > Patescibacteriia > Patescibacteriales > UBA12465 > UBA12465. The sequence goes on from CP066698.1 coordinate 644,004, forward strand.
CGCCGCCATATCGCTAAAAAAACTTTAGACTATTTAATAAAAGACGGCCGTATTCACCCGACTAAAATTGAGGAAGCGGTTGAAAATGCTAAGAAAGATATTGCTGTTGATATTAAAAAAGCTGGCGAAGAAGCAATGTATGAAGTCGGAATCACCGGCTTTGATCCTAAATTAGTCTCCATTTTAGGCCGCTTAAAATACCGCACTAGTTATGGCCAAAACGCTTTGCGCCACTCCATTGAAGTGGCTCACTTAGCCGCTATGCTGGCTGAAGAATTAGGTGCTGATGTCACTTTAGCTAAGAAGGGGGGCTTACTCCATGATATTGGTAAAGCGGTTGACCACGAAGTTCAAGGCAATCACACTGAAATTGGCCGTGATATTGCCAAGAAGTTTAACTTGCCGCCGGAAATAATCGCCCCGATTGAAACTCATCACGAAGACCACCCAGCTACTCTTATCTCTGTTATTGTTAAAGTGGCCGATGCGATTTCTTCCGCTCGTCCTGGCGCCAGAAGCGACAGCTTTGAGAACTACATTCAACGCCTAGAGGAGCTGGAAAAGATTGCCATGAGCTTTGAAGGGATTGAAAAATCCTTTGCTATCCAAGCCGGACGCGAAGTTAGAGTATTTGTCCAGCCAGAAATGGTAAATGACCTTAAGGCTCATAATTTAGCTAGGGATATTGCAAAAAAGATAGAAAATGAGTTAAAATACCCAGGGGAGATAAAAGTGAACGTTATTCGCGAAATGAGGGTCACAGAATACGCTAGATAAGCCGCCTCAAATCGATAACTTGCTTAATCAAACATAAAAAGCTAATATCATAATTATATGAACAAAGCACAACTCATCGACAAAATTTATCATGATGTCGAGGGCTTGAATAAAAAGCAAGCCGAAAAAATGATTGATGTCTTTACCGACGCTGTCATTGAAGAGTTAAAAAATGACCGTGAGGTCACCATTGCTGGCTTTGGGACTTTTTTGGCTCGCGTGCGCTATGCCCGCGGCGGCGTAAATCCGCAAAAGCCAAATGAGCGGATAACCATTCCGGAAGTAAAAGTCGCCAAATTTAAGACTGGTTATCATTTAAAGCAGGCTCTTAAAGGCAAGAGATAAAAAGACGCCGCCCGAAACTTTAACTCGCTTCTGTTATAGCTGAGGGCGTGTTTGTTTGCGCTCGTAGCTCAACTGGATAGAGTACTTGGCTTCGGACCAAGGGGTTGCAGGTTCGAATCCTGCCGGGCGCACCAGTTAATATAGTTCAACTGAAAATCACACAATTCTGGGCTGCCATAGGACATGGCGCCCTTATGGCTGGGTAGCTCAGCTGGTTAGAGCGTAGCACTCATAACGCTAAGGTCGCGGGTTCGATCCCCGCCCCCGCCACTTGTATTTGACAATATTTGGTTAATGATTAAAATGTAAATATTAGTTTATTGCTATGTATGCGCTCATAGCTCAGCTGGTAGAGCAGTTGCCTCTTAAGCAAACGGTCGCAGGTTCGAATCCTGCTGGGCGCACAGTTAAAAACAGGTTTTTCCTGTTTTAATTTGTTTCTATGACTAATCTTATTTTTTTCGGAACTCCCGGTGCCGGAAAAGGCACCCAAGCCGAACTTATTTCCCAAAAGTATAATTTAACCCACTTATCCAGCGGGCATATTTTGCGAGCAGAAATGGCGGCCGGAGAATTAGGCACAGAAATAAAGTCTTACGTTGATAAAGGAATTTTAGTTCCTAACGAATTAGTAATCGCGATGATGGAGAAAGCAGCTAAAACTAGTTGGGCTAATAACCAGGGCGTAATTTTTGACGGCTACCCACGTAATTTAGAACAAGCCGAGTCCTTACAAAAATTTTTTGCCGCTAACAACTTAGAACTAACAGCGGTAATTAATTTGGAAATCAGCGAGGAAGAGGCTAAAAAAAGAATTTTGCTACGCGGACAAAATTCTGGACGCTCTGACGATAATCCGGAAACAATTTCTGAGCGCTTCAAGACCTATCATGACCAAACCAAGCCATTAATTGATTACTACCAAAATCTGAGCAAGATAAAAACGATAGACGGCGCGCCGGACATTGAAACGGTCGCTAAAAGCATCCATCAAATTATAGATAACCTGTAAAACTAAAAAGAGCCCTTCCAGGGGCTCTTTTTATGAGCGCGATTTATAAAATTATTTTTTCTTATCTTCCTTAGATTCTTCAACTTCTTTACTTTTAATCTCAGCAATAATTGCCTTGCGGATTTCCGCTAACAGTTTCTTATCATCCTTAATCATTTTTTTAGCTGTTTCCCGACCGGTACCGAGCTTAACTTCGCCAAAAGAATAGGAATTGCCGTTCTTCTTAATTACTTCGTATTCCACTCCTAAATCAACTAGATCGCCGGAAACAGAAATGCCTTCATTATACATAATATCAAACTCACAAGTCTTAAACGGCGCAGCCACCTTATTCTTAACAATCTTTACTTTGACGCGATTACCAATAATCTTTTCGCCCTGCTTAATTTGCGCGGCCCGGCGAACTTCAACCCTGACAGAACAATAAAATTTCAAAGCATTACCGCCGGTAGTTGTTTCTGGATTGCCGAAGAAAACGCCAATCTTATTTCTAATCTGATTGATAAAAATAACGACAGTTTTAGTCTTGGCAATCGCTGCTGTTAATTTTCTCAGTGCTTGGCTCATAAGGCGCGCCTGAAGACCCATATGTTGATCACCCATATCGCCTTCAATTTCTTTTTGCGGGACTAAAGCGGCCACACTATCGACCACAATTACATCCACAGCATTGGACCGCACAAGCGTTTCTACGATTTCCAGGGCCTGCTCCCCGCTATCCGGTTGAGATAATAACATCTCCTTAATGTTAACGCCTATTTTGGCCGCATAATCGGGATCCAAGGCGTGCTCGGCGTCAACGAAGGCGGCAATCCCGCCGGTTTTTTGGACTTCGGCGACGATATGTTGTGCCAAAGTAGTTTTACCGCTGGATTCCGGACCAAAAATTTCAATGATACGTCCGCGAGGAACGCCCCCGATACCAAAAGCAATGTCCAATGATAAGCAGCCGGTAGAAATCGCATCCACGTTAGTTTTACGGGCGTCACCGAATTTCATAATAGCTCCTTCGCCGAATTTGCTTCTAATTTGCTGAATAGCGCTTTCCGCCGCCTCGAATCTTTTATCATGACCCTCGGCCCCTTCTTCAATTGTTTTTTTGACTCTTTCTTTAGCCATAAAATTATATACTAATTTATTAATTATTTTTTGCTGCTTATTTGTTAATTATAGCGCTTAGCAGCTAAGACGCTGATAAAAAATAAATCAACTTATTTTAAAATAATAACTTTTTGAAAAATAATCCGTTCGGAATTTTGTAAGGTCAACTGCCAGCCAGCATCAGTTTTAGTAAAATTAATAAAGCCCCCTAGTCTGTTCCAGAATTTATTAGTAGTCGTGGCCTTTTCGTCTTCAGTGCTGATTTCCGGCGTACTCGTCGGTGTTTTTTCCCAAAGCTTTTCTATTTTATTAACTGCTGTTTTAGCAACTTGATAAACTGCATTGCCCTTAACTCCGGCCTCCTGGTCTTCTTGGCCGCTGTATTCAATCGTCGCTAAAATAGCCAAGACTATAAAAGCAACGACTACCACGATTGAATAAAATGTTGAAAAAGGTTTAATCATATTTTTGCTAACAATTTTTACAGTTCTAATTTTGCGGAAACCCCTGGCTTATCGCTTTCAGAAAAAATGTTTATACCTCCATATTGGCCATCAAATCCAGGATTGATGACTAGCTCGCCAGAACGCATTCGCCTTATGCCTTCAATAATCCGCCAATCAGTGTTATCTTTTAATTTTTCCAAATCACAATCTAAAAGAATGAATAATTCGCTGCCAAATTTAACAATTAATCTTTGATATTCGGCCTGCACCTGCTTAGACGAGCGGCTTTTAATATTAAGGGCTTCCGCAATTATCTTGTCTAATTCTATAATTTTTTTAAAAGAAGCGGCGGTCTCTGGTTTAAAGCCAAGCGGCCGATCGGCCAGTTCAACAACTCTATTTAAAACTCCAATCACTAGAGGCTTTTTACAAACTGGGCATAAATTATTAAGTTTTTTACTTTCCTCGGGCAAACAGCTGAAATGACAATCGCGATGTCCGTCTATATGATACATGCCTTCTTCCGGATAAAATTCAATTGTCGAAACAATACCTGATTTCCCACCCCGTTTATGATTCTTAATAACTTCGTATATCTGATTATAGTTGATCGGTGCTTCCAGCTCCATGACCGTGGCCTCGCGGCCAATATTAGCCGGACTATGCGCATCGGAGCTAGATAATAGCGTTAGCTTATCTAGGGCCGATAAGCGCCAATTCATTTCCGGGTCGCTAGAAAGACCGGTCTCGTAAGCATAAATATTTTCAGTTTCCTCTTTGAAACATTCCTCTAAAGTATTAAAGCCTGACTTGGAGCCAAAGACGGAAAACCAGGGCGTCCAAATATGAGCGGGGTAAACTAAAAAATGTTCATCAATATCTAGCAATAATCTTACCAGTTCCGGCGCTTTAATTCCTAGAATCGGGCGGCCATCGGATTTAATATTATATCTTGCTCCCAAGCGTTCATTTAATTTAGCAACCGCTTCAATACTAGGCGCATGAATGACTAAATGAATACGCCGCGCCCTAACTTCATCTTTATAAATTAGCGCTACTTCCGTCGACAGAATAAATTTAATTTTATCATCCGGCGCGGTCTTTAATTTATACAAGCCGGAGCCGGCAAAAGTTTCTTCTAGCTGTTCACTAATGGCTTTAAACCAGGCCGGATAGGTAAAATCGCCGGTGGCAATAATATCAATCCCTTTTTCGCGGCAAGTTTTATCAATATTTGTTAAAGTTAGCTGCGGCGAACAAGCTCGAGAATAGGGGGAATGAATATGTAAATCCAGAACTTGTTTCATAGCTTTAGATATTAAGCATCAACCAAGCCTTCGGCAATTTGCAGTTCTTCGGGAGAATTAATTCCCATCGCTTCTTTAGGTTCAATATTCCAAATACCGACATGATGGCCGGCAGCAAAAGCAATTTTAACCATATCGGTCAGATAAAATTCATGAGCTTTATTATCATCATGAACCTTATCAATATTGGCAAAGAACCAATCCTTGTTAAAACAAAAACAATTTGGATTTACTTCTAATATTTCTTTTTCCTCATCGGTCGCATCTTTAAACTCTTTAATTCCTTGGACATTATTGTCTTTTCCTCGAATAATTCTTCCCCAGTGATAAAAAACAGAACGCCAATCAGAAAAATTAGGAAGAATTAAAGTAATCATGGAAACTACGCCCTGATGCTTGAGCGGAAAGCTATGAATAGTTTCCGGTTTATAGAAGGGGTGGTCGCCATTTAAAACAAAAATGTCTGTAGCCTGAGGGTCAATGAAATCATGGGCACTGGCCACCGCATGGCCAGTTCCTAATTGCTGTTCTTGAATAACATATTGGATATCATATTTCTGCAAAGCAGCGGCAATTACATTTTTGTTATCCGGAGACACAATTACAATTGGCTTCAAAGCGGGCGTGGTTTTAGAAATAGAATCCAAAAGATAATCCAACATCGGACGGCCCTTAAGCGGAACTAGTACTTTTGGTAATTCCGAGCCCATGCGCGTCCCTTTCCCGGCCGCCATTATAATAATCTGTGTCATAACAAAATAAAAAATAAAATAAAGGAAACTCAAATCTGAATTTCCCTTATATTTTAGCATTTTTTGAGTTTGAGAGCAAATTGAAAAAATTATTTAATATAAGCTAAAATTTTAGCCTTTATTTCATCTACTTTTGCCCCAGCTTCGGTTTTTGTTCGGGCTTCCGCATAAATTCTAATTATGGGCTCAGTGTTGGAAGCGCGCAAATGCACCCAGGAATCAGACCAATCAATTTTAACGCCATCAATATCCGTAATTTTTTCCTCAGCATAATCAGTTTTTATTTTTTGCAGAATTTCCGAAACATTTATTTCGGGAGTTAACTCTAACTTATCTTTAACCATAAAATATTCCGGCAGACTTTTGCGAATTTCTGACATTTTTTTATTTGACTGAGCAAGCATTGATAAAAATAAAGCCACTCCCAACATGGCATCACGCCCATAGTGGAGTGCCGGAAAAATAATGCCGCCATTTCCTTCGCCGCCGATTACCGACTTAACATCTTTCATCTTTTTTACCACATTAACTTCACCAACCGCCGCCGCTTCATATATTCCGCCGTGCTTTTCAGTAATGTCTCTTAAGGCGCGGGAGGAAGATAAATTAGAAACCGTCGCTTTTTGATATTGTCCGGAATATAAGTCATTTATAACCGCAAAATTTTCTAAAATATAATCGGCAATCGCCACTAAAGTATACTCTTCACCGAACATTTCACCGTTTTCATCAATAAAAGCCAAACGGTCAACGTCCGGGTCAACCACGATTCCCAAATCCGCTTTCTCGGATTTTACCCGTTCCATAATTTCCGTTAAATTTTCCGCGAGTGGCTCCGGTTTATGAGCAAATAAACCGTTGGGCAAACAATTTAACAGACTTATTTTAGTTATTCCTAAACTTTCTAAAACATGGGGAATGGCTTTACCGCCGGCAGAATTAATTCCGTCGACAACAATTTTAAAATCACGTCCAGCCACCGCTTCCCTGTCAATCAGGGGCAAGGCCATAATTTTATCAATATGATCCCATTCTAAATACGGCGAGAAAAAATAGGAGCCAATTCTATCTTCAGCCACATAAACCGCCTGATTATTTTCGGCCAACACTAAAATTTGTTCACCTTCAGCCGCTGACAAAAACTCCCCCCGTTCGTCTATTAGCTTAAGAGCATTCCAGCCGCCGGGATTATGCGAAGCGGTGATAATAATGCCTCCTTGCGCCTTCTGAGAGACGACAGCGACTTCTACGGTGGGGGTTGAGGAAATACCTAAATCAATAATATCAATCCCCAAGCTTAAAAGATTGCCAACAACTAAGCGGCTAACCATTTCCCCGGAAACGCGCGCATCGCGCCCCACAATAATTTTCGTTTTTATTGACGGGTTACGCTTAATTATAAAAGCGCCAAAAGCGGAACTGAATTTGATGATTTCTACTGGGGTCAGGTTATTTCCCGGTTCGCCGCCAATGGTGCCGCGAATACCGGAAATTGATTTGATGATGGACATAAAATTCCTTAAATATTTATAAAGATATTCTACAATAAATAACAATTTTGGCCAAATTAACTGATAAATGTTAAAATTATAATAGTATATTGAAAAATCAATCAAAGGTCGCGGACGGAGGCCGCAGCTAAAATGAAAAAAGTAATTTTACTCTCAGAGTTAACTTTTAACTCTTGCCTGACTTACGCCACTGTACGTCTATGGAATTGGGGAGATTACGACATTAAAGTTAGTTTCGTCCCCCTAAATGATTTAAATGGAGTAATCTCTCAGGCGATAGAACTATACGATATTGTAATCGCTATGGGCTATCGAAACATCGACCCATACTGGCCGGACAATAAAAACCAGCTAGTAGTTCTTGCTCCCCGGGAAGATGAGCAAGGCGGGAAACTATTTCTCGTACCTTCAAAACAAAAATTAACGCCAAAAACTGTAGAATTAATTAAAAAAATTGAAAAAATTGCCAACAAACAAATTAATGACGGAATCCGCATCGATTTACTCAGTTATTTATCAAATAACGAGAGCAACCGGGCAGTAATTGATTATTTAAATCTACAGCGTCGCTATTTTCAGGCTCTCAGTGTCGTTAAAAGATTTTACGGAAAAGAAGAGCAGCTGAGACTGCACAAATTCTTTCTTTTGGAAATTCTGGACGAGCCCGAAGATGAAAATCAATGGCTAGATGCTTTAATTGCTGAATATGATTCAGCAGAAAATCAATATCAAAAGCCTCTGCCACTTATGCTGGAATTGAATGTAAACTAAAAAAAGGAGCCTTAAAAAAGCTCCTTTTAAATTTTTTAAAAAATCATAAAGTACGTTAGGTATTAATGCTGCCTGTGCCGCTACAATCATTTTGATAATCGTTTTTTACTGATTCAGCACAAACTTCATCTTTTGGCCATTCGCCTTTAGTAAGCAACGTCCGCGGCGCAATCGAAACTAAGACTGATAAAATACTAAACTGCAGTTCCTGCCAAGTAATATTGTCTCGCTTTGAAATGACTACCCTTGTTTCTTGAGCGCTATGAACTTCATATCCTAAATCAACATCGGTAATCTCAATAACTTTAAAAAGGAGTTCATCTTTAACTAAATTGGAATCAAAATCAAAAGGCAAATAAAATACCAATTGCCCAACAGCATTAATCTGATAGCTAACCAATGCCGGCTGAGAATTTTCCGAGGTTTTTTCAGGATGGCTGACTTTAACATTGAAGCCCTGTTTATCGTCGTACTTCTCAAAAACTGACGGTAATACCTCAAACGGTCGAAAAAAATCAATTTCTGGACACAGGACCAGCGTTACCACGCTCTTTTTGGGGTCAAAAACGTAATGGACATGGGCAGAATCAATCCCCCAAAATCCTTCTTTCATTAAATCTTTAATCCGCTCCTGCAAATGAATATCCCAAAATGTTAAAATGATTTCTCGCTTAGCATTAAACACAATATCCACTTTAACCATTCCTGGTTCCAGGCTAGAATACCCGGGCCACTCACCCTCCCAGTCAACTCCGGCCGGGAAATAATCAGCTGCCACTGCTAAAACATCTTTCTTTAACTCCCACCAACTTCGGTCATCATCCTTGATCAACACTATTTTGCAATCCTTAATGTTGTCATGCACAATAATATGAGAAATCGATTGGCGCCCGCGTAAACGCTCGCAAAAATCATCAAGATAGTCATAGCCCTGGTCAAAATTCAAATCCAGAACCCGATTTCCATCTTTTTTAATTTTAAAATGTTGACGAAACAGCCGCAGAGCATATTGACGATGAAGCTGGGCGAATATCTCTCCAATTAACTTGCTTTTAAAATCAGAGAAACTGGCAGCTGGCGACTTGGTGACGGTAATGTCATGGCTTTCAACCGAAAGTTTAGTTATTTCCAAAAACATTTTCTGAATCTTAATCAGTTGTTCATTGGTAAACACGTGCGGCCAACTAGTAGCCAAGGTTAAAATGTCATGGTTTTTATAGGCCACTTCTCTTACCGTCAATCGGGAATCAACCGGACTAACGAAACGATGCGCCTCAAGACAGTCTGCATCATAGTCATAAATAGTAACTACTTTTTTCTCGCTGAGTGCAGTCTCGGGTTGCACTGGTGTTTCTGCTTCCGCTTCTAAACGTGCTTGTCGTCGACAGTACAAATACCAAGCGACGGCAATTAATACTACGGCTCCTAAAAAAGCCAGACGCCAACCAATTGGCAATTCCGAATAAAAATTTTCTCCCTTCATGATATTAAGTTTTAGAAGGAACTAAAGTTAAGTGAACGCCACCTAACAAACGGTTTTGTGGCCCGAAGCCCTTCAAGACGTTATCTCGCCTCATAGTTCTCTTCACTGAGAACCTATCTTTTTATCATAGTAGCTATTAAAAATCAAGTAAAATTAACAAAAAAGAGCCCCTATGGCTCTTGTTTTACACTCAAATAAATTTCCCCCAATTAAAAAACACCATTGTTCTGGCGGCGACCTACTTTCCCAGGGCTCAGGCCCAAGTATCATCGGCGCTGTCTGGCTTAACTTCTGAGTTCGAGAAGGGATCAGGTGTGACCCAGACGCTTTAACCACCAAAACAATGGTGTCTTTTATATATTAAGCGCTATCGCGCTAAAAACCATTGGTATTATTATATATGTTACAGAGTAAAAATTCAAAACTTTAAAAATAAAAGTGTGGGAAAATCAAATGACATATTAGTACCGCTCCGCTCAATCCATTACTGGACTTACACGTACGGCCTATCAAGGTTATATTCTCTAACCAGTCTATGAAACCTAATCTTGAGGACAGCTTCGCGCTTAGATGCTTTCAGCGCTTATCTTAACCGAAGGTAGCTACCCAGCAGTGCCCCTGATGGAACAGCTGGTACACTAGAGCTTCGTCCTTCCCGGTCCTCTCGTACTAAGGAAGGGCCCTCTCAAGTTTCCACGACCATAGTGGATAGGAGACCGACCTGTCTTACGACGGTCTGAACCCAGCTCGCGTGCCGCTTTAATGGGCGAACAGCCCAACCCTTGGGAGCTTCTCCACCCCCAGGATGCGACGAGCCGACATCGAGGTGCCGAACCAGGTCGTCGATGTGGACTCTTGGACCTGACTAGCCTGTTATCCCCGGAGTAGCTTTTATCCGATGAGCTTCCACCATCCTATATTGAATGGTCGGATCACTAAGTTCTGCTTTCGCAACTGCTTGACTTGTAGGTCTCGCAGTAAAGCCGGCTTATGCCTTTACACTATCTCCCGGGTTTCCATTCCGGGATAGCCGACCTTGGTAAACGCCTCCGTTACTTTTTGGGAGGCATCCGCCCCAGACAAACTACCCACCAGACACTGTCCCCGCCAATTGACGGGTGAGAATTAAAAATATACAAGGGTGGTATCTCACTGGTGCCCGAAGGCTCCCACCTATTCTGAACAAATATATCCCTAATTCAATATCAAGTTGTAGTAAAGCTTCACGGGGTCTTTTCGTCCAACTATGGTTAACGAGCATCTTTACTCGTCCTGCAATTTCACCGAGTACTTCGTTGAGACAGTGCGCAAGTGGTTAAGCCATTCGTGCAGGTCGGAACTTACCCGACAAGGAATTTCGCTACCTTAGGACGATTATAGTTATCGCCGGCGTTCATCCGCGCTTGGATTCAAAGCTTCACCCCGAAGGGTTAACCTCTCCTCTTAACGTTCGGACACTGGCCAGGCATCACCCTCTATACATCCTCTTACGAGTTAGCAGAGAGCTATGTTTTTGATAAACAGTCCCTTGCGCTCTTTAGCTGCGGCCCCATTGCTGGGGCAGGCCTTATCTCTAAATTACGGCCGCTGTTTTGCCGAGTTCCTTAACGAAGTTTCTCTCGTACACCTGAGGCTTCTCGCCTCACCCACCTGTGTCGGTTTGCGGTACGATTACTGTTACCTTAGCCCTAGAGGTTTTTCTAGTCGGCTCCTCCGCTCAAATTGGCTCCATCTTGCGACTTCGCCTTCCCACAATCCCTTAAAACTAGTGGCCCGGATTTACCTAAGCCGTTTCTTGAAATAATGGACGTACAAATCATAGCACGCTTGAACCTTGGAACCGCGTCCCCCCATCGGAAAATAACAGTAGTGCTGGAATATTAACCAGCTCATCCATCGGCTAGCACCTGCACTACACAGGCTGCGCCTTAGGATCGACTAACCCTGGGTCGATTTTCGTTGCCCAGGAAACCTTGGGTTTGCGGTGGGCGTGGTTTTAACACGCCTTTTTGCTACTCATGCCAACATTCTCCCTTCCCTCCGCTCCACCGTGCTTCACAACACGACTTCAACGCTGAAGGGAATGCTCCTCTACCACTCCCTGAATAAATCCAGAAAGTTCACATCTTCGGTACAAGACTTGAGCCCCGATAAATTTTCGGCGCGAAACAACTTGATTAGTGAGCTATTACGCTATCTTTAAAGGATGGCTGCTTCTAAGCCAACCTCCTAACTGTCGTAGTCACAACACCACCTTTTACACTTAGTCTTGATTTAGGGACCTTAGATTGTGATCCGGGCTGTTTCCCTTTTGACTGATGGACCTTAGCGCCCATAGTCTGACTCCCGGACTCTACCCTCAAGTATTCGGAGTTTGATTGAAGACGGTATCTTGCGACCCGCCCTCATCCAGTGCTCTACCCCCTGAGGTCAACATCCGAGGCTAGCCCAAAAGCTATTTCGAGGAGAACCAGCTATTGCCGAGTTCGATTACAATTTCTGCGCTTACCACAACTCATCCCCGCATGTTGCACGGTGCGTGGGTTCGGTCCTCCATCCGTCTTTCGACGAACTTCAACCTGGCCATGGTAAGATCACCCGGCTTCGGGTCTTGTCTATGCGACAAATGCTACGCTTCCGCGGCGCTAATAAATAACGCAACGAAAGCGAAGCACAAACGGGCTATTAACCCTCGCTTTCACTCCACATACTCTCCAAACGGAGATTATGTAAGCCACATAGAACAAACTCGTTGGCTCATTCTTCAATAGGCACGCCGTCACCCTTGCGGGCTCCGACTCCTTGTAAGTATATGGTTTCAGGTACTATTTCACCTCCCTCAACGGGATGCTTTTCACCTTTCCCTCACGGTACTTGTTCACTATCGATCATAAGAAGTATTTAGCCTTAGGTCATAGTCGACCTGGCTTCAGACGGGATTTCACGAGTCCCGCCCTACTTAAGAACACTAACTACGGAGAGTTGATTCCTTTCGCTTACCGGGCTATCACCGTCTCTGGCCGAGCTTTCCAACTCGTTCTGCTAAAAATTAACTTTTCTGACTCCGCCCCATTTCTCTGGAAATAGGCGTTAGGTCTTGCAACCCCTAAAAAACATATGGTCCCAGAACCTTCAAGATAAAACTTGGCGAACCAAGTTCTATCTGCAGTTATTTAGGTTTAGGCTGTTCCCCTTTCGCTCGCCACTACTTAGGGAATAATTATTATTTTCTTTTCCTCCAGCTACTAAGATGTTTCAGTTCGCCGGGTGTTCCAGCTCGCCTAAAAGGCTGAGCTTCCTCAATCTTCAATTGAGGGGGTTTCCCCATTCGGAGATCTGCGGGTCAAAGGTTGCTTGCCACCTGACCGCAGCTTATCGCAGGCTGCTACGTCCTTCTTCGTCTTCTTATGTCCAGGCATCCGCCATACACTCTTAATGAGATTTTCCCACGCTTTTATATTTAAAGCTACAAAAAGCGTGTCATATTCTTTTACAGCTTGAAGGGTCTCAACCTTCAATAGAATACTTTTATCTTAATTGAACATTTTATTTGATGTCTTTACTCTAACATAAATTGTTAAGGGACTCGGGGCGCAAAAAAACCGCTTTAGCAGCGGTTCTAAGTAATCGCAAAATAGCTGATCAATTAGAATCGCTGTTTAATATGATAAACATGAAGTTTTTGCATATTTTTCTAGGTTTTTATAGCCCTGTTAAAACTGATACCAATTATAGCTGTTTTAAAAAATATGTCAAGAGCTAATTAAATACCAAAAAACGGCCTTATTTTAGCCGTTTTTTTAATACTTAAAAATAGAATTTTTAGTCCCCTAAAAGGCCAGGGTCCCCTAATTGCCCCATGGCCACTTCCTTGGTAATTAAGTTATCTTTGTATAGCTGTTTAACATGTTTATCCATTGTTATCATTCCCGAAGCGCCGCCGGTTTCAATTACGCTCTTAATCTGGGCAACTTTCCCTTCTCTAATCAAATTAGCAATCGCTGAATTGTTTAACAAAATCTCCCGAGCAGCGACGCGTCCGCCGCCGACTTTATTCAACAAGCGCTGAGAAATAATCGCTGATAAAACAAAAGATAATTGCGACTTAATCTGGTTCTGTTGATATGGCGGGAAAATATCAATAATTCTATCAACTGTCTGAGCGGCGCTATAAGTATGCAGGGTTGCTAAAACTAAATGCCCAGTCTCGGCTAAGGTAATCGCTGTAGAAATCGTTTCCAAATCACGCATTTCACCAATCATAATTACATTCGGATCCTGGCGCAAAGCATGCTTTAAGCCGCTGGAAAAACTAATCATATCGCTCCCTAATTGTCTTTGAGAAATGATGCTCATTTTCGGTTTAAAAATATATTCAATCGGATCTTCTAGGGTGATAATGTTAACACTGGTGTTAGCGTTAATATGATTTATCATCGCTGCCAAGGTTGTCGATTTGCCGCAGCCAGTCGGGCCAGTTACTAAAATTAAGCCTTGTTGGAGATTAAGCATCTTTTCTACTACCGGGGGCAGACCTAATTCCTCTAGGGTCGGCTCTTGCTCTTTAATAATGCGCGCCGCCAAACAAACATTATTTTTCTCAAAAGAAAAATTAACGCGATAGCGGTATTCCTCAACTTGATAGGCCAAGTCTAAGTCGCGCTTATCCATGAATCTTCTTTTTTGTTCTTTGGTTAAAATTACATCCATGACATTCTCCATTTCTACTGTATTAAGCACCGGAAAATGGCCATCAGGAAAAACGTCATTAACATTAAATAATTCGCCATCAATCCGCAAAATCGGCTCCTGACCGACAATCATATGAATATCGGAGGCCTCTTTTTCGGCGGCGATTTTAAATAAGTTTTTAACTTCCATAAAAATTAAATTATTTTACCAACCCATTTTTTTAAGCCCCTGGGAAGCGGCGGCTACTTGGGCTTCTTGCTTAGAGGAGCCTGCGCCTGTGGCAACTTCCTCATCATCTAAATATAAGCCGACCGTAAAAACTTTGGCGTGATCCGGACCGACTTCATCTAAAATCTGATAATGGGGAGTAACTCCGCGCACTTCTTGAGCTTTTTCTTGAAAACGAGATTTAGGATCAAGATATAAACGATTTTCCAAAATACTATCAAGCTTGCAGATAATATGTTTTAAAATAAATTCTTTAGCCACTTCGATTCCCTGATCCAAATAAGCAGCACCGATAATGGCCTCAATCGCATTAGCTAGAATAAATTGCCGTGATTTTTTATTTTTATCTTTAGCTTCACCCTTAGAAAGATAAAGAGCATCTTCAATTTTTAATTCTTGGGCGACTTCATAAAGCATCTTGGCATTAACCAAAGAGGCGCGCCAATTCGTTAAGTCGCCTTCCGGAACGTCTTTAAAATTTAAAAATAAATATTCCGTGACTACGATTTCCAAAACTGCATCGCCTAAGAACTCCAAACGTTCGTTGTGGCCGACCCTAAAGTCCGGGTGCTCATTAATATAAGAGCGATGGACCATAGCCTGGCGAATCAAGTCTTCATTATTAAAACTGATGCCGAGATTATTTTGTAATTTTGTTAAACTGTTAGCTGTCATAAAAACATAAAGGGGCTAGTCTTCCGTGGCCCCTGTTTCTAAATTATCATCCGCCTTTTCTTTAGCCGCTTCCGCTTCTTTTTCTTTGGCGGCCTCCGCCTCTTCTTTATTGTCGCGCTTTTGGATTTCCGGCTCATCGCCGTAAAGCGCGCCCAAAACTCCATTCACAAATTTACCGGAAGAATCACCGCCAAAACTCTTGGCAATTTCAATCGATTCATTAATGGCCACTCGTGGCGGAATCGGAGTGTAGCTTAATTCGTAGATACCGAGGCGTAAGATATTACGGTCAACGGCAGTTATCTGATCAAGCGGCCATTCAGTGGCATATTTAATAATGTGTTTATCAATCTCATCTAAATGTTCAACCACGCCGGCCACGAGTCCACGCACAAAACCCCCATCATCAAAGTTGGGGGCAAAGTTAGCAAAGTTATCTTCAATTAGACTTTCTAGTCCATCATTTTTACGTCCATTAAAATCCCAGGCGAACAAGGTTTGCAGAGCAATAGTTCTAGCGAGGTGACGATTAGACATAAATTATTTCTTCTTGACCGCTTTGGTCTTTGGTTTAGTAACCTCCTTACTTTTATATGTGCCGCAGAAAGCGCAAACAGTATGAGGCTTTCTCATCTCGCCGCATTTCGGGCATTTAGTAAGACTTACTTTTTTAAGAGCCAAATGAGCGCGACCGGTATGGGTCTTGCTATGGGTCTTCTTTTTCTTAGGATTAGCCATATAAATTTTTAATTATTACAATTTTAGTATAACGTAAAGCCAATATTAGTCAATAAAGAAAACAAAAAACTAAACATTAGCCGGCTTAGGGCCAACAATTTTATCAAACTCATCTTTCTCTAAAGTTTCTTTTTCTAAAAGGGCAGCGACAATCGCTTCGAGCTCCTGTTTCTTACTGCGAATAATTTTTTCCGCCTTATCAAAACCTTGTTTTATAAAGCCGCTGATTTCTTCATCAATTTTCTCAGCTACCTTTTCGCTATAATCGCGTTGTTCATGGATTTCGCGTCCCAAGAAAATCATTTCCTCTTTCTGACCGTAAGTGCGCGGACCAAGATGATCACTCATCCCGTAATCAGTTACTAAACTACGCGCCAAAGAAGTGGCCCGCCGTAAATCAGAAGTGGCCCCAGTGGTAACTTCTGAAAAAATTTCTTTTTCGACTGTATGTCCGGCCAGTAAAACAGCAATTTCCGATATAAACTCGGACTTGGCGTGCATATGCCGATCTTCAAGCGGCGCTTTAAGCGTATAGCCGCCGGCTGAACCGCGGGAAATAATGGAAATTTTATGAACTGGATCAGCGTCCGGCAAAAAATGCGCTACCAGTGCGTGCCCCGCTTCGTGATAAGCAGTAATCTTTTTTTCTTTATCAGTAATAATTCGGCTTTTGCGTTCCGGGCCAATCATCACTTTTTCAATCGCCTCAAATAAATCTTCATTGACAATTTCTTTCTTGCCCTGACGCGCCGCTAAGATGGCCGCTTCGTTTAAAATGTTAGCCAAGTCGGCGCCCGAAAAACCGGAAGTTCGTTCAGCAATTTTTTTCAACTCCACGTTGGCTCCCAATGGTTTTTTACGCGCATGAACCAGTAAAATATCTTCACGATCTTTTAAGTCAGGTAAATCAATCATCACCCGTCTATCAAAACGTCCCGGACGCAGCAGGGCTGGATCTAAAACATCAGGCCGATTAGTCGCGGCGATGACAATAATATTTTGCGTCGGCTCAAAACCGTCCATCTCCACTAAGATTTGATTTAAAGTTTGTTCACGTTCATCATGGCTGCCTCCTAAACCGGAACCGCGACGGCGGCCGACAGCGTCAATTTCATCAATAAAAACAATACAGGGTGCGCTTTTTTTTGCTTTTTCAAACAAAGAGCGCACGCGTGAAGCGCCGACACCGACAAACATCTCCACAAATTCCGAACCGGACATATGGAAAAATGGCACCTGTGCTTCCCCAGCTACCGAACGAGCCAATAAAGTTTTTCCGGTTCCCGGAGAGCCTAACAACAAAACCCCGCGCGGAATTTTTGCCCCTAGTTCATGGAATTTTTTCGGGAAGCGTAAAAATTCCACCACCTCTTTTAATTCTTCTTTGGCTTCTTTAGCGCCAGCGACATCTTTGAAGGTCGTCCGATTTTTATCATCCGGCTTAAAGTCTTTAGCGGTTGATTGCCCAAAACTCATGGCCCGAGAATTGGAGCCTTGAACGCCGCGCATCATAAAGAAAAAGAAACCGCCGATAATCAATAATGGCAATAAGAAAGGCAAAATATTAACTAAAAAATAATCCCAGCCGCTTTCATCTTTGATGGAAATTTTAATATCCGCTAATTTAGCTGGCTCAACTCCCAAGTTGCTTAAAAGCGTGCTCAAAGATTCCGTCGGCTCTTTTCTGGTTACTTCCTGTTTGCCGTCTTTTAAGGTGGCGGTAATTTTGTCGCCGCTAACAACAATCTCTGAAACATTGGCTTGATTAATCCCACTCACTAAAGCCTCAATACCTACGGCTTCACTTTTAACGGCATTATTGGAAAAAGCACTAAAAATAGCCGCGATTATAAAGAAAATCGCTAAAAAAAGTAAAAAATTTCTTATTAGTTTTGTCATGTGTTTAGTCTTAAATGATTATCTCTATTATAGGCGGAAACCGGCTGTTTGGCAAACCTTAAGGTTTAATAAAAATTCCCCGAAGAGCGAGGAATTTTTATTTTATTTAAACTAGGAAAATTATTATTCTGCTTTAGCGGTTTTTTTCTTGGCAACTTTTTTTTCTTTAGTTTTTTTCTCGTCGGTTTTTTCTTCGGCTTCAGCTACTTCTTCCTTTTCCTCCTTTTCAGCCTTCTTGGTTTTCTTGCCATCAGCTAATTTTAAACCTAAGCGATGTTCTGACGGAGAAACGCTCACGATTTCAAAATCACGAACCTCGTCGCTCTTAAAGAGCTCGGTAATTTTTTCCTTAACACCTAAATTTAATTGGCTGATATGAGCCAAGCCATGAATTTCTTCATCTAACTTAATGAATAAGCCGAAAGGATTAACTTTCAAGATAGTACCAGGAACAACTTGGCCGGCCTTATACTTAGCGCTGGCTTCTAACCATGGATCCTTTAATAATTTCTTAGCGCTCAAGAAAACTTTGGCGCCATCAATAGAAATAATTTCTGCTTTAATTTCGTCATTAACTTTGTACATCTCGCTCGGAGAATCAATTCTCTGCCAGGCTAATTCCGAAATATGGATTAAACCTTCAATACCTTCACCGAAAGAAACAAAGACGCCGAAATTGGTAATAGCAGTAATTTTACCGGCAACTTCCATGCCCACGCTATATTTATCCAGCGCTGGCTTTTGTCTCTTGTTCCAAACATCTTTTTCGCTGAAAATAATCTTATTCTCTTCTTCATTCAAAGTCATAACCGTAACTTCAAACTCTTGGCCGACAAAAGATTTTAATTTTTCTAAAATTCGGCTCTTATCGCCGCCGGAAATACGCGGATAATTTTCAGGGGCTAACTGGGAAACCGGTAAAAAGCCATCGATTTGGCAATAACGGCTAAGTAATCCGCCTTTATTAGCATCAACAATCTTAACTTTAACAGTAGTTTTGTCTTTAAGCGCCTGGCGTAAATTAAGCCAAGCTTTTTCTTGTCCAACTAAGCGGAAAGAAAGTTCCAACTCGCCATTTTCATTTTCTTCATCAACCACCGCGGCTTCAACTTCGTCACCCGGCTTAAGTTCGGAATATTCAGGGACTTCATTATAAAGTTCCGGACCACGAACTACGCCCATTAAAACACCGGCCACGTCTAATTTAACTTCAGCCTTAGAAGCGGTAATAACGGTCGCCTTGATAATATCGCCCGCTTGCGGGATTTTAATATCATCTTTTTCTAACAATTTACCAAAATCAGCGTCTTGGTCTAAATTTTTGTCTTCCATATTTATAAAGCCAACTTTTTTCATTTTTAATTAATGCCAACAAAAAAAGCGTGCTTAACCCCATAGTGATGGAGCTCTTCGGCCACCTAAGTAGAGCTTGCTAGCTGCTACCCGAAGATATTTATTAAAGGTGGAATATTTATTTGTACTAGTAGTTTAAACGATTTATTTGATTTTGTCAATACTAATCTAAAGACTTAAAATAATCACAATGGCCCTCCGGAGAAATCTCGCCATTTTCCGCTAACAATTCTTCAAAGGTTTTTTCACTAGAAGTAACGCAAACATATTTTCCGTCCTGTCCATAAAAACTAGCACAATGCTGGCACTGCGTCGCTTCATTACCCCACTCATTAACATATTCGCTATCTAAGCTGCGTTCTGACATATAATTATAATTTATTTTATTAAAATAATTATATCATTTAATAAAGCCGGCGCAAGCCATCATTAAAAATACTAAGCCAAGAAAAAAGCGCCAAGTTTCCTTGACGCTTCGCAATCACAAAAAATTTCTCAGTTTTTTTCACGAGTCCGGATAATTTCCGGGGGCCGAAGATTTACTTCAATTTTTTTCGCATCGGCGAAAAGATGACCGAAGATAAGGTCGGGCTTAAACCACTTTTGTTCTAATTCTTTAGCTTTCAGTTTCTTTTGCTGCCAGGCGATAATATCATCGCGAACTAATTCGCGGCGATCGGACAAGAATTTGGCCAAGATTTTTTCCAGCGATTTATTAAAGTGAAAACAATTTCTATTTCTCCAAATGCCACTGCGTGCCTGAATCATTTCTTCCAAATCTTCCGCCTGAAAATCTCCGTTTAAAATAAACTTAAGTTCCAAAACGATAAATGCTAAAAGTTTACCATTCATCGGAAAGATTACATGCAGTTCCAATTCTCGCTCCCGGTTATTTTCGCTCATATCCCAAAATTCCGGAAAAATAATTTCCGCATAAGGAACTTTGCCCCAAAGCGGCTTACGATAAATTACCGCAGCATCCTGAATACCATCCGGCTTGATTAAAACAATCCGTCTTTTCATATTATAGAAATAGGTCATAAAAAAGAACGGCACCATAATATTTAAAACGGCGATAGCAAGCATTGCCCAAAACACCCAAGTCATCAAATCGTTTGTCAAAAAATCTTGAAAATCAGGAACGTCTTTAGAAAACGCGAGTAAAATTAAAACCGGGATAAAGATGGGCAAAAAAATCAGCCACAAAACGGCGATTATCGGGTTTTCAGCAACCAAAATAAAATACTTTTGTAAAAGCTTTTTCATGATACTTTGTTTATGAAGGTTAATACTAATTAATTCCTTATTTGTTAAAGAGTGAATTTAACATTTTAGATTAACACAATAGTTTTTCTCGGTCAATAAAAGGCAAATAAAAAGACTCGCTTACCTAATAAGGAAACGAGTCTCAATATCTGTGTCCAAGTGGACAAATGTTTTAGAGAACAGCAGCAGCTCTGTTAAGTGGGAACATTTGAACCGTTGGGTTCGTTTTTATCATTCTTTGAACCGCGGTCAGATTCAATTCCATTTTTTTCACATTCGTGAAGAGGTCAGGAATTTTAACCATTTGTAGAACACCATTTTCTAATAACTTTAAATTTATTTGCCCCAGATGGTAATCGGTGAGCAAAAATTTAATTGAATGGTGATTGCGCCGGCAATCGGCAACGAGAAAGTCCTGTAGACAATCAATGAATTCAAATTTTGTTTGATTTGGAAACTTTGCTTTTTGTGAAACAATTAATTTTTCCAAATCTTGAGCTTTGAACTCGCCGAAAACTTCAGCCTTAAGATCAAATTGTAATAGGAAAATTTCCTGTGACGAAATGGCCAAGCCAATCAACAAAGAAGTTTGATGCTGGCCAATCGTATGAGTCACATCCCAGTCATCCGGGAAAATAATTTCTACAAACGGAACCTTTTTAAAAATTGGTCGATTGTAGATTTTCACTTTTCCGCCATAATACAACAGCGGAATGCGGTGCTTATTTCTGGAAAACCAGGTAACAAATAGTTTGGTAGCCGTCAGATGGGCAATACCCAAAATGGCCAGTGCCAAAAAAAAAGAATTTGGCAACTTTTGTTACCATGAGGTAATCCCGAAAGATTGCAGAGATGGCCATCATAACAATGGCAAAAAGGAAAACAACTATCGTGGCCGACAGCAAAGGTTGTTCAACTACGATTAACGAAGCAAGTCTCAATTTCAAATTTGTTTTCATGATTGCTAATTTTTAAGTTTATATTCGATGAATTGTAAAATTTACCTGGAGCATACAGATGAACTTAACAATTAATCCAATCCTTTATGTTAAAGAGCGACTTTATAATAATATTAACATAAACTATTTTTTTAGCAAAAATATTTAAGTTATATTAAAAAAAGAATCTTATAATTATACCACGAGAAGTGTAATTTGTCAATAATAGTGATTGACACCCCCAACCATAAGTTTTAAGATAAGCTGTTAAACAAATAGATCTTTAAAATAACTATTAAAACTAACGCCATGGAACTTGAAGGCTTACACGAATGCCGGCTGGTAATTAGCCGCGTTCCCGAACTACTGATTGCCGCTTTAGAGGCAATGACTCTCTCCTGGCTGGAAAACAGCAGCAACTTAGGGGCGACAAACATCCAATTAATGACAGTTGATGATTATCAAAAATTGGAACATCCCTACCGCGGCGCGCACCCTTTTCTCTGCTGCTATCCAGAACGAAACGGCAGCCGGCCACCAACAAGCGGCTTTCACGAGCCGCAACCATTATTTGAATCTCGTAATTATGAGCATTTAACAAATGACTACAAAAAACTGGTCATGATGAACAAGCTAAAAAGCTTGATTAACAGCCATGATTTTATGTCCAAACAAGTTGATAAATACGAGAGTGTTTATGGCCAAATTGTGCCCGCTCTGAGCCCAGAAGAAAGACTACAAAAAACTTTTATTCTGGAATTCAGTGACAACTACGAAAATTCCTTCCTCAGCATCTCCTTGGCTAAACAGCCAACCAGAAATCGCTGGGACTAAAAAAGACGGAACCTAAAAAATTCCGTCTTTTTTCTTTTCTTTTTTATTAAAATCTAATCAAGTTTACACTTTACCAACACCGAACGGTGATCGGAAATATATTTCCCTAAAATCGCCTTAGAAGCTTTGAGTCCGCGAATAAAAAACCAATCTAATTTTAAGTGAAAAATTTCCCAGCGGATGCTAAAAACTGACCAAGTCGTCCGCTTAATATCGGTCATGTCTTTAAAGCCGCCGCCATTAATTATTTTTAAAAATGGATAGCGCTCATCTTTTAAATAATCCTCGCTTCCCCTCAACAAACTAGCAGCCGGAACGCGATGAAACCGCTGCACAAATTTACGTCCGAAACCAGCAGCGGGGACAACTGTGTTAAAATCACCGCAAATAATCGCGGGGCCGATGAATTTCTTGGCATCGGCAAGAATAAATTTTAGAGCCGCCGCTCTTTCTTTAGGGCCGATATCATGAATCTCAAAATGACAATTATAAATTTTTAAAACTTTATTGCCAATTTCCAGATTGGCCCAGAGCACTTCACCGGAAATCCTATCTAAAAACGAGGGGCAATTAATTTGTCCGCTGCTTATAATTTTAAATTTGCTTAAAATAACATTAATGCCGTTTTTATCCTCCGGCGAAAAAACATAATTATATTTATGAGCCTCTTTAAAATAATCAAGCTCATCAATAATCGTTTCTCCTTCTTGCAAACAAATAATGTCGGCGTTTATTTTTTCAAGCGCCGGTTTTACTTTTTTGAAAAGAGTATGGGTATAATATTTTTTACCTTGGATATTCCAATCCAGAACCGAGAAAGTCATTTATTTATGTTTAACTTCCACGATACGATACCAATCATTCTCAACTTGGACATACTGGCAGTCATTAAGAAGAATAAATTTGTTTTTAACTTTATAATTAAAGGCTAATCTTTGATTCAGATATCTTTCCTTAAAATGTTCGCTCCCCCAATGCGGAAAAACTACAAAATCCACTAGACTCAGGCCTCGATAGCCTTTCAGTTTTTTAGCGACATTAGCTTTATCTAAATTATAAACCGGATAAACATCCGGCCCGGCAATGATAGAGCCGGCGCTGGTGCCAATATAAATTTTACCGGCCTTAACAGCCGCTCTAAAAACCGACAAAGAATTAGAAAGTTGGAGCTGTTGCAACAGATAAAAAGTATTGCCGCCGCTAAAATAAATAACATCAGCCTGTTTGACGGCCGCCGCCACCGCGGCTTTCTTTTTGCCGGTGACCGTATATTCCGCCACCTTAAACCCTGCTTTAATCAAAGCATTGCAATCACGGGTTTGCCAAGAAGTGTCTTTTTCGTTTTCGGCTGCGGTAGAAATAAAAAGAAGCTTTTTATTCTTAGCGCCGCCAATTTTCTTAGCAATATCACGCGCCACCGCATGCACGCTGGAAGTTAAAAAAATGCGTTTCGTAATTTTTGCCATATTATTTTTTCTTGAACATCGCGTAAGCTTGTTTAATTAATTTTACGCTATCAACCCCATTATAAAACTTGATCTTTCTTATATCTTTAATATTAATCCACTCCGCTTCTGACATATAGATTTTTTCATGCACATCGCAATTGGCCATAGAAATCCGGCCGCGCGGATTTTTACAAATATAATATATTAATATTCCCTGCAAACTTTTACGGCTCTCAATGCTGATAAAAAAACTGTCGGCCACGGTAACCAGTTTGTCAGGCATAATCCGCAAACCGGTCTCCTCCCAAAATTCTCTTTTTAAAGCCTCGGCGATTAGCTCGCCTTTTTTAAGGCCGCCGCCGGGAAAATCATAACCATCCCATTGCTTACTCAAAAGAATTTTATCGCCTTTAAACAGCAGTCCATAAACTGAGGGACGAAAAATCAATTCTTCTGCCTTAATTTTAAATTTTTTCTTGTTGATATCTTCGCAGATAACTGTTTTGGATTTCATATATTGTTATTATAACATAAAAAGCCCCTGTATATTCACAAGGGCTTTTTAAAAGAACATTTAATGTTAGCTTATTCTTCCATCGCGGCTTTCAAATCGGCCCAATCTCTTTTGGGATCGGTACTCAAATGTTTAGCGGCAACTAATTCCGCAACCAAAGGATCTTCCTGTTCATACTGGTCAGAAGGCACGGAAATGCCGGAAATTATCGGCAACCCACGCCATTCTTCAGTGTATTTTTTGGAACGATTAGCAACACAAGCAATGCCGACAACAACGGCATCAACTGCATTAATGGCATCAATTGCTTTTTGGGTAGTGGCAAAATTATTGCACAGGTCCTCAAAAAGGATGACATACGAACCAATTTCAACAGCTCCCGCATTACGGCGCATAACCAAATTCGATTGCTCTTTAGAGGTCGCGGTTTTAACGGCCGTTACCTCTTTTTCCAAACGTAATCCTGGAATGTTAAGTAAACGCCCGACTTCTTGGGCGATTTTACTTCCACCCTCTGGAACGCCGATGAGATAATCAACCTTGTGCCCCCAGGTTTCTTCAAAAGCCAGGATTTTTTCGGCCATCAATTTGGCAAAATATTCAAGACGCTGAGGAGAGTCCTCAATTACGGCCAAATTAAAGTAAACATCGCCCACGAAATTCTTTTTACCTGTCGGTGAATCATATTGACCGCTATAAGTAACCAGCGGCCCCATAAATTTTCCGTCAGGAGTTTTACGTGATTGGTAATGCCCCTCAAGATTTACCAGAGTTTCTAAAGGCTGACCTTTAATAAGACTCAAGGCGTCGGAGCGCAGGGCTTCAGCAATCGAAAGCTTGCGACTTTCAGAGGCAGAGATGCCTTTTTCAGAATTTCCCTTCATTAATTGGCCGCCAAGAACCAGATAATCAGCTCCGGCATCCAAGGTATTTTTAATGCCATCAATTCTGGCCGCTGATTGCTGACCAGCATCCATCCAGGAATCCCGAATCGCCGGGGTAATAAATTCAATGCAATCCGGTAAATTCTTTTTCAGAAGCGGCAGTTCCGCCGGTGAACAAACAACGGCATTAAAAAAATCCTCCTTAGGTAACAGGTTGGTAGCATCATTTAAAATCGCCATTCCCGGAAACATGCCACGACGCATCCGACATTCGTCCGGTTCAGTATCCGTCAACACGGAAACAATCGCAATTTTAACTCCCGCGGGAATCAAAGCGCGAACTTCACGGAAAGCTCGCAATGAAGAAGTGCTGACCATAGTCAGAATATCTCCTGAGCGCATGTATTTCAGGTATTTCAACAAAATATTTTTGTCGGTACCATTAGTATCCTGCAGTTTCAAATCCCAAAAAATAAAAATTTCGGGATATTCGTGAATCAAATATGGCAATATACCATCTTCACCCTTCATGCCTTCAAGATGCAAGGCATCATTGAATTTAAAATGACTGATAAAATCAGCCATCTCGCCCGGTTCCTGCAGAGTTGCTTTAATTGTGTCCCAAACTGCTTGAGAATTTTTAAAGCCATCCAAGCCTAAAATAAACGGTTTTCTTTTCATTTTCTTGATTTTTTTTGATTAATACTAAATATGCAAGAATTGTTCTTGATCAAACAATTTTATTCTTATGTCTCCTCTTAACAATGAAATATAAGCATTCGCCTTAAAAAGAGGGTAAGGAAATTCAACCTCTGTTTGTATTAACTCTAAAATAGCCTTTTTATCAGCAATAGAACTAAATAACTGCTTCGCCAAGTCTTCAAGCTTAAGCTTGCGTTCCTCGTCGTTAAGATTAAATTCCGTAAAAACATTTTGGACACATTCATTAAGCTTGAATGTCCGCCGTTTCGGCTTCGCCTTTTGCCAGAGAATTAATTTATGCAATGTTGCCGCATCAAAATAATCACCCATCTCCAACTTTAAATTAAAGGGGATGATCACTTCTCTGCCTAAAGCTTCCAGCGTTAAGCTGACGCGGAAATCATGGCTCAGTACCTTCTTTTTGCCCCAGTCAGTCGGGAAATAAATTGTCTTATAATTAAATTTCCCCCACAACGGTTTTTTATAATACTCAAATTTACCGTTGGGATAATAAATTATAACCGCCATCCGATTATCATCAATCGAAAAACTGGTAATTTTGTTATGGACAACAAAAATGATGCCGCCTAAAACAACAAGAATCAGCCAAGCAGGCCATAGTGAAGCAAGGATCTTCGGAGAAAACCCCGAAACAAAAATGATGACCACAATATAAGAAAGGACGCATAAAACAGCGGCCATCTCTAATATTTGCATAACTTCATTAGCAAGGAATAAAAAGATTTTTTTCATTTTTATCATTTTAAAGGATTAAATAATTAGATTAATTATTGAGATAAGCTCATCTCCAAGATTAACTCAATAATTAACCTAATCTTTCCTTATTTTTTAAAGACCAAAATCAACATTTTAGATTAACACATAAGCTAATATAGGTCAAATTGGCATATATTATAATAAAAAAGACGCTACTTCGCAGAACGCCTTTTTTCTAAATTAATATTGATTATTAAGAATATTTTTTAACTACCGTCCTCATTCCGGTCAAACCTCCGTGTAGAGTGTCCCCGGTTATTAAAACGCAAGTTAATTGCACGACAATGATATTAAACAATAAAATATCAAAAGGAAACCAGACATAAAAAAGCATGGACGAAAAACTGATAGTATAAAGAAGATTATAGGCGCAATAACGTAAAAAAGAAACATTATCATGCCAATAAGAACCAACCACCAACATGCCTAAATCTCTTTTTTCTTTGAAGAACCCAAAAAAAGTTTCGTAAGCAAAGAAGGTGGCCAGTACTGATAATTTGAAGCGTAAATCAAAACCAAAAATATAAAAAGCGGGAAAGCTGATAATCGCGACTGTAGATACATTTACTAAAGAGGCTAATAACTTTTGGTGGGCGACGGTGGTGCGAAAAAATAATAAATGATATAAACGCGATAAGCTGGGAAGATTTTTAAAATAATTAGACATATATTTTACTGCCTCTAGTTTATCGCAGTTAACTTGCTAATGACAGTCTTAAGCTCATTATCAAACTGGCTAATCTCGGGATTTTTTAAAGCCGCTTGATAGCGCTGAGAAAATTCACTGTTATCATTGACCTCTAAAAGATTTTTTAAATTAGTTATTAAATCAGCAATCTTTTCAGCGGAGATATTTTCCGCTTCCGATTCTTCATCAAGTAAGGCAATGATTTCCAATAAACCTGATAACCATTTAAAATCTTCGTGGCTGATAACCAAATTAAAATAAGCGCTATTGTCTAAAATCGGACCATACTCCGCTTCATAACGCGTCCGCTCTAAATCCAATAAGGCTTTATGGAGTTTTAATAATAAATTAACTAGTGCTTGGATTTTGGTTTTCATACGATAAATATGATTTTAATATATATTAAGTATATCATCCTAAAAAACAATTTGACAAAATTATGACTCCACTTCTATAATAAGGCCAGTTCTTAAAAACCTTAAGTTATGAAACAGAAATTAATTTTGAATGTTGGAGAAAATGCCGCCGTCTCCGTAACTCACATTATGCAAAAAACTTGCGGCCTAGTGGTTGTCGGAGCAGTCACTGAAAATGAAATCCATAAAGGAGATTTAGTCAGCATCCCGGCTAAAGGCAAAGAGCCCCTAATTGATGAGATTGTCAGAATTGAATTTTTTGGTGACGAAATCAAACAGGCGGCTCTCGGCTTAGAAGTTGGCATTTGCTTAAAAACTACTTCTAAAGAGACCTTATTGGAGCATTTGGGAATCTAACAAAGGCTATTTTTCAAAAGAGCATCGCTTCTCAGCGATGCTTTTTTATTTGAATTAACAGTTTTCCTCTTTCTTGACGGTCTTTTTGGTAAAAAAAAGGCCTTGTCAACACAAGGCCTCACCCGGAATTTCTGTAAAATGTTTTTGCTACTTATAGTAGCTCTGCACGACTTCTTCGCATGATTTTGTTTTTTTTGGTTTATCACTGTTAGAACTGTTAACACTATAGCACGAATTGAAATGTTTGTCAATAGTGGTTATCCCCAACTAAGTAACGAAGGACCAGCCGTCATTTCGTACAAAACGAACTCCGCCTGAACATTCTTTTCATAAGCCGTTAGCCCAGTAATCTGGGCAAATAACATCATGAACTGATCAGCCCCGCTTTTATTGGCATTATAACCAGAGACAATCGTTTTATTGTCATTAGTGCCCTCAAATTTTAAGGTATTGCCAAGGCCGCGACTGACAGACATCAGCATCAAGCTGCCGGAAAAGTAAATGGTAACCAAGTCCCCAGCTTGGACATTGGTTCTTTCGCCTGTTTTTAGGTGCATGTTAAATTCTCCTTTATTCTTTAATTAAAATTTACTAGTCTTTGTTTGGTGCCGCGCCAGTAAAAAATTACGGAGCACAGATAGTTTAGGATAAAAACAATTATCAACAGCCCGAACATTTTCGGGTGGCTAAATAATTTCATACTGGAGTTAAGAGCAAACGCTATAAATACCGCGAAAAATAATTCCCCGATAAAAGCGGCTCCTAAGACATGGTACTTAGTAATTCCGTAGCGCTGCTTATCCCGCGGACTGTTAAAGCCATATGCGTAAGCGAATAAACTTGGGAGAATGATTGGAATGATGCTAGCGGCAACAAATAAAAGCGATAAGAGGGTTATCATCAAAATAAAGATTCTTGGATCACGTGGTGTTTTCATTTCGTATGATTTTAAGTTTGTATTATTGATTTATTAATGTTCGATTTATTTAATAGCTTAAATTATCATTTTTAAGGTGATTTTGTCAAGAAATTACCTAAAACAAAAACACCAGATTTAAAACCGGTGTTTTGTTATTGGTAATTTATAGTTAATTCCTTTTTGTCTTCTTTTTCTCTAACGATTCTAAATATTCAACCGCCCAAGCAGCCAAGGGCATATCCCCGGGAAGATAATGGACATTGGCATAATTTGGCCCCTGCTGTGTTATTTGCCCCTCATAGTCGTATTCATATTTACCAAAGAATAAATATTCTTGCGCTTTATGAGGAGAAGCTTGCTCGGACTTCTTTAAAGGTTCGGCCGTATTATAATCGACGCGCATGCGAGAAGCGATAATATAAGATTTAAAAAAGTAAGGGATTGTGCTCTGATTGTCTAGTTTTTTTAATGTCTGGTTATAGGCCGCTTGAAAACTTTTATCTTTAGCCAAAGCATCATCATATTTACTTTTTAATTTTTCTACCTTTCTTATCTGCAGAAGATACTGGTTAAAATCACCCTGGCCATTGTTTTGAAAAATTTCGGCTAAATTTTTAAGCGCTTCCGGTGCCAGCTTTTTACTTTCTGCTTGTCCAAACTCCGACAAATCATTATATTTCTTAGGCTTATCTGGAGCTGCCGGTTTCACCTTTCCCTGAAGAGTTTTAAATTCGGTGTCCAGCGGCCAGAATCCCTCCATTTCACGCTTGCCAAAAATTGCTTGGTTGATGGAAAACAAAGATGGTCCGTTATCTTTAAAATAATCAATTAAAAAAGCGGGTTTATCATTTTGGTTTTTACTATTATCAGCTAGGCCGAGAGCATAATCATTTATCCGGTATATTATATGCGAGAGATGGTGATATAAATCATCGGCTTCATCACGAAGAGCCCTCTTCACCGATGGTTTAAGATGCTCAGTCTTCTCTAAGATATTAATGGCTTCTAAGAGGCGACGATGTAAGCCGGAAGTATATTCGTGCCAATCCTTTTTACCGAACGACTCCAAAATAGAAGATTCTTGGGCAATCAGGAGTTGGAGATTTTCCTGGCCACTAACTCTAATATCCCGAGAATCAGAATCAGCATACTCCCCAAAAAGCTTTTCGGTCTCAAATTTAGCAACGTTGTTAACTAACCCAGTAAATTTTTCTTTATCAAAGCCGGCTAGATTTTTCTGGGATTGAAAAATTTTGGCTAAATTATTAAAAACGAAAGCGGCGGCAGCGGCTGATTTGTCGTCCAGATGGCCTAGCTGGCCATTATAAAAAGAATTTTCCATCAAATGACAGCCGAGATTAATAATTTTTTGATCCTGTTCATTTAAAACCCGCGGTTGGCGTTCATCCTGGTCGGCAAAATTCTTTTCCGCACGCTCATCAGAACGGTATTGATATAAAACATTGCCTAAACGAACAGCTTCCTTGCCGTCGTCTGGCTGGCCATTATTTAAAAACTCAAAAAACTTCTGGAGCGTTTTTGGACCAATCTGCTTTTTAAATTCCGGGCTCGCCTCTTCTAAAAGCATATTAGGTTCCATAGCAATCAGCTTGCGTTCATCCTTATCATCTATGCCGGCATCCTGAGCGGCCTGGCTGAACATTTTGTATTCGTTAAATCCCATATTAAAGGTGATTATTTCGTTACCCTTCTTAATTTCTCTTGGCCTCCTTAATTAATCTCTTAAAAACGAGATAATTATCCTCAGTTTCTTGTTTGCAAATATCTAGCGAAATTATATTATGTTTCTCATCAACTTTATTTTCTAGCTGCGTCAGCGCGTCATTAAAATTAGCAAACCGATTCCCAAAAATTAAGGCGCCATGGAAAAAGCCTTCCGGACTTAAAAAGCGGTAGCAATCAGAATTAGCGCAAATCTCGGCTTCTAAACAAGAATAATTTTCTACTCCGTGATGTGATTCTATACAACTAATAATTTTGGTTAAAACTTCCGACTCTAAATTAAATTGTTTTAAAAATTCTTGAGCAACCATGGAGCTATCTTGAACGTGCTCGGCTAATCGTCCCTCTTTAATACACTGGCCAATCTTTAAATCCATAAGCATCGTGCCGAGCAAAACAATATCTTTATCAGCGTTTAATTGCTCCGCTAATTGCTGTCCTTTCTCGTTAGCTAAAATAAAGTGTTCCATTTTAGGAACGCCGTATTGGTTAATTTCCGCGATTGCTAGCTCTCTAGCTTGGTCTATTATTTGTTGCATATGATAATTATAAATCCAATCTTGTAACTACCCCTTTAAAAACTTCCAGTAATAAATTTTCGCCATCCTTGATAATATCAGTAGCATATTTAGCGCCAGTTAAACAAGGGATTTTCATTTCCCGGGAAATTATAGAAGCGTGAGATAACGCGCCGCCATCATTAGTCACAATACCCTTCACTTTTTTAAGATAGGGGACAATATCTGGCTTGGTCATAGTGGTTACGAGAATCTCGCCAGCCTTAATCTTATGATAATCCTTTTTAGATAACACAACTACCGCCTTACCGCGCGCATTTCCTAAACAAGCAGCCTGCCCAGTGATTGTTTTTGTGTTCGTATCAATTTTTAAATGAGCCAGTTCTTCTTTAAGGGTTTTAGAAATATCAGCCAATCGGTATTCTTTAGTTTTTAAATCCTTAGTAATAACTAAATAACTTTTAGTCCGTTGTTTAATTTTATCCTTATCAATTTTACCAGTTTTTAAAAAAGCTAATAACTCTTGGCGCTTCATGTAGGGAGTTAAGCCTAATAGCCCTTTGTCATACTTAGCAAAACATTTGGGAAATTCGCGTTTCATGTCCATATCAATCGTATACATCCGCATTTTATCAAATCTGGTTCCGTATTTTTTTAAAAACTTTTTTATATTAGGCTTATCAGCGCCATAGCCCAAAAAAACAAAAAATAAATAATACATGACGGTTGGTAAAAAACTTTTATCCAACTCTATCAGTTTCTTCTTGATATCATTCTTGTTTTTTAAACTAGGGATTTCTTTAAATAGTTGGTAATTTCTAGCGACGAGCTCATCATAAGTATTCATCATCACTTCAACGGTCTTAGGATTCTTGGCGACCTTATCAATCAGCTTGTATGAACGTTCAACGTCCTTGGGATCGCGATAGATGTTAAGGATGTCTTTCTCGCCGGAGAACAAATTATAAAGCAGGGTTGTTCCGACAACCTTTTCCATTTTCTTATAGGCGTCGTTGGTGTAGTCCGCCCATAAAAAGGGGTATTCTCGAGTCACCACCTTTTGCCAGTTGATTTTTGGGGTTTTGATTGTTTTGGCCATATATTTATTGGTATATAGTGATTATAACATAAAAACAGCCCGGGAGGGGCTGTTCGTGTTAGTTGCTGACTTGGATTAGAAAATGACAGAATTTATCTCCCCGAGGTCAAAATAGCGTCACAATTTTTATGTGGTGGTACAGGGGTAAATATTTAAACAATTAATATAAAAAATTATATTGCTTTGTTTCTAAAGATTCACATTTTTGTTTTGCAGAACTAGTTAGTAAATAAGATGAGCATAATTCAGGTGTTTTATCTCGATATTCAACCATATAATTATTAATATCCACTTCGGCTATGTCCGCATCAATTAATATTGATTTAATAGCCGTATTTTCAGATGTGTATCTAGGATCATTTGTTATACAACTCTGATAAGCACCCAAGCCCGTTAATAGTCTTTCATTTTTATTAAACGCTGCTTCATTTTCATAAGGATAAAATAATGGTGAAAATGTAGTATTTGCTCTATCAAAGTAAAATACGACACTATTTTGGACATTTTTTATACAGTCATTTTGTATTTCTCCAGCTAATTCAGACATTCTTATACTTTCTTCTTGTTGTTTTTTTTGTTTGTCTAATTCCGCTTTATCTTGAGCTATTCTTATATCCTCTGCTTGTCTTTCTTTTTCCAGATTTAATTTTTCGCGATTATAGCTTGGTAAAGAATATAAAAAATAGTAAGCAATTGATAGTGCCACTATTGTGGCCACTACACTAAAAATATTTTTGTGCTTTTCCATATTATTTTAATATTATTTAGCAAAATCTGCATTGACTGTCTCAAATTTACTAAAATTAAATTTATATATTCCAAAAGATAAGACCTCTTTTTCTGTATCAATGGTATAAATTTCTAATCTATCATGAACACACAAAGGATAATCATTATTATCTAATGTAATTAATAGTAAATCCTTATGTTTTTTTAAAAACGCGGCATTACACAAGTCAACAAAACTAATTTGATTGTTATTAATATTTTTATTTGAGTATAAATTAGATAACACGGTAGCATTTTTAATGATCTCATTAGAACACGGTAAAACAGCGGCCACGAAAGAATTTAAATAATCTTCTTTTATCTTTCTATGAATTTGTTTTTTACATCCTTTTAAAAACTCAAAATTTATCAGATCGTTGATAATTGGTATACAGTGATTTCCAGCTAAATATTCAAATAATTCATTAAAATAAGGCGTATTGGAATATTCATACGCCTTAATAATAAAACATGTATCTAATATAATATGATTATTGCTTACTATCGACATATTTTGAAACACAAAAATCATGCTTTTCCTTATCCAATTCTAACTCTTGGGCATAAACTTTTTTAGCAAAAGTTTTTATCTTTTCGATGTCCCAAACATAGTCCTTATTAAGTTTTATATCTTCATTATTCATATCTTTATATAACTATTATACCCTATTTATATTAATAATTATAGCTTTCTAGCCATTGACAAAATGCTAATTTAGTTGTATAATGCCAAGTTAAATTAAAATATCGTTTTTATTTTAAATTATATGTATAACAATTATTCAACAACCTACAGGAGTAAAAGGGGATATGTTTTCTTTAAAGCTACTAAAAAACCAGTCCATAGGTGGATAATGGAAAAAATTATAGGAGATGAATTGAGGCCAGGAACTGTCGTTCATCATAGAGACGGTAACAAAGCAAACAATAGACCAAGTAATTTGAAGCTCTTCCCTAGTCAAAAAGCTCATTTCATGTACCATTTAAACAATAAGAAAAAAACTGGTAATTGGTACGGTGCTAATAGACATTCGAGCTCATTTGATTTTTAATATATTCCTATATTCATCATTTTCCGCTCAAAATAACTAAAAAACAAACACCTTTTTCGCCACTGTTCCCCCAAATCCCCAGCCCTCTCGCTTGCCGCCGCCAGAAGTGCGGCGGCTGCACTCGTCCAGAGTTGGCGCCCGAAGCCCCCCCCGGAGCTTCGTTCGACGCTCGCTTACTCGCCTCGCCTTCCGTCTCGGCTCTTAGCTCACTTCCAACTAGTTCGATTCCCATTCTTTCCGTTTCCATAACAAAAAAGACTCCTTAGGGAGTCTTTTTTGTTCTGTGAGCGGGTAACGGGAATCGAACCCGTCTCTCGACCTTGGCAAGGTCGCATAATAACCACTATACGATACCCGCATATTTGTATCGTTTCTACGTGCCGCGAGCGAGAATCGAACTCGCACTGTATCGCTACAACTGGATTTTAAGTCCAGCGCGTCTACCAGTTCCGCCATCGCGGCTCTTGCTTGAAGCTAAAAGCCAAGCTGTGGAGATGATGGGAGTTGAACCCATGTCCAATCGGTTTGTCTAAATACATTTACAAAGTTATCCCGATTTTATTGTTTTAACTTGAACCATCATAAACCGAGCAAAAGCGGTGCAAGCGATCTTCTTTTGGTTTTGATAACGCCCGAAAAGCGCAAGCGATATCTATCCTCATTTTTATGACACCAGCTGGAAGTTATGAGGCCTGGCCTCCAGTCCGATGGCTTTAGCTATTAATTAAGCTAAAACTGGGGCGTAACTTGGTGTTGCCCAAGTAAACGCTTTTGCCGTTTTGGCATTTGTGTTTTTTTAGTCCTTTTAACGCGATTGGCTAAGCGCGCTTTGAATATTTAGAAAAAGGCCAACTGTCGATTCCTGGCATCCCCGAAATCTCTTGTTATCTTTTTCCTCTCTTTGTAAATGTCCGCAAATCGCGTTCGACGTCTCGTTTCTTGATTGCCTCCCGTTTATCATACCTCTTCTTTCCCTTCCCAACGGCAAATTCCAGCTTCAAAAAACTATGTTTAGTATATATTTTGATGGGGACTAGTGTCAAGCCCTCCTCCTTTTTTTTGCCTAAGAGCCGGTTAATTTCCCCCTTTTTAACTAATAATTTACGTTCCCGATTCCTGTCATAATCCGGCATAGTTCCCGCTTGTTTATAGGGCGGGATTTGGCAACCGATTAAAAATAACTCCGTTTTGCCATTAGTTGTCCGCACGCTGAGATAACTGCCCTTCAAACTCGCCTGGCCGGCCCGGACTGATTTGACTTCATGACCAAACAAAACTAGACCTGCCTCGTATTTCTCGAGCAGCTCATAATCAAAACTAGCTTTTTTGTTTATGGCCAGCGTCGGCATAATTCCATTCTTTTAACTTAGCTAACACTTGTTCGTTAGTTAATATATTATTTAAATAAGTGGCGTAACTTTTTTCCTCCAGCATCTTCAAGACTTCTTGATTGCCGGCATATTGCTTCTTCAGCTCGTCAATCTTGTCGTTAATTTCTTTGTCGGTCGGGAAGATTTTTTCAATCACAGCAATCTCGCGCACAATGAGAGCCGCCTTAACGCGCTTAATGGCATTCGGCATCATCTCCAGCATTAATTCATTTCTAGTTTTTTTAAGATGGCTTAAATAATCTTCAAATTTCCCGCCCTGTCTAATAACTGACTGTTCCAGCTCTAACATTAGGTTTTTGCTTTCGCTTTCAATTAACACTTCCGGGAAATCGCCAAATTTAGTTTTATCGCTGATCTTGGCAATCATTTCCGATTCATTTTTTAAATCGGCATTATGCTTTTTTTCATGGAGCAAGCTATCTTCAATGTTCTTTTTCAAATCAGCTAAATCTTTAAGTTGGAAAAAAGTGGCGAACTCATCATTTAGTTCCGGCAAAATTCTTTCATAGACACTTTTGACTACCACTTTAAATTCTACCATCTTGCCGGCCAAGTTTTTTTGATGATGGTCGTCGGGATATGGCAGCGAGAAAGTTCTCTCCTCATCTTTTTTCATGCCTAAAATATTTTTATCAAATCCCGGGACAAAATAATCCTTGCCCATTAAAATTGTTAAATCGTGATGATGGCCGTCTTCCAGCTGGACTTTATCCAAGAACATGTGAACGGTAGCAATTACTTTATCGCCATCTTTAATTTCCCGGTCAACAATTCTTTCGCTCGCGCGCATTTCTCTTAAATCATTCAAGGCGCGATCTATTTCTTTAGTATCAATTTTTACTTCTTCGGATTTTAAATTTAAATTTTTATATTCTCCTAAAGTAATAGTTGGCAGCAGTGAAATAATAACTTTATATTCAAGCGGATTGCCGGGAGCAAGCTTGGTGATATTTACGCTTGGCTGGCCAACTGGCTGGCGGCCAATCGTTTCCTTCTCCACAATATCGTCTACGGTTTTCATAATCGCAATATGGGCGGCCTCCTCTAAAATACTCATTTCCCCGACTTTCTGCTTTAAAATCTCAAAAGGAACTTTTCCTGAGCGGAAACCTTCAATTTTAACGCTTTCGGATACTTTCTGGGCTCCTTTTTCAATATAAGGCGCGAATTCCTCTTGGCTTAGTTCAATTAAAATTTCTAATTGTGATTTTTCTAAATCTTTTTTACTTACTTGCATAATATCTCTATAGTTAGCAGAAGCGGGTCTAAAACCCGCTTTGACAATGATTATTAACTTTATTTTAGCAGTTTTTAAAGAAAAATCAAGGCTCGAAAAAAGTGCTGAAAACATAAAATGCGATTCCCAGTTGACATATTAGGTAAAAAGCTGTGAAATATCAGCATAACTAAATTAAAGTCGATTAAATCGATAAAACAAAAAAGTTCGTTAAAAATAACTTATAGAAAAGGAGGATAACTATGATTTCTAACAAAGCCTTTTATGGAATTGAATTAACCGCTTCCGGATTTGTCATCCTGTGGTTAATCAGCCAAAACTTAGTTTTGGCGGCAATCTTTGCGGCCTTTGTGGCTTATCTGTACGTTGGTTATCTAATAACTAACGGCGAAGATGAATTAAAAATGGAGAAGCTCTTCCATTTTTCACTCCGTCTTTCAATTGTAATCCTATTTGTTTCCATTTTGGAAACACTTCTCAGGTCGGCCGAAGTCCATTCCGGGCCAATCTCTCTGGCGTTCTCCTGGCCCCTTATTATCATGGGCGGGATTTTACTTTGTCTATCTCTTTTAGGAGAACTCACCATTCTCTTAAAAAGATATGAAGATTTCATCATGATGGTAGAGGAGGGCTTCTGATGAAAAATGTATCTTGGTCTTTTTGGTCCTTAATCGGCCACTTGCTTATTTGCTTGATAGCAACCCAACTCATCTTAAATCTGATGATTCCCGCTATCCCGGCATCCGCTCCTTATGCCATCGTTTTCAATGTTAGCTTCTGCTTGGGCGTTATCTCTGTCTGGTATGCTAAAAATTTTGACATGGACAGCTGGCATGTCGGCGCTTATTTAGCCTTAATTGCTATTCTGGCAATCATTTTTTTATTCAGTACATTTGACTGGATACTAGGATTTGATTTGATTCCTGTTCCTTGGCGCTATGTCGCGGTATTTGAATCTTTGCCACTTGCTTCAATGTTTATCGGCTTTTTAATAATCATTGCCGCCGATATCAGCTTCTGGCCCGCTGGAAAAAAATATTCCGGCGAGAGACAGCCCGCTTAAACTAAAGCTCCCAGACAATGAACCAGTTAACAAGAAAAAGTTTTATGGCTGATTATCAATTAGCCATAGGACAAAAAAACAGAGAGGAGGCAGTTAAAAAAGTATTCGCTAAATATGAAGAATTTCTTCTGTCTTTAAGTATCATGGAAGCTATAAATCTCGGAGCTGAAATGGGATTCTGGTCTAAAACAATCGCCACTAAGTTTAACTAAGCGGCTTCGTCCTTTCAAAAAAGGCTTGGAAAAATCCAAGCCTTTTTTATTTTTGTTTTTCTAAAGTTTAGAGCAACAAACCGACAATCAACAGTGCCACGATGTTTAAAACTTTAATCATCGGGTTAATCGCCGGGCCGGCAGTGTCCTTATAAGGATCGCCAACAGTATCGCCGGTAACGGCCGCCTTATGAGCATCAGAGCCCTTGCCGCCGAAGAAACCGGATTCAATATATTTCTTGGCATTATCCCAAGCACCACCACCAGAAGTCATAGACACGGCGACAAAGATACCAGTAATAATTGAACCAACAAGTAAACCGCCTAAAGCTTCAACGCCATGGCCAGCCCCAAATAAATTGAAACCAAAACCAACCACGATTGGGGCAAAAACCGGGATTAAAGCTGGTACAATCATTTCTTTAATCGCAGCTTTAGTAACGATATCAACCGTACGTCCGTAATCCGGC
Source organism: Candidatus Falkowiibacteriota bacterium (assembly GCA_016432645.1). Classification (GTDB taxonomy): domain Bacteria; phylum Patescibacteriota; class Patescibacteriia; order Patescibacteriales; family UBA12465; genus UBA12465. The sequence continues at coordinate 682,390 of CP066698.1, forward strand.
TTTTCGGTATTAGTCATAATCCCTGGCTTTTCTTTAAACTGAGCGCGCACATCTTCAACAACGGAACCAGCAGTTTTACCAACCGCTTTCATGGCCATCGCGCCGAATAAATATGGCAACAAACCACCGATGAATAAACCAGCAAGGACAAAAGGATTATTAATTAAGAATTGAAATTGGTCGCCAATCTTGAAAGTAAAGTCGGCAAATAAAACTAAAGCAGCTAAAGCAGCGGAACCAATAGCATAACCCTTGGTTACGGCCTTAGTAGTATTACCAACAGCGTCTAATGGATCAGTAATGTTTCTGACGTCTTCGCCTAACTCCGCCATTTCGGCAATACCGCCAGCATTGTCAGTAATCGGACCGTAGGCATCAATCGTCACAATAATTCCGGCCATAGATAACATCGCCATGGCGGCAATCGCAATCCCGTATAAACCAGCCAGCGAGAAGGCGCCTAAGATAGCGGCAACAATGACGATAATCGGCCAAGCAGTTGATTTCATAGAAACCGCCAAACCGGCAATCACGTTAGTACCGTGCCCCGTTCTGGAAGCTTCAGCAATTCCCTTAACCGGAGCGAAAGCGGTAGAAGTATAGTATTCAGTAATAACTACTAATAAACCAGTTAGAACTAAACCGATTAAACTGGCGATATAGATATTTAAGGCGTTGTCAGCAATAAAATATTTGGTCAAGAAATAAAAAGCAATTGCGGATAAAACACCAGCGGCAATTAATCCTTTATATAGAGCGCGCATAATATTTTTGCTCTTGCCTAAACGGATAAAGAAAATTCCAATAATGGAAGCGACAATGGAAACTGCTCCCAAAACTAACGGAAATAAAATTACATTTTCATTGCCCGTAAAAGTTAAGTAACCTAAAACCATAGCGGCGATAGAAGTCACCGCATAAGTTTCAAATAAATCAGCAGCCATCCCGGCGCAATCACCAACGTTATCACCGACGTTATCGGCAATTACCGCTGGATTGCGAGGATCGTCTTCCGGAATACTGGCTTCAACCTTACCGACTAAATCTGCACCAACATCCGCAGCTTTGGTATAAATACCGCCGCCCAGTCTGGCGAAGATAGAAATTAAAGAGCTGCCAAAAGCAAAGCCGATAATCGCGTGTAAATCATGAGTTAAAAAATAAAAACCAGCCGTACCTAAAAGCGCTAAACCAACAACCAGCATACCGGTAACGCTGCCGCCACGAACCGCAACGGTTAAAGCTTTCTGCAAACCGCCGCGAGCAGCCTCGGTAGTTCGAACATTAGCGCGCACCGAAACGAACATGCCAATATAACCGGTTAAAGCGGATAAAACCGCGCCGCTTAAAAAGGCAACCGCGGTTAGCCAGCCTAAAGCCGGAATAAAACCAATAGCGAGAAACAAGACAGCGGCCACAATCGCGACTGACTTATATTGGCGATTTAAAAACGCCTTGGCTCCCGCTTGAATAGCAGTAGCAATCTCCTTCATTTTATCGTTACCAGCTGGTAAACGAAGAATGGAAGCAATGACTACAGCGCCGTAAATAATTGCGACGAGAGCGCCTCCAAGAATAAATAAGGTCGTCATCATAATTTTGTGTTACTAAATTATTTTATTTTTTAGTTTTTTTAGGTTTAGCCGGCTTTTCATCAACGACCACTTCTTCAGCAGCAGCGTCTACTACCTCTTGAGCTTCCTCTAAAGTCTTCTCTGGTTCCGAAATAACCGCTCCTTCTTCATCAGCCGCCACAATCATCTTGTCGCCTTCTTCACCTGATTCAATAATATCAATTTTCCAACCGCTTAAACGAGCGGCTAGACGAACATTTTGTCCATTTTTGCCGATAGCCAGCGATAATTTGTCAGAACTGACTTTAACCACTGCTTTATGCTCTTCTTCGTCCAAATCAATACTAACGACTTTCGCCGGAGCGAGCGCATTAGCAATAAATTTGGCCGGGTCTTCATTATATTCAATAATATCAATCTTCTCACCACCCAATTCGCTGATAATCGTTTGGATTCTAGAACCGCGCTGGCCGACGCAAGAACCGACTGGGTCAACATTTTCAGAATCCGTATAAATCGCCACCTTAGAACGAGAACCAGCTTCACGGGCAACGCTCTTAATTTCCACGGTACCGTTAGCGATTTCTGGAATTTCCAAATAAAATACTTTGCGTAAGATTTCTTCACTGCGGCGGGATAAAATTATCTCCGGGCCCTTATGCCCTTCGCGGACTTCTTTGATAAATATCTTAACGCGGTCGCCAATATTATAAGATTCGTTATAAATTTGTTCTTCAGCTGGCAACAAGCCGATGGCTTTGCCTAAATCAACGAACACAAAACGGCCTTCACGGCGCTGAACAACGCCGGAAACAACTTCACGCTCCTTATTTTTAAATTCTCCAAAAATCATATCTCTTTCCATTTCTCTTAATTTTTGGATAATAACTTGTTTAGCAGTTTGCGCAGCCATGCGGCCATAACTTTCCGGAATCGGCAAATCGGTAACGATTTCATCGCCCACTTGAGCATCATGCTTTAAAATACTAGCCTCCTTAATTTGAATATCGGTTTTCGGATTAAACTTTTTCTTACCCTCTTCTTCCGTTTCTTCTTCAGCTGGTAAATCAGGGCGATATTCTTGGCGCAATTCTTCTTTTTTCAATTCTTTCGGATTAGGATTATAAAGATTTTTTAACATCTCGGCTTCTTCTTCGGCCGGTAAATTTTCAACCACGGTTTTCACATCAAAAATCTCCGACTTACCAGTAGCCGGGTCAAAAGTTACCCTAATATTTTGATTTCTTTCGCCGTAGTCCTTGCGATAAGCGGCAGCTAGAGCTAATTCAATGGCCGAAATAACCGATGAATACTCTAAATTCTTCTCCTCGCAAAGCTGTTTGATAGCATTAGAGATATCAGACATAATTGTTTTATTTAGTATTTTAAGAGAAAAAGCTAATTGCGGTAACAACTAGCTTTCCTTAATATAATAACAGATTTTAGATTTTTGTCAAAATTACATGCCGACTAAGGGGTAGGTGCTGGTATCGGCATTTTTAACCGCGCGATTCATAATCACAATCACATAACGGGTAATCATCCAGGCGGCCAAGACAATCAATAAGCCAATAACCGCATTCCGCAATAATTTTACCGCTTCGGCGGTCTTATCAGAATTGCCGCCGGCAGTCATATATTTAAAACCGGCAAAAACTGTTAACCCTAGGAAAATAACGGCTAAAAATCCTAAAATAATGGTAATAATATTAGCAACCAGGAAACGGGGGTCGACTTGAGCGCGGCTGCCGCCAAAAACCGTGCCAATATCGCTCAATCCAATTTGGCTATTAGTTAATGTTTCATCGGCCCGAGCAGGGCTAGCTAAGGGTGACAAAAAGACCGGCGAAAAGACGAATAACAGAAAAATAAAGGAAAAGATTTGCTTTTTAGTTATTTCCATAATAATGTTATAATTAAATTGACTGCTTATATTATATAAAAATAACTACCAAAACACAAGAAAATGAGCTTATCGCGTAAAATTGCCCACAATACCATCATCCAAATGGTCGGTAAAATATTTTCTACCGTCTTAGGTCTTTTTTCGTTGGCACTCATTACCAGATATCTAGGGCAAAGCGGTTTCGGCGAATACACCACCATTATTACCTTTTTAACCATTTTTGCAGTTATGGCTGATTTTGGCTTAACGCTCGTCACTGTCCAGATGATTAGCGGCGTTGATGATAAAATACGAGAAACCAAAATTTTAAATAATCTTTTCAGCTTCCGCCTGCTGTCCATTATTGCCTTCTTGGCACTGTCGCCCCTAGTTTTATTCTTTATGCCTTACAGCGCCGCTATCAAAACCGGCGTTTTAATTACGGCTGCTTACTTTATCTTTCCGGCCTTAAGCCAAGTAATAATCGGCTTGCTACAAAAAAGGTTAAGCATGGATCGCGCCGCCCTCGCTGAAGTTTTGAGCCGCCTAGTTTTAATAGTTGGCATTTTAATCGTCTGGTTTGGCAATTTAGGGTTAACTGGTATTTTATTGGCCACCGTTATTTCTGGGGCTTCGAGTTTTATCTTCCACTATTTATTCGCGCTTAAATTTGCTGCTATTAAATGCGGCTGGGACACCTCGCTGTTCAAAGAAATTTTTCGCCGTTCCTGGCCCTTAGCGATAACAATTATCTTAAATTTAATTTATTTAAGAACGGATATTATTTTTCTGTCTTTATTTAAGGGCACTTCCGAAGTCGGTCTTTATGGCGCCGCTTACAAAGTGGTGGATGTGCTTACTACTCTGCCGTTTATGTTTGCCGGTTTAATCTTACCAATTTTAACCGCTTCCTGGTTGGCAAAAAAGACTGATTATTTTAAAACCGTCCTCCAAAAATCTTTTGATTTTATGGCCATCTTGGCGATTCCCTTGATTGTCGGTGGGCAGCTTCTATCCGGACCAGTAATGACGGCAGTGGCCGGCCAAGAATTTAGCCAAGCGGGCGCTATTTTAAAATTATTAATTATCGCCGTAGCGGCAATCTTCTTAGGAACGATGTTTTCGCATGCCGTCATCGCGCTTGATAAGCAAAAAAAATTAATCGGCTTCTATGCTTTTACTAGCATTAGCTCTTTGATTGCCTACTTCATTTTAATCCCGCGCTTCTCTTACTTTGGCGCGGCGGCGGTAACTATTTATAGCGAGGTAATGATTGCGATTTTCTCTGCTTATTGCGTCTTTAAATACGGCCGTTTTATTCCCAAATTCCAGACGGTTTTTAAAGCAATCGCCGCCTCGGCCATGATGGGGCTAGCTATTGTTTTATTCCCCAAAAGCTGGCAAGCTAATGTCTGGGGTTTAATCACAATAATTATCTCGGCCTCAGCTTTTTACGGACTATCTTTATTTTTAATCGGCGGTATCAAGCTTAGCGATTTAAAGGCGATGTCTAAAAAATCAACCGGCGCCGAGCCCTTTAATCCAAGTAATTTATAAATATGAACAATAATTTTCCTGATATTATTTTTGAAGACGATGATTATTTGGTTATTAACAAACCAGCCGGTTTAGCAGTGCATGGTGGCGGCAATATTAAAGAGGAAACACTCGCTGATTTGCTAATCGCCCGCTATCCTAAAATAATTAAAGTCGGCGATGATGAAGCGCGCCCCGGAATTGTCCATCGCTTAGATAAAGAGGTCAGCGGTTTAATGGTTATTGCCAAGAATAATGATAGTTTTGCTAATTTAAAAGAACAATTCAAAAAACGCGATATCAATAAACAATATTTAGCGCTGGCCTATGGAAAAATTGCCAATGATGACGGCGAAATAAATTTCCCCATTAAAAGATCGAGTGAAGGCTATAAAATGGCAGCCATGCCGCTCAACGCTGTTGACTTGTTAACCAGACGCAGTCCGAAATCGCGCGATACCGGAAATATCAGTGGCGTATTTAAGGCCAAGGAGGCAATTACCTTATTTAAAGTTAAAAAGCGATTTGTAAATTACACACTACTTGAAGTAAAAATAAAAACCGGACGTACTCATCAAATAAGAGTGCATTTCTTTGCGCTGGGCCATCCGTTGGTCGGCGACAATTTATATTGCACCAAAAAAACTAAACTTAAAAATGAAAAATTAAAATTAGGCCGAGTCTTTTTGATGGCCAGTCAATTATCGTTTACTGATTTACAAGGAGAAAAACGTGAATTTTCCTTAACCCTCGCTCCGGAACTACAAGCCTTCTTGCCTAAAAATTAAAATCCAAAGCTTCGCCAAGCGTCTTTTGACTATCGTGCCGGTTTTTAGTATAATAGCAAATACAATAAGTAAAAATAATTAATAAGTAATAATAAATAATCGCATAAACTTATGAAGAATCATCTCAAGCGCCTGGCGCAATCCAAAACGATGACTAAGGTGGTATTGCCAATCATCCTAGTTATAATTTTGGCAATAATTGGTTTTGCCACTTTTAAAAAACCAGGAACCAAAAACCTCAGTTCCGAAGAAGCTAAGACTACAGCCGAGACTTTCATTAATGAATTTTTAATGTCTGGCGGCAATAAGGCAACCGTCAAAGAAATAACCGAGGAATATGGCATGTACAAGTTACAAATTGATATCGTCAGCGATGTCGTCGAGTCATATATTACTAAGGACGGTAAGCTATTCTTCCCTCAAGCTCTAAACATTGCGGAAATGAGCGGACAACAAGCTAACAGCACTCCAGCCGCTTCCACTGCTGTCGCTCCGGCCGATTTGCCAAAAACCGATAAGCCAGTCGTAGAATTATTCGTTATGAGCCACTGCCCGTATGGAACCCAAATTGAAAAAGGCATCCTGCCAGTTGTAGAATTATTGGGCAAGAAAATGGACTTCCAGTTGAAGTTCGTAGATTACGCGATGCACGGCGAGAAGGAGCTCCAAGAACAGATGAACCAATACTGCATCAACGAAACTCAATCCGATAAATTTTATCCTTACTTAAAGTGTTTCTTGACTGCCGGCGATACTGCCAGCTGTCTAAAATCTACCGGCATCAACCAAGCGAAAGTTGATAGCTGCGTTAAGAAAACCGATACTGAATACAAAATTACTGAAAACTTCAAAAACAAAGTCGGCTACCAAGGAAGCTACCCCGGATTTGATATCTACAAAGCCGATAATACCAAATACGGTGTTGGCGGTTCTCCAACCCTAGTTATCAACGGCAAGACTGTTCAATCAGGCCGCGATCCTCAAACCTTATTAACAACCATCTGCGCCGCCTTCAACAATCAGCCGGATGAATGTAAAAATACTTTATCCAGCGACACCCCAGCTGCCGGTTTCGGAACCGGAACAGCCGCTAGCGGCGGTTCAGCAGCAGCTGCTTGCAACTAATATTTAATACCTTGAGATAAAAACAGACCGTGAAATTACGGTCTGTTTTTTAATAATTATTTTGTTATGCTGGCTTACGAAATTCGTCCGCGATATTTCTCGGCGGCCAGGATTCTAGTAATGGCTAACCAATAAGCCGCTTGGCGCAAAGTAATTTTATTTTCCGCTTCTAAATATTTGTTATAAACGGCTGTCCAATTGGTTTTCATTTTCTTATCCAAGAGCTCGCGCAAATATTCTTCATCCAAAATCTGTCCGGTCCGATTCTGCGCCCATTCAAAATAACTGGTAATTACTCCGCCGGAATTAGCCAGAATATCCGGAACAATAAGCGTTCCTTTGCCGGCCAGGATTTTGTCAGCCGCAAAATCAACCGGTCCGTTAGCCAACTCAATAATATATCTGGCTTTAATTTTATCGGCGTTAATTTCGGTAATCTGATTTTCTAAGGCCGCTAAAATCAAAATATCAACCTCAGTTTCCAAAAGCTCGGCATTAGAAATCTGGCTTCCCTCTTCATAGCTGCTGAGCGAACCAGCGGCCTGCTTAAACTGGGATAATTTGTTAACATCCAAGCCTTCGGCCTGAAAAACACCGCCGGAACTATCAGAAGCGGCAACCATCACAAAACCATCGGCTGCTAATTTTTCCGCAATGAAAGAGCCGGCATTACCAAATCCTTGAACAGCAAAGCTTAAGTTTTCTTTACCGGCTAAAAATTTACTAACCATTTCTTTAATAACAATATAGCCGCCTTGAGCCGTGGCATCGCCGCGCATTTTAATTCCGCCTAACTCTACCGGCTTTCCGGTAATCATTCCCGGCTCATGATGGCCGACAACTTTTTCAAATTCATCCAACATCCAGGACATTATTTTCCCGTTAGTATAAACATCTGGGGCCGGAATATCTTTATCTTGTCCCAAATATGGAGCAAAAGCGCGCGCATAAGCGCGGCTGATAGCTTCCAGTTTTTGCTCGCTTAAACCCTTAGGATTAAACTTAACGCCGCCCTTGGCGCCGCCATAAGGAATGTCGGCTAAAGAATTTTTAAGGGTCATCCAAAAGGCTAAAGATTTAACTTCATCTTCACTTACCTCCGGATGAAAACGGATTCCGCCTTTTCCCGGACCGAGCGCACGATTATATAGTATCCGCCAAGCGGGATATTTTCCGCCCTCAACTTCTAATTCAACGTATTGGTTTTGAACTGGCTCTAAAAGAACCTTCATTTCTTCGTCTTTAATTCCGGAAATTAATTGAACTTCTTGTAAGCGTTTCAGATTATCAGCAAAAATACTCATATATTTTGGGTTTAATAAATTAAATTAAACCCTCAATTTCGCTTTTTAAAGTATCCTTATTGCGCATCCCGATAAACTCACCGATAATTTTCCCACCCTTGAAAAGTTTCATATTAGGAATGCTTTGGATGCGATATTCCATTGCTAAGTCTTGATTATCGCCGTCTTCGGTATCAACTTTAGCGACTTTAATTTTACCAGCCATCTCAGCCGCTAGTTCATCTAAAATCGGCGCCATCATCTGACAAGGCACGCACCATGGTGCCCAAAAATCTACTAAAACCGGCAAGTCGCTTTTTAGGACTTCCGCCTCAAAGTTACTCTTACTGAGTTCCATTGCTTTTGACATAAATGTATTTGTTAATTATTTATTAATTAATTCTTTAAATATTTTTTCCATTTTTTGTTGCGAAGAAAGTTTTTCATCCAAAAGACAATAACTGAATTCATCGGCAATAATCTTTTCCATAAGCGAAGCCATCGCCGACTTAACCGCTTTCAATTGCACGATTAAAGAGACGCAATCTTGCGGACCGTCGGCCAGCATTTTTTTAACGCCCTCTAGCTGGCCAATAATATTATTGATTCTTTGTTCGCTGGTTTTCATATTACTATAATATCATACACCCCCAGGGGGTGTCAAGAAAATAAAAAAATTGCTAACAATAGCAAAATTTAATAAAAAACCGAAATTTGTTGTTTAAATCGTCTATTCCAAAATTAGCCAGTAATTACGCGAATCTTTTTTGATAACAATTTTCTTAAAACCAGCCTTATGAGCTAAGTGTTTTAACTCGCGCTTATAAAAAGCGTGGTAATAGCGCTCACTTACTTCTTCTCCGGCACTGTTCTTCCAAGGAAAAATTATGTCGCCAAAATCTAATTTATTTAAACCAATAATTTTCTTCAGAGCCTGTTTAAAAAGTAGCGATCGCTTCGGGCTGGCCCATAAATTCCAATTGCTAATAATTAACTGTCCGCCGGGGACCAATAAAGTCTTAAAATTCTTAAGTAGTTGGACTCTAAGGTCTCGACTGGGAATATGCTGCAAAACAGCAATACAAAAAATAAAATCAAATTTCTGGCCAGCTAAAAAATTAACATCCGAAAAATTAGCAGCACTTAAATCTAACTCTTGAAAATTATAATTAGGATAATTAGCCTTGGCCAAATTTAATAAAGCCGCGCTATTATCAATCCCTAAATAATCAATGGTTTTGTCTCGAAAAGCTTCAAGCAACCTACCATTCCCACACCCGGCATCTAAAACTTTAGCGCCATTTTTAATATTTGACGCGAATTCAAGCATTTCCGGCCATAAATATTTTTTTCTGCTTGCATCAAAATCGGCAGCTATTTGATTATAGCTTTGTTTGGAGAGCGCACTGAGTTTTTGGATGAGTTCCAGTTTCATAAACAAGCTACTCGCTGATTAAATATTCATGCTTACTGCTAGTTTGCGGATGTTTTTTGAGACGCGAACAAGAATCGCATTTCCCGCAGGGCTTAGCACTTAAATCACCAAAATAATTTAAAATATATTCTTGACGGCAGCCAGTATGATAAACATAGTTTTCCATCTCATCCAATTTTTCATAAGCACGCGCCGCTTTTTCTTTTAAAGCCTTAAAATCTAAATTTAAGTCTTCCGGCTCTACCATTTTTAAAATTTTAATTTCCGTTCCCCTAAACGGCGGTTTATATTCCACCAAATCTTTCTCGGCTAATTTTTTAACTGCGCGCAATAATGAATCTTTTTTAACTTTTAAAACCACCGCCACTTCTTCCGGCGAAAAATCCCAGCCAGTTTCTAGTTCGGCTGCATATTTAAGCGATAATTTCTCCCAAATCTCGACTTGCATTTTCGAGCGCTTACCAATAGCCGCTCCAATTTCCGCCAGTGGTCGCTTGGCTTTCAAAAAAGAACTAGAATTTTTTTCATTAGGACGGGAGATATAGCCTTCTTTTTCTAAAATTTTTAAAGCGGTGCCAATCGCCATTTCCGGAACACTCTCGGATAAGTTTTGGCCGATTTCGGCGTAGGTAACTAAAATAGAAGCGTCGGGGTCAATTTCTAATTCCGCCCGCCTTAACAAAAAATCATAAATCTCTACAATCAAGCGCGGTTCCGGATTATCACCCTTAATAAAAAACTCGCGCAAATATCTATCCTGCTGGTGATAAAATAACAAACAAAAACTATCAATTCCATCGCGCCCCGCCCGGCCCGCTTCTTGATAATAAGCTTCAACTGTTCCCGGCAAATCATGGTGGATAACAAAACGAATATCTTTTTTATTAATTCCCAAACCAAAAGCATTGGTCGCTACTACCACTCGCGCCGCGCCGCTCATAAATTGCTCCTGTACCCAATCGCGGCTACTAGCGTCCATCCCGGCATGATAAGCAACAGCTTTAATATCATTATCCATTAAGAGCTCCATAATCTCATCGGTCTTAGAGCGCGTGCCGGCATAAATAATCCCAGCACCTAAATCAGGATTGGTAACTAAAAAATTTAAAATATGTTCCAGCTTTTGACCGTTCTGTGAAGGAATAACAGCGAGCTGTAAATTAGGGCGCGCAAAACCGCTAATAACTGTTTCCGGGTCTTTAAGCGCTAATTGTTTAATGATATCATCGCGCACTTCTGGGGTAGCGGTCGCGGTTAAAGCCACGACCGGCGGACGGCCGACAAAACGAACCGCATCTTTTAGGCGCAAGTAGCTGGGACGAAAATCGTGCCCCCATTGGCTGACGCAATGGGCTTCGTCAACTGCAAACAAAGAAATTTTAATTCCCTTAAGCCCTTCTAAAAAACTTTGGTTATAAAAACGCTCGGGAGCGATATAAATTATTTTATAATAACCCGCCTTTACTTTTTCTAAACGTGCACTCGCCTCATCCGGCGAAATTGAGGAATTAATGAAAGTGGCCGGAATGCCAACCCTCTCCAAAGAATCAACTTGATCTTTCATAAGCGCAATCAGCGGCGAAACCACAATCGTGGCGCCTTCAAGCACTAAAGCCGGCAACTGAAAAATTAAAGATTTGCCGCCACCGGTCGGCAAAACAACTAAGGTATCCCGGCTATGGAGAATATTATCAATTGCCTGTTCTTGCCCAGGCCGAAAAGACTCATAACCGTAATGAATCTTTAAAAGTTCCAATAATTGTTCTTTTTTCTTAAGCATTGACAAAAATCGTTAAAGGTTGTATAATAGTCCAATAGTTATTAATAGTTCATTTCAAAACATCAAAATACAGTATTATGAAAGCAATTGCTCGTTTTTTTCTGATTATGAAAAATTTTTCCAATGATTTCGTTCAGTTTTTTAAGACCTCGCCACTTAGCAAGGGTAGAATCGTTTTACACCTATCAGCCATGGGATTTCTGGCGGCCTTCTTCATTATTGGAGGAATTTATGGCTTTGCCAAAGGAGATGATTTCTCCACCCTGGTGTTTGTACTTGTCGGCCTAATTTGCTTGGCTGCTGGCATCGTGGGTATTAACCCTAAATCATGTAAAGCTTTCTGGATAGAATCTCTTCCTCCAGACGACTCACGCTTCGATGGCTAACTAATTTGGTTTCAAAAACCAAAACATAAATCATCTTTCCCAAAAGATGATTTTTTTTATTCCCGCATATCCGAATTACGCCTAAAAATTTCCAAAACATTTTTAAACAAAAAGGCGACAGTCATCGGGCCAATTCCTCCCGGAACTGGCGTAATATAAGAGGCTTTATCTTGTAAATCAACAAAGTCCGCATCGCCTAAAACTTCTTCGCCAACCTTAGTTATCCCAATATCAATTATCGCCACCCCATCTTTAACCATTTCTTTTTTAATTTTATGCGGCTCTCCTAAGGCGCTCACAATTAAATCAGCTTGAGTAATGTCTTCACGAGCGCAAATTTTAAAACCGCGTTCTGTTAAAAGCTCTTCTACTCCCTGCCCAAAAACATCAGAATTATAAAGTGCACAGGCGGTTTTACCGACGCCGGTCATTTTTATTTCATCCAAACAAGCTCCGACCGAAGCTAAAACCGGCGAAATAATATAATCGGGATGTTGCGGATGAAAACCATCAACATCTTTATCGGGATTAATGGCTTCTATAATTTTATTGGTGTTAAATTTTTTTGGCAGCGGTAACTGAATTAAAATACCGTCTATGGACGAATCTTGATTTAAAAATTTTATTGTTGCGAGCAACTCTTCCTCGCCGGCGTCCTCATCAAATTTATAAAGATGGGTATCGACACCAACCTTGACGCCCTCTTTCTGCTTAAGGGCAACATAAATTTTAGAATCTTCGCGTTCGCCCACTAAAATAATGGCCAAGTTTGGCCTTGGTCCATTAAGTTCAAATATTGTCTGCGTGATTTCATCTTTTATTCTTTCAGCAATCGCTTTACCGTCAATCAGTTTTACCATAAGTTATTTGTCTTGTGAGAATGTTATTTGGTTGGAATCGGAAACTTTGCACACAATTTTTTAATCTCTTCTTTAAGTTCCGCCAATTTAACTTCATCATCTTTATTCATTAAAGCCTTATCCATTAAGGAAACAATTAATTTCATCTCCGCTTCTTTCATGCCTCTCGTGGTAATCGCCGGAGTTCCCAATCTAACTCCCGAAGGATTCATTGGCGGATTTGGATCATTAGGAATAGTGGAACGAGAAACCGAAATGCCAATTTTTTCCCAAGCGATTTCCGCTTCCTTTCCGGCTAAGCCTTTACTGCTCAAATCAACGACCATTAAATGATTATCGGTGCCGCCGGAAACTATTTTATAGCCGAGGCTTAAAAATTCTTCGGCCATTGTCTTGGCATTCTTAATTATCTGCGCCGCATATTCAATAAACTCCGGCTTTAAAGCTTCACCAAAAGCGACAGCTTTAGCGGCAGTAATATGATCATGCGGGCCACCCTGCATCCCTGGAAAAACAGCACTATTTACCTGCTTAGCATATTTTTCCTTGCACATAATAATCGCACCGCGCGGACCACGTAAAGTTTTATGCGTTGTCGTTGAAACAACGTCAAAAATTGGCACTGGATTTTTTAATTGCTTGCCGGCAATCAGCCCGGCAATATGGGCAATGTCCGCAAAAGTATAGGCCCCAATTTCATCAGCAATATCTTTAAATTTCTGCCAGTCAATTTCGCGAGAATAAGCGCTAAAACCAGCAACAATCATTTTTGGTTTTTCTCGCTTGGCAATTTCTCGAACTTCGTCCATATCAATAATTCCAGTTTCGGGATTAACACCATATTGAACAAAGTTATACAAGCGTCCGGAAAAATTAACACTATGCCCATGTGACAAATGGCCGCCATGATCCAGCTTCAAACCTAAAACTTTATCACCCGGATTTAAAAAAGCCATATAAACCGCGGCATTAGCCGGGGAGCCGGACAATGGCTGAACGTTAACATGTTCAGCGTCAAATAATTTTTTAACTCTCTCAATCGCTAAGTTTTCAATATCATCAATAATATAATTGCCGCCGTAATAACGATGTCCAGGGTAGCCCTCGCTATATTTATTAGTGAGCACAGTTGCCATTGCCTCCAAAACCGCCGGGGTCACATAATTTTCCGAAGCGATTAGTTCAATCTCTTCGTTCTGGCGTTTTTCTTCGCGCTCGACGATTTCAAAAACCGCCTGGTCTTGATTTTGCAAATGGTCGTACTTCATATTTTTATAGTTATTTTGTACTTTAATCTTAATCCAGCGAGGGCCTTTTGTCAAAACTCTTAAAGAGATAAGTATTTTTTAATTTATAACCGAATTTCTTATAATAACCGCGCACCCCTACCCCAGAAATTACTGCAATTTTTGCTAAATTATTAGCCTTAACAATATCTTCAGCGGCCGCCAAAAGTTGTTTTCCTAATCCGCTATGTTGGACTTTTTTATCACCGCCGACAGAAACTAGTTTGCCATAGACATGAAGTTCGCGAATAATTGCCGGAGCAATCGGACTATTACTATCCAGACGCAAACGGCAAAAACCATATAGCGTTTTATGATCAGCACTATCGGCACTTAAGAAAAATTCCAGGCCAGAAGAGGCTGGATATTCAATAATATTTATTTTAGGCGAAACAATATGACCATCCTTAACTTCGCGGCAACGAATACAATGGCATTTCACTCCCCGTTGCTGCATAACTTGCCGCAAATTGGTAATTTTATTACCGGCAATAATTGATTCTCCGGGAATATCGCGAATCAACCGGATAATGCGCACGTATTCAGGCACCGCTTCTTTGCATTTAACAATCAATTCCTGCAAAGTTTTGTCGGAATATGGTTTATATTTACCTTGACGATACCATTCGTATAATAAGCTGCCTTTGGTGACAACGGTGGGATAAAACTTTATCTGATCCGGCTGAAAACGCTCATCATTAAACAACATCTTGAACATTTTTAAATCTTTAGCCGGAGTGGACCCGGGAAGGGCTGGCATAATATGGTAGGTGATTTTGAAGCCGTACTCTTTAAGGAGCTTGGTTGCTTCCGCGACTTCTTCAATTCCGTGACCGCGCTGATTTAAGGCAAGAATCTTATCGTCAAGCGCCTGCACTCCCATTTCCACCCGAGTGCAGCCAAATATTCGCATTTCCTTTAACTCGGTCTCAGTAATATAATCCGGCCTGGTTTCTAAAGTTAAACCAATAATTCGGTATTTGGCGTTTTCATTTTTTTGCTGTTCACGTAAAAGGGCGGCCTGCAAATTAGCTAAACTTAAATTCTGTTTATAAAAAGAGTTAATATTAATTTTAAAGCTATTATCCTCTTTAGCGCCAGATAATTTTTTAAGGCGCAGGC
This sequence comes from Candidatus Falkowiibacteriota bacterium, assembly GCA_016432645.1. Taxonomy (GTDB): domain Bacteria; phylum Patescibacteriota; class Patescibacteriia; order Patescibacteriales; family UBA12465; genus UBA12465. The sequence goes on from CP066698.1 coordinate 697,450, forward strand.
GCGGATAATCATTGGCAGCACGAAAACAATTAGCGATGTACCAGTATTTATATTTTTGTGGCAAATAACTCCAAGTGCCGCCAATAACAATAATTTCAATCTTCTCTGGTTCGTGGCCATTATTTTCTAAAGCCTTTAGCCTTAAAACAACCTGCTTATAGGGATCATATTGGCAACGAATCGCCCGCATAACTGCCGGTTCATTAGACAGATAACTAACCGGAACGTCTTCCTGGCGCGGACAATAGGCGCAAGTTCCTGGACAAGGGTAAGATTTAGTCAAAACTGCTACCGGCGCAATACCGGATAAGGTTCGGACGCTTCTTTTACGCAACAAATTTTCAAATCTCTCCGATCGCTTAATTCTTTTAGCGGCTAAAAGCAGACGATAGGTCTTAAAAATGTCAGAATTAAGGATGGTTTTTAATTTAAATTGACGGCAATAAGCACGCTTAACATCCTCCAATTGGTCTCGAGTTTCGAGAATATTGACGTTTTCAAGGATTAATTTTTTTATTGCTTCAGCCATCTTTTTAGAGTATAATTAGTCTATAATCTAATTAACAATATAACATTTTACCAAATTTAACAAGGATTATTATGAATATTAAACATCTTAAAATCTTTATTATTACGGCTTTAATTATCATTCCTCTGGGGGTGTTCGGGGCTAGTAATAATAACGAACAAATTTTAATCGCCGAAAATGATGTTGTTTCCGGCAATCTGCTGGCAGCCAGTAAAAATATTACGGTAGACGGAACCGTGAGTGGCGATGTGATTGCCGCCGCCCAATCAATAACAATTAACGGCCGGGTTGAGGGCGATGTTTTGGCGGTTGCTCAAAATGTGGTAGTTAATGGTGAAGTGGGCGGGAACATCAGAGTACTCGGAAATTCTGTAACAATTAACAGCCAAGTGGCCAGAAATGTTAATGCTTTTGGCGCCGATATCGTTATTAGCAAAGATGCCCGTATCGGTTGGGACGCGATGCTTTTCGCTTCTAGCGCTCAAATAAAAGGCGCTATCACCGGCGGTTTAACTGCTTATGTTCAAAATGTAATAATCTCTGGAAAAATCGGTAAAAATGCCGACCTGAAAACTTATGACAAAAATCAGGCGCAGAGAATAATTATTACCAAAGAAAGTATTATTAATGGCGACCTTAATTATACCTCAACAACCAGAGCGGAGATAGAATCAGGTGCGAATATTTCCGGACAAATTAACTACCAAGCACCGATAATTCAAAAAAAGAACAACGTCTCCGCTTGGATTTGGGCCAGAGTTTTTTCTATCCTCTCCATGATTTTAATCGGCTTAATATTCCTGTTTATCACCACCAAACACACTAACAATATTTTAAAGACTCTTAAAACTAAACCAGCAAAATCATTTTTAATCGGGGCGATTATTTTTCTAATAATACCGCCACTGGCCATTGTTTTAGCAATCACAATTATCGGCCTACCGCTGGCCGCTATCCTATTATCTCTTTGGTTGGCTGGGATGTTCTTGGCGAAAACAATGGTGGCAATTTTTATGGGCAACTTATTAATTAAAGATTTAATTAAAAAACCCCAAACTCCTTTATTTTGGTCGCTAATCTTTGGAACGTTTATTATGTCAATATTATTTTCACTTCCGGTTGTCGGCTGGATTATAAGCTTGCTTACAATTTGGCTGGGCTTAGGAGGATTTTTATTTTATGTTACCAATCAATCAAAAAATATTTAAAGCTTACGACATTCGCGGAATCTACGGTGAAGACTTTGATAACGAGCTAGCTTATCGCTTAGGTTTAGCTTTTATAGAACTAAGAAAAGCTGACTCTGATTATATTAACGGCCAAACCTTTAATATCGCCGTGGGGCGCGATATGCGAATTTCATCTCCACTACTTAAAGAAAATTTAATCCGCGGACTGCAAGATGGTGGCGCTAATGTTCTGGATTTAGGACTGGTGGCGACTCCGACCTTCTATTTTGCGGTTGGCAAAAATAACTGCAATGGCGGCATCATGATTTCTGCTTCCCACAACCCTAAACAATGGAACGGCTTCAAACTGGTTAGAAGCAAAGGTGTGCCAATTAGCGGCGAAACCGGAATTAATATTCTGAAAGATAAAATTTTAGAAAACAAATTTATCCCCGCCAAAATCCGCGGCCAGGTAACTTTGCAAGAAAATTCCTTGGAAGAAGAAATTGCTTATACGCTGAAGAGAGCGGACATCAATAAAATTAAAGCTTTAAAAATCGTGGCCGATGCGGCTAACGGCATGGGGGCGACTTATTTGAAAAAAATATTTGAATACTTGCCGACAACCTTAATTCCGTTAAATTTTGATCTAGACGGATCTTTCCCGGCGCATGAAGCTGATCCATTAAAAGAAGAAAATTTAGAACAATTAAAAAAAATGATTATTAGTCATCAGGCAGACTTGGGCATTGCGACTGATGGCGATGGTGATCGAATTTTCTTTGTTGATAATCAAGGGAAAACCATTAATCCGGCGATTGTCCGCGGCTTGCTCGCTAAATTATTCTTAAAAGAAAAGCCGGGTGCGAAAATCGGGTATGATGTGCGTCCAGGAAAAATTACCGCCGATTTAATTACCAATAATGGTGGCCAAGCAATAATAACTAGGGTTGGTCATTCGCTCATCAAAGAACAAATGTTGAAAGAGGATATCTATTTTGCTGGTGAATCATCAGGACATTTTTACTTAAACACTGAACTTGGCTGTTTTGAATACCCGAGCATTATGATTTTAAAATTGCTCGCTCAATTTTCCGAGACCAGTCTCCCGGCAGCCAATTATGTTTCTGATTACCAAAAATATTTTGCTTCTGGGGAGATAAACCGAACCGTGAATAATAAAGATGAAGTGCTAAAAAAAATAGAAACTCAGTTCTCTGACGGCGACATCAACAAGCTGGATGGCGTCAGCGTTAGTTACCCCGACTTTTGGTTTAATGTGCGCGCCTCTAACACCGAGGATATTGTCAGATTAAACCTAGAAGCAATTAACCCAGAAATCATGAAAACCAAGACGGAAGAAATTTTAAAACTGATGGTTTAAAAATAGTTAAATAAAAAAGACCTTGAACAATTCAAGGTCTTTTTTATTTAACTATTTTTATTTAACCTCGCCAACTCCAATCTGTCGAAGATTATTATTAGATATGCCAAGAGATAGATTTCTCATTAGCGCATAAGCATCTTCGGGGCGACCTAAATAATATCGAAGTTTAGTAATCGGATTAACATACCAGGCTTCCCCATGAGCCTCCACTTGCAAAAGAATTTTTCCTTGTTGGTTGCCGGCAAAAACCTGATCAAAAATAATTTTATTAGTTCCGTTAGTATTATAGCCATTAAGCAGTTCTGTTCGGTCATCATAGTGATCACCATCGGTATCAGTCTTATGTTTATCAGAACTTATAGCATCTTCCAGTGAATCTGAAAGGCCGTCGCCGTCGGTATCAAGATTAGTATTTAAATTAATATCGGCAATTTTAATTTTCGCTAAATTAGCGTTTGATATTCCTTGCCCGAAAGAGCGCATAACCGAAAAAGCCATAGCAGAATTTCCTAAATAATATTTTAATTTATTAGCCGGATTCAAATACCAGACCTCTCCATGACTTTCCGTTTGAAGCAAAAGTCGGCCAGCAAGATTGGAGGATAGTTTCTGATTTACTTTAACAACTAACGCTTTTTCGGCAGAAACCAATTTAGAAGCTAGCGCCAAATTAGCAGCCTGAGTAAAATTATTGCTAACACTGCCAAGGGCGGCATCATCATTGGTTTTATTTTTTATAATCTCCATAGAGGAGCTGCTGCTAATTATATTAGTACTTGTCGCTGTGTTAATAACCGTTTTTGTAGAGCTAGCGCTAGAAGCAGCCTGACCGCTAGAAGAAGACAGCGGTCCATTACTACTCCCCGAAGAGCCGCCACCTGAAGAACCAGAAGAGCTACTCCCCGAAGAGCCGCCGCCAGATGAAGCTACTGGCACAGTGACAGTAACCGGCGGAACAACCTCTGATGCCGCCGGACTAGGATCTTTTAAATATATTACTGAACCGTACGGGGCAATAGTAATATTTCCCGCCGCTTGCTTATTTCCCTCAATATCTACGGCCGCCCAGGGCAAAGATATTATTTTATTCTCCGTAGTGGCATTATAATCAAAAAAAATATTACTTTCATCAGAAGTGGATATTGGAGATTTTTTAGAATTTTGATCTTGACCAGTAAATGCCTGCCATTGAGAAAGCGTCCTATTAGTTGTAACGGCTAGTATATTTGTCTTAATGGTTAAATTATCATCCAATGGTCTGGCGTAAATATTATTATTTAAATTGGAGGTGCTAAAAGAAATTGGATAGTTATTATCCCAATTTGTATAAGAAATAGCCAAATTATTAGGCGACTTAACTATAAATTTATTGTTAGTAATCGTGTTATTTATTAAATTGTTTTCATTTACCCAATTAGACATTTTTAAGCTTTCTCTATTGTCATACAAAATATTACCGGTAACATTATTATTATTTGCTTTATGAAGAAAAATCCCTCCTCGACCAGAACCAATCACTGTATTGTTACGAACGGTAACGGTAGTCGAATATTCATCAAGGTAAATTCCTTCGCCGACAGAATTTAAAATAATATTTCCTTCAATCAAAAGATTGATTTGTGGTTTATTGGAGCCTGAAGTATAGATTGCTCCTTGATCTTGTCTTAAAACACAAGCGTTTTCAATAAAATTATTTTTTATAGTAACGTTGCTGGTATCGGCGCCAATGTTAATTGCATCATAACCGGTTCCTTTAATTATATTATTAGCAACATAAGGATTGGCGGTGTTAAAAAGAGTAATAGCGCCTCTATATATATAAGGCAAACTCCCTTGCCCCTCGACTAAGCCCTGATTATTTATGGTGTTGCCGGAAATAACCGGGCTATCTCCATAAGGAAGAATACCGACGCCATTAACATTATTAATTAAATTATTTTTTATCTGTATGGAACTGCCGGCGGTATAAATTCCAGCGGTTCCTGAAAAATTAACGTCGCAATTTTGTATTATTAAATAATCGTTCTGCCAGCCCATATTTATATTTTGAGCAATGCTGCCAGTAAAATTAAGATTTTCTATTGTTAAGTAATCTTCACCGGAAAAGGTGGCCAGCGTGTTATTGACCGTAGCCACTTTAACCGTCTTTGTGTTAGGGTCAACTCCCCCAAAATACATATAAAACTTACCGGTATTTACATCGTGATACCACTCCCCCAACTGATCTAAAGTTCTAATATCATTTTGGATAAAATATAAGCCGCCAGTTCCCAGATTAGCATTGCTGGTCCAGACATAATCAGTGTAGGTTATGGTGTTTCCAGAATGATTATTAATTAAAGAGCGATCTATTTCCCAGCCATTTTTAGTGATAACCAATTCGGCTCCAGTCCAATTAGGGGTTCCCGACAATTCCTGGTCCGTAATTGAAATATTTGTATTAAACTCCTCATAAGTCAGGTGTCCGGTGTTTGGATATCTCCCCATTGCTTGCTGAACGCCGTCCAGCAAGACCATGTTTGTAAGCTTCGGGGCGACAATTATCTTTGAATATATACCATCGCCTTCATTTACCCAATCTGATATTGTGGTAAATCCGGTAATTATTGGTTTTTCTCCCAAACCGTATGAACTATAGGTAATCCTACCAGAAGAAGAGCCGGAGCCCCTGGGGTCAAGCGTTCCGTAGAACATATCTCCCCTATTAAAAAGGATATTATCTCCGGGCTTGAAGGTGGTGGCATTTACCTTGGTTAATGTCTGCCACGGAGAAGAGCTAGACGTCCCATTATTAGAATCGTTCCCGGTTGAAGAAATATAATAAGTGGCGGCCCTGGTTAATGTCGGCAATAAAAAACCGGCAACCATTATTGAGGCGGCTAAAAATATTTTTATTTTGGCTGATTTCTTTAAATATCTAATATTTTTAAGCTTACTTTCTTTCTACCACAATCGTCACACTGGAAAGCAGGGCGGCTAATGCGCCGATAGCGGCTAGAAGCGGCGCTACGACAACGCCGACAACCGCAAAGGTAACCGGGATTTCCATTAATGTTTTGCCTTTATCATTCTTAATAATAATCCGACGAACATTACCTTCTTTAATTAATTTTTTAACTTTAGCTAAGACTTCTTCACCAGCAACTTTAAATTGTTCGCTGGTATTTTTTTCTTGCTGCTTGCTTTTAGTTTTAGTGGCCATAAAATTTAAATTAATAATTATTTATTTTATAGATAAGCATTTTGAGCATATTCCTGCAAAACCCTCTCGGTATTGAAAAATGAGGCGTTAATACCAATTACAAAGCGCATAATCTCCTGCCACTTTATCGAGTTGTTATAATAAAGCGGAATAATTTCTTTTTCCAATAAATTATACAAACTGAGAGCGTCTTTATAATCAACAGTTCCGGTCTCGGTAATTTTGTCGCCTCTAATAGTCCAGCCGGTTTTCCCGCGGATATAGCCCTCGCGCCACCAACCATCAAAAGTGCTTAGTTGTGGTACGCCATTATGAGCAGCTTTCATGCCACTGGTTCCCGAGGCCTCGTTTGGTGGCAAAGGGGTATTAACCCACAAATCAACCCCGGCGGTCATCAGCTTGGAGATGTTGGTATCATAACTCTCGAGAAAAACAATTTTTATCTGCGCCTGAGATTTTTTAATAATTGACTGTAAATCGGCAATTAGTTTTTTCCCACCCATATCGGCCGGATGAGCTTTGCCAGCATAAACAATTTGAATTTTGCCAACTGTATTATTAATTTTAATCAATCTTTTAAGGTCGCTGAGCAGCAATAACGGTCTTTTATAGGCAGTAAATCTTCTTGCGAGCCCAATGGTAAAAATATTTTGTTCAAAATCAACGCCCGTTTTTTCTTTAATAAATTTTAATAACCGTTTTTTAGCTCCTTGATGAGCCTCCCAAATTTCGTCGCTAGGAATAATAAAGGCATTGCGCAAAGACAAGCTAGAATGGCGCCAATTCAATAGATGTTTATCATATAAAGTGGCAAACTCCGGGGCGGTCCAAGTTAAAGAATGAACGCCATTAGTAATCGTGTGGATTTGATAATCTGGAAACATTTTACGGGAAACGAGCGCATGACTGATAGCCACGCCATTTATATAGCCGCTAAAATAAAGGGCTAGTTTGGTCATGTTAACTTGCTTGTCTTTAATAATTTCAGGCATATCTATCGGAAAATCCGGCTGGTGCTTTAAAACTAAATCCAAAGGAAAAATATCATTAGCCATTTTAACGGGCGTATGGGTAGTAAAAACACATCTGGTTTTTGTATCGGCAATTCTAGCGGTTAAATTTTTACGGCGCGAGCTTAAAAACTGACTGATGGCCACAAAACTGCCATGCCCTTCATTAATATGGAATTTTTTAATACCATAACCAAGCGATTTTAATAAAGCAAAACCTCCTCGACCTAAAACTATTTCTTGAAGCAGACGATATTCCTTGTCGTTGCCATATAATTTACCGGTTAAACTTTGGTAAATCGGCTTGTTCTCAGCAAAGTTAGTATCTAAAAGATAAACGGGGATTTTAAAACCATCTGCGCCATTTATTAAATATTTCCAAGCGCCAATCTTAACATTATCTTGGCCGATTTTAATAACAGCGCTGTCTTTTATTTTTTTTAAATGAGAAAAGTCATAATCATCAACAATTGTTTCTTCTTGTTCACCTGCTTGATTTATTTTTTGATTAAAATAACCCTGATTGTTTAAAAGAGTAATGCCAACCATTGGCAACCTTAAATCAGCGGCCGAGCGCAAAATATCTCCCGCTAAAATACCTAGCCCGCCAGAATAAGTCTTAATGGAATTTTCTAACTCTATCTCCATGCTAAAATAGGCAATTTTAAATTTATCTTTATTGATGGCCATAATATTTTTTCATTCTATTTACTATTATAACACATTATTAATCGTCTTAACCAAAAGAAAAAACGAGCTTTTAACCTCGTCTTTTCCACTTGGGGTGCCCATCGGGAATCGGACCCGAAATAACAGGACCACAACCTGCTGTGTTACCACTACACCATGGGCACCATGCTAAAATATTTCATTTAAGAAACGTACGCCCAGGGGGAATCGAACCCTCATAACCAGCTTAGAAGGCTGGTGTTCTATCCATTGAACTATGGGCGCTCAAAAAAAATCAATCTTGTCCTATATTAATAGAATTATAAGCTATTGTCAAACTATCTTTTTTTACTAATATTTCGCTGTCTTAGCGCTTCAAAAATAATTATGGCCGCTGAAACTGAAACGTTTAAGGAGTCAATTCCTGGTTTCATGGGAATTTTTATTTTACTATCGGCTAATTTTAGCCATTCCTTACTAAGGCCGTCGGCTTCGGAGCCTAAGATAATAGCGCTTGGCTCTGAAAAATCAGCCTCTGTGTAAATATGGCTTTTACTGGTTGCAGCGGCAAAACTTTTTATCCCTAATTTTTCAAATAATTTAGCAGTTTCTTTAACCGAGGCGGCGATAATTTGATTGGTGAAAATATGCCCTTCACTAGACCTAATAACATTGGGATTAAAAATGTCTGTTTGGGCATCATTTAAAATTACCGCCTCGACGCCGGCCGCGTAAGCGCTGCGTAAAATAGCGCCTAAATTACCGGGTTTTTCAACAGTTTCTAAAACAATAACTAAGGGGTTGTGGCTCAATTTAAGGTCAGTAATGTTCTTTATTTCTCTGGCAGCCAGAGCCAAAAATCCATCGGCATTTTCCTTATAAGAAATTTTCTTAAAAACCGCCACGGAAACCTCAATAATATCGAACCGTTTAAATACTGCTGGTAAATTTTTCTTGGCTAATTCTGGGCAATAAAAGATATTTATAATACTGACCCCAGACGAAATTGCCAGATCTATTTCTCTAAAACCATCTATTAAAAATTGGCCCGCCTTCTTTCGAAAGCTCGCTTTTTGCAGCTTAATCAGCTCTTTTATTTTTTTGTTTTCTAAACTATTAATATTTGTCATAATAATTATATTATAAACTAAAAGTTGACAAAGTCATAATATAAAAAGAATAATAATGCTATAATAAGACTATAATAATACAAATATACTATATATGCCGATACCACAAATGCGAAGGCGTCAAATAGACGGCTGGAAAAATCAGGTAGTCAGAGCTTCTGCTCAGACCGCCTCCAATAGGCCAAAAAAAACAAAAAAAATAAATAAGTGGAAAATAATTAAATTTCTGGTAATTCTAGCGGCAGCTTTTTTAATTATTGCCTTTATTGCCGTTGCCTGGATTTCGCGGGACTTACCAAATCCCAACCAATTAATTAATCGGGAAGTTGCTCAGAGTACTAAAATTTATGACCGCACCGGTGAAAATATTTTATATGAAATCCACGGTGACCAAAAAAGAACTTTAATTTCTCTCAGCGACCTGCCGGAATATGTAAAGTGGGCGCCGATTGCTATTGAAGACAAAAGTTTTTATAATCACGGCGGTTTTAGTGTTTGGGCAATGTTTAGAACGGCGATCACTGATGTTTTGTATGGACAAACCGCCGGCGGCTCTACCTTAACCCAACAATTTATTAAAAATGCCGTCTTAACCCCGGAAAAAAAGATTACCAGAAAAATAAAAGAATTGATTTTAGCTTATCGTCTAGAGCAGCGCTTTTCTAAAGATGAAATTTTACAAATGTATCTTAATGAAATTCCTTACGGCTCTAACGCCTACGGCATAGAAGCCGCCAGCGAAAAATATTTTGGCAAACATGCTAAAGATATCAGCTTGGCCGAGGCAGCGCTCTTGGCGGCGCTGACACAGGCTCCTAGCCGCTATTCACCATATGGCTCTAATAAAGATTTTCTCTTGGGCAGAAAAGATTACGTTTTAACATTAATGCGTGAACAAGGACATATTACAAAAGAACAAGAAGAAGCCGCTAAAGCTGAGGAAATTAAATTCATGCCCCCGGAAGTAAGCATTACTGCTCCTCATTTCGTAATGTATATTAAAGATATTTTAGCAGAAAAATACGGCGAAAAAATGATTGAGCAGGATGGCTTAAAAATATATACCACCTTAGATTTATATAAACAGCAGATTGCCGAAGAAGTTATTAAAGAAAAAACAGAAAAATACCAAGAAAAATATAATGCGAATAATGCCGCCCTGGTATCTATTGATCCAAAAACCGGACAAATTCTAGCGATGGTTGGTTCGCGCGATTATTTCAATGACGAAATTGACGGCCAAGTAAATGTGGCCTTAAGCAACCGCCAGCCAGGTTCATCAATCAAGCCGATTGTTTATGCTGCCTTATTTAAAAAAGGTTACAGCCCGGACACCATTCTTTATGACGTTAATACTAATTTTTCAAGTGATCCTACTAATCCCTACCAACCAAAAGATTATGATCTTAAAGAACGCGGCCCTATCAGCGTTAGAAAGGCTTTAGCTGGCTCTTTAAATACGCCGGCAGTTAAAGCCTTATACTTAGCGGGAATAAAAAATGTTTTAGATTTAGCGGACAGTCTAGGGTATTCTACTTTTTATCCGCGCGACCGCTTTGGCCTAGCGTTTGTATTGGGTGGAGCTGAGGTAAAGTTAGTCGAACACGTTAATGCTTTCAGCGCTTTTGCCCGCGACGGTCAAATGAGTCCAATTGTTAGTATTCTAAAAATAGAAGATAAGAATGGTAAAATAATCGAAGAATATAAGGCGGAAGAAAAAAAGGTGCTTGAGCCTCAAATAGCTAGAATGATTAACAGCGTCCTCTCTGATAACTCGGCGCGAGCCTTTATCTTTGGAGAAAAAAATAATTTAGTCCTTAGTGGCCGGCCGGTGGCTGCTAAAACCGGAACCACAAATGATTACCATGATGCTTGGACTATCGGCTACACGCCGTCGATTGTAACTGGCGTCTGGGTTGGCAATACTAATAACGACAAGATGAAGGCTGCTGCTGACGGCAGTGTCATCGCTGCCCCTATCTGGAACGCTTATATGTCTCGAGTTTTAGGTAATACTCCTTTTGAAAGCTTTAAGGCGCCAGATGAATACAAGTCCGGTAAAGCAATTATTGACGGCCAGCTGCCATCACAAACAATAAAAATAGATGTCTCCACTGGACAGTTGGCAACCAGTCAAACACCGCCAGAGTTAACTTCCGAATTAGTTGTTCCGGAGGCTCATTCTATTTTATTTTATGTAGATAAAGATAATCCGCTTGGACCGCAGCCGGAAAATCCGGGAAACGATCCTCAATTCAATCTCTGGGAAGCGGCGATTACGACTTGGGCAGAAAAAAACGCTAGTTCCTCTTTATTATTAAAAGATTATAATACCCTACATAAACCGGAAAATAACCCGACTATGACAGTTACAGAACCAAAAGACGGAGATGTTGTCTCTAGTTATAATTTAAAAGTTTCTGCTTCCGCAATCGCCCCTAGAGGTATTAGTCGTTTTGAATATTATATAAACGGCAATCTTTGGAAGACAAAAATTGGTAACGATGGAAATTTAAACGACGCTCTGCCGCCTTTAGCTAACGGCTATCAATCATTAACGGTTAAAGCTTGTGATGATATTGATAATTGCTCCGAGCAAAGTTTAAATTTTAACTTAAAGATTAATAATAATGTCCGTTCTGTTCAAGAACACGCTATTTCAATAATTTCCCCCACTAACGGAGCGGCGGCTAACTCAATCGATTTTCCATTAAAAATAAACTTAAATGTATTTGGCGTGAGCGATGTTTCCCGAATATTAGTTTTTGCGCGCCACAATAAAACCCAAAAATTGGAGCTAATCTCCAATTTAAACAACCCTAATGAAGGCACTATAAACATTTCTTGGGACAAGGCGCCAGCTTCCGGAGATTATACTATTTATGGCGAATTAAAATCTTGGAGCGGTGATTCTAAAACCAGCAATGAAGTAGTGGTCTCTGTTACTAATTAATAAAGCATCTTTTTCAACTAAAAAACAAGCCTAATTTCAAGGCTTGTTTTTTTTTAGTTAATTTATTGTCTAATTGGCATCACAATATATAAATAATCATCCTCTTTTTCTGGCTTAATTAGGCAGGGGGTGGTGTTGTTCATTAATTTTAATTCCACACGATCACTAGAGATATTATTTAGGCCGTCTAACAAATAACGGTAATTAATAGTAATTTCATTATCAACCCCCTTAACTTCCGCTTCTATCTCCGCCTGACTTTCTCCGCTCGCCCCGGAAAAAGCGGAAACAATTATTTTATTTTTAGAAAACAAGAGGGTTGTATCATTAATCCCGGTCTTAGAAAATAAGGCAGCCGCCTTAACTGCTCTAGCTAACTCCTGACGTCCCACCACAACCTCAGTTTGGCTCTTGCTGGGGATTATTTGCTTATAGTCGGGGTAACGACCATTTATTACTCTAGATATCAAGCTGACCGAATCAAAGATAAATAATATTTGATTGTCTGATATACAAACTTTAATTTCATTGTCTCCTAATTCTTCATTATCAAAAGCATTTAAAATTCTGAGTAATTCTTGAACGGTTTTTGCTGGTACAATTACTTTTTGTTCTTGATTTTCTCTGTTATTTTTTATTTTTACTTCTTTTTCAGCTAAGCGATAGCTGTCGGTAGCCGCTAAACTTAAGGTTTTATTGTTAAAGCTAAACATTACTCCGGTAAGTTCCACACGATTTTCACTAGTAGAAACTGCAAAGACTACTGCTGCTAACGCCCGTTTAAAATCATTAATATCAAAAGAATAGTAGTCATTATCAGGAATTGTTGGTATTAAAGGAAACTCTTTAGCTGACTCTCCCTTTATTTTTGTCTTATAATTACCGGACTCCACCTTTAATTCCCCGTCTTTTTCTTCTAGTTTCACCTTTTCTCCAGAATTTAATAAACCAACGTATTCTGATATCAGTTTAGCTTCAACGGTAAACTCGCCATCGCTTTCAGCCTTCCCTCTTAGTTGGTGCTTAATACCGATTTCCAAATTAGTTCCTGTCAATTCAATATTTCCACCCTCAACCTTTATTAAAATATTATTAAGAATTGGTAGGTTTATGTTTTTAGTAGTGGCGTGTCCTACTATACTTAAACCCTTTTTTAGATTCTCTTGAAGACTGATGAATTTCATATTATTTGTTTTCTCTTATTATATTATTAAATATATATATTTAATTAATAATAATAATAAGGGAGGGGATAACTGGCGATGTTTGAAAAATATTATTTATTATTTAGGGTTTTAGCGGATTTAGCTGTTTATAAACCAGCTGGTTAATAGTGGTTTATTTTTAGTAACTTGTTAGTAATGTGGAATAAGCAATTTTTGTTAACAAGTTATTAAAAGTAATTAAGGCTAAGTTAGCAACTTATTAACATAGTATTCCACAGAAATTAATAATTTTGGTGGAAAAGTTGTTTGACTGATTCTAATTCTTGTTTTATTTTTTCATTCCCCTTATCTTTAACTTCATGATAAATCTTATTATAAGCGTGCATGGCGGTGGTGTGATCGCGTCCGCCAAGCTCGTTGCCAATCGTTGGGTATGAGGTGTTCAACTCTTCCCTAATTAGATAAATAGCTATTTGTCTTGGCCAAACCACCTCTTTTTTGCGGCTGTTGCCAATAATTTCTTTACTACTAGTTCCGTAAAATTTGCTAACCGCCTCAATAATATCTTTGGGCGACATTGAGCGTGATTGGATATTAGAAATAAAGTCGCCTAACACCTCTTTAACTGTTTTAATGTTTGGTTCCAGTCCTTTTAATTGGTGAAAAGCGATTATTTTATTAAGAGCGCCTTCTAGTTCTCGAATATTATTTTGGACGTGTTCGGCAATATAAATTAAAACCTCTTTTTCTAAAGGAAACCCCTTTTCGTTGGCTTTGTTTTCTAAAATAACCACTTTAGTTTCAATATCAGGCTTACCCACATCAGCTACCATTCCTGATTCAAATCGAGAAATAAGTCTTTTTTCAATCGCCGGAATAGATTTTGGCGGCCGGTCGGAGGTCATAACTATTTGTTTATCATTTTGTTGTAATTCATTAAAGGTATGAAAAAATTCTTCTTGGGTACCATCTTTTCCACCCATAAATTGAATGTCATCAATTAACAATAAGTCAACGTTACGGTATAAGTTTTTAAATTCCTTAGCCTTACCACCGGTTACTGCTTGAATATAGTTATTAGTAAATTTTTCACTGGTTGTGTAGAGAATTTTGTCAGTTTTTTTAGCTAGTTCATTACCAATAGCTTGCAGAAGATGAGTTTTTCCCAAACCAACACCCCCATAAATAAATAAAGGATTATAAGATTTGCCTAAATTATTAACAACTGCCAGGCAAGCGGCATGCGCCAACTCGTTTCCCCGTCCAACAACAAAATTTTCAAAGACATATTTAGGATTTAAACCAAAGCGGTTAAGACTAGAACTAGTTTGGCTTTGATTATTATTGATTGCAGGAGAAGAAGCTTGTTTTACTGGAGCGGATAGTTGATTGCTTTCGATAGCTCCGTTATTTAAATCAATTTGAAAAGAGGTATTATTTTTTTTAAGCTCTATTTTATAAATAACCTCAACCACGTCTTGTCTGACAACATTTTTTAAAGCGCTAATTATATTTTTATGATATTTTTCCTCTAACCACTTTTTAACAAAGGCGTTAGGGACACAAACTACTACGCGGTTATTTTCAAAAGACGAGATAAAAGTATCTTTGAACCAAGTTACAAAATTAGCGCGCGAAAGGCTGATTTCAATTTCTCCTAAGACGGCCTGCCAGACTTGTTCATTGTTCATAAAAAGTGAAATTAAACCCTGCTTAGTAATAGGGGAAGTTTATAAAAATATTGTTTATTTAATTATATTAGATAAAGACCTTTCCCACAAGCAGAAAGCTTGTTAAAAATATGTTAATAAAAGGTGTATAAGACGGTTTTGCTGTTTTGATGACCAGTTGACTCTTATAAATAAAGGTGTTATGTTATTAAAACAATAAAGATAAAATAATATTATGCCACAGAGAACTTACCAGCCGAATAAAAAGCGTGCCAAGAAAAAACACGGATTTATTAGCCGAATGGAGACTAAGGATGGCCGCGCTGTTTTAAAGAGACGTCGTGATAAAGGACGAGCCGTCCTCTCTAAATAAAACCTTTAAGCGTATCCATGCTAAGAAAGGAAAACAGAATAGGATTAAATAAAGAATTTGACCGAGCCTTTAAACTCGGCCAGTCTTTTTATGGTAAAATATTAGGGATTAAATGTGTTCCTAATAATAACGATAAAAATCGCTTCGGTATTCTAATAAACACTAAAGTTAGTAAAAAAGCCGTTGTTAGAAATAAAATTCGGCGAGAAATACGGGAAATTATAAAAGCCAGATTAGAGTCTTTAAAGACCGGAAATGATTTTGTTGTTATAGTTTTTCCTCTCATATTAGATAAAAATATTCAAGAAATAGCCTCTGAGATTGATTATGCCCTTAAAAGGCTTAGAGTGGTTAAATAAAATAGCACTAATATGAATTTTTTTTCTTATATTAGCAAAAAAATAGTTATTTTTTTGATAACGATTTATCAAAAAACCCTATCCTTTGATCATAGCCCGTTAAAAATGTTTTATCCCCATGGATTTTGTCGCTTTATGCCCACTTGTTCCGAATATGGCAAAGAGGCGATTGAAAAATATGGTGTCGCTAAAGGCGGAGCTATGGCCGCCTGGCGCATAGCTCGATGTAACCCTTGGAATAAAGGAGGATATGACCCGGTTAAATAATTAAAATTAAATATTATGGCCCACGTTTTTACAATTATCTTTTATCAGCCAATTCTTAATCTTTTAGTTTGGCTATATAATATCATGCCCTTTAATGATTTTGGGGCCGCGATTATTGCTTTAACAATAGTAATCAAGTTGGTTTTTTGGCCATTAGGACGTAAAGCTATTAAATCACAAAAAGCGCTTCAAGATTTACAGCCACAAATTGAAGAAATAAAACGCCAGTATGCTGATGATAAGGCTGGCTCTAGTCAGGCAATGATGGCTCTTTATAAAAATAATAAGGTTAACCCTTTTTCTTCTTGCTTGCCATTATTAATTCAGTTACCGTTTTTATGGGCCGTTTATCGGGTTTTTAGTGACGGCTTAGCAAATAATCTTGATTTAGTTTATTCTTTTATTCACCGCCCGGAAGTAATTAACACCTTTTCTTTTGGGTTTTTGGACTTATCAAAACCTAATACCTACCTAGCTTTATTAGCTGGTGCAGCTCAATTTTGGCAGGCCAAGATGATGATTACTAAAAAGCCCGCAGTGAAGACAGAGGGCTCTAAGGATGAAAACATGATGGCTATCATGAATAAGCAGATGTTGTATATTATGCCGGCAGTTACGGTTTTTATCGGCCTTTCTCTGCCGGGAGGCTTAACTCTCTACTGGTTTGTTCTTACGCTCCTTACCGCCGTTCAACAAGCTGTTACCTTTAGAAATAAAAACACAGCCGGTCCAATCGAAGGTGAAATTGTTAAATAGAAAAAAACAAGTATACAAAAAAACAACCGCTTAACGGTTGTTTTTTTGTAGTTTAATTAAGTTATTGAATTGGAGTGCTGGAACTAGCAACAGGGGCAGAAATATTGGGGGTTGTGGTTGATGTGCCGGCCGTTTTACCAACTAAACAAACTTCTTGCCAAGGGACATAATGAGAATTAAATCTGGTTGTTTGTTCTGGGGTGGTAGTCGCTCCCGCCGGATAGATGACTGTATAGTCGAAATAGGCATCGGCGCCGTTATGAGCCTTCTCAGTACACTTTTTTTCACCAGGAGCAAGAGTATCGGTTTCGATAATTTTTGTTGGTTTTGGAGGGGTAATATTATAAATTACCGGCTTGGTGGTGGTGGCTAATCTTCCGTCGCTAGTCCCCCAAAAATCAAAATAAATATCATTACCTTCAATTCGGGATTGGATTAAGACATAATTGCCGGTATCATTTATAAATTTAATATCTGGCCACGGGTCATAGACCGCAGCATCAGTGCCTGCCGGTTCATAATAACTTACCCGGTAAGAATGATTTCTACGAGCGCTAATTGGCAGACCGGACGCCAGCGCCGAACGGAAAATTGTGGTGGCGATTTGGCAAAGCCCGCCGCCATATTCAGGAATAGTTTTATTATCTTTAATTACTAGTTCTGGCAAATAACCGGCAGCAGCATCAATTTCTCCTAGATTTTTTACTAAAGAAAACTCTTCGCCGGGGCTAATTAAAAGTCCTTGGACGGCGGCAGCGCCAACCTTTATATTATGGCGCCTATTGGCCGGAGAGCCGGCAAAATTAGAGTGTCCGGTACCGATTATTTCTTTTATTTTAAAATTATTTTCGGAGACTAACTCGTCAACATTTATATCCTTAACTATTAATTCCGCTTCTCGTTCGGAGCCGAATAATTTTTTAGCTAATAAATCAGCGCTAGCCTCAATGTCAACTTCGCGTCCATTGGATCCCTGCTGCCAACTAGCAACTTTACCGTCCTTAATTTCCATTCTCGGTAAAACAGCGTCTTCATTAATTTTATCGGCAATGTTTTTAAGTAAATAATCTTTAATTTTATCTATATTAAAATCAATTTGAAAAATGTCGCCACCCTTTTTAATGCTTATCCAGGTTACAATTTCTTTAGTATCAATCTTCCAGGAAGACTTCCCTTTTTTAGCGTCGTTATAAAAAACATTTAAATCGCCGGCATCAATAATAAGTTGGACTTGGTTTCTGATTAGCTCTAAATCAGCTTGCTTAACCTCCGGATATTTGGAACGAGTTTTAATTACTATAGCGCTATTATTAAAAACGCTAAGGCCGCTCATTAAGTCATTAAGCAGCTCATCTTTGTTTATTTCTTTGCCAATTTTTTCTTGATTATTTATTAATTTAGCCTTTCCGCTAGCAGTATTTAAAGAAAAAAATGCTGGTTCCGGCTCAATACTGAGTTCGCTGAAATTTTCTTTAAGCCAAAGGTCAATAATGGCCGGTGAATAGCTAGCCACCGCTTCGTACTTGATTTTTCGGCGTAAAAAAGGCAGCCAATCTTCTAGATATTTAACAAAATTATTATTTTTGTTATCAAACAGGCGCTTAATTGTTTCTTCACGGTTATAAATAACCGCATCGGCATAAATAGTGTCAACATCAGGAATATCGGCTGATACTGCTTCGGAATCTAATTTTAAAGGCAGATTAACAATTTTGTTGTCATGCTGAAAGTTGATTCCCTGAGATCTGATTAATTCTTCTTTTAATTCTAAAGTTTTGGAAACTTCATCTTTATTTTGATTACTAAGATTAAGTGTGCCAATTACAGTATTCTTTGGTAAACGATCTTTATTAGAGCTGTTCCAGTCTAGATAAGCAATAAAAAAAATAGCCAATAATAAAAAAATGGCTAATGCCGAAGCAATTAAAACGGTTTTTTTTGGCTTTACCATATAAGCAGGCTAATCTTTCAGTTTTACCTCAATTTTATTAACGTCTGATTTATATAGGGTTATTGTTAAAACTCCGTTTTCTAATTCTGCTTCTACGCGCTTATTGTCAACGGCGGCCGGCAGAATAATTGACCTGGAAAATGGACCCCAATAACACTCTCTAAATAAAAAGTTTTCTTCCGAAATTTTTTCTCCGACATCGCGTCTGCCTTTAATCATTAGTAAATCATTATGTAAAGATATTTTTAAATCTTCCGGTTTGGCGCCGGCAATCGTAGATTTAATAATAATGCGTTTGTCGTCATGAAAAACATCGACCGCTAATTGCCCCTCCGGTTCATCCTCTTCGCTTTTTAACCATTCATCAATGGACGGTTCTTCTTTGCGCACTAGCTGAGACGATTTGTTTGTATTGAAAAGCATATTTTTATTTATTCTATATTATAATTTACCAATTTTTTAAGAAAATGTAAATAAAAAAAGAATTAAAAAACCGCCACAAATTTGGCGGTTTTTTTGGTGGGCCTGTGCAGACTCGAACTGCAGACCTCTACGATGTCAACGTAGCGCTCTAACCAACTGAGCTACAAGCCCTCTTTTGGTGCGCCTAGATGGACTTGAACCATCGACCCCCGCTTTATAAGAGCGGTGCTCTAACCAACTGAGCTATAGGCGCAGTCGACGATCCGGAAAAGAGTTCGTTTAATTTATATCATTATCATTTTAATTTATCAAGTTTTTTATTGGTTTCGGTGATTTTTTCGGAAATTACGGTTTTTATATTTTTTTCTATATTAAAGACAGCGTTTTTTATGGTTCCGATTGGCGCATATTCTCTAAACATATCCAAAATGTTGATATTTTTTAAAGAAAAAACAAAAACTTCGCTCAGATTTAAATCTTTTTCAATTAGAATCATGAAAATTTTAGTATCCGGCAAATTAGACATTAATTCATCCACCATGTCGCGCAAAATTTCTCCAGCACCACTTAAATCTTCAGCATCTTTTTTGGATAGCCAAGACCAGGCTAAATCGTTGTTATTTTCTAATTTTAGGTTATTAAGAATTTTCCCCCAAAGTTTTAAATCGGAAATTTTGTGGGAGCGGTATAAGCGATTAATGATTTCTTCTCTTCTGGCGCCAGCGCTGATTAGTTCCGAAGTAGCCATCAAAGTTTGCGGTGTTAGATTCCCGGTTTTAAAGTTGCGAGTTTTGATAATAATGCCAGCCAGCAGTCCAGTCGCCAAATCCTCATCAATTAATTTTTCGGCTTCTCGCTGGATTAAATTAAATACTAGTTCAGAAACAGCCACGCAGTTGATATCAATTAAATTTATTTGACCGAACTCTTCATTGGCCGCTTGTTGAGAGATATTAATTATTGGGGTTTTATAAAAAAACTCTACATTTTGATCATAAAGATAGCCCAGTGATTCTAAATCATTAGCCCCGATTACAAAAATTAAATCATATTTAAATTCTCCAGCTTTAGTGCTGACGTCATCGGCTTCAAACCAGCCGTTTTCCGGAGAAACAATAAAATTTAATTGATTGTTGTCTACTAGGTATTTAATTTGGCTAACTTTAGTTTTACTTATATCAAGAGAGACAATAAAGCGTCTTAGATGATCAAGATTATTTTTAATTTCAGAAAATCCTGGTAGAAAGGATAGTTGTTTTATTTCACGAAATGGTTTAGCTCCGGCAATTTCTACATTTTTTCCGATTTTTTTTAAATATATAAAAAAAGACGTGGCGGCTGCTACCGCGTCTCCGTCCCAATCAGCCGCAAAAACCACCAAAATATTATTGGCTTTTTCTACTTGTTTGAAGATTTGTTGTTCTAGATTAAGCATGTAATTCAAACTGAGCCCTTATCAGGCCCGACTAATTAATATATAATTAATATAGGCGACAGTCAAGCTTGTTTTTAATTGACTTAAGCCTATTTTTTTGTTAATTTTAAATTATGAAAGACGAACTAGACAAGGCCTATAGCCCCACGGAAAATGAGAACAAAATCTATGAAAAGTGGGAAAAATCCGGGTATTTCAACCCGGATAATTTAGAATTGTCAAGCGAAGCTCCAAGCTATACCATAGTTTTGCCGCCGCCTAATATTACCGCTAAATTACATTTGGGGCATTCCGCTATGTTGGCGATTGAAGACCTATTAATTCGCTATAAACGCTTAAAAGGTTTTCGGACTTTATGGTTGCCAGGAACTGACCATGCTGCCATTGCCACGCAAAATGCCGTTGAGAAAAAGATTTTCAAAGAAACTGGAAAAACCAGGCATGATTTAGGTCGCGACCGGCTTTTAGAAGAAGTTTGGTCTTTTTTAAAGAAAACTCAGGGA
This sequence comes from Candidatus Falkowiibacteriota bacterium, assembly GCA_016432645.1. GTDB lineage: Bacteria > Patescibacteriota > Patescibacteriia > Patescibacteriales > UBA12465 > UBA12465. The sequence continues at coordinate 718,402 of CP066698.1, forward strand.
GAAATTTTAGTGCAAACCAGAAGTATGGGCGCTTCTTTGGATTGGTCGCGCTTAGCTTTTACGCTTGACGATGAACGCCAACAGGCAGTTAAAGTGATGTTTAAGGAAATGTATGAGGCGGGGGCGATTTATCGAGGCGAAAGAATGGTGAATTGGTGTCCGCGTTGTCATTCAACGTTAGCTGATGATGAGGTTGAATATAAAGAAGAGCACTCTAAATTATATTGGATAAAATATGGCCCTTTTGTCTTAGCTACTTCTCGCCCCGAAACTAAACTGGGAGATACGGCCGTTGCTGTGCACCCGGATGATATTAGATATCAAAAATATATTGGCCAGGAATTAGAGATTCCTGGTGTTTTAGGAAGCTTTACTGTTAAGGTTGTCGCTGATAAAGCCGTGGAAATGGAATTTGGTTCCGGAGTCATTAAAGTTACTCCAGCCCACAGCTTTATTGATAGCGAAATTGCCGCTCGCCATAATATTTCTGGACGGAAAATTATTAATGAGGATGGAAGGATGATGGCTAATTGTGGCAAATATGCCGGATTAACTACTGCTGAAGCGCGGGAAGCCATTGTTGCCGATATGGATGCTATGGGCTTAATTGATCATATCGATGATAACTATATTCATAATTCAGCTCGTTGTTACCGTTGCGATTCCGTTATTGAGCCATTGCCATCCGAACAGTGGTTTATAGGGGTTGATAAAAAATTGGCTCGGCTCGGGAATAAGTCTTTAAAAGAGCGCGCGTTGGAAGTTGCCCAAACTGAAGAAATAACTTTTGTTCCTGATAGATTTAAAAAACGTTATTTGGATTGGATGACCAATCTTCATGATTGGTGCATTTCTCGCCAAATTTGGTTTGGTCACCAAATTCCAGTTTGGTATCGGGGCGCAGAAGTTTATTGTGGATTAGAGGCGCCTGAGGGGGCTGATTGGCGGCAAGATACCGACACGCTCGATACCTGGTTTTCTTCTGGGATGTGGACCTTTTCTACCCTCGGTTGGCCTGATAATTTTAAAAATGGCCAGAAGACAGGCGATTTAGCCAAGTTTCATCCAACCCAGGTTTTAGAAACTGGTTATGAAATTATTACCCTTTGGGTGTCGCGGATGATTATGATGTCTTTGTTCGCGCTCAATGAAATTCCTTTCTCTAAAGTTTATCTGCACGGCATGGTTTTGGATAAGAACGGTAAAAAGATGTCTAAGTCCAAGGGAAATGGAATTGATCCGATTGAGATGATTGAAAAATTCGGAGCCGATGCGGTCCGCCTATCTTTACTGATGGGCTTTACTCCTGGCAATGACAATAAATTCAGCGAAGAGCGAATCGAGACTAAGCGCAACTTTATTAATAAGTTATGGAATATCTCCCGCTTTATTTTGTCTTCATTAGACAATAATGATATTAAACCTAAAAATTTAAATAGTCGGCCATTAGCCAAAAGCTTAGCCGATAACTGGATTTTAGAGGCTTTACAAAAAACGATCAATGCTGTTGATAAGCATATCGAGGACATGAACTTTTCTTTAGCTGCTGATGAATTAAATGATTTTACTTGGAATAAATTAGCTGATTGGTATTTGGAAATTGCCAAGATTGAAAAAGGAAAATCTGAGATATTGCTTTACATATTAAGAAACATCTTAATACTCTGGCATCCTTTTATTCCTTTTGTGACGGAAAAAATCTGGTCCAGCTTTAATGACAACTTACTGATGGTAGAAAAATGGCCGGAAGCTATCGGTTCTGGTGAAGAAAATAATAATCATTCAGCTCGCGATTTTAATATTATTCAAGAAATAATTATTGCTATCCGCAATGTCCGCAGCGAGAATAAAATTGAGCCGGCGCGAAAATTACCGGCGGTAATTTATGGACATGATTTGGAAACGCTTATTAAAGATAATGCCGAGCTAATTAAGAATCTAAAAACCGGTCTCGAGTCTTTAGAAATTAAAGAACAAGGAGAAAAAATCAATGGCGCCATATTAGCAATTTCTGGCAAAACTGAAATTTATCTTTTAGGGGCAGTTGACAAGGAAAAGGAAGAGGCGCGCCTGCTAAAAGAAAAGGCTAATTTAGAAAAACTTTTAGAAATACAAAAGAATAAGTTGGCTAATAAAGAGTTTATGGAACGCGCTCCGGAAAAAATTGTGGCCCTGGAAAAAGAAAAGATCACTTTTTATCAACAAGATTTAGAAAAAATAATCAAAGCGCTTACGCAACTATGACTTTAAAAAATTATTTGTTAGTCATGTCAGTTTTAACGGCTATTTGCTGGGGAATCTTTTTGTTTGTAGCCAATTTAATAGATCCAACCGCCACCAATTGGTTAGGGTTTATGCTTTTTTATTTTTCTCTATTTATCGCGCTGAGCGGTATTGCCGCCTTATTTGGATTTTTATTCAGATTTGTCGCTCTAAAAAAAGAATTAGCTTTTAATTTAGTCAAAGTCGCTTTTCGCCAGTCATTTCTGTTCGCCTTATTTTTAACTGCCGCCTTATTTTTAAAAGCCAACCACTTGTTTAATGGGCTTAATTTGTTTTTATTGATTTTAGGATTTTCCATTTTGGAGCTTTTCTTAATTAGCTATAATCACAATCGCCAATAATATGAAAAATAAATTTCAAAAAATTCGAACAGAATTTTTAGAAAAACTGAAAACCGTCGGTGACGCCAATAGTCTGCGCGAGCTAGAATTGCAATATCTTTCCCGTAAAGGCGAACTCAGCTCTTTAATGCATGAGCTTAAAGATCTGAGCGCGGACATGAAAAAAGAATTAGGCGCTTTAGCAAATAGCATTAAAAATGAATTGGAAACCACTTTTAATGAAGTAAAGGAGCGGATTAACCAGCTCAGCGCTAAAAATTCTTTGGTGGATATTACTATTCCTGGGGTCGAACCGGCTCACGGCCATTTAAATCCAATTACGATTATTCAAAGAGAAATGGAAGATATTTTTTCTTCTCTAGGCTTTACTATTTTTGACGGCCCGGAGTTGGAGAGTGATTATTTTAATTTTACGGCCTTAAATATTCCTCCTTTTCATCCGGCGCGGGATATGCAAGACACTTTTTATATTGATTCTAAAAATCAAGACGGTGATTTGGATTTAGTGATGAGAACTCATACTTCCCCGGTGCAAATTAGGGCGATGAGAAAATTAGGCGCGCCTTTGAAAGTAGTAGTTCCGGGAAGATGTTTCCGCAATGAAGCCACGGATGCACGCCACGAACATACTTTTTATCAATTTGAGGGCTTAGTTGTTGGAGAAAATATTAATTTTGCCAATCTTAAGAGCTTGTTGGAGCTAGTTGGTAAAAAATTATTCGGGCCGAATACTAAATTGCGCATGCGGCCGAAATTTTATCCTTTTGTTGAACCGGGAAACAATGGCGAATATACTTGTTTCTTGTGCAATGGCCAAGGTTGCCGCGTTTGTAAAAATACGGGCTGGCTGGAAATTGTTGGCGGCGGCTTAGTTCATCCTGACGTCTTGCGCGCTGGCGGCTTAGATCCTGAAAAATATTCTGGACTCGCTTTTGGCTTCGGCTTAACCAGATTAGCAATGTTAAAATATGGAGTTACCGATGTCCGCCTATTTAATAGCGGTGATTTAAAGTTTCTTGAACAATTCTAAATATATGTATATTTCTTATAATTGGTTAAAAGATTTTGTTAAACTGCCGTCAAAGGTTTCTCCGGCAGAAATTGCTGAGGCGTTAACGGCGCATACAGTTGAAGTTGAGGGCTTAGTCAGTCAAGCTGATAAATTTGCTAATGTGGTCATCGCTAAAGTCTTGGAAGTTAAAAAGCATCCTAATGCCGACCGTTTGCGGCTAACCGTGGTTGATGTCGGTAATCAAAAGCTTAATATCGTCTGTGGCGCTCCTAATGTTGCTGTCGGACAAATGGTGCCAGTGGCTCTGAGCGGCGCGCTTTTGCCTAATGGCTTAGAAATAAAGACTAGCGAAATTAGAGGCGAAAAGTCGGAAGGCATGATTTGCGCTGAAGATGAATTAGGTTTAGGGAAAAATCATGAAGGCATAATGGTGTTAGGGAAAACCGCTAAGATAGGCGAACCGTTTGCCAAATATCTTAAATCTGATGATATTATCTTTGAAGTCGATAATAAATCATTGTCTAATCGTCCCGATCTCTTGAGTCATTATGGTTTAGCGCGCGAGTTAGCGGTTATCTTTGATTCACGCCTAAAACCATACGATAAAGTTATTGGTAAAGAAATAGTATTTCCTGAGACTAAAGACAGTAAATTAAACGTGACCGTTGAAAATTCTGAGCTCTGTCCGCGTTATCTGGCAATTAGAGTGGAAAATATTAAAATTGCTGAATCCCCAAATTGGTTAAAAGAACGGTTAATCGCCATTAATCAGCGGCCGATTAACAATATTGTTGATTTAACAAATTATGTCATGTTTGAAACCGGCCAGCCGCTGCATGCTTTTGATGCGCTTAACATTAAAAAAATTGTTGTTAAGCTTAGCAAGCATGAACCGTTTGAAACCTTGGACGGAAAAGAGCGCTTATTAAGTGCTGATGATTTGGTTATTTCTGATGGCCAGCAAACTTTAGCGATTGCTGGCGTTATGGGAGGCAAAAACAGTGAAGTTAGCGAGGAGACAACCACCATTATTTTAGAAGCTGCTAATTTTAGAGCGGCGACAATTAGAAAAACCGCCCAACGCTTAGGTCTGCGGACAGAAGCTTCGGTTCGTTTTGAGAAATCATTAGACCCTAATTTAAGCGAAGATGCTTTAAAGCGTTTTTTGTCGCTGCTTAAAGATATTTGTCCGGAGATGAAAATTACCGGAAATTTATTTGATTTGGGCGGACGGGTTGAAGTTAAAGATAAGCTAGATTTAGATTTTTCTTGGTTATTTTCTAAAATCGGCCAGGAATTACCCAAGGAGCAAGTACTTAATATTTTGAATAAACTTGGTTTTCAGGCAACTAAGCATAAAGAAACGCTTAGCGTAGTTGTTCCTTCTTGGCGCGCGACTAAAGATATTCGCGGACGCGAGGATTTAGTTGAAGAAATATTGCGCATCTATGGCTATGATAATGTAAATTCCAGTTTGCCGATGGAAAAAATGATAGCGCCTCTAGTTAATCAAGAGCGCGTTCTAGAAAGAAAAATTAAAGATATTCTTTATTTAAAATTTGCGCTCAGCGAAGTTTATAACTATTCTTTCGTTGGCGAAGAACAGCTTAAAAAATTGAATATTGATTTTTTTAATCATCTTAAACTAGCTAATCCGCTTTCAGAAATTCATAGCATGCTTAGACAATCTTTGGTGCCTGGGCTGGCAAATAATGTTAAGAATAATCAGTTTCGTTATGACTCTTTAAGATTTTTTGAATTCGGAAGCGTCTTTTTTAACGCTGCTGGCGATTTTAAGAAAGATAATGACAGCGATGCCAAAATACCTTATCAGGAAAAACGAGTCGGTTTGGCACTGGCAGCAAATTCACGAGATATTTTTTCCGAACTTAAAAGTTTAGTAACCGGCTTTCTTCATGAACTTGTTCCCCAAAGCAATGAGGTTATTTTTTCGCAGTTAGAAAATCTTCCTGGTTGGGCTGATGGCCGTTTGGCTGCTAAAATTTCTATCGCCGGTCAAGAATTGGGATTGCTTGCCCTTTTAAATTCCAGTGCGGAAAAAAATCTAAATTTAAAAATGAAAGCCGGGTTTGTGGAAATGAGCTTGGAGGCAATTCATAAAGTTATTGCGGAGTTGGAATCTTTTCGCTTTCAGGAAACCGCTAAATATCCAGCGGTAATGCGCGACTTAGCTTTTGTTGTTTCTGAGGAAATACTGTATAATGATATTAAGAAAGAAATTTTTGATTTCAGTCCGCTTATTAAATCTGTTGAACTGTTTGATGTTTATGTTGGTGACAAATTGGCGGCGGATGAAAAAAGCCTCGCCTTCCATATTAATTATCAGGCAGCGGACCGGACTCTGAAGTCGGCGGAAGTTGATCAATTGCAAAGCGAACTAGTTAGTCATTTAATTTCTAAGTTTGAAGTTAAGTTAAGAGATTTTTAATTATTAAAATAAGTATATGTTTAACAGTTCCTTGGATATTTTGCATTTAGTGCTTACAATTTGTATTTTTGCTTTAACCTTTTTTCTTTGCTGGTCCCTTTATTATTTTATTTCCAGTGCCCAGAAAATTCATAAATTGATTAAGCGGGTGGAAAGTGGCGTCACTAAAGTTGAAGAGGTAATTTCTTTGGTTAATGAAAAAATAAAAAGTGGCTCCGCTTATTTAATGGTATTAACCGAGATAGCCAAGCAGGCGATGGAATATGCTAAAAAAAGAAGCACCGGCTCTCAAGAAAAAACCAGCTCTCGATCAAATAGAAAAAAATAACGTTCCCCAGATAAAAAAAAGACCGCCTCATTCAGCGGTCTTTTTTGTTTGATGTTTGGTTATTTAGAGGCCGAATCCTTCTTTTTACAATCTTTATTGCTGCATTTTTCTTTACCGTCTTTGTTTAGAATCATTAAGGCGCCGCATTTTGGACAATCCTTGCCGCTCGGTTCTCCTTGGTAGGCGTTTTTACATTTTGGATAATTACTGCAGGCATAGAAAGCGCCGCGGCGGCTGAATTTTTTGACAATTTTCCCTTCATGGCAAATCGGACATTCCACTTCTTTACCGGAATCAGAGCCGATATTTTTAATATTTTTACATTTAGGGTAGGCTGAGCAGGCTAAAAATGGGCCGTATTTGCCGGTTCGGACTTTCATTGCCGCGCCGCACTTATCACAAACTTCGCCGGCATATTTTTTTTCCAGCTCTAATATTTTAGGATCAGCCGGTTTGTTGTCAGCCGCGCCGCCATTCATTTTTTTAATATTGCGGCAGTCCGGAAAAGCACTGCAAGCTAAAAATTTTCCGTAACGCCCGGTTTTGACCAGCATTTTAGCGCCGCACTTATCGCATACTTCTTCTGATTGTTCTTCTGGCATAATATCGCTTTTATTAATTTCTTGGTATTTATTTTCTAAATTCTTGCTGAAGTCTTCGTAGAATTCACCGATAACCGGTTGCCATTTTTTCTGGCCCTCCGCGATTTCGTCTAAATTATTTTCCATCTGGGCGGTGAATTGATAATCAACGATTTTAGGAAAGTGGGCAATCAATAAATCAATTACGACGAAGGCAATTTCTGTCGGCTTTAAGCGCTTATTTTCATCGCGTTCCACGTAGTTTCGAGCAATAATAGTGGCGATAGTCGGGGCGTAAGTTGATGGCCGGCCGACGCCATATTTTTCCAGCTCTTTTACTAGGCTGGCATCAGAGTAGCGTGCCGGCGGGTTGGTGCTATGGGCTTCCGAAATTATTTTTTCTAAATTAAGAATATCCTCGGCCTTTAAAATCGGCAATATTTGTTCTTTAGTTTTTTCCGGCCAGACTTTTAAATAACCGGGGAAAACAATAGTTTGCCCGTTGGCTCTTAAAATATAATTTTCTTTAGTTGATTTGGCTTCAACGTCGATTATGGTTGCCTCTAAATTGGCGGCCGACATTTGGCTGGCAACCGAACGCTGCCAAATTAAACGATATAGCTTTTCCTCATTTCCTTCCAATTGTGCTTTTAGATTTTCAGGCGCGGCTAAAGCCTCGGTCGGCCTAATTGCTTCGTGCGCCTCTTGCGCATTTTTACTTTTGTTTTTAAAGACGCGTCCGCCAGAATAATATTCTTTTCCTAAATTATCAACAATCCAGGTTTGGGCTTCACTGATAAATTTGGGAGATAAATTAAGCGAATCGGTGCGCATGTAAGTGATATGCCCCTTTTCGTATAATTTTTGGGCGACAGTCATTGTTTGTTTAGCGCTATAGCCGAGATGGCGATTAGCCGCTTGTTGCAAGGTTGAGGTAGTAAAAGGGGCGGCGGGAGATTTGCTCAACTTTTTTTTCTCGGTTTTATTTATAGTATAAGAACAGGTCTCTAAAATTGTCTTTATTTTTTCCGCATCCGCCTCTTTAATTGAAAGCTTATCAAAAGATTTGCCGTTTATTTTTAATAAGTCGGCTTGAAAATTGTCTTTTCCATCTTTGTTTAAATCGGCGCTAATCGTCCAGTAATCTTCTTTTTGAAAAGCATTAATTTCTTTTTCTCTTTCAATTATTATTCGAGTGGCCACGCTTTGAACACGTCCGGCTGACAAGCCTTTAGCCACCTTTTTCCATAAGAAAGGTGAAAGTTTATAACCCACTAGACGATCCAGCACGCGGCGAGCTTGTTGAGCGTCAACCATGTTTAAATCAATGTTGCGCGGATGCTTTAAGGCCTCTTCAATAGCCGCTTTAGTAATTTCATGAAAAACAATGCGTTTTGTTTTTTGATTATCCAGTTTTAAAGCTTGAGCTAAATGCCAAGCAATAGCTTCCCCTTCGCGGTCTTCATCAGATGCTAAAATGACCTCGCTCGCTTTGTTGGCGGCAGTTTTAAGAGCAGTGACGGTTTTTTTAGCTTTAGTTGGGATGACGTATTTAGGAGAAAATTCATTTTCTAAATCGACGCCCAGTTCGCGGCTCGGTAAATCGCGAATATGGCCAAAAGAAGACTCTACCCGATATTTACCGTTTAAGAATTTACTGATAGTCTTCGCTTTAGTTGGTGATTCTACAATTATTAAATCCATAGTTACAGTGAGCTTAGTAAAATTAGAAGCTTAGATTAAAATAACCGTTACGGCTCTCAATTACTTTTTTAATCTCCAATATACTTAGTTTACTATTTATCGTGGCGGTGTCAAGTTTGGTTTTTTTAACAATTTCATCAGCGCAAATTAAATCGCCATTTTTTTCCGCCGCTAAAATTATTTTATAAATCAACATTTCTTGGTCATCGGTGCTTTGATAGACTAGCTTTTTTGTTATTCGTTTTGGTTTATTTTTGAAATCAGTTTCAATTTTTAAGACTTCTAAAATATCAGCGCTTCTTAAAATTGGCACCGCCCCTTCCCGGATCAGTTTATTAGTTCCGCTTGAGGAGTTGGTAAAAATATTTCCCGGTATAGCTAGCACCTCGCGGTTTTGTTCAATAGCCAACTGAGCAGTGATTAAAGAGCCGGATTTTTCGGCCGCCTCTATTAATAATACTGCCTCGCAGAGCCCGGAAATTAAACGATTACGGCGCGGGAAATTTTCTTTTTTAGCCGGATAGTCTGGCGGGAATTCGGAAAGCAGCAGTCCTTGATTGGCAATTATTTCTTGTGCTAATTGGCGATGAGCAGCCGGATAGATATTTGATTTTTTTAAGCCGGAACCTAAGATGGCGATTGTTAATCCCGAGTTGATTAAAGTTTGGCGGTGAGCCAAACCATCAACGCCCAGAGCGAGGCCGCTGACAATAATTATTTTAGATTTTATCAGTTCGGGCATAAATTCTTTAAGCACTTTTTCGGCGTAAAGAGTATTTTTGCGCGAACCGACAATTGCCAGCTGCGGCCTTTGATTAATTAATGAAATATTGCCTTGATAAAACAGTATCGGCGGCGGTGACGATATTTCTTTGAGTAATTGAGGATATTGAGACTCATGCCAAGATAAATAGGAAATTTTTTCTGATTGCAAGGTTTCTAAAAGCGCGGTTAAAGAAAAAGTTTGCCGCCAGTTAATAAATTTATTAATCCAACCAGAAGACGGGCCAATGCTTAATAGTTGTTCGGCGTTAACTTCAAAAATTTTTCCCAGGTCCGGAAAAATGTTTTCTAAATGCGCAATTTTTTTAGGTCCTAGATAAGGACAAGCAGCCAGACTTAAAAGCGCTAGTTTATTATTTATCATATAATAAAAATTTGCCTTTATTATATGATAAGCAACATAAAATCTCGCTAAAATAGCGAGATTAAGAAGCAATTAGGCGGTTATTGTGATGTTATAAATCAGCGGCGGTATATTGATCGGCGATATTTTTAATTTTTTCCAACTCTTCTCGGCCAAATGGCTGGAGAACAAATTTTTCGGCTGGAATATGGGTTCTTAACAATTCATTTTTAATCCCCAGGCGCAGACGTTTAAATTTTTGAGTTTTTAAATATTGAATAATTGAAGCGATTCCTCGATGGCCGGCACTGCCGGAGTCAGTCGCAATTTTGCAAACACCGATATCTAAATCTAAATCGTCCTGAATAACAGTCAAGCAATAGTTTAAATCTTCATTCTTTTTGGAGAAGACGCCCAGTTTTTTAGGAATCAAGCCATAATAATTTAAAACTTTTTGCACGCTTTGCCCCGACTCGTTCATAAAAGTTAGCGGTTTTACAAAAATTAAACCAGCCGCTTCCTTGGTCAAGGCATTAAATTTTTTATTAGTTTGCCAGCCGTCGGCGCCGATTAAATTATCCAGAAAAATCCAGCCCGCATTGTGGCGCGTGCGTTCATATTGATTTCCGGGATTGCCTAAACCAATAATGATTTTCATATAATTATTATTCCTCGTCTTCGCTTTCTGTATTTTCATCCCCCCGTTCGCGTTTATTTTTCGGTTCTTGGTAGGTGGTGTGCGATTTGCGATTCTTAGTAACACTGATATGGATGGGCGTACCGATAAGCCCATATTTTTCCCGCAGACGATTTTCAACAAAGCGGACATAAGAGAAATGCAGGTCGTCATTCGGGCCAATGCGTAAAATAAAGGCCGGGGGATTGCTTTTTTTCTGACGGAATTCGTAAATTCGAGGCGCTTTTAACCCCTTCCCCTTAGCTGGTTTATGGATTTTAACAACATGTTTTAAAAATTTATCAGTTTGAGAATCACTGAGCGTTAATTTTCGTTGTTTATTAATACTTATAATTAAGTCTAGAATTTTATTAACTTTTTCTCCGGTTTTAGCAGAAATAAATTGGACCGGCGCCCAAGCCGCAAAGGGCATTTTGTCATATAAAATTTCAGTCCATTTTTTAGTGTTTCTGTCAGGAATTAAATCCCACTTATTAGCAATAAAAATTAAACTTTTATTACGGTCGACAATTTCCTGGATTAATTTAGAGTCTTGATGGGTCAGCGGTTCGCTAATATCTAATACTAACATGGCAATTTCCGCTTTTTCTAAAGATTTTAATGATTTTAAAATGCCTGGTTTTTCCAAGCCTTTAGTTTTGGTTCCCTGTTTAGAAATTCCGGCAGTATCCACTAATTTTATTTCATGTCCGCCATAGCTGATATTAGTATGCTGCGGTTCCCTGGTGGTGTGCGCTAATGGGCTGACAATCACGCGTTCATAGCCGAGAATGGAATTTAATAATGAGGATTTGCCGACGTTCGGTTTGCCGATAATGCAAACATTAATTTGCTGGCCCTCATTAATAGTTTCTGTTTTTTTGAATTTTCGCTTAGCGTCTATCCTTTCAATTATTTTATCTAGCAAATCGCCGGTTCCCATGCCGCTCGCGGCGGAAATAGTAAATGGCTCACCCAGATTTAATTTGTTAAATTGGGCAGCCTCGGAGGCGTTTTTAAAATTATCAACCTTATTGGCAATTAACATTAATTTAGTGCGGTATTTATCAGTTTTTTTAAGAATGGTTGCTAGCTCTTTGTCTTCGGGTAAAATGCCGACTTTTGAGTCAACGACGAATAAAATTAAATCCGCTTTATCTAAATATTTTTTAGCTTGTTTTTGGGTTTGTTCGTCAATACTAGAGCCAGTTAATTTTTTGTCAGCTATATATTTCCAATCAAGCAATCCGGCAGTGTCTACTAGCTCAAAAGCACTATTTGACCACTCAACTATTCCTAAATTACTATCGCGGGTAGTGCCCGCGATATCAGAAACTAGCGCCTGGTTTTTTTCTGTCAGACAATTAAAAAGTGTAGACTTGCCGACATTGGTGCGTCCGCAAATAGCTACTAGTGGTAATGTTTTTTTAACTTCCATATTAGTTTGTAGTATTGGCGTCAGTTCCGAGAATTAACAGGAAGTCGGCGACATTTGCCTGTTCTTGATATTCTTTAATCCAAGGGGTTGAAGTATCAAATCCTTGTTCCGCTCCAGTCGCTTTTTTGATTGCCTCTAAAGCTTCATTTTTCTTACCATAAGTAAAATCAAAGACTAAAGTTTCGGTATATCCTCTCTCGGGGGCATTGCCAGTTCCTTTAACAGTTAATCCTAGTTCTTGTAAGTTGGCCGCTGTCGCTCCCGCTAAACCGCTAATCCAGGTTCCATTCTTTACAGTAATGCTCGCATCTTCGCTTATTTTTTCTACCTTTTCTATTGGGGTTGTTGCCTGATTATTATTAAAAATATCTCTAATTAAAGCATTAATTTTAGAAAAATTTCCGGCAGCTGGAACTAAAATATAGGCTCCTTCACTGCTGATGGTGGAAATTAATAAGCCGTCAGGCGCGTCGCTTAATACCTGGTTGATTATTTGGTTTTTATCAACTCCTTTAAATAAATCCCAGGCGCGCAAAATTTCCCAGACGCTAAAATTAGTGCTGACATGCTGGCTGAATTGACTGATTAACTTTCCGATAGTTACCGGGTTTAATAAAGTTTGTTTGGACAATAGTTTTTCTTTTACCGCTTCTAAAATAAGCTGCTGTCTTTTGGCGCGGGCAAAATCAGAGCCTTCCCCGCCGATACCATGGCGGCTGCGCGCATATTTAAGCGCTAGTTCTCCATCCATTGTTTGAATCCCCTTATCAATATGTAAATGTTCATAACGGGCATAGTAATCAGGATTGTCTTCCTGCCCTAAAATCGGATAGGCGTAATCATCAAGCGTATTTTCGACATTAACGGTTACTCCGCCGAGTTCATCAATTACGTTTTCAAAGCCAGCAAAATCAACTCGGACGTAATAATCAATATTAAGATTAAATAATTTGCTTAAAGCGTCGATGGTTGCTTGTCCGCCGCTACCGGGTTCTTTAGCCTCCGCAAAGGCGTTAATATTATTTATTTTTCGATACCCTGCCTCTTCTAGAGGAACTTGCAAGTCGCGCGGGACAGAAACTAAGGCTACTTGTTTGGTTGAAGGCTTTAAACTCGCCAGCATAATCGTATCGGAAAGATAAGCGCCATCGTGGCCTTCGCCTCCCATACCTAAAAGCACAATATTGATGCGATCGTTTTCCTCTCCCTTTAATTGTTTATCCGTGCTAGGAACTAGATGTTTTATTTTATTAAACAAACCGCTTTCCGCTAACCACCCAGAAGCATTCTGGCTGGACATAATAACTCGGCTGGAAAATACTAAACCAATTACCACAACAGCAATCACATAAGCGGTAATTTTTTTTCTTTTCTTGTTAATCGGAGCAACAAACTCTTCTTGGCCAGATTCTCTAGCCTCTTGTTTTTCTAACTCTTCCATTTTTTTCTTAAAATCAATCATAAATAAATTTGGTCGGGCTGCCCGGAATTGAACCGGGATCACACGCACCCGAAGCGTGTATAATAGCCTTTATACCACAGCCCGTGGTTCGTTCGAAAACGAGGTGGACTTGAGGGGACTCGAACCCCTTACCTCTGCAATGCGAATGCAGCGCTCTACCAGATGAGCTACAAGCCCTAATGTTAGCTAAAGATATTGGTCGGGCTGCCCGGAATCGGACCGGGGCTACATGCACCCCATGCACGCGTACTACCATTATACTACAGCCCGCAATAATAAAAATAGGTTTCCCTTGAACCTTTCTTTATATTAACATAAAACGCAAATATTTCAAGTTAAATTTTTAGGCCATTTTTTGTCAACGTTGACAAATATATTTTAAGTAATAAGATATAAGAAAATACTTCTGAAATCTGTATTTTGCACACAGAAGTTGGGCAAGGAAATTATTTCTGTTGCAGGAATCATGGTTACGGGCAGATATTTTGTGCGATATCGGTCAGCCTAATCGCTGAATAACTAAGAAACGGCTGTAAATTGTTCAATTCAATTAAAAACAGATTTATTTTTCCTTGCTTTTGTTCTTTATTTAAAACTCAGCTCGGTAGTTCAGTGGCTAGAATGCGCCACTCTTAATGGCGTGACTCGGGTTCGACTCCCGGCCGGGCAGCTCAAGCTCTGATTTATAATATCAGAGCTTTTTTATTGCCGATTGCTTTTACCCAGATTTTACATTAGAATATTAGTATAAATGACAATTTTATGGAGAAAAAAACAGAGACTAAAAAAACAATTTTTTCAGGAATTCAACCGAGTGGAAACTTAAATATCGGTAATTATATCGGGGCGATTTCCCAGTGGGTATCAATGCAGGAAAAATATAACTGCATTTTTTCCGTGGTTGATTATCATGCCATAACGGTAAAACAGAACCCCGAAGAATTAAAACAACACATTTTAGAAATTACTAAAATATATTTGGCAGCCGGAATCGATCCGGAAAAATCTGTTATTTTTCAGCAATCAGCGATATCGGCGCATACAGAGTTGGCTTGGATATTGAATTGCTATGGCGCGCGGATTGCTGATTTAAATAAGATGACTCAATTTAAAGATAAGGCCGGGAAAAATCAAGAGTCAGTCTCAGTCGGTTTATATGACTATCCGGTTTTAATGGCTGCTGACATTTTATTGTATGATACGGAATTAGTGCCAGTTGGTGAAGATCAAAAACAGCACGTTGAACTCGCGCGTGATATTGCCAAAAGATTTAATAATGATTACGGTAATATTTTTACCATTCCTCAGGCCGTTATCAGAAAAGAAGGCGCTAGAATCATGTCTCTTTTAGAACCGTCAAAAAAAATGAGTAAGAGCGATTCCAATCAGAATAATTGTATTGCCCTACTTGATACCCCTGAAGCAGCGCGCAAGAAAATTATGCGCGCCGTGACCGATTCCGGAACCGATATCGAATATGATTTAGAGAATAAGCCGGCCCTTTCTAATTTATTAACGATTTATGCTCAACTTGGTAATCGAGAAATTCCACGCCTGGTTAAAGATTATCGCGGTAAGGGTTATGGAGAATTTAAAAAAGATTTGGCGGATGTAGTAGTTAAATTTTTAACTGAGTTCCAGACTAAATATAATAAGATTTCCGATAAAGAAGTTCAAAAAATCTTAGCTAATAACCAGAAAATAGTCGAAGCAATTGCTAATAAAAAACTAACTGAAGTTAAAAGGGCTATCGGAATTTCTTAATATGAGAATAACAGAGAAAATTGTTGAGAAAGATTGGCTAGATGCCTATAAATGGCAATATCAAGCTTACCCTTTTTTTACCTCTGTTTATGTTTTAGCCTCAACCATTAAGCCATCAAGCAGATACAATGTTTATTGGGGTGATTTTTTAAATAATTTTGTAAATGGTAATTTAGTCGCTTTTAAACAGAGTGGAAAAATATCCAAAATTGGCCGTGAAATTATTAAAGAAACCTTAATTGAAAATGATAATTACTTACAAGAATTAAAGAGGCTGCATCAAAAATTGAAGTTAGCGATTAAGAAGTGTGAAAAAGCACGTCAGTCTAAAAATATTAAATTGGAACAATGGTGGGATGATACTCAAAATTCATTATCCCAGGTCGCAAATCTTCTTTTTTCTTTTGATTTTCCCTTTGATAAATTTTTATTAGAATTAAGTATTAAAAATCCAAAAGATTTTGAATATATTACCGGCAAAATAAATAACAATCGGCCATCTTTTATGAGTGCGGCCGGTTTTTATTTATTAGCACTTAATAAAAAATATAAAAATTTTAAAATAGTTTTAGATGAGTTTAATAAAAAGTTTTCTTGGGTACAGAATACTTATAGCGGCCCCTATGCAATTACTGAAAAGTGGTTGAAGAATTATCTGCAAGAATTAAAATTAGCTAAACCAGTTTTAAAAAACCAACCAGTTAAGATCAAGCCGTCTAAGGATTATAGTCATTTGATAAAATTAGCTAAGCATTCGGCGGAGTTTAGGGATGATAAAAAGAAGTTATTGCTTTTAGCTGTTGATTTGATGGATTCCTGGCTTAAAGGTATTTGTTTAAAGAATAAGTTTACCTATAAAGATTTAAGATGGCTAACGATTGATGAAGTCAAAAAACTAGTCTTTGATAATAAAATTGAGTATCTAGCTAAAGCCAAGAGCTACGAAAAAAATAGACGACGCTTAGGTTTAATGCTCAGCCCCGGATATCAGGATGTGAGTGATAAATTTTGGAAAAAAGTTGTAAAATTGAATGATAAAAATGAAAATAATATTTTGCATGGCATTCCTGCCAGCCCGGGTTTTTACCGAGGTAAAATAAAAGTGATCTTAGATGTTTGTCTTGGCGCTAAGCAGTTTAAAAATGGCGAGATATTAGTTACTTCCATGACTCGCCCGGAATTTTTACCGCTGATGAGCAAGGCGGCAGCATTTATAACTGAGGAAGGTGGGATTTCTTGCCACGCGGCGATTGTAGCGCGAGAAATGAAGAAACCTTGCATTATTGGCATTAAGAATGCTACGAAAATATTAAAGAATGGAGATATTGTTGAAGTTGACGCTAAAAGAGGGATAGTTACGAAATTAATAAAATAAAAAAAAGAGAGCGGCCGTTTGATTGGTCGCTCTTTTAATTTTGTTTATCGTTTTGCTTTATAATTTAGCAATCGCGATATCCATATAATCCCTAACATAGGGATGCAGAGATTCACGGAATTCTTCCGTATAAGTTTTTTTGGTAATTATTTGCGGATCAAAATGAAATTGATCAAGATTTAAATTACCGATACTTTCGGCGTAGAAGACGACCGCAATCGCATCAACGCCTTTCCCATGTCCGAAGGGGTCGGTTCCGAGAATTACTCGGGCACAGCCGATTTCTTGGATGTTGGTCAGTTCCAGTCCGCATTCATTAATTACGCGTTTTGATAAGGATTCTTCATTAGAAAATCCTTTCAGAATTCGGCCGCCAAGGGGCCACAAGACATTAATCGCCGGTTTAGTTTTGCGCTTAACTAGCAGTATGCCGTCGGCATATTTAATGAAGACATCGTGACAGGCCAAAATTAAATTGGCGTTGGCCGAACGGTACTCATTTTCTGGCATAAATCCAGTCTGTTTCATTTTTTCCAGGTTAACCGGAGCGTCATTTTCAACGGAGTAGTGTTTCATGATATATGGAATTTTGGTTAATTTTTCAATGAACTGGGATAATTATATCACATTTTTTGAATAATGTCAATGATATTAAGCCTTAAATAGCTAATTATAGCCATTATTACAACAAAAAACCACCTTTTATG
The DNA here is from genome assembly GCA_016432645.1 of Candidatus Falkowiibacteriota bacterium. Taxonomy (GTDB): domain Bacteria; phylum Patescibacteriota; class Patescibacteriia; order Patescibacteriales; family UBA12465; genus UBA12465. Next base: position 735,648 of record CP066698.1, read on the forward strand.
GGTGGCTTTTTGACAATCAGGTAATGAATTGTGAGTCTAATTGGCATCAATTCGTTTTTTGCTATAATTCCGAAGAATATAGCCACTCTAACACTGAAGTTAGAGGCGACTAACTCTTCTTTCCACGTGGAAAAGAAGAATTGTTCTCCCTAGAAAGGAGGTGATCCATCCACAGCTTCCGCTACGGATGCCTTGTTACGACTTCGTCCCTGTCATCAGTCTTACCTTCGTCCCACAAAAGTGAGCCTTCGGGCACTACCAACTCCCTTGACGTGACGGGCGGTGAGTACAAGACCCGAGAACGTATTCACCGTGGCATAGCTGATCCACGATTACTAGCGATTCCAACTTCATGGAGGCGAATTGCAGCCTCCAATCCGAACTGAGAGAGGTTTTTAGGGATTGGCTCCACCTCGCGGTTTGGCTTCCCTCTGTACCTCCCATTGTAGCACGTGTGTTGCCCAAGGCGTAAGAACCATGCTGATTTGACGTCATCCCACCTTCCTCCCATTTAAAACGGGCAGTCTCCTATGACATGTAAAACATAGGATCAGGGTTGCGCTCGTTTCCCGACTTAACGGTACATCTCACGACACGAGCTGACGACAACCATGCAGCATCTGTCTAGCACCCTCGAAGGCGGATCTGTTTCCAGACCTTGCAGCTAGATGTCAAGCCTTGGTGAGGTTCCTCGCTTACCGTCGAATTAAACCACATGCTCCACCGCTTGTGCGGGTCCCCGTCTATTCCTTTGAGTTTTAGCCTTGCGGCCGTTCTCCCCAGGCGGGATTCTTAACGTGTTACCTTAAATTAACAGCACTGAAAGGGTCGATACTTCCAATGCTTAGTATCCATCGTTTACGGCGTGGACTACTGGGGTATCTAATCCCATTCGCTCCCCACGCTTTCGTCCACTGAGTGTCAGAACTGTCCTAGCAAACTGCCTTCGCATTTGATGTTCTTGCTGATATTAATGGATTTAACCCCTACACCAGCAATTCCGTTTGCCTCTTCCAGTCTCTAGCCGATCCATCTCTTCCGCTGGCTCTGGGTTGAGCCCAGAGATTTAACAGAAGATGCGACCAGCCACCTACGGACGCTTTACGCCCAATAAATCCGGATAACGCTTGGGGCCCTCGTATTACCGCTGCTGCTGGCACGAGGTTAGCAGCCCCTTATTCATCAGTTACCGTCATTGTTTCGTCACTGATAAAAGCACTTTACACTCCGAAAAGCTTCTTCGTGCACGCGGCGTCGCTCCTTCAGACTTTCGTCCATTGAGGAAGATTCTTGACTGCAGCCTCCCGTAGGAGTCTGGGCAGTGTCTCAGTCCCAGTGAGTGGGGCCATGCTCTCGCACCCCATACCCGTCGTTGCCTTGGTGAGCCGTTACCTCACCAACAAGCTGATAGGCCATAGGCTTCTCCTTAAGCGCCGGAGCTTTAATTAAAAGGCTTGTGCCTTTTAATACCATCGAGTATTATCCTCGCTTTCGCAAGGTTATGCTCGTCTTAAGGGTAAATTGCCAATGTGTTACTCTCCCGTTTGCCATGCCTGTATTGCTACAGACATTCGACTTGCATGCCTTAGACACGCCGCCAGCGTTCATCCTGAGCCAGGATCAAACTCTCTAAAAATTTGATTGACTCTAAATTGAAGATTCTTGCGAATCTTCTATATAAGATTCCGTTTTAAAAACGGACAAAATTTTTGTTATCCGAATTGATGCCAATTAGCATCAAAATTAACCATCACCATGATTGTTTGGTACTATTAATTTTTTAAGGTCCGAGATAGACAGAAAAAAACAGAGATAATAAAATTTATCTTGTTTTTTATTTTCTATTCTGTTTTATTTTTAATAACCCCATTTTATACTAATAAAAAATGTCTGTCAAGAGGCGGCCTTAAGCCTTGATTTTATTTGACTTTTAGCTAGTTTTAAGATATAAAGTAATTATAATAAACTTGTAAAAATTCACATGCGCATTAAATTCCATAGAGTAGAGAGAAAGGAAGAGCCAACTTTTAAGTCTAATCGCCAAATAAAAGCCGATGAAGTTTTTTTAATTGATGAAAATGACGAGGCGGTCGGTAAAATCTCTTTTGAAGAAGCTTTAAAGCTCGCTCAAGACGCTGATTTGGATTTAGTTGAGGTCAATCCTAAGGCCAACCCGCCAGTAGTTAAAATTGTTAACTTGAATCAACTGAAATACGAAAAGGAAAAAATGGCTCATAAACAGAAGATGCAGCAAAAGAAGGTGGAAACCAAGAATATCCGCTTATCTTTCAGGATTAGCGAGCACGATTTGAATATGCGTAAGGATCAGGCAGAAAAGTTTTTGGCCAAAGATAATAAAATTAAGGTAGAATTGATATTAAAGGGACGCGAAAGACAATATCCTCGTAAAGCGGCTGAGATTATGACTAGTTTTGTGTCTAAATTACAGGCCAATACCGAGTTGAAAACAGAAATTGAACAGCCCTTGACAAATCAAGGCGGAAGATTTACTATAATACTAATCAATAAAAAGTAAAAAAATCCTAAATTCAGGTGATTGCCTGTTTTTTTAATCTGGAATATATGCCAAAAATAAAAACGCATAAAGCAACGGTAAAACGTTTCAAAAAGACCGGAAGTGATAAGCTTATACAAAGGAAAGCTGGTCAAGATCATTTTAATTCTCGCGAAACCGGTAATGTTGGTCGTCAAAAAAGACTTGATATCTCTACCACCAAAACTTTAACGAGAACTATTAAAGCACTTACCCCTTATAATTAATCCTAATTCTTACTAGATAATATGCCTAGAGTAAAACGTGGTACTACCCATGTCAAAAAAAGAAGAAATTTGTTAAAGGCCGTTAAAGGTTATAAATGGGGCCGCAAGAATTTAATTAAATTAGCGAGAACTGCTAGAACTAAGGCGGGAGCTCATGCTTTTGTTGATCGCCGCAAAAAGAAAAGAACCATGCGTTCTTTATGGCAGATTAAAATCAGTGCTTTTGTTAGAGAGCATGGCTTTTCTTATTCCCGTTTTATTGATGCTTTAAAAAAGAATAATATTGCCGTTGATCGGAAGATTTTTGCTGATTTAGCCGTAAACAATAAAGAGGCATTTATCGCTATTATAAATAAAATAAAGCAGTAATATATGATTTTCTGGCTTAAAGTAGCTCAACTGGTCATTGCAATTGTTTTAACAATTGCTATTTTGCTACAAAATCGCGGCGGCGGTGTCGGCGGGGTTTTTGGCGGCGGTGGCGGTGGAGTTTATTTAACCAAAAGAGGAATAGAAAAGAAATTACATATCCTCACTATTATATTAGCCGCTCTTTTTGTGCTCGTTTCCTTGGGCACTATTTGGATAAAAGCTTAAAGCTTAAAGTGTGTCTTCACTTAAAACTAAAATTACTTCGTATTTTGCAAGGGGGTACCAGGCTCTTTCTGTTTTTGGCATTTTTAGAAAAACGGGCCATGCCAGCCAGTCTGAGATAGACAAAAAATTAGTCTATTCCCTTTCCCCACGCAAAATTCCTACTGGCAGCCAATTTAAACATTTGCCTAAGTTTTTAAATCCGAAAGAATATTTGTTTATTAAAATTTTTGGCATCTTGGCTATTGTTAATATTATTTATTTAGGCACAGTTTTTGTGCGCAGCCATCTCCAGTATACTCCGGCTAATGGCGGCGTTTATACGGAAGCAATTATTGGCTATCCAAAAACCATTAATCCGCTTTATGCCACCAGCCGCGATATGGATAACGACTTAAGTCGTTTAATCTACTCTTCGCTTTTTAAATATGATACCAACGGAGTAATTATTCCTGATTTGGCTGCTAGCTATCAAGTTTCACCTGACGGCAAGGAATATACTATCGTTTTGCAAAATAATGCCAAATGGCATACCGGAGAAGCGGTAACAGCCGATGATGTTGTTTTTACTGTCGGTTTAATAAAAGATGAAAATTATCGCTCACCGCTTAGAACAGAGTTGTTGAATGTTAATGCGGAAAAGATTGACTCGCAGACGCTAAAATTTATTTTACCAGAAGCCTATGCTCCATTTTTGGAGATGTTGACTTTCGGAGTAATGCCAAAAAACCTTTGGGAAAACATTAATCCGGATGCCGCTAGTTTAACGGATCTCAATTTAAAACCAATCGGTTCCGGACCTTATAAATTTAAATCATTAGTTAAAAGTAAAAGTGGCGACTTGAAAGAGTATCATTTAGAGGCCAATGAAGATTATTACGGCCAAAAGCCATATATTAAAAACATTACTTTCAAATTTTTCCCTGACTATACGGAAGCTATTAAGAGCTTTGATAATAATCAACTTGATGGCCTAAGCTACCTGCCATTTAATGAGCGCCATGAACTTTTAGTTAGAGATTCTGCTAATATGTTTGATTTGGTTCGCCCGCAGATAGTCGGCATATTTTTTAACAAAGATAAAAATAAAGCTTTAGCCGATAAAGAAGTCCGCTCATCTTTAGCTAAAGCGATTGATAAAGAAAATTTAATTACTGAGATATTTTCCGGCGTTTATCAATCAGCTGATAGCCCAATTTTAAAAAATAGCCCTTATTATAATAATAATCTTGATAGCTACGGCTATTCAGCTGAAGAAGCTAGAAGCGGTTTAAGCGGCAAGCTAAGCAGCATCGTGCTGACAGTGATTGATTTAAATAGTAATGTTGCCGTGGCTAATAAGATTCAAGCCGATTGGTCTGCCGCCGGCGTTCCGGTAGAGTTAAAGGTAATTCCTTTGGAGCAAGCGGCCACCATTATTAAAAATCGCGATTTTGAGGCCTTGCTTTATGGGCAGGCGGTTGGCGGCGATCCGGATGTGTCCGCTTTTTGGCATTCTACGCAAATTGGCGCCAAGGGTTTAAACATCGCCGGTTATAGTAATGACGAGGCGGATAAATTGTTAATCGAAGCTAAGGGCAATATTTCTGAAACCGACCGCATTGCTAAATATCAGCGCTTTCAAGAAATTATTAATTCTGAAATTCCCGCTATTTTCTTATATTCACCAACCTATACTTACGTTCAGAGTAAAAAGATTAAAGGTTTTGTCGGCCAGACTATCATTGAGCCGGCTGATCGTTTTAGTCATATCTCCGATTGGTATATAAAAACTCATAAAAAATTGACCTGGTAATAAGCTAGGTTCAAATAACTCATAAAACTTAATACAAAACACATGTTTGTAAAGAATCAGAATGTTCCGACGAACTCGTCGAGAAGAAATTTTGTTAGTAATTCTTCGCGTCGCGTCGAAACTAGCAAGGTTATTAAAGTTGCCAGCACCCCTACGCCAGTTATTGGTAAATCGGTGCCTAAATTAAGAGCCCCTAGGCCGAAGTTTGTGCCTAATTTTAAACCGGCGCCGAGCGGTTCCGGCTTAAAAATCTGTCCGCTCGGCGGGCAGGAAGAAGTCGGCCGCAATTGTACCGTTTTTGAATATGATAATGATATTATCATTTTAGATATGGGCATGCAGTTTGCTGATGAAGATATGCCCGGAATAGATTATATTGTTCCGAATGTTGCTTCTTTGCGCGGTAAGGAAAAAAATATTCGCGGCGTTATTTTTAGCCATGGTCACCTTGATCATATCGGCGCTGCTCCAATTTTATTGGAGCAATTAGGGAACCCGCCGATTATTGGCCGCAAGCTGACCTTAGCGATGATTAAACACCGCCAGGAAGACTATAAGCGCGGAACAACTAAGAACTTAAAGACTATTGTCATTGACTCTATTGATCAAAAGATAAGTTTGGGAAAGTTCCAAATCAGCTTTTTTAAAGTTGAACATTCTATTATTGATGCTGTTGGCGTGATTATCCAAACGCCGCATGGCACCATAATCCATCCCGGAGACTGGACGATTGAGGATGATCCACTAGAAGGCGAAGTCGTCGGTTATGAATACTTGTCTAAACTGCCTTCCCCGCGCATTCTAATGTTAGAAAGTCTGGGCGTGGCTTATAGTAAAGAACGCGTCCCGATTAAAACTAGCCAAGGAAATTTGGAAAAATTAATCAGCGAGGCCCCGGGACGCGTGATTATTGGTACTTTTGCTTCCCAGTTAGAACGCGTTACCAGCCTTTTGGCTTATTGTGAAAAGATTGGCAAGAAAGTTATTCTTGATGGCTATGGCATGAAAATGAATGTAAAAATTGCTCAAGAATTGGGCTATATCCCTGCTCACAAAAATACTTTGATACCGGTAGAACAGATTGATAAATACCCGGAGAATAAAATTGTTGTAATTTGTACCGGAGCCCAAGGAGAATCCAATGCCGTTTTCTCCCGAATTGTTAATGGCAATCATCGCTATATAAATATCAGAAAATCAGATGTTGTCATCTTCTCTTCCTCGGTTATTCCCGGCAATGAGCGTTCCGTGCAGAAAGTTAAGGATTTAATTTATCGCTTAAGCGATCACGTTATTCATAGCAGCATTATGGATGTCCATTCCGGTGGCCATGCTAATATTGATGACATCAAAAAAATCTTACATCAGATTAAACCCGATTATTTTTTACCAGTCTATGCCAATCACTACATGTTAGTGGAAACTAAGAAATTAGCGCTACGCGAAGGATTCCGCGATGATCAGGTTTTTGTGCTGGATAATGGAAATATAATTAAATTTCAAAAAGGTCGCCAACCCGTTATCTTAAAGGAAAAAGCCAATACCGATTATGTAATGGTTGATGGTCTTGGTATCGGCGATGTTTCAGAAATTGTTTTGCGCGATAGGCGCATGATGGCTGATGATGGCATGATTGTTATTATTGCTACTATTGACGCCAAGACCGGAGCTATCATTGGCAACCCCGACTTAATTTCTCGAGGATTTGTGCATATGAAAGAAAATCGTGATTTGATTGAAAAGACCAGGATGAAAGTCAAGCAGATCGTGAAGGACAAGAATCCGACTAGTGCCGCCGATGATGATTATATTAAAAATAAAATCAGGAATGAAATTGGACAATTCTTATTCAATTCTACCAAGCGCCGGCCGATGGTTTTGCCGGTTGTTATTAAAGTTTAATAATAATTAAAGAAAATATAAAATAAAAAATCCCGGAAAACGGGATTTTTTGTTGTTTATAAGTTGTGAATAAGGCTATTGACAAACAATTTATGGTATGCTATATTACTAAGTCGTCTTTGAGTGACGATTTTTGTTGAAAACATATAAGGCCGTTTTAAACGGGACAGGCACGACAAGCATAGGAACGTTCTTCCTAGGATTTTCTGGCTTTTTAGCTCGAAAGTCCCTAGAAGAAGTTTTTTTGCCTCCCCGTTTAAGCCGGTCTTTTTTTATTGGAATAACCTATCTTTTCCGACAATTACGCTGACCTTATCGCGATCTACGCTGACTTCGGCCGGAGTCTTAACTTCAATCACCCCATCAATCAATAATTGTTCGGTGGAGTTAGTGATGGTAAATTTACTTAGTTTTAAAAGCGTTTGGTCTTTTTTTCTGGTATTTATAATAACATCTAACAGCCCATCATGAGGGTTGGAACCGATTAAGTTGGCTTTGTCGCTTAGTAAGTTAACTATTCTTACAGTTCCCTTGTCTTCAATTTCTAAAGAATAATCGCCTAAATCAATCGTTGTTCCTAAACCTTCAATATTAGCTTCGTTTAAAAAATAGCGGTCACCGACTAGCCCTAGGTCAATCTTTTCTATGCGGCGCGCCAATAGAATGTTGCAGGCCTCTTCCTCGTTTTTTATTCCGAAAGAGGTAGCAATTGAGTTGTCGTTGCCAATCGGAATTATTCCAAGCAAAGTTTTTCTTTGGAAGTCGCCATAAATATCAGTATCAATAATAGCCCCGATTATTTTATTAACCGTTTGATTATTGCCAACAGCGACAATGGTTTTAGCTCCTAATTTGATTTCGTTTTGAATAGTCCCCTTAATGTTTTTAATGCCTCCCAGGCGGATAATTTTCCCATTTAATCCTAAGTCGGTTAACCTGATTTCCATGCGGTTTACGGCTTTGCTATACTTACTTTTATTCAAATAGTCATCATAAATATAAACGTGCATAGCGGTTTTTTGAGGAGCTGATTACTCTTCTATTAATTTATTTTCATTTTCCTCTTCTTTTTCAGTTCCCTTTTTTCCCGGTTCACCGGTTGCCAGTAGCTGGCCATTGATAATTGCGCCCTTTTCAATAGATAATACTCCGTATTGGACATCACCATTTATTTTGGCGGTACCGCCGAGTGATAAATAATTTTTTACTTTTGTGTTTCCTTTTATTTCACCGTTAACAATTAAGTCTCGCGCTTCTACCGCGGCGACCACTTTAGCCTTTTCGCCGATAAAAATACTAGCATCGGTTTTAAGAGAACCCTCCAGGGTTCCTTCAATAATAATGTTTCCTTGCCCATGAAAGTTGCCCTTAACTTTAATGGAGGCGCCGATTACTGTTTCTGCGTCTTTGAATTTTTCCAGCTTGTTTTCTCTGTTGAACATATGTTTAAAGGTGAATATTAGTCTAACTGCTTTTCATTTTAGTTTAATCTTACAGGCTTGTCAAAGAAAATATTTGAAAAACGAGAAGTTTTAGTATAAGATGAAGTCAGGTTAACTTATAATTTTTGTGTTAGCCTGGATTATCTTTTTTGGTTCCCATAGTTCAATGGATAGAACAAGAATCTCCTAAGTTCTAAATCCAGGTTCGACTCCTGGTGGGAACACCTATTTGGTATTTTTATTGTTTTTTGTCAATATATTGACAAAAAGATAAAATATAGTTATTATGATGGCCTTGACAATAATTATGGATTAGCTATACTTTTATAGTAGCTTTAGGGATATTTAGTTGGTTTGTTTATTTGTTATATTGTTTATATAAAGAAATAATAAAGAATTAATAAACAAAAGTTAAAATAAAAATAAAATGTTCCTTAAGGAACATTGAAGTAAAGATAAAATAATTATGGGCCATTAGCTCAGTTGGCTAGAGCGCTTCCATGGCATGGAAGAGGTCAAGGGTTCAAGTCCCTTATGGTCCACATTAAAAAACCAGCTTATGCTGGTTTTTTGATAACTAAAAATGTGTTATAATTTATTATATTCAATATATTAATGATATATGCAAAAAAGGATATTTATAATCCATGGCTGGGGAGGCTTGGCTAATGAGGGCTGGCTTGGTTGGTTAAAAGAGGAATTATTGCTAAAGGGCTTCGATGTTTTTTCCTTACAAATGCCAAACACTAATGAACCCAGGATTAAAGCCTGGGTGGCAACTATTACAAAGGCAGTAGGGAAAACAGACCAAAACACCTTCTTTGTCGGCCATAGTATTGGATGTCAGGCAATCGTTCGCTATTTGGGCCAGCTGCCAGATGATGAAGTATCGGGTGGAGTCGTTTTTGTAGCCGGATTTTTTAAGAGGTTAACTAATATGGGTGATGATGAGTTGTCACGAAGTGTTATTGATGAATGGTTAGGGGCTCACTTAGATTTAACTACAGTCAGAAGGCATTTGCTGGACAGCGTGGCCATATTTTCTGATGATGATCCATATGTCCCCATTGATAATATCGAAGACTTTAAAAATATATTAAAATCAAAAATAATTATTGAACATGAGCAGGGGCATTTTTCTGGTGACTCTGGTTTGCCAAAATATGATGTTATTTTGCAGGCGGCGCTTAATGTTATTGAATAATGCTGTTTAAAAATCAAGTAACTATAGCGGTTGTTGAAAATAGAGGAAAAGTCCACAAAAATGTGGACTCTTCTTTTTTATTTAGCTAATATTAAACAAAATATTTTAGTGATAAACTTGTGGATAACATGTTATTATACTGGTTGATTTTACTAATTTTACCTATTTACTTAGTTTGATATTTTTTTAATTTGAGGTTTGCTTTTAATATTTAAAAACTTTATAATAAAATTATCATTAATTAATTTTTCACCGTTTAATGGTGATATTGTTTATTCTATGTACGACGTTATAATTATTGGTTCCGGCCCGGCTGGAATGACTGCAGGTATTTTTGCGGTTAGAAGGGAAATGAAAACTCTGATTATCGGTAAGGAGGTTGGTGGCCAATTAGTTTGGGCCAATGAGATTGAAAATTATCCCGGTTTTGAGATGATTAAAAGTTTTGAACTCATTCAAAGGATTAAACAGCAAACAGAAAAGGCGGGCGCTGAGTTTAAGGATGATGAGGTAAAGCGTATTGAAAAAACTGAAGATGGCACCTTCATCTTATATACTAGTCGGGAATCATTTGCCGCCAAAACAGTGATTGTGGCCATGGGGCTGTCTCCTCGCCGCCTAGCTGTTCCTGGAGAAATTGAGTTAAATGGGCAAGGGGTTTCCTATTGTGCTAATTGCGACGGACCTTTTTATAAGAATAAGCGCGTTGCGGTTATCGGCGGCGGCAATTCGGCGCTTGATGCAGCTGAGCTGATGTCTAAAATAGCCGCCCAAGTTTATCTAATCCATCGTAACGAGTCATTTAAGGCATTTGATACTTTACTGGATGAAGTTAAAGGGAGGGAAAATGTAGAGATGATTTTAAATTCGGAAATTAAGAACATCGCTGGTGATGGTAAGGTTGAAAAAATTATTATTTTAGATAGGCAGACTAAAGCCGAACGCGAGATTGAGCTGGATGGGGTATTTGTGGAGGTTGGTCGTATCGCCAGCACTGATTTAGTCGGTGAATTTGTGGAGCGCAATGAAAAGAACCAAATTATTGTTAATAAAAATATGGAAACTAAAACACCGGGGCTCTTTGCTGCCGGTGATGTAACTGACTGTACGTTTAAGCAGATAACGGTAGCGATGGGTGAGGCGACGACTGCGGCTTTAATGGCTTATCAACATATTCAAATGAAGGCTTAACTGCTATAATAAAGATATAAATAATTTTATATCTTTGTTTTATATGGGGCTTAAGAAAATAAATTTGGTGGCCGCCGACATGGGCTATGGTCATCAGCGCGCCGCTTATCCACTTTTAGATTTAAGCGGCGGGGAAGTAATTACCATCAATGATTATAAGGGCATACTTGATTGGGAAAAAAAATATTGGATTGACAGCTTGCGCTCTTATGAAAAAATTTCTCGCTTGAATAAGATTCCTGTTTTTGGCTCGGCTGTTTTTGCCGTGATGGATGCTTTTCAAAAAATCCATGATTTCTATCCTTTCCGCGATCTTTCGCGTCCGACTGTCCAGCAAGAATATTTTTTCAAATTTATTAAAAAGGGATTAGGCAAGGCTTTAATTGAGAAGCTTAACAAGACTAAGCTTCCTTTTGTCACAACCTTCTTTGTAGCGGCTTATATTGCGGAATATTATAATTATCAGGGCGACATATATTGCATTATTTGTGATACTGATGCTTCGCGTGCTTGGGCGCCGCTTCATCCTGCTCTTAGTAAAACTAAATTTTTAGTGCCGAGCGAAAAAGTGAGAACCAGATTTTTAATGTATGGCGTAAAACCAGAAAATATTATTGTTTCCGGCTTTCCTTTGCCGAAGGAAAATGTGGGCGCTCATCAAGAAATTGCTAAACAAGATTTAGGTGCGCGTTTGAGCCGCCTAGATCCAACTGGTCATTATCTAACTACTTATCAATCTTTAATTTCTAGCCTTAAATTTAAAAAAGATACTACTAGGCGCCCTTTAACTCTAATGTTTGCCGTTGGCGGTGCCGGCGCGCAAAAAGAAATTGGCGCTTTAATTTTAAAGAAATTAGCCCCTAGCATTAAAGCGAAGAAAATTAATCTTAATTTGATTGCCGGTAATCGCCCGGAAATTAAAAATTATTTTCAGGAGCATATTAAAATTAACCAGTTGAAAGAGGGCAGTGGAGTTAAGGTTATTTTTGCTTCCGACAAGCTAAAATATTTTAAGATGTTTAATTTAGCGTTAAGGGAAACGGATGTTCTTTGGACCAAGCCTTCGGAATTATCTTTTTATGCCGCTTTGGGGTTACCGATTATTATGTCCGCTCCGGTTGGCAGCCAGGAAGATTTTAATCGCGAATGGCTGCTTAATATTGGTGCCGGCATTGATAGTCCGGAGGCGGAATTTGTTGATGAATGGCTGCCTGATTTACTGGCTTCCGGACGTTTAGCGCGGGCTGCAGTTGACGGGTTTATTAATGCTAATAATCTGGGTGCTTATAAAATTGAAAAAATATTATTAAAAAAGAAATAACTTATGACTTGGTTACCGGTAGCGCTGGGCGCGTATCTATTTTTAGCAATCGCTAATTTATTGGACAAGTTTTTAGTTGATAACGTTTTAAAGAACAGCAAAGCTTATGCTTTTGTAGCTTGTACTTTAGGCGCGATTGTTATTGTGATTGCTCCCTGGGCTTTAAAATGGCCGGGAATTTTTTTATTTTTCTTTAATCTATTTTCGGGAGCTATTTTTGCAATTGCCCTCTGGTTTCTTTATGAAGCCTTAAGAAGAGGGGAGGCGGCTAGAATTTTAGTTTTTATCGGCGGATTAACTCCGATTTTTTCTATCGGTTTTTCAATAGTATTTTTTAAGGAAACCTATTCTCTTAACCAGTGGCTGGGAATGTTTTTTCTGTTGTTAGGAGTTTTAGTAATTGCCTTTCTGCCACAAAGCCGAAGCTTTTTAACTAGAGTAATGAAAAAGTTGAAATTAGGAGTTAATATTCACAGCGGCGGTCTGCTTTTCGCTCTATTATCAGCATTAGCCTATTCCAGCTATTTTATCGCGACTAAGTATGCTTATGCCAGCCAGCCATTTTTGAGTGCTTTTGTTTGGAATCGCATCGGCGCCGCACTTTTTGTGATGTTATTTTTGTTAAATGGCCGCGACCGACAGGCAATCCGTGATTTATTTAGAAAATCAAGTCCTAATAAAAATAAAAATTTGGTTGTCTTTAACCAGGTTTTGGGGGCTTCGGGATTTATTCTGCAAAACTATGCCATCTTTTTAGGTTCAGTAGCGATTGTTAATGCGCTTCAAGGAGTTCAATATGCTTTTTTATTGGTTATCAGTGCTGTTTTAGCGGCATTAGCGCCTCGGCTATTAAAAGAAACTTTTTCTTGGCGAATTCTTTTGCATAAGTTTGCGGCCGTGTTTATTATCGCTCTCGGTTTATATTTTTTAACGGTTGCTTAATTAATTCCAATTTATAAATATGATTAACCCTCCTGTTAATAAAATTTCTGTTAATAAATCTTCCGTTAATAATTCTTCAAAGAACGTAACGCGGAAGCGAAAATTTAAATCTATGTTTTGGTTTATCGGTTTAGGGATTTTTTTACTATTTTTAATTTATATTTTTAAACTGGCTAATTATTATCCAAAAAATATTGAGCTTCAAGCCGACCCGAGTTTATTTGGAACGACTTTTTCCACTAAATTTTCTCGGGAATTAGGGCTTGATTGGCAAGAAGTTTATTTGGCAACCGTTGATGATTTGGGAGCTAAACAAATTCGCATTCCGGTGTATTGGGATGAAATTGAAAAAGAAGAGGGCATTTTTGATTTTACTGATTACGATTATATTTTAGCTGAAGGCGGCAAGCGTGACGTTAAATTTATTATGAGCATCGGCCGCCGTATTCCGCGTTGGCCGGAATGCCACGCACCTGCTTGGATAAATTTAAAGAGCGATATCGGTGCTCGCGTGGCTACCCTAAAAATGATTAAAGAAGTTGTTAATCGTTACAAAGATAACCCTAATATTGAATATTGGCAGGTAGAGAATGAGGCTTTTTTAGGGACTTTCGGCGTCTGCCCATCTTTTGATTCCGGGTTTTTAGAGCAGGAAGTAGGAATTGTCCGCTCGCTAGATAGCCGGAAAATTATTGTGACTGCTTCCGGAGAATTAGGAACCTGGAGTCGAGAGGCCAAAATCGGCGATATTTTTGGCAGCACTTTATACCGCACGGTTTATAATAGCTGGTTTGGTTTTTTGAAATATCCTTTTCCCACATCTTACTATACTTGGAAGGCTAAGTTGGCAGGAATAAAGCCGGAAAATTTTATGGTTGCTGAGCTTCAAACCGAGCCCTGGGTGGCGCAAGGTAATATGACGCAGCTTACCGAAAAACAAATAAAAAGATCGATGAGCATCGATCAATTCAAGGCCAATATTCAATATGCTATTAATTTAAAGCCGGAACGAATTTATTTCTGGGGTTCGGAATGGTGGTATTTCCAAAAGAAATTTGGCAATCCGGAATATTGGCGTATTGCTTCTGAATTATTTAAGCCAAGCGTTAAAAATTAAATTCGTTTAGCCTCCTTGCCCTCTAAAATATTAATTATTTTTTCATCATAATCATCAACCCATTTTTTAAAAGCCTGTAAGGCTGCCAAATGATGGGTTTTTGTTTGCTTATCGGCTATCAAGGAAATATCAAAATGCTTAGCGCTGATAGCAATCCCGGCGCGCTTGGCATCAGCCGCATTACTTTTTTGCTCAAAATGGTTTTGGGCCGGAATCATTAAAATATTTTTTTGCAGGTAAGCCGCTTCACAAACAGAATCAAAGCCGCCAGTAGTTACATAGGAAGAGCAGCTGCTTAGGCGTTCAATAAATTTCTGGCCGTTTAAATAATGGAAAGTTAGATTGTTCCCGAAATGAGTTTCGGCTTGTTCATGCTTATCCCAAAAAGCCTCGACTTGATAATCAGGATGCTTTTGGCTCCAAGCAATTATCTCTTCCGAATAACCAGATACCAATATATATGCCAAAATAAAATTTTGATTGCTGCTGCTGCTGTTTTTAATCGCCTCGCGGATTAGAGGCGGGCAGACAAAAAGATTTTTCCGCGGCAAATCAAGTTCCTCGGTGAATGATAGGGCAATTTTAGTGGCTCGCGAGCCGGCGGTCAAATAGTTATATAATCTAAAGAATATTTTATTTAAAAAATTTATTTCCGGATTTTTAAAAGCAGGATGATTGATGAAAAACTGATGCCCCAGGCAGAACATCGGCCGCTTATCTTTAAAGACGTGATAGTAGTTGCCAGCTAGCGGTTCATAAAAATTAACTATAGCATCTGGCTGTAAATCATTGATAATTTTCTTTACTTTTTTAATCGCCGATAGATAAATCGGCAGGCGATAAATTGTATAAAAAAAACTGGCTACAATCCTGATGCCTTTGCCGTTTTTGCGGATTAAAAACTTAGGGCTTTCTAAATCAAAAAAAGGACAAGTAAATTGTTCCGTAAAGAAAGCTGGCAGTTTTTTACGTTTGTCGGAGCCGACTACTAGTCCGACGATACTATGGCCACTTTTTTCTAGGCGCTCTTTAAGCGTTATGGCCTGGGTCATGTGTCCGCGACCGTCAGTCTGGACAAAGAAGAGATATTTCATATTAAGTGAGCGGGTAAGGGGAATCGAACCCCTATCCTCAGCTTGGAAGGCTGATATAAAAGCCATTATACGATACCCGCCGGACATGCTCAGAGAGCACGCTTCTTATCTTATAAAAAAATCATTTTAAAGTCAATTCAGTCTTTATTAAGGCTTATTTAGTATCTTTAATGGTGCCTATATAATAAAAACCAGGAATCATGATGACCGCAAATATTAAGAAAAGATAATTAAGCGGCAGGAAGAGTAAGAATAGTAAAGCCGTGGCGGCTCCGATTATATATCCCAGAGGACCGGTTATGCGGAAAAGATTGATAAAGCCAACATCGCTCGCGTTAACATTTTTGAAGAAATAAGTATCGCGCATCGATTCTAGTAAAGCGGCGCCGATGCGGCTCATAAATAGCGCGGCCGCCCAAACCCAAAGAACGGCGCTTTCAATGAAGAAGAATAAAATTAAGGAAATTAGGATGATAAATAAACCAATAGACATAATTTCCTTTTCGCCGAAGTATTTATCCGCCAAATATCCTGCCGGAATTTCAAAGAGGGCAAAGGGCAAGAGCATAACGGCAAACATCCAGCCTAAATCACTCCAAGGAATACCCAAATTCTGATTTAAATAAAGAGGCATATAGAGAACGGCGCCGCTGTAAAATAATTGCAATAAAGTAGCAACAATAAAAATACCTTTTAAGTTAGAATCAGCCCATAATTTTTTGACGCTCTTCCAGATTTTTTCCGGCTTATATTTTTTGCTGATTTTTAAATCCCTTTTTTTAATCAGTAAAATAAAGAAGACCGGAATAGTTAGGGCCGCGGATATTAGAAAGGGCAAGGAGTAATTGCCAATTTTAACCAGATAGACAGAGAAGATCGGCACCAATATCCAGCCGATATTGGTTAGGGTTAAATATAAAGTCCGGATTCTTCCAGTTTTGCTATCCGCTGAGGCGGTTTCTAAAAGAATATCCATATTTATCCAAAGCAGATAGGAGGTGATGATAAATAATAAGAATAAAATTATAAGCAGAATCGGATTATTGATAGTCGCCAAGCCTAATAAGACAAGGCCATGGAGGCCGATACTCAGTTTCGCGCTGTTGTAGTTGCTTAAGCGTTTAATAACTTGCGGGAAGAAGCCGATGGCAACCGCGCTGATAATATTGGCGATAACAAAAAACAAACTTACTAATTCTAAGTTTATATATTGAGATAAAAAGCTCGATTGGATATAAGCTGGCAGAGCGCTGGATACTGCTAAAATAAACCCCAGCGTATAAGTTATATTACGGCGCGTGCGCTTGCTTTTATTTTTGAGATTTAACGAAAACATGATTTTTAATAATTAATAATAGGAAGCTGCTGATAATTATAGCGAGACTCATAACTTGCGGGAAGCGGAGTCCTAAAAAAAGCGGCGCGTAATCAAGACGGATAAATTCTAACAGGAAACGAAGCAAGGAATATAATATCAAATAAATAGTCGTCAGCCAAATATAGAAATTTAAATTTAATTTTTGTTTTTTGCCAAAGCGAATTGTTAATAAATAGAGAGTTGCAAAAATTAATAGCGAGCCCAAGCTTTCATATAAAAATGTCGGTTGGAAATGCTGGAAGCTTATATAATCCGCCGGTCGGTTTAAAACGGCGATTGGAATTCCCCAGGGCAGATTAGTTGGTAGGCCGAAAATTTCTTGGTTAAAATAATTTCCCCAGCGTCCGATGGCCTGGCCTAAAGCCAGTCCGGGAACAAAGAGCGCGGTGATTTTAAAAAAGTTTATTTTTTTAGCGCGCGCCCAGACGAAAATAACTATTAATCCGGCAATGATTGAGCCGTGGATAGCCATGCCGCCCTTCCAGACTTGTAAAATCTGCCAGGGGTGAAGCCGGTAATAAGGAATTTGCAACAAGACATCATAAAGGCGTGCCCCAACCACACCGGCAACAATTAACCAGAAAGCTAAATCAAATATATCGTTAGCCGTAATTTGATAATATTTTTTCCCCAGATGGAAACTAATTAGCATGGCCGCTATTATTCCCAGAACGATAAAAAGCCCATACCAGTGAAGAGTGAGCGGCCCCCAATTGAAAATAATCGGTTGTGGCAAAAAAGTATGAAGCCAATTTAGCATACCTTCAGTTTATCAATTTTAGACTTACTTGGCAAAAAAAACAGCATCCTTGAGAATGCTGTTTTTTTGAATTTTGTTTTATTCCTTGGTGCGGACGGAGAGACTCGAACTCTCACGGGTTGCCCCGCTAGCTCCTAAGGCTAGTGCGTCTACCAGTTTCGCCACGTCCGCCTGGTTTTATCTTAAATGATTATTTTTATAAAGTAAAGTTTGTGTTATAATAAGGTTATAAAAAATAAAAAATATTAAACCCTTTGTTTTATGGTTAAGAATAAATTTGTTAAATTTTTTAGCGAAGTTTCTATTAAAGACGTCCCCCAGGTTGGCGGTAAAAACGCTTCTCTGGGAGAAATGTATGGCACTTTAACTAAGAAAGGGCTACGCGTTCCTAACGGCTATGCCACTACGGCTGACGCTTATCGCTATTTTCTTGATTCCGCCGACTTAAAGAATAAAATAAAAAAAATTCTTAAAGGTTTAGATACTCATAATGTTAAGGATTTGATGAAGCGGGGTGAGGAGATTAGAAAATTAATCATTGCTACTCCTTTCCCTAAAGATTTAGAGGCCGAAATTGTTGGTGCTTATAAAGAACTGTCCTCTCATTATAAATCCCAAAAAACAGATGTAGCTGTCCGTTCTAGCGCTACGGCTGAAGATTTGCCGGATGCCTCTTTCGCCGGCCAGCAAGAAACATATTTGAACGTCAGCGGCGCTAGTGATTTGCTATTGGCTGTTAAAAAATGTATTGCTTCTTTATTTACCAATCGGGCTATTTCTTACCGAGTGGATAAGAAGTTTGATCATTTTTCGATTGCGCTTTCGGTCGGCGTCCAAAAAATGGTGCGCTCCGACCTCGGCTCTTCCGGCGTAATGTTCACCATCGATACCGAATCTGGTTTTAAAAATGCTGTTTTGATAAATTCCATTTTTGGCTTAGGCGAGAACATTGTCCAGGGACACGTTACCCCGGATGAATTCTATGTCTTTAAACCGACTAAAGCGATTATTTCTAGAAGTATCGGCCAGAAGGCTAAGCGCATGGTCTATGATTTGAAGGGTAAAAATCCAGTTAAAAATATTCCGGTTTCCGAAGCGGAGCGGCTACAACAATCTATTTCCGATAAACAAGTTTTGCAATTAGCCGAATGGGGCATGATTATTGAAGAACATTATGGTCGCCCGATGGATATTGAATGGGCTCTAGATGGCCGGACACAAGAAATGTTTATCATTCAGGCTCGTCCTGAGACGGTTCAGAGCGTTCATAGTAAAAATGTGATTGAGCGATATAGCTTGGAGAAAAAGGGAAAAGTAATTGTTTCCGGGCAAAGCGTCGGCAATAAAATTGGTGCGGGTATTGCTAATCGGATGATGAGTATTAAGGATATTGCTAAATTTAAGCCCGGGCAAGTATTGGTGACCGACATGACCGACCCAGACTGGGAGCCGATTATGAAAATTGCTTCGGCGATTGTTACCGATAAGGGCGGTCGTACCTGCCATGCGGCGATAGTTTCTCGGGAATTAGGAATCCCCTGTGTCGTTGGAACTAAAAATTGTTCTACGAAGATTAAAAATGGACAAAAGATAACTGTCAGCTGCGCGGAAGGAGAAACAGGGTTTGTTTATGAGGGGGTATTACCGTTTAAAAATCAACAGATTGATGTTAAGGATTTGAAGAAGCCAAAAACGAAGATTATGATGAACGTCGGCGAGCCGGATAAAGCTTTCCTTAACTCTATGCTGCCTAATGATGGTGTC
Source organism: Candidatus Falkowiibacteriota bacterium (assembly GCA_016432645.1). Lineage (GTDB taxonomy): Bacteria > Patescibacteriota > Patescibacteriia > Patescibacteriales > UBA12465 > UBA12465. Next base: position 754,933 of record CP066698.1, read on the forward strand.
GGCTTAGCACGTCTTGAATTTATTATTAATAACTATATTAAAATCCACCCGCTGGCTCTTATTAATTATAGCCGTTTAAAAGATAAGGCGGTTAAGAATGAAATTGATAAGTTAACCATTGGCTATACTGATAAAAAGCAATTCTTTATTGATCGTTTAGCTCAGGGAATGGCGATGATTGCAGCGGCTTATTATCCGAAAGATGTTATTTTTCGCCTTAGTGATTTCAAAAGCAATGAATATGCTAATTTAATCGGCGGCCAAGAATATGAACCGCTTGAATCAAATCCGATGATTGGTTTTAGAGGCGCTAGCCGCTATTATTCTAAGATTTTTTTGCCGGCCTTTAAGCTGGAATGCCAAGCTATCAAAATTGTTCGTGAGAAAATGAAACTTAATAACTTGAAAGTTATGGTTCCGTTCTGTCGGACAATTGAGGAAGGAAGAAGGGTCTTGGAAATTATGGCTGAGAATGGCTTGAAGAGGGGTCAAAATGGTTTGGAAGTTTATATGATGGCGGAAATCCCGGCCAATATAATTTTAGCTGATAAATTTTGCCATATTTTTGACGGCTTCTCTATCGGCTCTAATGATTTGACTCAACTGACCCTGGGAATAGATCGTGATGCCGGCGGTTCTTTAGAGGTGTTAGGGATGTCGAATGAGAAAAATGAAGCAGTGAAGATTTTAATTAAAAATTTAATTGCCATTGCCAAAAAAAATAAACGCAAAGTTGGCATTTGCGGTCAGGGGCCAAGCGATTTTCCTGATTTTGCCGAGTTCCTGGTTGAGCAGGGCATTAATAGTCTGTCTTTGAATCCTGATTCTGTGGTACCGACGACCGTGGCAATTTATAAGAAAGAACAGTATTTAAGAAAGAAAAGAGGATTTCTCAGTCTATTTTTCTAAATAAAAATTAACAAAAAAGCATTCCATTTTAAGGGAGTGCTTTTTTGTTATCTCAATTTAAAAATTATTTATTTTAGGACTTCAATCTTGGCGGTTTTAATTCCAAACTTAATGGCATCGCTGCGGTTGTTCATCCAGATGTCTACCCGATCAGCGTGTCTTTTGTTCATTCTGTCGCGAACAACAAAGACTCGGTCGCCGAATAATTCAGGAATTCGGACTTTGGTGCCAAATTTTAAGAAGTTGGCGGCAATAGTATCTTCTTCCCCATGTTCGCAGACATTAAAGCCATTAGCGGTAATACAGGGGGAGTTATCGGTTTGTCCTGGTTCGGAGTTATAGGCGGTCATTACGTGCGTACTAGTGCTGACCACGATATATTCAACCGTTGTGGAGGCCTGAGAGACCTCAGTCTTAGTAATGATTTTTTCGGCTGGAGTTAACTCAGTATCAGTTAAAATGGGGACATTAGCCGGAATAACCCCGTCTTTTACCATTATTTCATTGGCAATCAGTAAATCATCATCATTAGAGCTCGCCTTGGCTGTCTTAACTGAGTCTGCCGCTAAAGCAGGGGCGTAAAAGAGGACAAATTGGAAAACACAGGCGATAATTATTAGAACAATTACCCCCTGTTTTCTACTGAGAGGCACAATTTCCTCCCTGATAGTTTGGATTAATTTCATATTATTTAATATTAGCCAAATAAAAAATCCCTAGCATATCATAGAGTGATTATGATCAAGCTGGGATTTTCTTGACTGAATACCTTATCATAGGAGGTCAAAAAAGTCAATAGTCGCCTGGGGATTAACCCTTAATAAGTTTTTTGGCAGTCTTGACTCTTTTGTGTTTCCCCGTATAATTTTTAGCAGTTAATTTTAATAAAAATTTTAATATAAATATAATTATGGAAAATTCTTTGCTCCTTTTTATTTTAGGAAGTATTTTTGTGATTGGTTATGCTTTTATTGCTTTAGAGCATAATTTTAAAATTAATAAAAGCGGGACCGCCATTGTCATCGGTTCCTTGCTGTGGTTGATAGTTGATTTTTTCTCTCATTTTGAGACAGAAGTCGGCGAGGCTCTGATGCATGAGACGCAGGAAATTTTTAGTATCGTGGTTTTCTTACTGGCAGCGATGACGATTGTGGAAATTTTAGTTCATTATCGTTTTTTTGATTGGATTCAAGATAAAATAATGCAGAAAAAAATTAGCGCGCCTGCTCTTTTTTGGCTTTTGGGTGGACTAACTTTCATTTTGTCGGCTTTTTTAGATAATTTGACCACGACTTTAATCATGATTCAAATCGGTCGCAAGATTTATAAAAACAAAGATAATTTCCTTTTATTTACGGCTAATACCATCATTGCCGCCAATGCGGGCGGGGCTTTTAGTCCGATTGGCGATGTCACCACGATTATGCTTTGGCTGGCGCAAAAGTTCAGTGCCTGGCAAATTATTTCTTTGGGATTTTTACCTTCCTTAGCGGCTTGGATAATTCCCCAGTTTTTAATCGGTCGCAAAATTAAGCATCATGAAGAAGCGGAGAAGGCTCATAAGATTGAAGTTGAGGGTGAACGAGAAGCTATTAAACCTTATTGGTCAATTGTGGCGATTGGTTTTATGTCATTCTTACTCCCGGTAGTTTTTAATTTAATTGGCTTGCCGCCATTTCTTGGCCTTTTAACTGGTGTTGGTATTCTATGGATGTTTATTGATATTACTTCTAAAAAGCATGATGATCATTATCGCGAGGGGCAGGTAATTAACATGATTCAAAAAGTTGATATCTCTACCTTGAAATTTTTTATTGGTATTTTATTGGCCGTTGGAGCGTTGTCGCACATCGGCTTGCTGGCGCATTTAAGTAATTCTATTTTTGGAGCAGAATTTAATGTTACTCGTCTGATTGGTGGCAATATCATTCTCGGTTTTATGTCTTCTATTTTAGATAATGTGCCGCTGGTTGCCGCCGCAATCAAGATGTTAGCCGCCACTACGCCAACTGCCATCTGGGTATTATTGGCGCTGACTGCTGGTACTGGTGGCTCACTGCTAGTTATTGGCTCGGCAGCGGGCGTAGCCGCTATGGGGCAGGTTAAAGAGTTAACTTTTGGCTATTATTTAAAGAAAGTTACTTTCCCGGCCTTACTTGGTTATTTAGCCGCGATTTTAGTTTGGATGGGCTTATATTTCTGGGTTCTCTAGATTTTACCTATTATTAGTAAAATAGGCCTTCTGTAAATCATTTCGGAAGGCCTTTTCTTATTGACAAATCCTTTTTATTATGATATAATATAGGCAGTTAAAAATTGAGTTTTAACTAAATAAAGAAGAACATTAACAACAAAAATTGATACAGAAATGAAAAATTTAGTAATTGTGGCCTTATTGGTTGTAGCAACCATTGGTCAGGTTTTTGGACAAGCAACACGTGAACAAATCGCTATCGCTGATCGTGAGATTAGCAAAGCAGAAGTAAGCTTCAAAAAAGCCGAAAAGAGCTTTGACTCTCAGAAGGCAAAAAAAATTGCCGAATTAAAACGCGATTATCGCAAACAGGAAATTGCCGGCAATAGGTCGGAAAACAAAACAGAAATTGATGCCGCTTTAAAAGCGACGAAAAAACTTCAGAGTCAAATTGACTCGGTTAACGCTTTGACAGCTAATGCCGATATGTATGCCAAAAAAGCAGAATTAAAAAAATGGCAAGACAAGAAGGCTGAGCTGCTCGCTCAATTTCTGGAAGTGAAAGATTCCAAAAAAACCTTGGCTAATGCTGACACTACTAAGTCAGCTAAATCCGATCCGGTAGCACTCAACATTAAAAAGAAGTCGGCTAAAGCTGACGATTCTTCCGATGAAGAAACTGCTGCTAAACCAGCCAAAGAACCAAAAGAAAAAGCGGACATTTATGACCGCAAAATTCCGACCGAAGTTAATCGCATTGATTACAAGCAACGCGATCGTTCCTACGACTTACGTCGTGATGATTTAGTTCTGACCAAGATTGAGCAGAACATTAATTCGGCAATTTCTCCCGGCGGACAAGAAGGCGGATACAAAGTTATCTTTGATAACATGTATATTGAGCCGGTCGACTTTAAAGTATTTCGCTCTAACGGAGAACAATACACTTCGGTTATGGTTAAACCAGGAGTAAAAAGAACCAAGTATTTGCTTCCTGGAGTCTATTTTGTTCACTTCTATGTTGCCGGTAAACCTTCTGGCCTCCCCTGTAAACTTACCATCGACGGTAAAACTTATGATTACGACGGCGAAAGTTGTTTCAACTTTGCCTACATGCCAAGGTTTGGCCGTTAAACCGCAAAAAAAACAAAACAAAAGTAAAAAAAACAAAAAAAAGGAGTATCAATTATCGATACTCCTTTTAACTTGTCTAAATTAAGATTATTTTTAGCCGCCAGTCCCTCCCTGAACACTTGTGCCACTGCTCGTAAATGGCAAATAAGTAAAGATGAAGTAAGTGATGGTATAAGCGGCAAGCACGACTACTAGGCCGATTACCGCGGCTTTAATTGTCGCTGTTGATTTTTTAATCTGATCCTCGTTACCGCCAGCTGTCATCCATTTGAAACCAGCCATAATTATCAGAATTAAGAACACGATTGATAAAAGGCCGAGAACCACTTTAATTATTTGGGAAGCCACCTGCCCGATACTCATGTCGCCTAAACCGGCGGCATTTTTAGTTTCAATAGTCATGCTGTCTAGCCCGGCGGTGTTATTTAAAAGCTGGGCGGAAGCTGGTGAGCTGATAAAAACTGATATGAGAATTAAGAGAGAAAAGAAAGTAACGGCTATTTTTTTAAAATTTTTCATATAATTAACCGAGAATTAAAGCTTTGAAAATAAAGTTCCAAATTACCCAAGCTGAAAGAGCAACAATTAGGCCGATAATTGAAGCCTTGATAGTAGCAACCGATTTTTTAACTTTTTCCTCGCTGCCATTAGAAGTCATCCAGCCATAACCGGCGATAATCATCAGAACAATAAAAGTTAGACCGGTAAAATTAATGAAGGCACCGACAATTACACCGACGATTCTGGGGGTGGAAGCTACGGTGGGGTCAGTATTAAATCCAGCTTGAGCACCAACGTTTTCTAGACGATTGGTTAGTGATTCAGCTGTAGAGCTGGCAGCTCCGACTGCAAATGGCATGATTAAAAGACAGAAAGTGAGAATAGCGAGAGAAATTTTTAAAAAGTTTTTCATATATTTATTAGCTGGTCAATTTATTTTAGAAGCGAGACGGTTCTTACTAGTAATCCAGAGAATCCTGAAGCTAGGGCATAGGCCAGTAATATAATTACTAAACCGATAATTAAAGATTGAATTCGCTCTTTAGCTTTTTTAATCTTCTCTTCATTACCGGCGGCCTGCATCCATTCATTACCGGCGACAAACATCATAGCAATAAAGATTGTTCCTAAAATACTGAGGACAATTTTTAAAGCGAGAGCAATAGAGGTTTCTAAAGAATCAGCTTGGGTAAAAGTATCGCTGCTGCCGCTAACCGTTGTTAATTTATTATTATATTCGTCTATTTTAGTATTTGTTAATATTGACCCCTGGGCATTTGCGATGGTGATAGCGGAAAAACTAAGAATTGCGATTATAATGAAGACTTTAATTGTTCTGATAAGAATCTTCATAGTTATTGGAAGTAATAAATTAAGAAGGTGCTTATTGCATAAGCCGCTAAAGTAATGATTAGGCCCATGATAGAGCCCATGATAATTTTATTGGCTTGTTTGATTTTATCTTGGTTGCCGTCGGCAATCATCCAGGTAAATCCGCCGTAGATAATAAATCCCAGGAAAACTACACCCAGCATCCCTAAGACAATAGAAATAACAAGCCCAGTTAGACTGTCGACTGTGGCAGCCGCACCACCGGTAACAAATCCGGCAACCGTGGCACTATTATCTAAGCCGCTATTTTTATTAAAATCGTAACCCTGGGCGGCCACAAAATTTCCGTAAAGAAAAAAGAGCGCCAATGATAAAATTAGCGCGCCTGATTTTAGATTTTTGAAAAATGCGGTTTTCATGCTGATTATTTTAGAACCTGAGTACCGATAAAGGAGGTTAGGGCATAGGCGGCAAAAACAACAATAATACCGATAGTAGCATTAATCATTAGAGATTTAGCCTTGGTAACTTGTTGTTCATTGCCAGCAGCGGTCATCCAGGTGATACCGGCATAAATCATTAGAATTAAAAAAATAACCCCGACAAATGACAAAACTAAACCAACAATTTGACCGGCTTTAGTTTGAAGGAAACCAGTATAACTAGCACTAGTTTGAGTTTTAAAGGCGTCAACTTGAACAGCTGTTTGGTTAAGCCCGGATAATGTTGGGTCAGATTGAGCGGTTACTGATACTGTTGATATCAAACTAAAAGATAACAAAAAAAATATCGGGAAAACGAAAAAAGCTAGGATTTTTTTCTTCATAAAAAAAGATAGTTTATTCACTGGCTCAGGCGCAAGTACTTGCGCCTGAGCCAGTGATTCCCATACCAAAGATGAGAACCACATATCTATTAACCGGCAGTAGCGTTGTAGATGGAATTGATAATGAAGGTAGCAACGGCCCAAGCAGCTAAAACGATGGCTAAGCCGATAACACCGGCGCCCAACAATTTTTTAGCTTCAGCAACTTTATCTTCGTTGCCAGCCGCGGTCATCCATTTGAAACCACCCATTAAGATGATAACGACAGCGATTACGCCCAAGAAACCTAAGGCGACATTGATAATGCGGCCCACCATTTCTCTTGGATCACCACCAGCAAGCGCGTTGTTCAAACCATTGTTAACGGCGTTGATGCCGAAATCAGCTTGAGCATTAGCTTGTAATGCGAAAACCGGTAGGACTAGCAAGGAAACGATAGCTAGTGAAATTAAGTGTTTGGAAATTTTATTCATATTTTCACCCCCTTTCTTAAATGTTAATAATTTTATTTTACATCTCTAATTTTAGCATATTCTTTTTAACAAGACAAATAAAAATGGCTATGATAAAATAAATAAAGTTAATATTGGAATAAGTGTTTTATGCTAAAAAAAGAAGAAAAAAGCAAATTTGTCAATTTTTTCTGGATTTTGTTCTATTTTTTAGTTTTTTTGATAGTTGTTCGCGGGGGATTTTCTTATCTTGACCCCGATTTTGGTTGGCATTTAAAAGTCGGAGAAGCAATTTCGATGAGCGGTCAAGTGCCTCACGCCAATCTTTATAACTATACTTATAGCGGTAATTGGGTTGACCATGAATGGCTGAGTAATTTAGGTCTTTATTATTTATACAATTTTGCCGGCTATGAGGCTTTGGTGATTTTTTTTGCGCTAATAATTATTGGAGTTTTAATTTTATTGAATATTTTTGTCAGCCGGCGCAGCGGCTATAAAATTCCCATTTGGTTAAGCGCCTCGTTGCAATTATTAGGAGTTTTAGCGGCCTTGCCGCATTTTGGCGTTCGTTTGCAAGAATTAGCTTTGCCTTTTGTTTTGTTAGTTTTAATAATTCTTGATAATTATGAACGCCGGCGCCGATGGACACTTTTATTATTTTTAGCGTCTTTATTTTGGCTATGGGCCAGTTTACACGCTAGCTTTTTAATCGGTTTATTTTTAGTAGCCGCATTTGTGGCCATTAAAATCGGCGAGCGCTTAATTTATCAAAGAAAATTTTGGTCATTTATCGATAGTAGTAAATTAATGGCTTGGAGGGGGATTGGATTTTTAGGTTTGGGTTTTTCTATTTCTTTAATAGCGACATTTTTTACTCCTTACAAATTAGGTTTGTACGAATTTTTAGCAGGCTATAAAAATAACGCTTATTTGTCGCTGATTCAGGAATGGTTGCCACAGTATTCCTTCCCCTTTCACTATTATCAATTGGTTTATTTGGCTATCGGGGCAGCCGCAATTTTGTTTTATATTTATTATCGGCTTAAGGCCAAGCGTGGTTTAGAAATTTGGCCGCTTTTTCTAACAGTTTTATTTTTGGCGCTTAGTTTTAAATCGCGACGGCACTTTCCCTTATTCTTAATAGCCACCCTTCCTTTTATCGTTGAGACTTATAGTTATTTTTTTACGGAGATAAAAATCGCCTATTATAAATGGTTGAGGTATTTAGTATTTTTCTGTTTAGCGCTGGTAATCCTTTCTCAGCTCATGAATATTAGGCCGGTCCCCCAGCCATTTGCCGGTTTTTGCGATGATTATCCTTGCGCTGCGGTAAAATTTTTGAGAACCAATCCCGAGTATCTGGCCGGTAATGTTTTTAATGAATATGGTTGGGGAGGATTTTTGATAGCGGAGCTGCCGGAAATTAAAATTTTCATTGATGGTCGCTTGCCGCAAGTCGCCCTTGCTGATTGGACTTTTGTCGAAGAGTATAATAGTTTTTTTCATGGCGATGAATCGCCGCAGATTAAACTAGATAAATATAATATTGATACGATTTTAATTAAGGCCGAAGATAAGCCGGTGGTTGTGAAAAAATGGGAGAAATTTTTCTTTGTTATCCGTGATGAGGATTTAGTCACGAAAAATAAATTACGTGAATATTTAGAACAAGAAATAGCTTGGAAATTAATTTATAATGATGGCGTCGCCAAAATTTATCTTCGCCGCAAGTAGCGCTTAAAAGCCAATTATGAAAGTTGATTTTTGTTTGCCAATTAGGAATGAATCGCCGGTGCTAGAGGCTAATATGCTTAAGCTTTTGCGTTATTTGGAAGAGCTGAAAGCCGTCTACGATTGGAAAATTATTGGCGCCGTTAATGGTTCTAGTGATGATTCGGCAGCTATTTTACAAAAATTAAAGCTCCAGTTTCCCGGTAAAATAGACTATTTAGAAATTGTTGCCGCCGGCAAGGGGCGAGCGCTTAAGGCGTGTTGGCGCCAGAGTACGGCGGATATTCTGGCCTTTATGGATGCTGATTTGGCAGTTTCCTTAACAAATACCAGCCAATTAATCGCCCCCCTAATTGATGGCCGAGCCGATTTAGTTATTGGTTCGCGGTTTGTTGAAGGGGCTTTAGCGCAGCGCTCTTGGCAGCGCGGTTTGATTTCTAAAAGCTATGCGTTATTTTCACGAGTTGTTCTGAGACATGATAAAAGTGATTTACAATGCGGTTTTAAGGCAATTAGTCGAGAAACATTTAATAAAATTGATCCATTTTTAGAGGATGATTTATGGTTTTTAGATACCGAATTGGTAGTTTTATCTGGTTTGACGGGAGCTCGTATTTTAGAAATTCCTGTTTCTTGGCAAGAAAATCGTCTCGGCAAAAATAAAAGTAATATTCACATTGTAAAAGATAGCTGGTCATTTATTTTGAAAATTTTAATTTTTAGGAAACGAATTTCCAAAATTAGAAAATATCTAGGTAGTGTTTAATTTTAGCAGAACTCTTTTGACGGTCGATAGTCACTAGAATTAAATCAAAGTGGACTAAGTTAAAATTTATTTGTTTCAGCGCGGCATAGTGTTTAGCCGCTTTTTTTAAATTAGCTATTTGCTTTTTACTAATTAAAGCTTCCGAGTCGGGGCGCTGCGGGCAGCCTCGTGTTTTAATTTCCAATAAAAAAAGTTGCCCATTTTTAGCGGCGATAATATCCAGCTCTAAGCGGCCTAAATGAAAATTGCGTTCCAGAATTTGATAGTTTTGGCTTTTTAAATAATTACAGGCTAAGTTTTCTCCTAGGTGGCCGGTAGTAAGTTTGTCCATAAATAAAAAATAAAGCCCCTTGAATTAGAGGCTTTATTGTCTTTATATTAATTTTCGTTACTGATTATTAAGGGAGATATTTTTTTAATTCCTTAGCCGCCTCTAATTCCTTTTTCTTTTTAGGAATGTCGCGCAGGTTTTTAATAATGAATAATTTCCAGATAATTATTTCTAAAATCCAAAAGCCTAGCCACATTCTGGAGGCGAAAAAAGGCACATTTTCATAATTAAAGAATAGAATAATCAAACCGATAATAAAATTAACGGCCGACAAGCTATACATTCTTTTCAGTGCTCCGCGGTATAAGCCACCGCGCTTTTTCAAGATAGCGGTTATGACGGCAGCGATTAATAACAAAACGATAATCGCAATTAATACTTTAAAAGCGAGGGCGGTTAATGGCTCGGGGTTAACAGTGAACCAATACTTCCAGGTAAACAGGTTTTTCATAGTTATAGTTTAATTAGTAATAATCCGTAATGATAAGGGCCAGCGGAAAATTCTTCTTGAATATCGAAGCCCAATTTTTTAGCAGCCAGTTTTAATGATTCCAATTTTAATCGTTTTTCCGGTTTTGGACCCAGTGGGGAATCGGCGCTGTTCCATTCCACAATCATTAGGCGTCCGCTGCGTTTTAACATCCGATAAGCCTCCCTGATAATCTCCGCCCTTTTATCTGATTGGTGTAATACATTGACTAAGAGCGCGCCATCCAGGCTTTCAGTTTCTATCTTGGTGGCTTTAAATATTTCTAAATTGCTCCAAACAGGAATGATTTGAGGCAGGTTTTCCTTGGCGGCCCGGTCTTTTATTTCGGTTAAGGTTGACTTTAAAATATCAACCGCATAAACTTTACCGGAACGTCCGACTAGGCGGGCTAGCGGAAAAGTAAAAAACCCAAAATTACCGCATCCGAGTTCAGCGACTTTTTGGCGCTCCCCTATGGATATTTTATTCAAAATTGCCGTAATGTCAAATAGGGCTGTTTTTTTAATCTCTAACATAAACTTTTTATTTCTATTCTACTAATATTTGTCTAAGGATGGTATTTTCTTGGCTGTACTTCTTTTTGGCGCTAATCGTTAAAGTATTTACACCTTTTTTTAGATTAACCGTTTGGGAAAAGTTGCCATTGTTATTATTAAGAATCAGTTCGCCGTTAATTCTGATTTCGGCCTCCTTTTCTGTTTTTCCCGCCACTAGGATTGAAGTCTCCTTAATCATCAAGTTTTTTTCTGGTTGGTTGATTATTAAATCTGGCGGCAGCACAATCTTTTTAAAATAAAATATCAAATAGAGAAAACAAATTAGGACTGCCAGCCCGAGCAACAAATTCCTGATAATCTTCGGGAAAATTAAAAACTTATTTTTCTTTAATATTTTTTGCGAAAAGGGGTTATTTTCTGTTTGCTCATCAATCGTCTCTTGTAAAAATTTAGCCACTAAGGTTTTATCGGCTCCCAGAAAAGTAGCATATTTTTTCAGAAAATTTTTGCCGTATAATCCGGCCGGTAATTGGTTAAAATTTTCTTCTTCCATGGCTAACAAATATTCTTTTCTGATTCCCAGCTTTTGGGCGACTTCATCCACTCCTAAATTTTTGAAGGTTCTTAAGCGCCGTAATTCTTCGCCGATACTGTCTTCGGCCATCAGTTTTTTAGGAGTAAAATAGACCATTAAATTAAAGAATTCGGTTTATTATTTGTTTGGAAACTCATTGTCCCATTAAATGTTTTGGTGGCGCCGATAGCCTGGGTGACAAATCTGATTATCAGCCAACTGGAGAAAACAATTATTAAACCGATAACTGCCGCCACAATTATTTTTTTTGCTTGGCCAACCTTATCGCTGGAGCCGGAAGAAATTAAGAACATCAGGCCGCCATAGATGAACATTATAAGCGATAATGAACCAACAATACCGAGTATCCATTGGGATACTAAAACGGCCAGCCTAATAAAATCATCAAGAGTATAGTCGCCGCAATAAGTTGCTGTCCCGTCGCAGGAAGCGGTGCCACTAGCGCTGGGAACTAAACCGGCGGCGCTAGCCAGTTGGATGCCGACGCTAAAAACTAGAATAAAAATTAACGTGGCGATGATTTTTTTAAGCATATAAATTACTGGTTAATAGTTTGTTGGATTTTAGAGGCGGCGATATTAATAACGCTCTGGATTTTATCATTAGTATTATTAACAATGGCATCAATCATTTCTTTCATCGCATCTTCGGCCGCTTGAACATTATAGCCGCGATACCAGCTTTTGGCGGTTAAAACTTGATCGGCAAAAACACCGATTTCATCATCAATTCTCTGGCTGGCGATTAACGAGCGCAGCGCTGTTGGTTTTTTGGTTACCGCTAAATAACTTTTAGCCTGTTCTTCTTTGGTCATAAACTGAATGAAGTCCCAGGCTTCAGTGCTGTGTTTGCTTTTTTTAGAAACAGTTTCCACCCAGTAATTAGCCAGGTTGATATTAGTCGGCGGATTACCTTCAATTTGCGGGAACTTAGCAACTGAAAAATTTAATTTTGGCGCCCCCGCCTTGATTAGAGGGATGTCATAAGAATAACCAAACATAATTGCTAGGTTGCCGTTAATAAACATATTCAAGGAATTGTCTAAACTGCTATTCCAGGAATAGGATTCCTTGGTTGGATTGGCAAAATCAGTATAGAATCGCAAAGCTTCCAGGCCGGGGTTGTAGCCGGTATCTTTAGCAAATTCGGGAACGGCATTAAAAACCACTTGATTATCGTCGTTAATCATAGTCGCGCCGTTTTGCATCATTAAAACGGCCAGAATATCGCTAAAGCGATCAATATTAGTGCTGCCGCCCATAGCAATTCCTGATTGGATTAAGCCTTTTTTAGCATCTTGTTTGGTGAGTTTTTTGACTGTTTGTAAAAATTCCCGATTCCAGTATAAGGGGGCCTCGCTGATTCCGGCATTATTCAATAAATCTTTGTTGTAAAACATTGCCAAGGTATCAACCGATAAAGGAAGTCCATAAACTTTATTGTCATTTAAAATTACGTCTTTGCCGACCACGTCGACAAAATTATCCCGGATTTCTTTTAAAGTTAAACTACGGGAAGTTCTAAGCTCAGGAACTATTTCGGTTTTTACTGTTCCCTTGGTGACCATATAGGCGATAGTAATTGATTCTGGCATGGGGGCAATTTTGGATTGATATTTTCGGACCCAAGTATTTTGGATAGAAAATATATCCGGACCGCGGTCTTCAGCGAGCGCGTTAATCAATTCATTCTCATATTCTTCATAGCGCAATTTGCGATATTCAATGTTAATAAAAGGGTGGAGCGCCTTATATTTGGTAATAATTTCATCAAAAGCATCTTGGCCATCATAAACTCGCCAGTAAGTCAGAGTTATAGGCTCGGTAGCTGCGGCAGTTTCTTGATTTTGTACTTTACAGCCAAATCCCGAACTTAATAAAAAAGTAGCGATTAGGGTCAAGATAGTTATTTTTTTGAACATAGTTTTAGCTAATTTATCTGACCTTATTATAGCAAAAGATAACTTATTATTCAAAGCTGCGCTCGATATTGCAAGGCTTCCGCTAAGTGGCATTCTCCGACCGACTCGCTATTGTCTAAATCGGCGATAGTGCGGGCAATTTTTAAAATTTTAAAGTAGGAGCGATTAGAAAAATTAAGATTTTTAGCGGCTATTTTTAATAACTCTAAAGCGGAAGCAGTAAATTGGCCAAGCGCTTTTAGCTGGTGGGAGGGAATAGTATTATTAAGTGGCGGCGAAAAATTAGCCAAGCGGCTTAGTTGTCGCTGGCGCGCTTGGTTGATGCGGTTTTGAATTACAATAAGATCGTCGTTTGAATTATTATTTTCCAGTTCTGATGGCGGCAGACTCATTACTTCAACGTATAAATCGATTCTATCTAAAATCGGACCGGAAATTTTTTGGCGGTATTTTTTAATTTTTTCCGGTCCGCAAGTGCAATTTTTTTCTTTTAATCCAAGAAAACCGCAGGGACAAGGGTTCATAGCGGCAATCAGCATAAAATTGGCTGGTAAATCTAGGCTCCCCTGAGCCCGGTTAATGGTTATCTTTCCATCCTCTAGCGGTTGGCGCAGACTTTCGATAGCATAACGCGAGAACTCCGGAAATTCATCCAGAAATAAAATTCCTAAATGAGCCAGAGAAATTTCTCCCGGCCGGCATTTTGAACCACCGCCGATTAAGGCGGAGGCTGAAGTGCTATGATGAGGAGCGCGGAAAGGGCGTCGGGTTATTGGCAACTGGCAGATTACTTGTCGCCCCAGTATACTGGCCGCGGCACTGTAAATTTTGGATATTTCTAATTTTTCCCAGTTGCTTAAGGGTGGTAAAATGCTGGCGGCCGCTTTGGCTAGCATGGTTTTGCCGCTGCCTGGAGGGCCGCTGAATAAAATATTATGTCCGCCGGCAACAGCAATTTCTAAGGCTCGTTTAGCTTTTTCTTGGCCGTTAATGTCTGTTAAATATACCGTATTTTCTGTTTTTATTTCTGGCAGCTGTTCCATGGCCGCCTCGGTTATTTTTTGGCCGCCAAAATGTTTTATTAATTGATTTAGATTATTTACCGGGAAAATTTTAAGGCCTTTAACTAAATTAGCTTCGGCGATATTTTCACTGGGTAAAAAAATTGCCTCCAATCCTTGAGCCCGAGCTTTAATCGCCATCAGCAGCGCTCCTTTTATTTTCCGCACCTCGCCGCTTAGCGATAGCTCTCCGGCAATTAAACATTTAGAAAAATCAAAATTAAATTTGTATTTTAAAGTTAAAATGCTGACGGTAATCGGCAAGTCATATATCGGGCCGCTTTTTTTCAAATCAGCTGGCGCTAAGTTAACGGTTATTTTTCTTTTTGGAAATTCCCAGCCGCTATTTAAAATGGCACTGCGCACTCTTTCTTTGGCTTCCGAAACGGCGATGTCTGGCAAGCCAACAATGCTTATTTGCCCGAAGTCGCCGCCGCCGAGCGTCGCCTCGATTTCTACGAGTTCAGCGTCCAGACCGATAATTACTGCTGATAATATTTTATTGGCCATTTTAGTACTTCTAAAAAATAAAATCGTCCCCACCAGGACGATTTTAATATAGCGCAAGTTTAATAAAGCGGCGTTAAATTTTTTCTAAATTTTTATTATCTTTTTGCAATTCGTCCAACTTGACACTTAGTAGTTTGCTGACGCCGTCAGCCTGCATAGTCACGCCGTAAAGAATGCTGGCGCGGCGCATAGAGGCGCGGTTATGGGTAATAACGATAAATTGAGTCTTGTCGGACAAGTCGTCTAAAATTCTGGCTAAGCGCTCTGAATTTGATTCGTCCAAAGCGGCATCAACTTCGTCTAAAACGACAAAGGGTGAAGGATTGGCGCTAATAATCGCGCAAATTAAGGCAATAGCGGTTAAGGCGCGTTCGCCGCCGGAAAGCATGGTCACAGCTTGGATTTTTTTACCCGGAGGCGTGGCTTGAATTTCAATGCCGGCTAAGCCGACGGCATTGTATTTTTTCAGGAATTTAATTTTTTTCATTTTCTCTTCCTGCATCCGCTTCATTTCAATTTCGGCCGCTGTTAATCCTTGGTCAATGTTTTCCGGCTTGTTGGCGTTATTTTTAGCGTCTTCTTTTTCCAAGTCTTCTACTAGGATTTTAGTAATTTTGGCGCTTCCGCCGTTGAAAAGAATTTTAAAGTAATCATTAAATTTTTCAGAAATTATTTTAAATTCCTGATCAAAACGATTTTTAATGTTGCCATCAAGCTCGTAGATTATTTGTTCTAAAGATTTAACCGCTTGGTTTAGGTCATCAGTTTGGTTGCTTAAAAATTCATAACGAGTTTTGGTTTCCTCATATTCTTTTTCTGTTTCCGGATCAATGCCGCCAATTTGTTCCAATTGATTTTTACTGTTAGCTAAAATTTTCTGCCAGTATGATAAATTTTCCGCGCCGCCATCAACCGCGTGCGCCTGAATTTCACTGATAGCCAATTCATCATTTCTAATATTATTTTCTAAGTCTTCCAGCTTTGTTTCTTGTCTGGTGGATTCGATTTTTAAGGCGTTTAATTTGCTGGCGACGTCGTTTATTTCTTCTTGCAAAGCTTGAATATTTTTTTGGCATTCAAACATCTGTCCTTTTTCTTTCTCTTTAGCCTGATTCAGGGTTTCTAATTTGGCATTGATGCTTGCCGCCTCCAAGTTGAGCTCTTCTAATAGTTTGTTAATAGCTATTTTTTCTTTTTCAATTTCCGAAGAATCGAATTTTATCTGGCTCTTAGCGATTTTATTATTAACATCGGTTAACTCTTGATTATTTTGATTTTTTTTGTCGCCGAGCAGCTTAATGCGTTCAATAATTGCCGAGTCTTTAAGGCGGCAAAGCTGTAATTGTTCCAAGGCTGCTTGTTTTTTATCTTGCAAGAGACCGCCTTGGCTAGAGGCTTCTAGTTTAGTGATTTCTTTTTCAATTTCAGCCAGCTTTTTAGTTAAAATAAGTTTCTCATTTTCTATTTGTCCGGCATCGAACTTTATCTCCGCCTTTTCTAGTTTAGCTTTAATGTCCACGAGCTCTCTTTCAATTTGGGTTTTCTTTTCCGTGCTTAAGCGCAAACGCTCATTGATGGTTGAGAGGCGCAAACGCTCCTCGTTCAAGTGCTCGTTAACGGTTTGCCTCTTTTCCGTTAACTCAATAATTGTTTGTTGAATTTTTTGGATGCGGAGAGAGTCTTCATCGCTTTCACCGGTAAGAGTGGCCTTAATTTTAGTTTGGAAATCTTTTTTTGCTTCCAAAATTAATTTTTTAGCCTCGTCTAAATTAGCAATAGAATTAATGCCATCCAGCTTGTTTAAAAATTCTTCTACAATTTGGCTGATTTTTTCATCTTTACTGCCGGACTTGGCTGCCACTCGGATTTTATCATTGATATTTCTCAGCTCGTTATTCAAAGTCGCAAGTTCTTGCTGAATGCTATTTAAATTTTCTTGAAGTTTCTGACTATTTTCTCGATCATTATCTTGATTTAATTTACTGAGTTCGCTTTCAATATTCTTTAATTCGGAATTCAGCTCCTCTTGCTTATTACTAAGCCAGGAAACATCAAATTGTCCTTGAGCTTCTAAATTAGCTTCTAAAACCGCTTCCAGTTTAGAAATTTGTTTATTGAAATTAAACTTTTCATTTTCTAAGCGGTTAATTGTTCTTTTAATTTCTTCATTGTCTACTATTTCTTTATTTATCTCTTGGAGCTTAGCTAACAAAGATTCTTCTTCCAGTTTGGGCCGGCTGTTTTCCAGAGAGTTTATTTCCAGACCAATTTTTTCAATATCGGCAGTCAGTTCACCAGCCTTGTTATTAAGCCAGGAAACATCGAATTGGCCCTGGGACTCCAATTGGACCTCTAGTTCCGCCTGCAGCCTGGATAATTTTTTTTGATATTGTCCTTTTTGGTTTTCTAAATCGCGCAATCTCGGCTGCAATTCGTTTATTTCTCGGAAATTATCCGTCGTTCTAATTTTATTCAAATCTTCACCCAGTTTTTCCAGTTTTTTTTCTTTTTCAATTTTAATTTTTTCCAAATCTAAAAATTGGGCGTTAAAAGAATCTAATTTATTATTAATATCTTGCCACAGAAAACCATAATAATTGAATTGGGTTTTTTTGAGTTCGGATTCAATATCGGCTCGGCGTTTCAATTTTTCCACTTGCCTGGTCAAACTTTTGAGGCGCGGCCTAATTTCCACTAACAGCATATCCACTTGCTGGAGATTTTCATAACTAGCTTCCAGCTTGCTTAAAGCAGAATCGCGTTTGATTTGGAATTGTTTAACGCCGGTCGCCTCATCAAAAAAATCTTTGCGTTCGGCCGCGGTGGAGCTTAAAAAATTTTCTACCATTCCTTGGCCGATAACGCTGTAAGTTTTTTGGCCGAAATTAGCTTTAGCGAGCAGCATTTGAATATCAGACAAGCGGACACGGTTGCCGTTTAATAAATATTCGCCTTCGCCATTGCGAAATAAGCGGCGTGTGATTACAATCTCAGTGCAGCTTTTAATTATTTGATCCAAGTCGCTTTCATTTTCAATTTTTTCCGGTTGCTTGGAGGCTTTTTTGACAGCCTCTTCATTATTTAAAAATAAAGACACCTCCGCCAAACTTAATTGACTCTTTTGATCGGAGCCGGAGAAAATAACGTCTTCACTTTTTTTGCCACGCAAACTTTTAATGCTTTGTTCTCCCAGCGCCCAGCGGATGGCATCGGCAACATTGGATTTTCCGGAACCGTTAGGACCGACAATCGCCGTTAAGCCGCGTTTTTTGTCGTCCAGCATGCCGGAGAAGATTAATTTGTTTTTATTCGCAAAAGATTTGAATCCTTGGATTTCCAGTTTTTCTAAATACATAATTATTAAAATCAAAAATGGCCTCAGGCCCTAAACTGATTTTATTATAAGTTAATTTATTGATTTTTGAAAGTTATTCCGTTAAGATGGTTTTATATGATAATATCCTTAAGCGGAGCCCATGGTTCCGGAAAAAGCACTATCGCCCAAAGATTGGCCGAAACTCTCGCTTGGCCTCGTTATTATATGGGAGGCTTAAGGCGTGAGGCTGCTAAAAAGCGGGGCATGACTTTAGCTGAATATAATAAATTAGGCGAAACTGATCCAATTACTGACCAAGAAGTCGATAATTACCAAAAAAAACTGGGCGAGACTGAAGATAACTTTATTGTTGAGGGCCGGACTTCCTGGTATTTTATCCCGCATTCTCTAAAAATCTATCTCGATGTCTCCGAAGATGAGGGTAATAGGCGAGTTTTTGGCCATTTACAGCAAAAAAATGACCGCAACGAGGATAGGAATATTGAAAGCGTGGAAGACGTTAAAGAGAGCATGAAACGGCGGCTAGCTAGCGATCGGCTAAGATATCAGAAGTATTATGGGATTGATGTCAACGATGTAAAGAATTATGACTTCTATCTCGATACCACTAATTTGACACCTGATGAGGTTTTTCAGTCCGTCTACGATTACGTTCAGAAAAATCTTGACATATCCAAAAATTAATTATAATATTAGACAAGATTTATAAAATTAAAAAAAGCAAAATAACGAGATTTCAGGTCTCGTTTATATGTTAATCAACTATATGGTTGAAACTAAAATGGAATTAAAACCGGGACAGACGGTCAGGGTTTATCAAAAAATTAAAGAACTTAATTCTAAGGGTGAAGAAAAAGAAAGAGTTCAATATTTTGAAGGCATGATTATTGCGCGCAAGCACAATAAAGAGGTCGGTGCGACAATTACTGTCCGCAAAGTTTCCGATGGCGTTGGCGTAGAAAAAATATTTCCGCTTAATCTGCCGACGATTACTAAAATTGAAATTAAAAAAGAGGCTCAGGTTAGACAGGCCAAACTTTATTATTTGCGTTCCGGCTACAAGAAAAAGTTAAAAGAAAAAGTCGTCAAATAAAATTTTACTGTTCCGATTTTGGAATAGTTTTTGGGCGAATGGTGAAATTGGTAGACACGCAAGCTTGAGGGGCTTGTGGCCGCAAGGCTGTGGAGGTTCGAGTCCTCTTTCGCCCACTCGTTTGCTAGTATCTTGGCGGCTTAGCCGCTTATAGGGCGCATAGCTCAGCTGGTTAGAGCACTTCGTTTACACCGAAGGGGTCCAGGGTTCGAATCCTTGTGCGCCCACTAAACAATCCTCAAGAGGATTGTTTTTTGTTTATTTTTTTGCCAGAATCGTTTAAGATTATAATATGGAGAAAATAATTACTAAAAGCGCATCTGAGACTAAAGATTTCGGACGAGCCTGCGGACAAGCTTGCCGTGGTGGTGAGATTTTTTATTTGTCAGGCGATTTAGGTGCTGGTAAAACAACTTTTTTGCAGGGACTAGCCAAGGGTCTGGGAGTTTCTGGTCCGGTTAATAGTCCAACCTTTAATATTTTAAAAATTTATAAAACTAAAAAAGGCTCGGTGGTAAAAAATTTTTGTCATATAGACGCCTATCGTCTATCCGGCGCTAAAGATTTAGAAGCTCTGGGGATAAAAGAAATTATCGCCGCTCAAGATACGGTAACGGCCGTGGAATGGGCGGAAAAAGTTAAATCAGTTTTTCCAAAAAGTGCCGTTAAAATAAAAGCTAAACATATTTCTGATGCTGAGCGAGAGTTTGTGGTTTTAGATAAGAAATAGTACCTAATTACTGTTAAATAAATAAAAAAAGAAGAGCCCGTTGATTTGGACTCTTTTTTGTTGAGTTTTAGAAGTTTTTAAGCCTCAATTTTGAAGGCTTCAATTTTTTCTAGGTTTTTTTTGTTGCAACAGATGATGCAAGCATCAACCACGAAGTAATAAGAAGAGAAAGTTTCCGGCACAATAACCAGAGGTTGTTTGAGTTCTTCGGCGGTCTTAAGGAGACCCTCCAAATAACCTTTAGAAGATTCTCCGTAGGTTCCGCAATGTCGGCAGAAGCAATAAGCGACCGCGTGTTTCCAGGTAAATTTTTGGGTAATCCGATTTTTAACCAGATTATCAAATTTTTCCTGGCTTATTCTTCCTGGTACGCTAGTTTCGCCAATCAGGGCAATCTTTTCTTGTTGTTCCACGATTTTTAGTTTTTGATTTGTACTATATATTTATTTTTTATTTCTTTGAAAGTTTTCAACCATGGCATCAGTAATTTTTTCAGTTTCTTCGGCAATTACCTTTTTTAAAAATTCCGGATCAAAACGGTCATTATTTTTGCTGCCATCTAGCTTTTCATAGTCATCATCGCTGATATAAATTAAAACGTCAGCCCGGGTTCTATCCTTCTTTGAGTTCTGGGTTAAGTCAATAGTAGCTCTAGTTAACTCTTTGCCGCTTTCTTTATCGTAAAGTTTAAAATAACAATCAATACCGTGGGAGACATCTAAGTGAGTGCCGCCGGTAGCGGAAAAGAATTTTAAAATATATTTATCACTTACAAATCTATCTTTGACCGCTTGGTATAATTCATGAGCAAAAAAACGGGAAGGATTTTCAGGGTTTCCCACTTGGCATTTTTCCACTAAGGCCATAGCTTTATCTAGGGGAACAAATTTTTTATTAAAACTCTGAATATCTTGAAATTCGGCTTGAGCGTCTTCTCTGATTTTTAATATTTTTTCAAAACGCTCATCGGTTCCTAAATTATCAAGCCCACATCTTTCGGGATATAAAGTTGCGTAAGCAGCTTCTTTATAATTTTTACTATTAGCCGTTCCAATCATGTCTGCCTCTAAAATAGAGCCGGATTTAGAAGCCTTATTTTGAGCGCTCTCCCATTTTTCTAAATTACTCAACATATCTTTTGTCTTTCACTAGATTAAAAATTAGGGATATTACTCCGAAACTAATCATGGCATCAGCCAGGTTAAAAACCGTAAAATATTTTAATTCCAAATAGTCAATAACATAGCCGTACAGTAGCCGGTCTGCCATATTACTTATAGCACCAAATAAAATAAATGTCAATAGTAATGATTTTGAACTTAGACATTTTTCTTTTAATATTAGCTTATATATTATATATATCAAGCCTAGTATAATAGCCGCTATTATGATGTTAAGAATTGGGCCACTAAGCGGTAAAGAAAAGGAAATATTAAAATTTTTTGTAAAATTAAATAAAAAAAGCTCACCAAATAATGATTTTGCCTCAAATTGCTGGAGAGCTAGAGCTTTTAAAATTCGGTCGCCTATAAAAAACATAGCTATTATTAAGATAATAGCTATGTTCCGGTGTTTATTTTTACAAATAAGTTTATTCATTTTCTTGAAGTTCAGTTTTGCAGGTTATACAAGCGCCGGCTGTCGGTCTGGCCTGGAGTCGCTTAGCATTAATTGGTTTGTGGCAATATTTGCAAATACCGTAAGTTCCTTTTTCGATTCTGTTTAAAGCTTTATCAATATCTTCCAGACTTTTTTCTAATACTTTTTGAGCCATGACGGTTGTTGAAAAATCGCTTATTTCTTGGGCATTTTCATCAGGTTTATCGCCATATTCAGGAAATTGAGCGCTGCGGCTATCAGCCTCATGAGCATCTTTATGTGAAACATCATTCAAATCGGTTATAATTTGTTTTTTTTGCGCCAAAAGAGTCGCTTTTATTTCATCGATAACCTTTTTATCAATGGAATTTTCTGTGTTCATATGGTTTATACCTGCGTAAATTATGGTTAAACAAAAGAACTATCAGTTTGTAGTTCTGTTTAAATTATAGCCGATATGTTACATTTTCGCAAGTTTTTTGGGATTTGAAATATTTTGACAAAGAATAATCTTTTTGCTATGCTCTTTTTGTGGCTCGCTAAGTAGCATAGCCATTTTTTGAAGGATAAAAAGAGGAGCGGTAGCTCAGCTGGTTAGAGCGCCTGCCTGTCACGCAGGAGGTCGCGGGTTCGATCCCCGTCCGTTCCGCATTGTTTAAAAACAAGGTTTAAACCTTGTTTTTTAATTAAAAAAAGGGCCCTGGAATTTCTTCTCAGGACCCCCCGCAGCAGCCGCGCTACGTCTTAATATTATTTGATGGCCGCTATTCGGTCATCGTAAGGTTCGCTTAGATAAGTTCTGGTCATATCCCAGTGATTATCCCACCAGCACAAGGTTGGAAAAAATTTATTTCCGCCGGCATCAGCAAAAATGCTGCCAGCGAAGATAATATTTTTAGTTTTCCAGGTTTCGGGAATAGCTTCTGGATGAGCCAGTAAATAGTCCAGCACACAAGCATTTAGAGCGGTATCGCCCAGCTTAGCTAACATTTTGGCACCAGTTGTCGGCGCTGTTTTGTTTTCGAAAGAAACAGTTTTGATGTTTCCTGGTGTTAGCTGATATGTTCCGCCGGGGTTCCCGGGGATAAGAGTATAACCTTCAGGGACTGAAGGCTTGTCGTTGCAATCTATATTTTTTGTCTGCGCAAAAGTCAGGCCGGGTAAATATAGCAACCCCATGATTAGTAAAAATACGATTTTTTTCATGGTGTCTAATTTTTGGTTTAAGAACGAATTGTTAATGTTAGTGTTTCATAGAATCTTAAGACTTTATTTAAGTTTTGTCTAGATACTTTAAATTATGTATATGTCTGAGTAGAGGCGATTTGGTATTGACAGATAGCTTTAAAAAATGTAAGATAGAATTTGTGCTAAACATCTTTTTTAGCGCAAATAGTTATTAGTTCTTTATAAACAAAGCAAAAAAAACAAAGCAAATGCAAAATGAGAGACATTTACCGGCTTTATTAACGCCGGAAGTGATGGTTTTAGAGCGCCCCATTGTGCGCCCCAAGATGTTTAAGACGATTTGGTCAAAGGTAGTAATGGTTCGTTATCAGAAAACAGCCAATGCTCTACTATCAGTCAGGGAATTGGTGGA
Source organism: Candidatus Falkowiibacteriota bacterium (assembly GCA_016432645.1). Taxonomy (GTDB): domain Bacteria; phylum Patescibacteriota; class Patescibacteriia; order Patescibacteriales; family UBA12465; genus UBA12465. Next base: position 778,044 of record CP066698.1, read on the forward strand.
TAATAGAGATTTAGCTTTGGTAAAATCTTCGAAAGAAGGTATTTCTGAGATTAGCCTATCGTTGATTGATCTCTGGAGTGGTAAAGGGCCATTCCCGAGTATTTCCGAGATTAATCGGATAATTGCTCAAATTGGCAAAGAGCCAGTTGGTATTTCAGAAATGGTTCTATTCGCTAAAGCGATTAATCATCAGCCGATTGTTGTCCCCTCTGACTATTGTTTAGCTATTGCTACTAGGGATTATCTGGAGCGAGAAGGCATCAGTCAATTTCCTAGTGTCAGTCAAGACGAAGAACACGGTGTCATGCTCGGTTTAACCTATGATTGGATAATCGAAAAACATCATGTTTATGTCTTGGTTATGGAGACTCTCTAAACTACCTGTTGTTAAGCTTCGATTTCAACGCTCAATGTTGAGATCGAAGCTTTTTTTATTTCAAAAAATCTGGCAACTAACCAGATTTTTTATTTTTGTTCTGTGCCCCCAAAGGGAATCGAACCCCTATTTTAAGCTCCGGAAGCTCACGTCCTATCCGTTGAACGATGGAGGCAATGCACTTTATTTATTTTTACTCTTTACAGTCGCCTTGGTCAAGAAATGATGATTGTCGGCAAAAGAAGAGTAATCAACGCTTAGCTCTTCACCGGCTTTGATTTTTTTAGTTGACACATAATCGCAATTGCGATTGCATCTGACATTAGGATTTTTAGAATTATGATTTAGAAACCAGCCGATAGAAATATTATTAAAATTATCGGGCGCGCCGTATTTATCGCCTTCTAGTATGCAGAAGTCTTCATATAATTTACGCAAAGCTGGTTCTAATTTATCGACTTTTTTCTTGCTAAACCAAATTAACTTGCTAGTTTCGCCCTCAAATATTTTTTTATTATTAGGAATATCACGAATTGCAAAGACGCCGATTCCTTGAATCTTAGAAATTCCCAGGCGAGTGTAGGCATCGGCGTGAGGCGTCTTTTTTGTTTTTTTCATACTTACAAAACTTTAGCATAGATAAAGGCGTCGTGCAGCCGGCCTTCTCGATCCTTGATAACTTTTTTTAAACGCCCTTCTTTTTTATAACCATTTTTAATAGCTACTTTTTCACTGGCTTTATTTTCCGGGCGCATTAAAATTTCTATTCTGCTTAGTCCTAATTTATTAAAACCTTCTTGTTCCATCAATTTAACAAAGGCGGTTGTCAGTCCGCGCCCCCAATATTTTTCATCCAGAAAATAGCCCAACTCTCCGATATAGGGGCGGGTACGATTAATACGGACGCCACCACCACCAACCACTTTGTCGTTATATAAAAAAGTGTAGTTCCAGGATTCATTGTTTTTTCGACGTTCGCTGTTTTTTTTCAGGGCTGCTTTTTCATCCGCCAGCGTGTCCACATTAACAAAAAAATAGATGAAGTTTGGGTTTTTTAGGATGCGCAAAAAGTCAGCCGCATCCTTAACCATTTGATATCTGATTTTAAGATTTTTCATATATTTATTTTAAGCCAATATAAGCTATCATCGCTTTTATTATTTTATCGCGTTCTCGCCGAAAAGAAAAATAAGTATCTTTCAGGCAGAATGTGCAGTCAGCACTGACAGAGATATTTGCCGGCGAGACCCCAGTTTCTATTAATTTGTCTTTGACGGCGTCTGCTAGATTGATATATTTTTTGTCGCCAGTTTCTATTAGATATTTAGAAGCAAATTGGTTGGCCACATCGTCTTTAACTTCAAAATGGCATTTTTGGATATGCGGGCCGATAAAAATTTTTATATCAGTAGAATTACAATCAAAATTATTTATTAATAATTGAACCGTTTTTTTAGCAATGCCGTTTATAATTCCTTTCCAGCCGGCGTGAGCCAAAGCGACTACTTGTTTTTGGCGGTCATAAAAATAAATCGGTAGGCAATCGGCGACGGTTATGGTTAATAAACAATTTTTATCATTTGTAATTAGGGCATCGCAGTCGGGAATCATTCGTTCTGGCGTTTTACTATCAATCATAACAACCTTATCGCCGTGGACCAAGTCTGCGCCGATTATTTTTTTGTCTTCCAAATTTATTTTTTCAAAAAAATTTTGCTGATTGGTAAAATCATATTTCATCGGGCCGTCTTTAATATCCGACAGCCCCCAGATAATTTTATTGCTACTAAAAGCCATATATTAAATTCGGCGGCAATCAATAATTTTGAAGTTTTTCCCGTCTCCCTCAATCTCCACCCAGGCTAAATCTCCAATTTTACCAATCTCGCCTATTTTTAAAATATCTCTAAATAAGACGCGCATCGGACCACCATGCCAAATAATTGCGCGGCAGATATCCTGTTCTTTATCGGCCAGATTATTAACAGCGGATACAATTCGATTTCTGAAATCTTGATATGATTCCGCGCCTTCAATAGTGTTTAAATAATCCCTTAAGGCTTCGGCTAGTTCCGGAGTTTCCATGGCCACTTCTTCTTTGATTCTGCCGGTCACAATTCCGTATTGGTTTCGTTCTTTAAAATTTGGCTCAACAATAACGGGACAGCGTCCGGCGGCTAATATTTCCGCGGTCTCGCGTGCGCGCAACAGAGGACTGGAGATTATCAGTCTGATATTTTTTGTTTTTAATTCCTCTAAAGCTTCTTGAGCTTGCGTCCGGCCTTTGTCTGTTAAATGATCGTCATAATCGCCGCCGTAACGATCTTCCACATCACCAGTTGTTTTGCCGTGGCGGATAAAGATTAGTTTCATAGAATTAGTGATTAAATTTTTCTGTCTTGAAAACGTGGGCATTTTCTGCTGGCGAATCATTAGCTAACAATAACAGCTCCGAGTTTCCAAAATGAAACATAGTTAAAACCTCTTTCCAATACAAATTATAGTAACTAGCATAAATCATTTTGCCAATATCACCGCTGGTTACTAATAAAATATTACCATCTTGGTGATTAGTCTTTATTTTTTCAAGTATTTGATGTGCTCTAACCATTAATTGCGGGAAGGTTTCCGCACCTTCGGGCGATAAAATATAAGTTATGGTATCGGTTTTTAAAATATTCGGAGCACATAGAGATTCAAGCTCGGCGGTTGGCTTGCCCGTCATAATACCAAAATCACGTTCTATTAATAATGGCATTGGTTCCGGCTTATCCATTGATAAAGCGTCGGCGACAATTTCGGCCGTCCTTGTCGTTCTAATTAGCGGGGAACTATATATCTTATCAAATTTAATATTGGCGGTTTTTATTTTTTGCGCCAGTTCTTGCGCCTGGTTTTCACCGAGCGCCGTCAAAGGCTCGTCCCGATGGCCATTTAAAATTCCCCTGACATTATCTTGGTCTTGCCCATGGCGGGCGAGATAGATTTTAAGCATATACTATTTGGTATTTGTTTTTAATATTTCCACTACTTCTTGGTGAATAACTCCGTTAGTTGCCAGAATCGTTTTGGAATTAATATCCCAGGGTGCACCGTTTTCTTCGGTTACTATTCCGCCCGCTTCTCTTATTAAACAAACTCCAGCGGCGACATCGTGAGGCACATTGGTAAGATGGTATATTTCCGCATCACCCATGGAAATTTGCGCTAGCTCATAACTACTGGCGTCTATTATTTTAATCAGCCCGCAGGATTGCGCCAGGTTTAGATTCATTTGTGTTTGATTGCGAAATTTACCGCCCGCATAATACAAGCTCTCGGCTAGCGAGCGCTTAGAAACTTGAACTTTTTTACTATTAGCCCAGCAGCCCTGGCCCTCTTCGGCGCTCAGTAAAAGATTTATGGTTGGGAAGTATAAGATACCAACGATTGGCTGCCCCTGGTAAACTAAGCCAATGGAAATGCCAAAAAAAGGAATATTGCGAGAAAAATTATTAGTGCCATCAAGCGGGTCAACATACCAAACATAATCAGCTTCCATATTTTGGCCGCCGCTTTCTTCGCCGTAGATACCGAATTCCGGAAATTCTGCTTTGAGAATAGAAATAATTTTGGCTTCACTTTTTATATCAGCGTCCGTCACGATAGAAACAGCGCCATGCTCAACTTCTTTCCAGCGGATCTCTGTTAGTTGGCCATAATGCGCCATCAAAATCTTACCGGCTTCTTGGGCGGCCTTAATCGCGATGTCTTGAAATTTACTCATAAGATGAAGATGTTATTTGTTTTTGCGGAGACGAGAGGATTTGAACCCCTGATACCATTACTGGTATACCGCATTTCGAGTGCGGCGCTTTCAACCACTCAGCCACGTCTCCAATTGGCCGGAATTTCCGGCCTTATTATCTAAAAACTAGTCTAAACAAATAGCAATATCCCTAAAAATATCAATAAAATAATAAACAAGCAAGCACCAGTTAAAAACAATAATTTTATCCCTTCTTTTTTATCGCCATCTAAATAAAGCATAACCGGACGCCCAAGTACTAACGAGCCGGTAGTTAGGGCTGACAAGATGAATATTAATAAAAACACTGCCGGACTGATAAATTCATTATCAACTTCGCCGAATATGTGGCTGGCATTGTTCATGAAAGTCCCAACCAGGAGAATGTACAGCGCAGTTCCTAAAGCATCAAGGGCTGCCCACTGATAAATTTTTTTGGTTTTCATACTTTTATTATTAATTTTTAATTTTAGTAATTTCTTGCGGGCTTAATTTTCGCCACTCGCCCTCCTTGATGCCCCCTAAGCCGATGCCAGCGAAGTTTGTTCTTTGTAAATCAGCCACTTTAAATCCGAGCACGCTAAACATTCTTCTGAGTTGTCTTTTTTTACCTTCATTTAAGGTTATTACAAATAGATTATCTTGTAAATATTCGGTTTTTTTGGCTCGAGCAACACCATCGCCTTCCCCAATATCCATTCCTTTAATAAGCTCAGTACATATTTTTCGGCCTTCATTATTTTCCAGATTTTCTCCGCGGCGTGGGAATAGCCTAACGCTATAAGTTTTGTCTTTTTTTAATCTTGGATGGGATAGTTTTTGCGCGAGTTCGCCATCGTTGGTCAGTAAAATTATACCGCGGCTATCTTTATCCAGACGTCCGATAGAAAACATTCTTTCTTTCAAAGAAATTAATTGAAAAATATTTTGCTCCCCCGGAAAAGAACGGTTAGTACAGGTGTATCCCATTGGCTTGTTTAATTTGATATAAATTTTTTCGGCTTTTTGGGGTAGTGGCTGACCGCGGAATGTGATTTTATCTTTTTCGGGGTCTACTTTATCGCCTAAAATCGCTAGTTTGCCATTGATTTTAATCGAACCCATTCTAATCATTTTTTCTGCTTCGCGCCGAGAAGCTAAACCGCTTTCAGCAATTGCTTTTTGTAAAACCATTATCATATTTTTTTAATTTTTGCCTCTATTGTAAGCGAACCTAACAGCGCCAAGAAGACAAAAAACATCGCCGACAGGTCATTTTTAAAATAAGGAACATCCACTAAGCCATGAACAACAATTACCGCCATCGCTCCGAATAATCCCAAGATTAAATAATTCTTTTTCTGAAAAAACAAGTTTAAGGAGATAAATAAATATTTTCCGATCAACCAAGTGAAGGCGAGCGCTCCCAAAATTCCGAGCTCGCTCCAAAAATTAAGAAAAATATTATGCGGGTACATATAGATTTCTACCGGCTGCCAATATTTGGCGCGGAGTTCGGCGCTGGCTCGTAACTTGGCATCAAAATTTTCTATCTTGTCGCGGTTAAAAAAGATGCCTTCTTGATGATACGGAGCAACAGCTGTTTGATAAGCGCTCAAGCCATTGCCGGTTATAACTTTCCAGTCTTTAAGGCTCATCATTGTTTCTGTCCATTGGCGACGTCTAATTTCGCCTGATAAATCATGCAGTAATATTTTGTCGCTGGCGTAAGTTTTTAAAGTCGGAATTATAAAAATTGCGATGATAACTATCGCTGCTAAACCAATGGAGGCGATTCGTGTTTTGCGATTAGCAAAAAATAAACACAAGAAAGCGCCAGCCAAAATGCCGATAATCGCGCCCTCGGATTTGGCAAAGTAAATTGTTAAGAGGGAGATTAAGATTACTAACCCAATTATTAATTTACTAATCGTTTCTTTAGATTCCCAGCCTTTAATACTTAACAGCCAGCCGCTAAAAATTAAAACTAGCGGAGCGAGATATAAGCCTACGGCATTGGGGTATCCGAAGAAAGACACAACACGACGGGTGCTAGCGTCCGCCCAAAAAGGATTAAAAATGAAAAACCCAGTTGCTTGTTGAAATAGACCCCAGAGGGAAACCGCCGCCGCTCCTAAAAGTAAAGCTAATAATATTTTCTGTCGCCCTTTATCACCCGGTAAAACATTCATCACTAAAATAAATAGCAAAATCGGTTCAAAAAAATAGGCTTTCCAAATACCGAGAGCGCTGGCATTGAATCCGGCAACTGCTATGGCTACGAAAGAAATGATAATGATGGCGATTATTTCCCAACCAAAAGGATAGGGCGTCCGTTCTTGGCGGTTTTTAAGCCAAGTTTTTAGATTCGGTGCCACATTTTTCAAAAACCAGACCGCAAAACTAATTAAAATCATCGCTTCCAGAAAGGTTAGGGGGACTCCAAGAACATTAAAGCGCAGAAGATAGGCGGGCAAGAGAGCAGTAATTAAAAAGACGGCTAAATCTAAGCGCAGAATAGCGATTGTGAGAAAAAAAAATAAGCTGGCAATTAATAAGCTGTCCATAGATTAATTATAGCACTAATCAAAGGTAAAAATGATATTGACGACTCATATTTAAAATGGTTAAATTGATAAGGCCGTTCTTTCTTAAACTAATTTCAAGTGAATAAAAACAACAATTCTCGGTTAACTCTGGGGGCGCATGTTCGCCGGACCAGAGCCAGGATCAATAGGTTGGAAAAAGCCATCGGTCCGATAGCTACCGCTTTACTCGTGGTGGGCGTGGTAACAATTTTCAATGGCTACATAATTGTTGCCATCAGTGTATTTTCTATCTGCTTATTGTTATGCCTCTTAAAAATTAATTTTTTACGTAAGCGGCGGCAGAGCAGTTTTGTCTGGGCTTTTAATTTAGTAATTACCATTTTTTTCTTGGCAATTACTTTTATTGATTGGAAATTAAAAATCTAGATTCGTTGCAGTTCTTTTAAAAACCGCCCCCTTTACAGGAGGCGGTTTTTTATTGCAAGAATTTAATTTACTCTTTCAACATATTCGCCGGTATCCGTATTTAGTCTAATCATGTCGCCTTCTTCAATAAACATCGGCACGTTGATTAAGGCCCCGGTCTCAATTTCTACCTGCTTATTAACATTGCCGGCAGAGTTGCCTTTAACTCCCGGAGGCGCGCTGACAACCTTAAATTCCATTTTAATCGGCAAGCTGATAGTTACCGGCTTGTCTTCAAAATATAAAACATCCACATCGGTTCCGTCTTTTAAGAATTTAGCTGGTTCGCCGATTTCCTCAACAGGTAAATCAAACTGTTCATAGCTTTCATTGTCCATGAAATAGGCCTGGTCTTTATCCTTATACATGAAATTGGCTTTTTTGGTCTTGGTTTCAGCCTCCTCCGCTTTTTCCGCGCCCTGGTAAGTTCTTTCCAAAACATTGCCATTTATTAAGTTGCGGCATTTAATCTTCAAAACAGCCCCACCTCGTCCCATTTTGTGATGGTCTGTTTTAATAATAACGTAGGGCTCGCTGTTCACTTTGATGACCTTGCCGGTTTTTATTTCATTAAAATTTAGCATAGGTTTTTGAGTTTTTAATTTTATTTATGAGTAGCGGATAAAAGAGCCATGACGCGGGAGCGTTTAATAGCGGTGGCTAATTTTCTTTGGTGCCAAGCGCAAACGCCGGTTCTTTTGCCAGGTAAAATTTTCATGTAGAAATTGATAAAGCGGCGCAAAGTCCGAGTATCTTTATAATCAACTTCTAAGTTATTAACGCAAAAATAGCATTCTTTAGTTTTTTGTTTGTTCATATTTATTTATTAAAAAGGAATATTTTCAACGCGAATTTCTTCTTCCATTGGATCTTCAGGGATCTCAATGATTTCTTCGCGTGCCCCGCCGCTGGCTGGAGCGCCGAAATTAGCACTGCCGCCTTTGGAGTCTAGCATAATCATATTTTCGGCGACGATTTCGGTGCGATAGCGCTTAACGCCATCATTACCGGTCCAGTCGGTTGTTTGCAAACGGCCTTCGACGTAAACCTTGGAGCCTTTCTTTAAATATTTGGCACAGACTTCAGCTAATTTTCTCCAAGCAATTATATTGTGAAATTCCGTTTTCTTTTGTTGTTGGCCGCTTTGATCGGTCCAGACTAAATTAGTCGCTACGCCAAAAGAAACAACGCTTTGTCCAGAGGGGGTATTTTTTAATTCCGGATCACGGGTCACATTGCCGATGATCATGGCTTTGTTTAAATTCATATTTTTGGACAAATTTTAGATTCAGTCGCTATTTACGACAGAAAATAAAATTATTTAAATTAAATCTTTAGCACTTAAAATGCCTTCCAATTTTTCGTCCAAATCTTTCATGTCGGTTGGTCTTTCTTTTTTGATAGTCGCCTTCTTCGGAGCTTCGCCCGCTTCAGTTGATTTTTTAGACTTATCTTTAGCCTCTTTTTCTTCAACCGCCTTTTTAGCTTCTATTTTGGCGTTGATTTTTTTGTCTTTAGCTAAGGCCGCTTCACTCTTGGCATTTTTGATTATGATTTGGTGGCGTAAGACATCGGTTGACAATCTTAAATTTTGATCAATGGCTGCCAGAGCGCTTTTTTCTAAATCAAATTCGCATAGGCTGTAATAACCGTAGGCGTTGTGTTTGATTTCGTAAGCCAATTTTTTCTTTCCCCAGTATTCGCGGTAGCTGATTTGGCCGCCGTTATCGGTGATAACTTTTTCCACGTTACCGATAATGGTTTTAGCTTCATCTTCGGTAAACTTATTCGGCATAATGAATAAAATTTCATAATGTCCGATAGTCGATTTTTTTGTCTTTGACATAGTTATTATAATCCTTAGGGGATAAAGCCCGTTTAAATTAAAGTTAAAAAGCCTCTAAACCCCATTTTTAAATAAAATCCCCAAGTATTCCAAGAACCTTTGGGGCTTAGAATACCTTTAATTCTGCGCTAGTATTGGCAGAATTATTTTAGCAACAAGGCTAAAACATGGGAAAGATATCATTATTATTTATTTGTAAATTGACTTTAACACGGATTTTTAGATAAATCAAGGGGCGGCGTTTGCCAGCAAGCGTGGATTAGGATATGATAATTTATATGAAATATTTCTTTATTCTCGGAACAAATACCGCCTTGTCACTGGCCGAACTATCGGCGGTAATTAATATTAGTGACGCCCAGCTTATTGGCGGTGATTTTTTAGTAGTAAATAGTCAGGTAGAGCTTAATCCGGAAAATTTAATTAAAGAATTGGGCGGGATTATTAAAATTGGAATCATCCGACAAGAAATTAGACTAGGTTCCGAAAAAGGAGCATTGTTAAACGCAGTTTTAGAATTAGCAAGCGCCAAGAAAAAGGCGAGCAAAGATGGTAAGTTTAATTTTGGCTTTTCCGATTATGGTCCGCGCAGTTTTGATAAAAAAGATTTGGGAGCCAAATTAAAAAAGCATTTTAGTGAGCAAGAAATTTCTTCCCGCTTTGTCGTCAGTCGTGAGAAAACTTTATCAAGTGTCGTAATTACCCAAAACAAATTATTAACTCGGGGAATTGAAATTGTTTTGTCAGAGTTAGAGGGAACTATTTATATCGGCGAAACTTTAGCGGTGCAATTTTTTAAAGACTTGAGCTTGCGTGACTATGGCCGACCAGCGCGCGATGATTTGTCCGGGATGTTGCCGCCGAAGTTGGCGCAAATTATGATTAATTTAGCACAAGTTAGCAATGAAGAAGAGTTAATCGTTGATCCATTTTGCGGTTCAGGAACAATTTTAAGTGAAGCGATGCTCATGGGCTATAAAAATATCTTGGGTTCAGACTTGTCTTTAAAAGCGGTAGATGATACTAAGAAAAATATTAGCTGGGTTAAAGAAATATATAAGTTGAAAGATATTAAAATGAAATTTGCGGTTAAGAATGTTTTGGGTTTGTCACAGTTTGTTAAAACTGAGAGTGCGGCGGCCGTTATTACCGAGCCTTATCTTGGCCCGCAAAGAGGTCGGATTGAATTTGAAGAGATTATTAGTGAATTAGAGACTTTGTATTCCGGAGCAATAAGAGAATTTAATAAGGTTTTAGTTCCTGGAGGTCGGGTAGTAATGATTTGGCCGGTATTTTATGGGAATAAGCCGATTAGTCCAAATATTTCCGGATTCAGTATATTAAATTTTATTCCTGAAAGATTTCGTAGCAATCCTTTAGTTAAGAACACGACTACTAACCGCGGTACAATTATTTATGGACGCGCGGGACAGAAAGTTTTCCGGGAAATTGTGGTTTTGGAGAAAGAATAAATTAAATTTTGCTAATAAAAAATCACCTCAAGAAAAAGGTGGTTTTTGTTTTGTAACTTCTATTTATTAATCAAAAAATTACAGACATCGCCGTCTTGGACAACATAGTCTTTACCTTCAATGCGCATCAAGCCTGCTTCTTTAGCTTTGGCATCAGAACCACATTCAATAAACTTTTCCCAATTGATAACTTCAGCCCGAACAAAGCCTTTAATAAAGTCGGTATGGATTTCGCCGGCCGCTTGCGGAGCTTTAGAGCCGTGCTTAATCGTCCAGGCCCGAGTTTCATCCGGCCCGGTGGTGAAAAAAGTATCAAGACCTAATAATTTATAAGCACTTTGGATTAATCTGTCTAAGCCGCTTTGGGAGAGTCCTAGTTCTTTTATGTATTCGGCTTGTTCCTCTTCGGGTAAATTAACGATTTCTTCTTCCAACTTAACATTGATGCGGATTATTTCTTCGCTTGTTCCTTCGAGAACATTGTCTGTCGTCGCCTCGTCAATATTTAATAAGTATAGAATTGGCTTAATGGTTAAGAGATTAAGGCTTTTAACAAAAGGAAGCTCCTCTTCTTCAAAAGACATTTCCCGGACTGCTCGTCCGGCGCTTAAATGGGGATATATTTTTTCTAAAATTACTAAATTAGCCTTAAGTTCTTTATCGCCGCTCTTGGCGTCGCGTCTTAAACGGTCCAACCTTTTCTCCACGGTCGCTAAATCAGCAAAAATTAGCTCCATGTTAATAGTCTCTTTATCGCCAGACGGATCAATTTTGCCGTTAACATGGATAATGTTACTATCTTTAAAATCCCTAATAACTTCGCAAATAGCATCGCACTCTCTAATATGAGCTAGAAATTGGTTTCCTAAGCCTTCGCCTTTACTTGCTCCGGCGACTAAGCCCGCAATGTCAACGAATTCGATAGTTGTGGTGATGATTTTTTTAGGTTTGGAGACTTCGGCCAGCTTTTCTAGGCGGATGTCAGGAACTTTAACGACACCAACATTCGGATCAATAGTGCAAAAAGGATAATTAGCCGCTTCCACGCCCTTTTTGGTTAATAGGTTGAATAAAGTTGATTTGCCGACGTTTGGGAGACCGACGATTCCAATAGATAATGACATAGTTTTTTGTTTATGTTTCCAATATACAGGGTTTCCATGAAAATAAAAAGAGGCCCAGATGGGCCGCTTTTTATTATATAATAAAAGTTAATAAATACTAGGCCGTATCTGAGCCTCATACCTGATAATCACAGATTCTTTCTGTATTATTAGGCATTGAAGCTACTTACTGACTTAAGAGCATATCTTGTACCAACTCCTAGCAAATGAAAACATATTGTTTTAATTATTTGTGCTAATTTTCAATGAGATTTAGTAAAAATTTCTTTTTGACTTTTATTAAATCTTATTTCTTTTTGATTAGCTCGCTAGTTTTTTTGCTTTCTTTTTCTCTACCACGTCAGTATTGGTAGAAAACCGTTATATCTGGAGTTAGTTAAAGAACCTACTATAATCATAGCACTTTGTTTATAAGGGGTCAAGTATTGTGGACTAAAGTCAGTAAATTAAATATATTTAGCTAATTTTAAATAAATTATTAAAAATTTAAGACTTTAAGTCCAAACTATCGTGGACTAAAAATTGTAGTTTATACACAAAAAACACAGGTTATCCACAGGTTAATAAGAGTTCTTAGGGGATAAAAAGAAAACCCCCAGTAAATGGAGGTTTTACTATGAGGCTTGAGTGGGAGTCGAACCCACGAATGGCAGTTTTGCAAACTGCAGCGTTAGACCACTTCGCCATCAAGCCATTAATTGGATTTTAGCCTATCTTATTTAAGTTGTAAACTGGGATCAACTCGTAATTTAGAGAAATCAGTAGGTTTGCTGGATAAATATTTAAAAAATCCCGCCGCCGCAATCATGGCAGCGTTATCAGTGGTGTATTCTAAAGCAGGGACAAGAAAATTAACCTTTTTTAATCCTGTTTCTACTTGTATTTTTAATTGTATCCTTAATTCTTTATTAGCACTGACGCCGCCTGAGAGCATAATTGTCTTAGCCCCAGTTTTTTTGGCGGCTTTTATGGTTTTGCCAGCCAAAACATCAATAATTGCTTGTTGGTAGGCAAAACAGTATTCCGGAATTCGTTTTTTCCAAGTTTTATCTTTTTTTAATTGGTACAGAAGGGCGGTTTTAAGGCCGGAAAAGGAAAAATCTGGCTTGGCAGAATTTAGCATCGGCCGCGGAAGTTCAATATTAGTTTGGAGTTCAGGGTTATTTTGAGCATATTCGGCAGCATATTTAGAGATTATCGGCCCGCCAGGGTAGCCCAAGCCCATCATTTTTGCGCCTTTATCATAGGCTTCACCGGCCGCATCGTCCAAAGTTTCCCCGATTATTTTAATTTTATGGTTTTTATCCATTAAAACGAGATTGGTATGACCGCCAGAAACAGTTAAAATTAGGGCCGGGTAATTAATTTTGGTTTCGGGGTTGATGAAGTTGGAAAAAATATGCCCGCTAATATGATTAACCTCTATAACTGGTTTGTTCCAGGCAAAAGCTAAGGCGCGCACCGTTTCTAGACCGGTAATGAGGGAGGTAATCAGTCCTGGGCCCTTAGTGACAGCGATTAAATCTAATTTTTTAGCGCTGAGATTAGCGATTTGCAAAGCCTCTTCAATAACTGGTAGGATGTTTAAGACATGTTCGCGGGCAGCTACTTCTGGCACAACCCCACCATATTTCTGATGAATAGCAATCTGAGAAGAAATAATATTAGATAAAACCAAAAGACGCCCGGTTTTAGGATTGGCTTTAATTATGGAAGCGGCGGTCTCATCGCAGCTGGTTTCAATGCCTAGAATATACATATATGTATTGTAGATTATTTTAGGAAAAAGACAAACAGTGCTATAATTTAAATATCAGAACCTGATAATTATTCGTGATTTTTATGAAAATAGACGCCAAAAAAGTAATCCTAGCTTTTATTTTATTGGTTATTGTCATTTTTGTTTTTGTCGTAGGAGTAATTCTTTCAGGCCGTTATATTTTGACAACTAAAAATTTAGCTCAAAATAATAATGCCAGCTTACCTGAAAATTCAGCGGCTAATTTATTTCCGGAGAGCGGCTTGCCGGCGGAAGCTATTAGTAATGATGATTCAGAATTTTTAGCTTTTATTAATACTAGCGCTAAAGATGGAGATCTTGGATATTTTAAAAAAGTTGACGAGACAGATTTAATTCTAACTAATATTAATAATTTAGTTTCTATCGCTGGCGATGGCAGCACTACGACAATTAATTTTTTTGATATTTCTGGCCAACCGTTATTTTTCAAATCCGACCCGGCATATTATGGCGAGGAAATTGAGTATAGCCCCAATCGAGATTACGCTTTAGAAATTTCTACCAGCGAGCCCGACTCTTCCGCTTCACTTTGGGATTTAACAAACCAGAAAGTTTATTACTTAGCTCAATGCGGCACAGCTTGCAATTTACGCGGCGGCTATTGGTTAAATAACGAACAACTGCTAGTTTTTGGAATCGAAGAAAATTATAATGTTAATCTGGATAAGTTTCAAGAGGTGAGATTTATAAATATTTATGATTTAGTTAAGAAAATTAAATCAGTCTATTCGGATGAGTAGTTAACCTATATGTTGAATTTAAAAATCGGTTTTATCGGCCAGGGATTCATCGGCAAAAATTACGCCGATGATTTTGTAAATCGTGGCTATGAAGTTATCCGCTATTCTTTGGAGCCGGAATATGCCGCCAATCGAGAAAAAATTTCTCAGTGTGATTTGGTTTTTATCGCCGTTCCCACACCGACTAAGCGCGCCGGTTTTGATGATAGTTATTTGCAAGCCGTCTTGCCGTTAATTGGCCAGGGAAAATCGGCGATTATTAAATCAACAATTATTCCAGGAACTTGTGAAAAATTACAAAGTTTATTCCCCGAGATTTTTGTTTTTCATTCTCCGGAATTTTTAACTGAAAAAACCGCGGCCTTTGATGCTGCCAACCCGACTCGTAATATTGTTGGCTATCCGATAGATAACGAAGAATATAAAATGCGCGCTCAGATCGTATTAGATGTTTTGCCTTCAGCACCAGTTAGTTTTATTTGCTGCGCTAAAGAAGCAGAACTTATAAAATACGCAAGTAATTGTTTTTTAATGACTAAAGTTGTTTATGCTAATGTTTTATATGATTTAGCCGCCAGGGAAAATTTAGATTGGAGCAAGATTCAAGCAGGCATGGGCTCTGACCCGCGAATCGGAATGAGTCATCTAAATCCAATTCATCAATCTGGCGTCAACGGTAAAATTGGCCGGGGTGCCGGCGGTCACTGTTTTGTTAAAGACTTTGCGGCTTTACGGATGTACGCTGAAGGACGGGGCTTAGATAATGCTGGTTTGGAGTTTCTAAAAGCGATTGAAAATAAGAATTTGGAGCTTTTGCGAAATAGCGATAAAGATTTAGATATCTTAGCCGATATTTATTAGATTTTGGCTATTGACAGAACGCCAGCTTTTATATAAAATGTATTTGAATCTAAGCACTTAGATTTTTATTTTATCTCAATTTGAGAAATTTTGGTCCCTTCGTCTAGTGGTTAGGACGTCAGGTTTTCATCCTGTTAACAGGGGTTCGATTCCCCTAGGGACTACGAAGTAAGAAATAGGTTAATAGCCTATTTTTTGTTGACTCTCGTTAGTTTTTGGGATGTGTTATAATAAAAAGGCCAATATTTTGAAGCGATAAATTATGTATCCAAAATTAAGGAAAATTTTATTAGTAGTTTTTTTGCTTGTTTTGGTTATCTCTTACTTTTTAAAAGACAACTATAAGACCGTTAAAAATATTCAGCCCGAAGTTTTAAAGGCTCCCCTGCAAGACGTCGTGGATAGTAACGAGCCTATCCAATTTTCTCAGGATGGCTTTGCTTATCACTTAACGCCGGTAGCTAAATATCAAATCCAAGGATTGGTTGTGAGCCAAATGGATTATCGTTTCTTTAGTATTTATAATTCCGACAGCGTTTTTCCGGTTGACCTCTGTTTAACCTGGGGAGATAATCTAGCAAATAAAAGCTATCAGGAAAAACAACTCTCGTTTTCTCAAGATGCGCGTTTTTGTTTTTATAAGTGGCGCGGTGAAACAGCAATTAACCCCGATTTAATATCCAATAATCATTTAATTGCCAGCGATTCAAAAATTTTATCAATAATTAATAAAATTAAAGCGGGTGATCAGGTATTAATTTCTGGTTATTTAGTGGATGTAAAAGCGGATAAAGCTGGTCAAGTTAGCGATTACGACCCTAGTTCATTCAGTCTTAAATCAAGTTTGACGAGAACAGACACTGGCGCCGGTGCTTGTGAAATTATCTACGTTGATGATATTAAGATAGTTCAAGTTGCTCATCCAATTTGGTCGTTCTTATTTGATTTTAGTTTTTATGCGCTCGCCGTATTAATATTTTTAGGTTTTGTTAACTTTATAATTTATTCTTATGTTCATAAGCCAGGTCGGAAAACCGACTAAAATTAAAAAAGCCATTTACCTTGTCGCCTTTATATTTTTTGGGCTTTTGTTGAGTTTTAATCTCCATAGCTTAATGGAAGTAGGCTATTTGGAATTGGCGGCGCGCCATAATCTGGCCGTTCATTTTTATGGTATTTGTGCTTTGCCACCATTTATCCAAATTTTATTGCCAATTTTGGGAATTATTTTCGGGCTCTATTTCGGTTTATATTGGTGGCGGAAGATTTATCTAGAAAGATGCCTGGATAAATTTTATGGGAAAGTTAAAAATAAAAAAGTTTAGATGTATTTGACATAAATTCAACAGATGTTAAGATAATTCGACTGAAATAATCAGTCTTTTTGTTATTTAAAAATTAATATTAACCAATAAAAATAAATTGTCATGGAAAGAGATGGTTTTGTTTTTGAAAGAGAAGAGTTGTTTAAGATTGCTGATTGTAAATATGGCGAAAATGCCTATCAATCGCCCGCCGCTTTGTTTTGTTTGTTTGACTCTATGAGCCGCGATCCTTTTAGTTTGGACAAATTCCGGTTAATTTCCGGTACACCGCTCAGTTACAATAATTATTGTGATTTGGATCGCTTGCTGCAGACAATGACGCATATTGCGGCGACTTTTGATTTGAATTGCGGTTCAACCCCCTTCATCGCGGTCGGCGTTAAACACGGCAACGCTTGCGGGGCTGGCGTTCATGATATTGATCGCCATGAAACAATTAAGCGGACAGTGACCGGTGACCCCCAAGCCTTGTTTGGTGGATTGGTAATGTTGAATTTTGCGGTTGATGTTGAGGAGGCGGAATTGCTGCTGTCTTATAAAACAGAAGTCAGGCGACTGCTTGATGGCGTTATCGCTCCCTGGTTCAGTCCCGAAGCGATTGAACTCTTAAAGCGTAAAGGCGACAAATGTCGCTTTGTGGCTAATAGTGCCTTGGCCGAATTAGATCGCCATAGTCTGGATAAGGAGCCGATTGTTCGTTATGTGCGCGGCGGTTTTTTGGCTCAGCCGAATTATACTTACATTTTGGATATCAATGACCCTGATTTAAAAAAATACGGCGCGGTCAAAGAAATTCAGGAGTATGATTTTATGCTCGCTAAAGCAATTTGCGATACCAGCAACTCCAACACCATCACTATCGTTAAAGACGGCCAGCTACTTGGTAACGGTGTCGGTCAACAATCGCGAATTGGCGGAGCGAAGTTAGCCATTAGGACGGCTAAAGATAGCTGTCATAATTATTCTGGCGCCGTAGCCGTAAGCGACAGCTTTTTCCCTTTCACCGACGGCGTCGAAACTTTAGTGGTCGCCGGTATCACTGCTATTCTCAGTACCAGCGGCTCGGTTAATGACCCAAAAGTTATTGATTATTGCAATCAATGTGAAGTCCCTCTTTGGCTTATCCCTGACACTAAAGGTCGGGGATTTTACAATCACTAAAATTATTTTTAAACTTACTATGTAAAAAGCAAAAACCCCATCGGATATCAATTCTGATGGGGTTTCTTTTTTTTGGTTTTTTGTTTTTTAAACTTCAACTTGAGAATATTGATTGACCACGTTGATTTTGCTGGTGCCGGTAGCAATATCGATGAATTTTACCGCGAGAGAGACGCGGTTATCTTCGTTGAGAGCTTTCCAGAAAGTATCCAGAATTTCATCAGCACTGCCGGATAAGGGCAATAAATATGGCTGCCCAGAGAACGACGGCAGGGGATTACCATCACCGGAATAGGTGGTAATGCAATAACCAAATCCCGGTTTCAGATTTACCAGATGAGGAACCCTGAGGCAAGTTTCATTTTTACCGTCTTTTCTGAAGATGACCATTTCGGCCGTGTAATCTTCTGAATCGTGTCCCAAGAAAATTGAGGCAGTAATTCTTGGCGTAAAATTTGGCTCGTCCGGTTCGTAAGACCATTTTTTTAGTAATGGTAAAATTCCAGTGTTTGCCGGGCCGTTAATTACTGCCATTGTTTGGTGACCGTTGCTTACTACAAACCGTAGGTTTTTTTCCGCCATCGCAGTATAAATAATCAGGCTTGGGTCTTTGACTAAGTCTGGATTGGCGGGAGCTGTCCGGACAAGGCCACCATCTTTATCAAAGATAAAAATACGGTTTCTGGAATTTTCGCTTCGACCCATAATCCAATAAACCTGGATTAAATACTGTCCGCTCTCATCCATACCGCAGATAATACCGCGTCCGGGATAAACATTTTGGCGCAAAAGTTCAAGATTCTTTTGAGCAATTTCTTTTCTGTTCATTACTATGATTTTAATGTTCAATATATAGACCGTTCCGCATTTCCCAGCGGATTAGGTAGGCTTATTAGCTTCTAAAAATTAAAACATAGTTTTTATCGGCAGTCAACTAGTTGTTTGGCTAACATTTTGCGATTTTAGCTATTCATTGCTATATTAAAGAAGTAAATATTTTCTAAATTTATGCTCATCCCTATTTTAATTATCATTCTCTCTTTTATTATTATCGCGACTTTTGTCGTCGTTTTTTTTGGGTTGAACATGGTTTATATTAATTTAAAAACTCTCGTTCCCTGGGTGAAGACGCCGCTTAAAAATATACCAATTATTTTAGACACAATTAATCTGCCGGCCGGTTCTCTGGTTTATGATTTAGGCTGCGGCGATGGCCGTTTTTTGTTTATGGCTGAAAAACGAGGATTAAAAGCTGTCGGCTATGAACTCGCCCTTTATCCCTACTTAAAGGCGCAGTTTAATAAATTTTTACAAACTAGCCGCGTTAAAATTAAACGCCAAGATTTTCTCAAGCAAAATTTGAATGGCGCTGATGCAATTTTTATTTTTTTAAATGCTTTGGTGATGGAAAAAATTGGCCTGAAACTTAGAAAAAATTTAAAGCCGGGAATAACCGTTGTTTCTTACGGCATCCCTATCCCTGGGTGGGAGCCGTTAAAAACTTTAGAAACAAAACCGAGTCTTACCTATATTTATAGAAGCTAAAGTTTATTTAGCTAGCGATTTTAAAACTTGGAGATATAATTTTTCCACGATTTTTTGTTGTTTAGCCCCCATTTTAATATAGTGGTCTAAGCCGGGAGCGGAGTTAATTTCAATGACCCAGTATTTTTTAGTGTCTTGGCTTATGTCGCCGGCAATCATCAAGTCTACGCCGCATAAACGCAGGCCCATATCTTGGGTTAATTTTATGGCTAACTTTTTAAATTTAGGATGAATTTTTTCGGTGACCTCAATTGATTCGCCGCCTGTAGAAAGATTGGCATTATCTAGGAGAACAACTTTTTTACCAGCTTTGATTACCGAATTTAATTTTAGTTTTTGCAGCTTTAAATTATTAAGCAGGCGTTTGTCTTCTAATTTTAAGCGGGCGGGGCGTTTTATTTTAATAAAATAATCTAGTTTGGCCTTTATCAAATCTTTAACGCGTGTGCGCCCATCGCCGGTAACGCTAAACGGCAGGCGCTCGTAAGCAGAAATTATTTTACCGTCTAAAACGACAAGACGATAATCGTGGCCGCTGACAATTTTTTGCACTAGGGCGATATTATCATGGGCGAAGATTTTGCTTAGAGCTTTCTTTAATTCTGCTAAATTATTTACTTTAATTACGTTCATTCCTTGGCTGCCGCTGTTGGGCTTGGCAATTAAAGGAAAGCCGATTTTTTTGGCATATTTTTCGGCGGCCTTAATATTTTTATGAGACCCAATTACTTCGCACCAGTAATCTGAGAAAAAAGTATCGCCGATAATAGTCGGATAACCCATTTTTTTCATAAAAAAATTAGCGTAGTCTTTATCCTTAGCAATTTCGGAAGCACCGAGAGTATTTAAGTCTAAGCTGGAATAACGGAAATATCTTTTTTTGCCGTTCTTAAAAATTATTTGTCCGGCAATACCCCACTCGGGTTCAATAATTACTCGGGCGCCGATGCGCGGCGCTAATTTTTTAAACAGCGGGGCGACAATGGAGCTTAATTTAGAGGATTTCATATTAGTGTTAGTTTTTGGAGCTAGCAAGTTTTATCATAGCAAATACTGGTTTTTTATTCTAGATTTCATCGCTTTTCTGTGATTTTTCTGCTATAATCAAACACATGAAATATCGGCTTTATACAACTTCCAATAAAGCCTGGGACGGAATGTTCCGGGCGATGGCGAAAGCAGTGCATTCAATTTATTTGGAGATGTATATTTTAGTTGATGACACTAATAAAACACATAATTTTTTTCAGCTCTTAAAAGATAAAGCCCGGAGCGGAGTGGAGGTCGTTATTATTGCTGATGCTTATGGCAGCTCTTCGCTAAAGGCGTCTAACATCAAAGAATTAAGGGAGGCGGGCGCGGAATTTATTTTTTTCAGCCATTGGCTGAAGAGGACTCATCGCAAGATTTTAATAATTGATAATCGAGTAGCTTTTTTGGGCGGCGTTAATATTGAGGAAAAGATTAGAGATTGGCGCGATTTGCAGATAAAGATGGAAGGCGGAGCTGTTAAATTTATTCTAAAATCATTTGCTAATTCTTATCGCAAATGCGGCGGCAAGCGTGAGTCAATTTTACATTTTTCTTTTACGCCCTTATCTCATAAATTAAAATATTGGGTAATGGATAATTGGCGCGGTACTGGTAAGAAATATTATTTAAATGATTATTACCGCGAGAAAATTGCCGGCGCTAAATTTTTAATTCAAATTGTCACGCCTTATTTATTACCGCCGCGCTGGTTGATTGCTGCTTTGGATGATGCCTGTCGCCGCGGCGTTAAGGTGGAAATAATAATCCCGGCGCATACTGATATTCCCGCTTTAGATAAAATTAACTATCTTAATTGCTGCCGCTTAGCTCATATCGGCGTTTCCTTCTGGCTGACTAAAAGCATGAATCATGCCAAGCTGATGTTAATTGATAACTCTGAAGGGCTGGTTGGTTCTCAGAATATGGATATTCTGTCTTTCGGCTGGAATTTTGAGGTTGGTATATTTTCCCAGCAAAAAAACCTCGTGGCTGACTTAAAAAATATTATTGAAACTTGGAAATCGGAAGCCCGGCCATTTAGTAATGAATACCGAAAAATCAGCCGGGGAGACAAATTGTTAATCGGTTTTTTGCGGTTTTTTTACCCCATCTTTTAAAATAACTATATTTTTTAGCCAACCAGAGAAATTCAAGGCGCTGATTGCCCAGGCCTTGTTTTTTTGTTAATTTTCATTTATAATATCTGCAATATTAATTTAAATTTATTTGTTATGGCGACTGACTTTATTAAGATTCGCGGCGCTCGGACTAATAACTTAAAGAATGTCGATTTAGATATTCCCAGAAACCAGTTGGTGGTCATCACCGGCCTATCCGGTTCTGGAAAATCGTCATTAGCTTTTGATACTATTTATGCTGAAGGCCAGAGGCGTTATGTAGAATCCTTATCCTCCTATGCGCGGCAATTTGTCGGTTTGATGGACAAGCCGGACGTAGATATGATTGAAGGTTTGTCGCCGGCCATTTCCATTGACCAGCGCACTGTCGGTTCTAATCCGCGTTCTACCGTCGGTACTATCACGGAAATTTATGATTATCTCCGTTTGTTATACGCTAAATGCGGCCAACCTGCTTGTCCGATTTGCGGCCAGGCTCTGACAAAACAATCCGTTGAAAAGAAAATTTCTAAAATTATTGCCGGCAAAACCGTTAAGTCCTCTAAAGTAGAAAGATTTTTTTCTTGCAGCGATTGCGGTTATAGCCGCGCTGATCTGGAGCCGCGGGATTTTTCTTTTAATTCCGGCCACGGGGCCTGCGCAGCTTGCGGCGGCTTGGGGACTAAAATGGAAATAGATACCAGTTTGGTTTTTAACAACAATCTCAGTATTTTAGAGGGGGCGATTAAACCGCTTTCCCATGCCAATTTAAATGGCAATGGCTTGATGGCGGAACTGGAAGGATTAGCTAAGCGCTATAATTTTAATTTACGCAGCGCGGTAAAAGATTTGAGTCCGGAAATTATAAAAATTTTATTGGCTGGCGATTCGGAATTCGGCGGCATTATAAAATATTTAGATAATAAGTATCAAGAAACTAAATCTAATTTTGTAAAACAGGAAATCGAAAAGATTATGCGGGTTTCCTTGTGTCCAACTTGCCACGGCGCGCGCTTAAAGGCCGAATCCCTGGCAGTTAAGGTTCAGGGAATGTCTATTTTAGAAATTTCGCAATTGAGCATTGATAAGCTTAGCGGTTTATTTGTTGATTGGCTGAAAGATCCTAAAAAATTACAAGGTAATACCCAAATAATGCTGCCGATTATTAAAGAGATTTCTAAAAATTTAGGATTTTTGGCGGATGTCGGCTTGGGTTATTTAACTCTTTTGCGTTCAGCATCAACTTTATCTGGCGGTGAAGCCCAAAGAATCAGATTAGCATCTCAAGTCGGTTCGGCTTTGTCCGGGGTATTATATGTTTTAGATGAGCCTTCAATCGGATTGCATCAGAAAGATAACGATAAATTAATTCATACTTTAAAAAATTTGCGAGACAATGGCAATACGGTAATTGTAGTTGAACATGATGCCACGACGATGATGGCTGCCGATTATTTGGTTGATGTCGGTCCCGGAGCCGGTGACAATGGCGGTCAGATTTTATTTGTAGGGAAGCCTGAAGATATTAAAAATTGTGGACAATCGCTCACCGGTGCTTATTTATCAGGCAAAAAACAAATTAAAATTCCTAAAAAATTCCGCCCTGGAAATGGCAAAGCTTTGGAAATTATTGGCGCCCGCGAACATAATTTGAAAAATATTAATGTTAAATTTCCTTTAGGGAAATTAATCGCTATTACCGGTGTTTCTGGTTCTGGTAAATCAACTTTGATGAACGATATTTTAGCTGCGGCTCTGACTAAGAAGTTTTATCGCGCTAAAACTGAACCCGGAGCTCATGATGGAATTAAGGGATTAGAATTTATTGATAAAATTATTGATATTGATCAATCGCCAATTGGCCGGACGCCGCGTTCCAATCCGGCGACCTATACTGGCTTGTTTACCAATATCCGCGATTTGTTTGCAGAATTGCCGGAGGCGCGCGTTAAGGGTTTGGGCGCCGGACATTTTTCTTTTAATGTCCCAGGCGGCCGCTGTGAAAATTGCGCCGGCGATGGCGTCATTAAAGTGGAGATGCAATTTTTAGCCGACGTCTATTTAACTTGCGATGTGTGTGGCGGCCAAAAATTTAAACCGAAAGTTCTGGAAGTAACCTATCAAGGCAAAAATATTTATGAAGTTCTAGAAATGACGGTTCATGAAGCTTTAGATTTTTTTAAGGGTATTCCCGCGATTACCCAAAAATTAAATACGCTTAATGAAGTCGGTCTGGGTTATATCAAGCTGGGCCAGAGCGCGACTACCTTTTCTGGCGGGGAAGCACAGCGCATTAAACTCGCCACCGAACTTTCACGGCGTTCTACTGGCAAGACCCTTTATATTTTAGATGAACCAACTACTGGCTTGCATTTTGATGATATTGATCGCTTGCTAAAAGTATTGAATATGCTAGTTGACCAAGGAAATACCGTTTTAGTGATTGAACATAATTTGGATGTTATTAAATCCGTTGACTGGGTGATAGACTTGGGTCCGAGCGGCGGCGAAAAAGGTGGCTATTTAGTGGCCGCCGGTACGCCTCCGGAAATAGCGAAGGTGAAAGAAAGTTTTACTGGGCAGTATTTGAAAGATTTAGTTTAAATGGAAATTGTTTAGCAACGCTTAGCCTATTAAATAAAAAAAATCCCCGTATTTTGCGGGGATTTTTTGTCAGTTATTATTTATAGATGTGCCAGTATTTTTAAATCCAGTTTCTTATAATCTGTTTCTAGGACGGCAAAGGTAGCCTGGAAAAAGGTGCCGGAAATGTTTCCGGGATTAGCCAGGAAAGTCGGTCCTTGTTTTTCTAGCCAGGGTTTATGACTATGGCCGAAAAAAATAAAATCTAAAGCTTGCGAACCAATATTTGTTATTTTTTTGATATCTTTGTGTTGATGGCAAAATCCTAAATTTAGTCCACCTATTTTTTTGTTGCCGGCTAGGCCGTAATATTTAATATTTTTTAAGGTTTTTAAATCTGTTTCTGAAAAAGTTTCGCCGTTACCTTCAACCAAATAAATTTTTCCTGCAAAATTATTGGCTAAAAATTTTAAAGTGTCGGCATCGCAGACATCGCCGCAACAAATCATTTCCTTTATTTTATGGTCTTTGCACCAGTCCAGGCATTTGGTCAAATTTAAAAGATTGTCATGGATATCGGAAATAATCGCCACTAACATATTTTTATTTGCCAATTCGCATTTTAATTTCGTAGGCCATTTGCTCCAGTTTTCTTAAATGCCCGCGCGCTTGGTCGTATTTAGTTCTCAGATATCCGGTCATATCGAAATCAATCAGCTGTGCCATAATATCTTCGGCTGCTTTTTTAATTTTTGCGACTTCAGTAAACTTGCCTTTGGCGGCTTGATTAGTGGCATAACGCACCAGTTCGCCGATTAAATCGCAGATACCGCCCAAGTATGATTCATAATCAAGATTCAGGCCAGTGCTAGACTTAATTTCTTTCTTTTTAATTATCAAATAAAAAGTCTTGCCCTCTAAATATTCTTCCGCCGCCGCTTTATAAGCGCCCTCTTTTTTCAATCTTTCGGCGCCAAAGCGCTTTTCTAAATTAGCCAGCGCCTTTTCCATCTCAGTTATTTTAGCTTCGGCAGTTTTAAAATCCTGTCGCTGCAAAGAAAAAATAGTTTTTTTAGCTTCAAATAAAATACCGTTAGAGGCACTAATAATTTGTCGGCGCTCGCTTTCGTTGGCTTGGTAGTCTTTCTTCAAATCATCTAAGAATTTTTTGTTTATCATATGTTTAGATTACTCGGAATACTTCTTCTAAAGTTGTTTCCCCGTTTAATACTTTTAAGATGCCGTCTTGGAGCATAGTGACCATACCGTTTTTAATAGCTTCTTGCTCAATTTCGAAGTCGGTAACTCTTTCGTTTTGAATTATAGTTTGGATGCTGGGCGACATGGTTATCGCTTCGTAAAGGCCGATTCTTCCTTTATATCCAATTTGGCCGCATTTTTCACAGCCGGCACCTTTATAAAAAGTTAATTTTTCCGGAATGGTAACCGCCGGGTTATTAATGCTGGCTAAAATATTTTTTACTTTTTCTAAATCTTCGGGACTGGCTGAAACCTCCTGCCTGCAATCAGGGCAGATGCGTCGGGCTAAGCGTTGGCCGATAGTATATTCTATGGAGTTAGCCAGCGCTTGGCGTTCAACGCCGAGGCCGACAAAGCGGGAAATTGCGCCAGCGGCGCTGTTAGCATGGATAGTGGATAAGACTAAATGGCCGGTCATCGCCGCTTCAATAGATATTTTAGCGGTTTCCGCATCTCTAATTTCACCAATCATCATGATGTTTGGATTTTGGCGCAGTAAGGATTTCATCGCGGAAACAAAAGTATAGCCGCTTGCTTCGTCAATTTGCGTCTGCATTACGCCTGGCAGCTGGTATTCAATCGGATCTTCGACGGTAATAATTTTAACATCTGGTTTGTTAAGTTGATTAAGAGCGCTGTAGAGCGTGGTAGTTTTACCGCTACCAGTCGGTCCGGTGGTGATAATAATGCCTTTGTTTTTTTTCAACGCGACTTCTAAAGAAGATAAAGTGGTGCCGGTAATTCCCAATTTTACCATATCTAAATTAGCGGCCTCGGTTGTTAATAAGCGGATAACGATGGTTTCACCATAGCCCCCGGAAATAATTGATAAACGGCAGTCAATTTTATGGTCCGGCAGATAAACACTGAAACGGCCGTCAAAGGTGGCGCGCTTAATGTTGGTTGGAGTGCCAGCTAAAATCTTTACTTCCGATAACAACGGTAAATAACTGGTTTTTGGTAAGGAAAAAATATCATGTAGGATGCCGTCAATGCGAAAACGAATCTTGACTTCATCAGCTGTCGGCTCAATATGAACATCACCCGCTTCTCGCAAGACAGCGAGCGTCATGGTTAACCTAATTAAATCAGAGGTAGGTACTTCTTTGGCTTTTTCTCTGATATCTAAAATATTTTTACTTAATCCTTGAGCCTCTTCCACTTGCTGCGCGCTTATCTTAACACCGCGGCCGATGGTCTGCGAGATAACGATATCGTAGAGCTCATTAACATAATCAAAATTACCAATGACGCGATAAACCTCTTCCAGACTAGTTTCGCCGTCCAAAGCTTTTAAGACGCCATCCTGAAGCATGGTAATCATGCCATTTTCAATCGCTTGCTGGAGAATCTTGAAAGAAGGCGCTTGCTCTACCGTTAATTGGCGAATTTTGTCGTCTAGGGTAAAAATTTCAAAAATACCGGAGCGCCCCTTATAGCCGGTAAAGTTGCACTGTTCACAGCCGGCGCCCGCTTGAAAAACATTTGGTAATTTAGCGGGGATGCTGATTCCGGTTTTT
Source organism: Candidatus Falkowiibacteriota bacterium (assembly GCA_016432645.1). Classification (GTDB taxonomy): domain Bacteria; phylum Patescibacteriota; class Patescibacteriia; order Patescibacteriales; family UBA12465; genus UBA12465. The sequence continues at coordinate 804,588 of CP066698.1, forward strand.
GGCGAGATGACCGCCAATATTTTATTTACCAACTCTCCTTCGTCGGCGCTTAAAGTTTTTTCTTGGCGGCAATGGATACATAAGCGCCTGACTAGACGCTGTCCGATAACTGCATTGATTGAGGGCGCTAAAAAATAGGGCTTTACTCCAATATCGATTAAGCGCGGGATTACTCCGGCGGCGTCATTAGTATGTAGAGTTGATAACACAATATGGCCGGTAAGCGAGGCCTGCACAGAAATTTCTGCGGTTTCTAAGTCTCTAATTTCACCAACCATGACTACGTTAGGATCTTGGCGCAAGATTGATCTTAAGCCTTCAGAAAAACTGAAGCCGTGTTTGCTATCCACCTGGCTTTGATTGATGCCTGATAATTGATATTCAATCGGATCTTCCAGAGTAATTATTTTAGTGCCTGATTGGTTAAGTTGATTAATGACAGCATATAAAGTTGTGGTTTTCCCGCTGCCGGTTGGCCCGGTTGTCAAAATTAAACCGTTCGGTTTAGCAATTTCTCTTTTTAAAATCGGCAAGACTTCCGGCCGGACGCCTAAATTTTCAATATCCAAAGAGGTCATGGCGGAATCTAAAAGGCGCATCACCACGCTCTCGCCAAAAGCTGTCGGTAGAAAAGAACAGCGGACGTCAACACGACGCTTCTCTAAATAAATAGTATAGCGTCCGTCTTGCGGTTTATTTTCAATATTAATTTTAACGCGCGCCAATATCTTTAAGCGGGAAATAATTTTATGCCATTTTTCACGGCTGATAACGGCCGCTTCTTGCAAAACGCCATCCAATCTCATTCTGATAACTACGCCGTTATCTTCAGCTTCAATATGAACATCACTGGCGCCGACTTTAATAGCGGTTGCTAAAATTAAGGTGATGACATCAGTGATATTTACGTCATTTATTTTATCATTGAGATTTTTATAACTAGAAATGTCATTTTTAAATTTTTCTAATTGTTCGGGGCTGATTTCTACGCCGCTTTCATATTTTTTAACTTTTGGCAGCGAACGGTAAGCCTCTAAGGCCGCCTTTAAGCTATTAGGAGAAATAAGGTATAATCTGGTGTCGGCAAAATATTGTTCGCTTAAACGCTTTGTTTCTTCCAGGACTTCAGCGCTTGGATTTAAGCAGCCGACTCTAATATTCTTGCCATCATAAAAAAAACAAATCGCGTTCAATTCTTTGGCGCGATCTTCCTGCATTAAGACCAAGGCCTCGGGGCTAATCGGAAAGCCATAAAGATTAACGTAATCAAGGCCGAGCTCCTCGGCGTCTCTTTGAGTTTTATGTTCCAGTTCTTTAAGTTTTATTTCCTCTTGCTTCCTCGCAAAAAGACCGGCGACGCTTTCTTCGTCGCCTGTCGGATTTAATAAATTTTCGATTGATTCCACCTTTCCCATAGTTTAAGCTTTTTTCTTGAACATTCTTTCCAATTTAGCTTCGCCTCGGCCCTCTTCTAATTCTAAGAATAAATCAGTCCAGGCAGACACTTGGAAAGTTGTTAGAATCGCTCCAGTAAATAAAATTAGAGCGAGGACAATAAACATCAATAAAACTAACAGCCAGGCTAAGCCGTAATTGGCGGCAAAAACGAGGTATGGGAAAATAAAAATTGAAATAATCACTAGCAACAGGAAGCCAGCCAAGAAGCTGATAATAAAGAGAATAATCCCCATTTCAACGCTCATCAGCCAGTTGTTGCCAAATAATTTGATAGCTTTTTTCAAAGAAGCGCAGAACGGCTCCTCATTCAAAACATTGTAGGCAATGGCGTATTTAATAATTAAGGACAAGGAAACGGCGATTGGAGTAAAGATTATGAAAGACAATACATAAACCCCAGCTAGGTATACAGAGCCGTTGACGGCTAAAAATAGTAGAGGAACAGACATTATAAATAAAGCCAGCCCCACTAACAGTTTGATTAAAATATTCAGTCCGAGTACTGGCCAGAAATGGAGGTGACCTTTAGCTAGATTTTCTCTAATATTTAGAATCGGTGTTTTTTTCTTGGCAACTATTAATTTTTTAGTGCTAACTACTAGCGCTGCCTGTGAGGATATGGATAACCAGACAAAAGTCACGATTAAAGTCAGGGTTATAATTAAAACAGTTAAAGTATTGATGATTGTAAAAATATCATAGGAAAATAAATTCCAAAAACCGGCACAAAAAGAGCCAAAGGCACTTAGGACAACAATTAAGCCGTTAATATGGGAATAGGAATTTTCTAGAGCGCTTGATTGTAGACCATTAGCCAAGACTTGATATTCAAAAGAGCCGCTGGCGGCCGCGATTGAAGCAAATAACCCAAATAACCAAAGATATTTGTTCTTCCAGGCGATGTTCCAAGATTGTTTTAAGATTGAGCGATAAGAAAACATAAAATTAAAAGCTAGCTTTGTAGTCCAAACCAGGCGATAAGCGCCGGATTGAAAAACTTAATAAAGTCTGTTAGTATTATAACATAATTCTAAGATTATTACCAAGTATTTATGGCCTTAAAAAAGGCTAAATAAAATTATGACTTTTCTAGAAAGTCTGAAAAATAAAATAATTTCTCAACTTGGCGCTTCTGCGCTTATTTTTTCTTATCCGCCCAGTTCTGATTTGGGAGATTTGAGTCTAGCTTGTTTTGAACCGGCTAAAAAAGAAAATATTAGTCCGGCAGAATTGGCTAAAAAATGGGCCGAAACAATTAAGCAAAATCCGGAATTAGCCGCTTATTTTTTAGAAATCAAGCCAATTGGCCCTTATCTTAATTTTTTTATTTCCCCTAAATTATTAGCGGCTGAAATAATCGCGCAAATTAAGAAAGAAAAAGATGACTATGGTCGCAATAATAATGGACGCCAGCAGCAGATTATGATCGAATATTCTAATGGGAATACTCATAAAGAGTATCATGTCGGGCATTTGCGCAATATTGCTTACGGCGATGCTATTAATCGCTTGCTAAGCGCTAATGGCTTTAAATCAATACCCGTTTCTTATATTAATGATTTCGGCATTCATGTTGCTAAAACTATTTGGAATTTAAAAAAGAACCCAGAATACACTAATCAAAATGAGGCCAAAGGCTGGTTGTTAGGAAAATGTTATGCTGAAGCTAGCCAAAAATTGACGGATAGGCCGGAATATAAATTAGAGGTAACAAAAATAATGCAGGAAATTGAAAGCCGGAGCGGCGATAATTATACTCTTTGGAAAGAGACGAGAAATTGGAGCATTGATTACTTCGCTTCCATATATAAGGAACTAGATGTTAAATTTGAAAAAACTTTTTATGAGAGTGAGGTGATTGCTGAAGGCCTGGAAATGGTGCAGACCATGTTGGCTAAAAATATTTTAGTTAAAAGCGAGGGGGCGATTATCGCTAATTTAGAAAAATATGATTTAGGCGTATTACCAATCATTAGATCCGATGGTACGGCTCTTTATCCGGTGGCCGATTTGGCGCTGGCTGTCAATAAATTTAGTTTATACAATCTGGTAGAGTCTATCTACGTCGTTGATGTTCGTCAAAGTCTCCATTTTAAACAATTATTTAAAGTATTGGAGCTTTTGGGCTATCAGCAACGCTTAACCCATTTGCCTTATGATTTTGTCACTTTGCCGGGAGGAATGATGTCTTCGCGGACCGGGAATGTTATTACTTATGAAGAATTAAAAACTAAGATTAGAACGCGGTTGCTGGCGGAAACCAGAAGCAAGCATGAAGATTGGACTGACGAACAAGTCGCTAAAGTCGCTGATGTTTTAACAATCGGTATTATTAAATTTGAGATGCTTAAAGTTAGCGCCGATAAAATCATTACTTTCAATATTGAAGAGTCCTTAAAGTTTGATGGCTATACAGCTTGTTATTTGGAGTATAGTTATGCGCGTTTGCAGAGCATTTTGCGTAAAGAGTCAGGTGTTTCTTTGCTTGGTAAGATTGATTTTGTTTTGTTAGCTGAAAAAAAAGAAGCAGAGCTATTAATAAAAATTGCCAAATATCCGGAGATGATAATTTTAGCCAGCACTAAACGCAACCCGAGCGAATTAACTAAATATCTTTTTGAGCTTGCTCAATTATCAAATGATTATTATCATGCCGTTAATATTTTAAAAGCTGATAAAAAGATAAAAAAAGTGCGCTTGGCGCTGATTAGGGCCGTGTCGCAAGTTTTGAAAAACGGTTTAGGCATCATTGGCCTGGACACCTTAGATGAAATGTAAAAAATAAATATATGAAGAAAAGTGAAGCCCAGAATAATTTAGAAAAAATTGTATCGTTAGCTAAACGACGCGGATTTGTTTTTCCGTCTTCGGAAATTTATGGCGGCTTTCCGGCCGTTTATGATTTTGGGCCTTATGGTGTGGAGCTGGCTAATAATATTAAGAAGGAATGGTGGAAGGCGATGACACAATTGCGCGATGATGTCGTTGGTTTGGACTCCGCTATTTTTATGAATCCGAAAATCTGGGAAGCTTCCGGCCATGTAAAAGGATTTTCTGATCCGCTGACGGAATGCCGGAAATGCCATAGCCGTTTGCGCTTGGACGCCTTATTGGAGGAAGCGGGGATTTTTGCGGATGAAAAAATGACCGAAGAAGAAATTAATCAAATTTTTGAAGATAATAAGCAAAAAATAAAATGTCCGACTTGCGGGGCGCAAGACTTTACTCCGGGGAAGAAATTTAATTTATTAGTGCAATCAAATTTAGGCAATTTTACGGGTGACTGGTCCAAGGAACCGACTTATTTGCGCGGTGAAACCTGCCAGGGCATATATGTTAATTTTAAAAACGTGGTTGATACCGCCAGAGTTAAAATTCCTTTTGGGATTGCGCAAATTGGCAAGGCTTTCCGCAATGAGATTACGGCCCGCCAATTTGTTTTTCGGACGCGGGAGTTTGAACAGATGGAGATGCAGTATTTCGTGAAGCCGGGAGACGATATGGCTTATTTTGAAAAATGGCGGGAAACTCGTTTTAATTTTTATCTTGATTTAGGTATCGCTTCGGAAAATTTAAAGTGGCATAAGCATGAAAATTTAGTTTTTTATGCCCAGGAAGCTTATGACATTGAATATAATTTCCCCTTCGGCTTTAAAGAATTAGAGGGCGTTCATGCGCGCGGCGATTATGATTTGACCCAGCATAGTAAATTTTCCGGACAAGATTTGAACTATTTAGATCCAATGACTAATGAAAAATTTATTCCTCATGTCGTGGAGACTTCAGCTGGCGTCGGCCGGACTTTCTTGGCGGTATTTTGCGAAGCTTACCAAGAAGAAACAGTGGGCGAAGAAACCAGAACGGTTCTGCGCTTAGCTCCGAAATTAGCGCCGGTTAAAATTGCGGTTTTCCCGCTCTTGAAAAATAAACCTGAATTAGTGGCTAAAGCCAGAGAAATTTTTGATGATTTAAAAAAGGATTGGCGCTCGGAATTTGATGATAATGGCAATATCGGCAAACGTTATCGCCGCCAAGATGAAATCGGCACCCCTTATTGCTTAACGGTTGACTTTGATACTTTGGAAAATGGAGAAGTAACCGTGCGCGATCGTGATAGCATGAAGCAAGAAAGAATAAAAATAAATGAGTTGAGAAAATTTTTTCAAGAAAAAATTTAGACACTCGGTTTAAAAAAATATTTTAAAAAATAATTTGGTAACTAAAAATTTCTCCACTGCTGACCGCGGTGGAGATTTTTTTTGGAAAAAGACAAAAAACTATTGCTAGTTATTTTTATTAGTTGTATAATTTAAGTATAAATAAAAAAATAAAAAATTTTTTTTGATCAAAAGAAAAAAACAAAAAATTTTTTTGAGAAAGGAGGTGACATCAATATGAAAAAGAAAGCAAAAAAGGTGGTAAAGAAGGTTGCTAAGAAGCCAGCTAAAAAAGTTGCTAAGAAACCGGCTAAGAAAGTTGTAAAGAAAGCCGTTAAGAAAGCTGCTCCTAAGAAGAAAGCTGCCAAGAAAAAATAATTTTTAAAATTTATTATTTTTTAATAGATTTTATCAATTTAAAAATTATACAAAGGCCGTCCTGCGGAATCAGGATGGTTTTTGTGTTTATCGGGGTTTTAGGCGCTGCCATCTATAATAGAATATATGTTTAAAAGAGATAAAGCCGCCGCGCGCTGCCGAAAAAATAAATATTTTTTAATTATTATCGGGCTTATTTTGTTGTCCGGTATTTTTTTATTTATTTTTTTAGCAACCAGAAATTGCTTGCGTGTTTCTTTTATGGATGTCGGCCAAGGCGACGCTTCTCTAATTCAAACGCCAACTGGCAAAAACATTTTAATTGATGGTGGACCAGATAATTTAGTATTACATCGTTTGGGAGAAGCTCTGCCTTTTTACATTCGTCGCTTGGATTATATTATCATCAGCCATTTTCATGATGATCATATAATAGGATTGGTAGAAATTTTAAAACGTTATCGGGTCGATAAAATTATTTTTGTTTCTCCGGATATTTCTTCGCCGGCAGTTGATGCCTTGCAAAGAGAAATTAAAAAATTAAATTTATCGGTTATCAATATCATCGCTAGTGCTAATTTGCGGCTGGATAATTATTGTTCCTTATTTTTTATCAATCCTGCCAGCTTAAACATAAAAGATAATGCCAATAATTCTTTAGTTGCCAAATTGGATTGCGGGAATAATAAATTTTTATTTGCCGGTGATAACGAGTCGGGGGCGGAGGCTGCTCTAGTAAAAAGCGATTTTGATTTACGCGCCGATATTTTTAAAGCTTCGCATCACGGCTCTAAAACTTCCAATATGGAAAATTTTTTAGAGGCTGTTTCGCCGCAAAAGATAATAATTTCAGTCGGAAAAACTAATCGCTTCGGTCATCCTAGCCCGGAAGTGTTAGATAGAGTACTTGGCCGAGGGATAGATATTTGGCGGACTGATATCCAAGGAACTAGTCTTATTTTAGCGGAAATTAGGTAGTATTTATAAAATATTGACAAAAATAGATAAGAATGATATAGTTAGAGGTCAAAATGTTTTTATTTTGGCGCAAATTTTAGTAGTTCATTAAAAATTTTTTAACCTTAAAATAGTAGAAATCATGAAAAAAAGTATCTTGTTTTTTTTGTTGTTAGGGATTTTAATTCCTCTGAGCTCGTGGGCTCAAAAACAAAATGTGTTGCTCGCCAACGCGACTGCAAAAAAAGTATTAATCGATGACCAAATCATCAATCCTCGTGCTTCTAAGGAGTTATCGCTCACCGTTAAGGGTGGTGTCGCTCAGTTCTCTCTGGCCTATTACGATGGGCTGGTTTTGAAAGAGTCAGTTAATCTGGCTCGCAAAGTTAACAAGGGCAGAATCATCCTAAAGGATTTTGACCCAACTAATAACGATGTGCCCGACGCCTCTGTCATGGATGAAGAAGTAACCTCTAAAGGGGCAACTGCCGACTTTGGCGGAACCGCTGTTAACTCTGGTAATCAGGTCCAAAATCCTGATGATTGGTGGAGCTATGCCACCGTTAAGCCCAAAAATGGTTTAAAAGGACAAAGCCTTTTTGTGCCTTCCGAACCTTTTAAAGGTTTAGCCCTGGCTTCTGGCCAACAATCTAGCCGCAGCGCGACTCTTAAAACGGGGGAAATAATGTTCCCGGCCCTATTAATGGAAGAAAAAGAAGAAGCTTCCACTAAAAATGGTATAAATTATACCTGGGCCATTGTTGATAAGATTATTGTCGAAGGGCAGGATGTTTTGGAAATCAAACCGGAAAACATTATGAAGGCTAATGATGGTGATTTAACCAAAAAAACCATTGTTTCCAAATTAGGATTTCCGTTTATCATCGCCGAAGGTGCTTCTTCTGGTAAAGTTGTCTCGGATAATATCCCGACTCGTCTGGATTTGTATATTGGTTGGAATATTCTTCCTATCCAATACAAAGGTCCGGACGGTTTACCGGTTCAAGCTATTCTGATTCTTCTGGTTGACGATTCTAAAAAGCCGCTCATGACCGGTAGTAAGTCCAAGGAGCAAAATATCTCCATCGGTCGCAACGACATTACAATCATGGATTTTAAGCGTCCAACCTCCAGGTAAATCTACTCTAAGTAGATAAAAATTTCGAGGCCTCATTTTGAAAAAGATGAGGCTTCTTTTTTTGACGAAATTAGGCAATAATTAGCCCATATTTATTGTTGGCCTGCCCCTATCCGCGGTTGACCGCGAGTGTTTCGTTTGCTATAATAATTTTAGGGTTCTACGGCCCGTTTTTATTGTAATACCTATATGATTATCACTTGGCAAGGACATTCCTGCTTTAAAATTCAAGACAAAATCGGCCCCGAAGGCGTCACAGTTGTGACTGACCCTTTTGGGAAAAGCACCGGTTTAAAAGTTCCTAATTTTGAAGCCGATATTATAACAATTTCTCATGATCACGATGATCATAATAATGCCGGCGCTTTGCGCGGCAATCCGTTTATTATCGATTGCGCCGGGGAATATGATTTCAAAGGCGTTTTAGTGGAAGGAATTGACTCTTTTCATGATGATAAAAAGGGGTCTGAGCGTGGAAGTAATATTATATATAGAATGGAAGTCGATGACGTCTCCATTGCTCATTTGGGAGATTTGGGCGGTCCGCTCGATAGCACCCAGTTAGAAAAATTAGTTGGAACCGATATTTTATTAATTCCGGTGGGCGGTAAATATACGCTTGACGCCAAAGCGGCCGTGGAAGTAATCTCGCAAATTGAGCCCCGGATTGTAATCCCGATGCATTATAAAACGCCGGATTTAAAAATGGATATTGACCCGGTTGATAAGTTTATCAAAGAGTTGGGCCTGAAGCCGACTTATGAAGAAAAATTAAAAATTTCCAAGAAAGATCTTCCGCAAGAAGATATGGAACTAGTAATATTAAGTATTTAAAATTATGATTAATCCTAAAAAAGAAAGAACATTTGTGATTCTAAAACCAGATGCTGTTCAGCGCGGATTGGTTGGCGAAACAATTAAGAGAATCGAAAATACCGGCTTAAAATTGGTAGCTATGAAAATGATCATGGCCACTGAAGATCAACTGTGGAAGCACTATGCTAAGGATGATGCTTGGTTTTTAAAGAAAGGCGAAAGAACGGTTGAAGAAAGAAAAGCGGCCGGAATGCCGATTGAAAAGGAAGCGATTGAATATGGCAAAGACATTATTCGCGCTCTGGTTAAATTTATGAGCTGTGGTCCAATTGTCCCGATGATTTGGGAAGGAAATCAAGCTGTCGGTATTGTTAAAAAAATTGTGGGCGCCACTGAGCCTCTATCTTCTGATGGCGGGACTATTCGCGGCGACTATACCCTGGATTCCTATGAGCTTGCCAGTTTGGATGAAAGAGCAGTTCGTAATTTAGTCCACTGTTCTGACCCAGTTGAAGATGCGGCGCGAGAAATCCCGCTTTGGTTTAGCGAAGAAGAAATTTTGAAATATAGCTTGATTGCCGAGAAAATTCTATATGACGTCAATTTAGACGGCATTAAAGAATAGCTTAATAATATGACCGAGGAAGAGCGTCGCAAAAAAATAATACTAGTAAAAATTTTAGTGGGCTCGTTGGCGGTTGTGATTTTTTTGTTTTGGTTTTTGAATTTGAAGAATGTTTTTGAGATGAATAAATTGCGTTCTACCAAAAGCCCCGAAGCCGCTAAATTAAACGAACTTAAAAAAGAAATCGGCGAATCTTTAAATGAAGCGACGGAAAAAATTAAAGATCAGGAGCAGCAAGCGAAACTAAAAGAAGATGTTAACGGGCTTTTAAATGGAGTAATTGCCGAAGTTAATAAAAATGCTTCCTCTAGCGCCGTTACCTCTACTGAAATAATTAATAATGCCTCCACCACGGCAGCCACTAGTTCGTTGCCGGAAATAGCTACCTCGACCTCGCCAAACAAAATCAATAATAATTGTCCGTCTTATATAGACTGTATGCCGTCTATCGGCGAATCAAAACCCTGCCAAATACCGGTAGGTTGCGAAGGAATTACACAAATAGCTTATTAGTTTTATCTTTATGCCTAAAAAAGAGCTTGAACCACAAGACAAAGAGCGCTTGGAAAACAATTCAGATCCGGAAAATACCAATGTCCGTAAAAAAACCGAATATGGCTTAGTGGAAGAACAGCCGATTGTTGATGAAATGAGCAAGTCTTATTTGGACTATGCCATGAGCGTTATTGTTTCTCGCGCTTTGCCTGATGTTCGCGACGGTTTAAAACCGGTACATCGCCGTATTTTGTATGCCATGTGGAATATCGGTTTGCGAGCCGGCGGTAAATTTCGTAAATCAGCGACGGTTGTCGGTGAGGTTTTAGGTAAATACCATCCTCACGGCGATTCGGCAGTTTATGATTCAATGGTGAGAATGGCGCAAGATTTTGCGATGCGTTACCCGCTCGTTCGCGGCCAAGGAAACTTCGGCTCTATGGATGGCGATAATGCGGCCGCCATGCGTTATACTGAAGCTAAATTGTCGGCCATTTCCGAGGAGATGATGTTTGATATTGAGAAAGAAACCGTTAACTTTTTGCCTAATTTTGATGGCAGCCATAAAGAACCACAAGTTTTACCGGCTAAACTTCCTAACCTATTATTAAATGGAACCATGGGAATCGCGGTTGGCATGGCCACCAATATTCCTCCTCATAATTTGCGAGAACTGGCAGCGGCGATTGAACACTTAATTGCTAATCCTGATGCCAGCATTGAAGAGTTAGCCCAGTTTGTTAAAGGTCCTGATTTCCCAACCGGCGGCATTATTTATAATAAACAAGATATTTTAAATGCTTACGCGACCGGAAAGGGCGGCGTGGTTTTGCGTGGTAAGGCTGAGATTGAAGAAATGAAAAGCGGCGGCTTCCAAATTATTATTACCGAAGTTCCTTATCAAGTTAATAAGGCTGATTTGGTGGAAAAAATTGCCGACCTGGTTAGAGATAAAAAAATTGAAGGCATTAAGGCTTTGCGTGATGAATCCGATAAAGACGGTGTCCGAGTAGTAATTGAACTTAAGAAAGATTCTTATCCTAAGAAGATTTTAAACACCTTGTACAAGCATACTAGTTTGCAGACTACTTTCCACTTCAACATGCTGGCTCTGGTTGACGGTATCCAGCCTAAGGTTTTAACTTTGAAAATGATTCTGGAAGAATATATTAAGCACCGTGAAGAAGTCGTGCGCCGTCGCACCCAATTTGATTTAAACAAAGCTTTAGACAGGGCCCATATTTTAGAAGGCTTAATGATTGCTTTAAAAAATATTGATGAAGTTATTAAAACGATTAAAGCTTCTAAAGATAAAGAAGTTGCCAAACTTAGTTTGATTAAGAAATTTAAATTATCCGAAAGACAAGCGGTCGCCATTTTGGAAATGCGTTTGCAGAGCTTAGCTAATCTGGAGCAACAACGGATTGAAAACGAACTCAAAGAAAAATTAAAACTGATTAAAGAATTAGAAAGTATTTTGAAATCAGTCGCCAAAATCAGGGGAATCGTTAATAGCGAACTTAAAGAGTTGACGGAAAAATATGGCGATGAACGAAAAACCGCGGTCGTCCCTCATGCCGTTGGAGAATTCAGTATGGAAGATTTAGTTCCTAATGAAGAGACGGTTGTGATGATGACTCGCGATGGTTACATCAAGCGCTTAGAACCAGATACTTTTAAAGTTCAGGCTCGTGGCGGCAAAGGTGTTATGGGACTCACAACTAAAGAAGAAGATACCGTTGAGTTCATGTTTACCAGCTTAACCCATAATGATGTTTTATTCTTTACAACTAAGGGCCGCGCTTTCCAATTGAAAGTTTACGAGATTCCGCAAGCTTCCCGAATTGCTAAAGGAACGCCGGTGGTTAATTTTTTGCAGCTTATCGGCGGTGAGCAGATATCCTCAATTTTACCTCTAGATAAAGCAGTCTTTAGCAAATATTTATTTTTTGCTACTCAAAAAGGCCTGGTCAAAAAAGTAGAACTAGAGGCTTTTAAGAACGTTAGACGTTCGGGCTTGATTGCTATTAAAATTAAAGATGATGATAAATTAATCTGGGTTAAGCCTACTTCCGGCTCCGATCATATTCAACTGGTAACTTCCCAGGGGCAAGCCATTAGATTTAAAGAAAGCGATGTCCGCGATATGGGACGAGGAGCAGCCGGAGTGCTTGGTATTAGATTGCATAAAAATGATACTTTAATTGGCATGGGAGTTGCCAAGACTGATAAAGAAAGAAAACGAAATTATCAAATTCTCACCATCATGGCTAATGGTTTTGGCAAGCGGACCGAATTTGGCGCTTATAAAATCCAGGGCCGCGGCGGCAGCGGAATTAAGACTGCTAAAGTTACTTCCAAAACCGGGGCAATTACCAACGCCTTCTTGGTCAATGCTGATTCTATGGAAGACAAGGATTTAATTATCATTTCCGATCACGGCCAAGTAATCAGAACACCGTTTAAATCAGTAAATGTTTTAGGCCGCGATACTCAGGGCGTTAGAATTATGCGCTTTAAGGAGGATAGCGACCATGTCGCGGGTGTGACCTGGGTCTAATTATTTGCTGGCGGTTTAACTTAAAAATATGAAAAAGTATTTTCAAGAATTCAAAGCCTTTGCCGTTAAAGGCAACGTTGTTGATTTAGCGGTTGCCGTTATTATTGGTGGCGCCTTTGGAAAAATCGTTTCCTCTCTCGTATCTGACGTCGTGATGCCGCTTATTGGCGTAATTGCCGGCGGTTTAGATTTTACTAGTTGGAAAATTATTTTAAAGCAAGCAGTAATTGGTTCTGATGGCGTTTTAGCTTCTCCGGCCGTAACTATGAATATCGGGGTCTTTGTGCAAAATATTTTTGACTTTTTAATCATCGCTCTTTCCATATTTTTTATGGTTAAGGTTTTAGGCAGGATTAAGAAGCGTTTAATAAACGAAGAAGAAGATAAAAAGAAAGAAGAAAAATCGGCGCCATTAACGAAAGATCAGGAATTATTAGTGGAAATTAGAGATTTATTGAAGAATAAACCAGAATAAGTATTAGAGAAACTTTAAATAAAAATCGGATTGGTAGTCCGATTTTTTGTTATCCAATTTTTAGAGCTATTCGTTGGTAAGGTTGCAATATTGACAATTTTGTTAATAATTTGTATTGTAGCTAGAAGTAATTTAACAAATTATATAACCAAAAAATAGTTAGCCATGTGTATATTACCAGGAATGTCCGATGAATTAGGGAGGCGAGTTGTCTCCAACCCGAAAATGAAATTAATCCGCAAAAGAAACCGATTGGTGATGCTTACTCAGAATATATCTGGGGGATTTAGCACCTTTCGGGTTGTGCCATTTAAAAGTAAACAAGCAGAAGAACTTTTTGTTTTGGAGAAGGCCGCAGAAAACGCCCAGCAGGCAGATCGTACCTTTCTCTATATGTATTTAACATTCTGCACTCGAACCGTCACTTACTGCCTGTATGGCGGCAAGAAGATTCAACTTGAAGACAAGCTGGAATATGAAGCGCCTTATATTTTTGATGAACAATCGAAACCGGGCAATGAATTATTTATTATTCCGGCCAAAGAACTGGCTCAGTTAACAGAGTTGTCTAATTGGGGAAAATCAGTGATGGTCAAAGTACAGAAAAATCCAGAAAAAATGTGCTTATTGTGCTATGGCAAAAGCAAATTGCTCTGGCTTGATAAAGGTTATACGCTTGTTAGCAGTTTGCGAAAAAATTGAAAATTTTTGTTTTAAAAAAGGCCCCCAGTCAAAATGGGGGCTTTTATTTAACCTATTTTTAGGATAATTCGTCAAGATGCAAAAATATCGCTAAAAGTTATATAATAGAAAGAGAAAATATTAATTTTATATTTATGGATAATTGGCCAATTTTTTTAATAGTTTTAGGCGGTTTAGGGATTATTATATATCTTTTGCTAAAAAGAAAAGATGAGGGGTCGGATAAAATGTTGCCTTTAATGGAGCGGATGGCTCAGCAGTCAGAGAAATTAACTCAGCTTTCAGAGCAGAATAGCGAGCTCCGCCAAGAACTGGACCGAAAGTTATCAGAAACTCATCGTTCCAATCAGGAACAGTTTGGGCAGACGACTAAGATTGTTCAAAATATTACTAATCAGTCAGCCAAGTTAATCGCCGATGTTACCGAGAAGCTGGCCAAACTGGATGAAACCAATAAGCAAGTCGTAAATTTTTCTTCCCAATTGCAGAATTTGCAAGATATTTTAAAAAATCCGAAACAGCGCGGTGTTTTAGGGGAATATTTTTTAGAAGAAACTTTGAAAAATGTTTTGCCGCCAGGCTCGTATCAAATGCAGTATAAAATGGGCAAGGATGATAAGACGGGTAAAGACTTAATTGTGGATGCTGTGGTTATAGTTAAAGATAAAATTATTCCGGTAGATGCCAAGTTTTCTTTGGAAAACTATGAGCGCATTTTAAATGCCACTGATAAAGAATCGCGCGAGAAATTGGAACAGCAATTCAAGCAGGATTTGAAAAATCGTATCGACGAAACCGCTAAATATGTTTTGCCGGATAGAGGAACCATGGAATTCGCGTTTATGTTTATTCCTTCGGAAGCAATTTATTATGATTTATTGGTTAATAAAGTCGGTGCGGTTAAGGTTAATACAAGAGATTTAATTGAATATGCTTTCCGCGACAAGAAAGTAATTATTGTTTCGCCGACTTCTTTTCTTGCTTATTTACAGACAGTTCTTCAGGGACTAAAAGCGATGCAGATTGAGGAAAAGGCTAAAGAGATTAAGAGCAATATTGAAAAATTGGCCAAGCACATGCTCGCTTATGATGAATTCTTAAAGAAGCTCGGTTCCAGTTTATCTACCACGGTCAATCATTATAATAATGCTTCTTTGGAATTTAAAAAAATGGATAAAGACGTTATGAAAATTACCGGTGGCGATAGCTCCATTGAACCCTTAAAAATAGAAAGACCAAAAAATGCTTAGTGATAACTACAATCAGAAAATATCAACTCGGGACATCTTAGACCCACTGGTTTTTTTTGATTTATTTGATTTTCCCCTAACTGCTTATGAAATTTGGCATTATTTAGATTGTCGCGGTTCTTTGGCGGCGCTGACATCGTCTTTAGAAATGATAGATTCAAAAATTTTAGGCCAAAAAAATGGTTTTTATTTTTTAAGCGGCCGTGAGAATATCGTCGAAACCAGAAAAATAAGATATAATTATTCTTGTCATAAAATAAAAATTGCTAAGCGGTTTGCCCGCGCCTTTGCCTTCTCGCCGTTTGTAAAAACTATCGCCATTGCTAATTTTATCGGTGATCATAATTTACGCCAAGAAGGCGATATTGATTTCTTTATTATCACTAGTGCCAGGCGGATTTGGTTAAGTCGTTTATTTTGTGCAGGGCTAGCTAAGTTGCTGAACAGCCGCCCGACTGCTAAGAAAAAACAAGATAAAATTTGTTTGAGTTTTTATATCTCTGAAGAACATCTGGATATTCGTGATTTAGCTTTAGGCGATAACGACCCCTATTTTTATTATTGGTTGCGTGGGTTGTTGCCAATTTATGATTCTAATAATTTTTATCAGCAGTTTTTAGCCGCCAACAATCTAAGCACTGATAAATTTACCGCGGTTTCTATTCAGATATCTTGGCTGGACGCTCTGGAAAAAATAGCTAAAAAGTGGCAGTTAAAAATTATGTCTCCGGGCTTAAAGAAGGCCATGAATAATTCGGACGGAGTTGTTATTTCGGATAGCGTTCTAAAATTATATCTTAGCGATAGACGGCGTCTATTTGCTGAAAAGTTTAAGTCTAAATATGATGAACTTCTTAAAAAGATTAACTGAGTTTTTTTTATTAGTTTTTGTTTTTATTCTGCCCTGGCAAACAAAGCTGATTCTTCGGCCGGCACTTAATAATTTTAATGATATCAGTTTGTATGCCAGCCATTTGGTTTTATTGCTGGCCCTGATTTGTTTTTTTGTTTATAAGATTTGGACCAGGGATTCCGGCCGTAAAACTCCACCGCTGTGGTATTTTTTGGGAGTTCTAGAAATTGTAATGGTAGTTTCTTTTTTCTATGCGCCTGATAGGCTCTTAGCCGCTTTCCATTACTTATTATTTTTGGGCGGCCTGGGGCTGTTTTATTTAGTTAGAGAGGGAATTAATCGCGCCGCTTATGAAGACAGCTGTTTGAATCGGACGAGGATTATCTATGTTTTTTTGGCGAGCGCTTTCTTGCAAGCTTCTTTGGGAATTTATCAATTTCTCAGTCAAAAATCTTTTGCTTTTAAATATTTAGGCTTGGCCGCTCATGATCCGGAAGTAATGGGAACGGCGGTCATTGAAACGGCTTCCGGGCGCTGGTTGCGGGCTTATGGCGGCCTCGACCATCCTAATATTTTGGGCGGAGTGCTGGCTATTTCTTTAATTCTGTCAGCCTATCTATTGGCTCGAAAAAAAATAATTAATTCCAATATTCAAATTTGGGGCTTGATTATGCTGTTTTTCAGTTATTTTTTTGCGTTGATTGCCATGTTTTTTTCTTTTTCGCGCGCCGCTTGGCTGGCCTATGCAATCGGTATGCTGATTTTAGCCGCGGTTATTTATAAACGGGAAGATCGCTGGGTAGCGAAAAGATTTTTAGCGTTAATCTTTTTTTCCGGCGCATTATTGATGATTGCGGCTCTGCCTTATCGCGAGTTAGCGTTAACCCGTTTTGCGGCGACTTCGCGCTTAGAACAGATTTCTATTTCAGAACGTGAAGATTACCTTTCCCAGTCTGGAGAAATAATAAAAAACCACCCCTGGTTTGGAGTGGGCAATGCTAATTATGTAAAATATCTGGAAAAAAATTCAGCTATCAGTAATTTTAATTATTATCAACCGGTTCATAATGCTTTTCTCTTGGTTTTTGCTGAAAATGGCGTCTTTGCTTTTTTGGCCGTGATTTTATTTTTAATTTTCTTGGCGTTTAGCCCGCGCCGGCAAAATTTTGCCTTCTCAATTATTGCCGCTCTGGTGATTATGATGATGTTTGATCACTGGCTCCTCTCTCTGCCTTTTGGAATTTTATTCTTCTTCTTGATTCTCGGCTTGATTTGATAGTTTTGTTGCAGCCAGATTAAATCTTTTTCCACTTCATTTAGAGTCTGATAAAAATCCGGATTAATCAGGTCCGGATTTTTTTCAATATTTTGGCGCCAAAGGCTTAGAATTGTGGCGATAGTACCGAAGTAATCATCTTGAGAAAGATGAAACTTGGTGCCGGCCTCATCTTTCAGCAGCCAGACCCCAGGCTTTATTAGATATTTGGCAGGCATGTTAAATAATACTGTTAAATTTGTTTTTACCGATTATTAGATGGTCTAAAATTTCAATATCTAAAATTTTTCCGGCGGCGATTAGTTTGTCGGTGATTTCCGCATCCGCTTTTGTGGCTTTTAAAACGCCGGATGGGTGGTTATGAGCGATAATCATCGCGGCGGCCGAATATTCTAAAGCCGGGCGAAATACTTCCCGTGGTTGGACAATTGCGGCATCAAGCGTCCCGATTGATATCACCTCATCATGGATAAGTTGGTAATGGGTATTTAAATATAAGCCTCTAAATTGTTCTTTGTTTAAACTGCCCATATCCTTTAGATATTCAAAGGCTTGTTTGGCGGTTCTGATGGTAATTGAGCCGCCTGGTTTTTTTTGGTAAAAACGGCGTCCTAGTTCAAAACAGGCGACAATTTGGCAGGCTTTTACCAGCGGAATGCCTAAATCTTTTTCAATGACCGCCGGATTTTTTTGATAAGCGATGCCTTTTTCACCATATTCACGCAATAGGCGCGAAGACATAGAGAAGACCTCTTCTTTTTTAGTGTCGGTACCGAGAACGACTGCCAATAATTCAGCGGCGCTTAGGGCGCCGGGGCCGTTCTCTAACATTTTTTCGCGCGGTTTTTCTTCATCCGGTAAGTCTTTGACTCGGGTTATTTTATATTGGCGGCCGCTATTTAAAATAGTGTTGCGGTCATTAATTTTGTAGCTCATAAAAGGAGGATTTTAATTGAAATTAGAACTTAGACTTCGCTTTAAATTATAGCAAATATGTGCTAAATTTAAAATAAGATTTAACGAATTAACTTTAAATAGTATGGATAAATATAAAAAGATAATATTGTCAAATAAGGCGCCAATTATTCAAATTGCCCTGCCGGGAGCAAAGACTGCCACTGCTCTCCTTATTTTTAAGACTGGTTCCCGTTACGAAAATAAGAGCAATAATGGTATTTCCCATTTTTTAGAGCATCTATTTTTTAAAGGGACGGCTAAATATCCTAACACCTTAGCCTTGGCGAGTGAATTGGATTCCTTGGGCTGCGAATTTAATGCCTTTACTTCCAAGGAATTTACTGGCTATTGGATTAAAGCGGCGGAAAGCAAGCTAGGACAAGCTTTAGAAATTTTAGGAGAGATGATTTTGCATTCTAAAATGGAAGAAGCAGAAATTCAGAGGGAAAAAGGAGTTATTATTGAAGAGCTTAATATGTATGAAGAAAACCCCATGATGCATATTGAAGATGTGCTTGAGGCTTGTATTTATGGCGATACCCCGGCCGGTTGGGAAACTGTCGGCACTAAGAAAAATATCCAAAGCTTCACGCGCCAAGATTTTATTTCTTATCTTGAAACCCAATATGGAGCTAACAGTGCCTGCTTTATTTTAGCCGGCGGCGTTAAAGATAAGGATATTAATAAAGCTAAGGTGATTATTGGCGCTCTTAAACCCAATAAATGGCGGGCACAACTTAAAAATAAAGTTCAGCAAATAAAGCCGCGAGTTAAAGTTTCTTTTAAGGACATTGATCAAGCTAATCTCTCATTAGCGGTCAGAACTTTCCCGCTTAATCATGCTGAAGAGCTTAATGTAAAGCTTTTATCCATTATTTTAGGCGGGGCGATGAGTTCCCGTTTGTTCATTAATCTGCGTGAACGCAATGGTTTAGCTTATTATGTTAAAACCGATTCCGAATTTTATTCTGATTCCGGATATTTGACTACTCAAGCCGGCGTACCGACCGAAAAAACGCAGCAGGCCGTAGAAATTATTTTGAAAGAATATCGGCGTTTAATAAGCGAGTTGATTCCGCTTCCAGAATTGAATCGCGCCAAAGATTTATTGCGCGGACGCTTGCTTTTACAGATGGAAGCCACGGATAATGTCGCCAATTGGTACGCGCGCCAAGCAATTTTGCGCCGGCAAATCATGACCCCGGCTGAGTTTATGAAAAAAATTGCCACGATTACTCCGGCCAGCTTGCAAAAAACCGCCAAAAAAATATTTATTGATTCCGGTTTAAACTTAGCGGTTATCGGCCGGGTAAAAACTAGTGATTTTACCAAGGTTTTGAAATTTTAATTTATTGCTAAGCGCTTATGTGGAAAATAAAGTTCCAAAAAGCGGAAATATTAATTATCGTCTTTATTGTCTTGGGCAGTTTTTTTATAATCAGCCGTTATCGGAATTTAGCCGATGATTTTCAGCAATATGGTTCCGAGGTTATAGCTAATCATCAAGCTATCCTGAGATCTCAAACGCAATGGCGATTGCCGGAAAATGGGGAGGTTAATAACAGCTTGCGCTTTTATTTTTTTGGAGATTTGATGCTAGACAGGCACGTCGGCGAGCGTTTGGCCGGAAAACCGTTGTCTACTTTATTTTCTAGCTTTGAAGGGGGTAATAAATTTTGGTCGGGGGCGGATATTGTCGGGGCTAATCTAGAAGGGGCGGTGACTGATAACGGCGCGCATTATGCCCCGCAAAACGCTTATGACTTCGCCTTTGCACCGGAGAGAATCGCTGAACTTCAAGCCTACGGTTTTAACTATTTCAGTTCGGCCAATAATCATTTTAGCGACCAGGGGCAAAATGGAGTTGAAGAGACTAGAAAAAATTTAAGCGAGCTTGGGTTTTATTATAGCGGCTCAACTGACGCTAAAGTTGATGAATATTCCCGAAAAGATATTATTGTATCCGGCCAAAAAATAGCAATGATTGGGTTATCGATGGTTTATAATAATTTTGATTTGGAGGCAGCCGAAAAATTAATTGGAACTGCCAGCTTGGAAACAAATTTAGTAATTGTTAATATTCATTGGGGTACGGAATATGAGCATCAGTTCAATAAACATCAGCAAGCAATTGGACATGCGCTGATTGATACCGGCGCGGATGCGATTATCGGTCATCATCCCCATGTCGTTCAGGGAGTGGAAATTTATCAAGGCAAGCCGATTTTTTATTCGCTAGGGAACTTCATTTTTGATCAGTATTTTTCCGCCGATACCCAAGAAGGACTGAGCGTCGGTTTAGATTTTAGCCAGGCCAGCACTACGATTTCCTTTTATCCGCTTAAATCAGCTAAGGCGGCGCCGCGGCTCATGGATGAAAATGAAAAAGTTAAATTTTGGGAGAAGTTTATTGCCTGGTCACAGCTTGATGCTAACCAGAAAGCAGCGATTGAATCTGGGCGCCTGGTTTTAGAACGGAAAAATAATCAGTAAATATATGTTGGAAGATTTTAAAAAATTAAATAAAGCACAGCAAGCGGCTGTTTTACACAAAGATGGTCCGCTGCTGATTGTGGCAGGGGCCGGAACGGGGAAAACCACGGTTTTAATTAATCGTTTGGCGCATTTAATTCTTAATCAGAAAATCTCTACCGATGAAATTTTATTATTAACTTTTACCGAAAAAGCGGCTGGCGAAATGGAAGAACGGGCCGATAAAATTATGCCTTACGGTTATGTTGATTTATGGATTAGCACTTTTCATGGTTTTTGTGAAAGAATTTTACGCGATCATGCTTTGGAAATCGGCCTTAATCCCAGCTTCAAGCTTTTAAACGAAACTGATCAATGGGTTTTAATAAAGAAAAATTTATCCCGCTTCCAGTTAGACTATTATCGCCCTCTCGGCAACCCGACTAAATTTATTTCCGAGCTTCTGAAACATTTTTCCCGGTTGAAGGATGAGAATATTAGCCCGGAGGAGTATTTGAGATACGTGGAAGATTTGGAGTCAAACCAAGACGAGCGTTTAAGCGGAAAAAAAATAGCTAAAAAAACAAAAGTTAAAGCGGTTGAGGCTGACGGTGATGATGAAGATGGGGAAGAGTTGGAGATTACGCGCTTGAAAGAATTAGCTGATGCCTATCATATTTATAATCAACTTCTGCTGGAAAATAATTATTTAGATTTTGGCGGCTTGATTTCGTATGCGATTAAATTGTTTGTTGAGCGCCCGAATATTTTGAAGTATTATCGCCAGAAATTTCAATATCTTATGGTTGATGAATTTCAGGATACCAATTTAGCACAGTATCAACTAGTAAAAATGCTGGCGGCGCCAAAGAATAATTTATTAGTTGTCGGCGACGATGACCAAGCGATTTATAAATTCCGCGGGGCTTCGATTTCTAATATCATGCAGTTTAAAGAAGATTATCCGCAGGCGCACGAAATAGTTTTGACTGAGAATTATCGTTCCCGCCAGGAAATATTAGATAAGGCTTATGAATTTATTAATTATAATAATCCCAATCGTTTAGAAGTTAAATTAAATATCAATAAAAAATTAGCGGCCAAAGGCGGGGTTAATAAAAATAAAAAGAATGAGCCGGCGGTGCAGTTTTTTAATTTTGATACTCAAGATGAAGAAGTTTCTTTTATCGGCAATCAAATTAAAAATATTTATGAAAATAAAATTGCTCAGGGAGAGGAAATTAGCTGGCTGGATTTCGCAATTTTAGTGCGCGCTAATGATACGGCCGATGTTTATGTTAAAGAGCTAAATCGCTTAGGCATTCCTAATCAATTTATGTCTTGGCGCGGGCTCTATTATAAGCCGCTCGTGTTGGATATTCTCGCCTATTTTAGGCTGTTGGATAATTATCATGAGTCGTCATCTCTTTTTAGAGTCTTAAATATGGAAGCCTTCAAGGTTTCTCATCTGGATTTAGTAGCGATTAATAAAATGGCAGCCCGTAAAGTTTGGTCGCTTTATGAAGCTTTGAAAAATATTAATTTAATCGCCGGTGTTAGCGCGGAGAGTGTTTTAAATATTAAAAAACTTTTGAATTTAATTGAAAAGCATTCGCTCCTGATCGCTAATAATAAGCCGACTAAAATTTTTTTGCATTTTGCTTACGATTCCGGCTTATTAGAAAAAATGGATAGAGATCGCGATTTGGAATTATTCTCCTATCTTAACCAGCTATATCAAAAAATGAAGGCCCTAGAAGACGCTAACGCCGATTTAAAGCTTAAGGACTTTTTAGAAATAATTAATTTGGAGTTAGAAGCGGGTGAAACCGGTTCTTTAAAGTTAGATTTTGCCGACAATGAAACCGTAAAAATAATGACCGTCCATGGCGCCAAAGGCTTGGAATTCAAATACGTTTTTATCGTTAATTTGGTTGATAAAAAATTTCCAACAATTTCGCGCAGTGAAAAAATTTCTATTCCTGACGCCTTAATCAAAGAAAAAGTCGTTCCGAGCGCCGAAGCGCATCTAGAAGAAGAACGCCGCTTGTTTTATGTGGCCGCCACTAGAGCTAAAGAAGAACTTTATCTGACCAGCGCCAAGGATTATGGGTTAGTGAGAGAAAAAAAACCGTCACGCTTTATTTTAGAAATGGGGCTGGAGACAGAAACCCAGAATCAAGTTAAGCTAAGCAAACGCAACGAGTTTCTAAAAGACATTCATTTATTAAACGGCCAAGAGCCGACATTAATAAAGCCGAAAATTCCGGAAGTTCAATATCCGTTGCCAGAAAAATTTTCCTTTTCGCAGCTAGCGGCGTTTGCTACTTGCCCGCTGCAGTATAAGTTCGCCTTTATTCTAAAAATTCCTGCCGCCTCGGATAAAGCTTCATTAATTTTCGGTCGCGTGCTCCATAATACTTTGTATAATTTTTTGTTGCCAATTTTAAGTGAGACCAAGAAGATTCAAGCGAGCCTGTTTGCCGATGAAAAAATCAAGCCGAAAATAGAAGATTTGATAAATGCTAAAAGATTAAATGTGCTTTATCAAGAATTTTGGCAGCCGGATGGCTACCAAAATAAAGAAGAGCGGGAAGCTTATTTGCAGAAAGGGCGCTTAGCTTTAAATCGTTTTTTTGATGATTATCAAAAAAATCCGCCGGCCGAAATTATATTTTTAGAAAAAAAGTTTTCTTTTAAAATCGGTGCCGATGTTATTAAGGGAACGATGGACAGGGTTGATCGCTTAGCCGATGGTAGTTTGGAAATAATTGACTATAAAACAGGCAAGAGTAAAACCAAATTAGAATTTAAAGATAAGCGTCAGCTGATTTTATACAAAATATTTTTGGAAGAGTTCTTGGGAGAGAAAGTCAGCCAGTTAAGCTATTATTATCTGGAAAGCGGCGAGAAGTTTTCCTTTAACGCCACCGAGAAAGAAATAGAAAAATTGAAATCCGGGGTATTGGAAGAAATTGCGGCGATTAAAAATCGCAATTTTGCGCCCAAGCCGTCGCCGATGTGTGAATTTTGTGATTTTAGAACAATTTGCGAATTTAGACAGCTTTAGCTAGACTATAATTATATGGCTATAGAAGAACGCTTAATTAGTCCGATTGGAAAGAAGGGGGAGGACGCCTTAGATTTGTCTTTGCGTCCGAAATTTTTAGTGGAGTATATCGGTCAGGAAAAAGTAAAACAAAATTTAGAGATTACTATTGCCGCCGCCAAAAAACGAACTGAGCCGATTGAGCATATTCTGCTTTATGGCGCCCCCGGTTTAGGCAAGACGACTTTAGCACATGTAATTGCTAATGAGACTGGTGCCAATATTCGCGTTACCTCTGGGCCGGTGATTGAAAAAACCGGTGACTTGGCCGCGATTTTAACTAATTTGGAAGAAGGCGATATTTTGTTTATTGATGAAATTCATCGTTTATCAAAAACCGTGGAGGAGATTTTATATCCGGCCATGGAAGATTATGCCTTAGATATTGTGATGGGTAAAGGTCCAAGCGCTCGGACTTTAAGATTGGATTTACCCAAGTTTACAATTATCGGGGCGACGACTTTAGCTAGTTTATTATCGGCGCCTTTGCGGGATCGTTTTGGAATTACGCATCATTTAAACTTTTATGAGTCTGGCGATATTGAACAAATTATTTCCCGCAGTGCCAGAATTCTTAACATTAAAATTGATGATGAGGCTAAAAAAGAAATTGCTAATCGCAGCCGTCGGACACCGCGTATCGCTAACCGTTTATTAAAGCGAGTACGTGATTATTGCGAAGTTAAAGGCGATGGGTAT
Organism: Candidatus Falkowiibacteriota bacterium; assembly: GCA_016432645.1. GTDB lineage: Bacteria > Patescibacteriota > Patescibacteriia > Patescibacteriales > UBA12465 > UBA12465. The sequence goes on from CP066698.1 coordinate 828,965, forward strand.
ATTACCTTAGAGCACTGTTTGGAGGCGATGAAAATGCTGGAAGTTGATAGTCTTGGTTTAGATTTTGTTGACCGCCGCATTTTAGAAACAATTATTCATAAATTTAAAGGCGGACCGGTCGGGCTTAATACTTTGGCGGCCGCAACCGGTGAGGAGGCGGATACGATTGAAAATATGTATGAACCATATCTAATGCAACTTGGATTTTTAGACCGTTCCCCGCGCGGACGAATTGTAACTGCTCTTGGTTATGAACATTTAGGATTGAAGCCGGCTGGACAGGATAAATTGGTATGATCATGTTTAATTTTATTGAGAATAATAAAATTCTTCTAGGTTTGATTTCTTCAGTTATTGCCGTCGGCGCTTATATCCCTTACTTTAGGGATATTTTTAAGGGAAAAACCAAGCCGCATATTTTTTCTTGGTTTATTTGGGGCTTATTAGGAGGCATTACTTATATCGCGCAGGTTGTTAAAGGAGCTGGTGCGGGTTCTTGGGCTAATGGACTGACAGCATTAATTTGTTTAGTTATTGCCGGCTTATCCATTACTCGTGGAGAAAAAAATATTACCCTGACTGATAAATTATCTTTTGGTGGCGCTATCCTCGCTTTAATCCTGTGGTTTTTAACCAAAAACCCATTATCAGCTGTTATTTTAGCTTGTGTTATTGATACCTTAGCTTACGTTCCTACTTTTAGAAAAGCCTACAAAAAACCATTTGAAGAAACTTTACCGGCATTTATAACAACTACGATCGGTATTATTATTAGTTTGCTTGCGCTCGAAGCTTATAGCGCGACTACTTGGCTTTATCCAACGGTTTTAGTCATCTCAAATAGCCTTTTTATTGTCATGCTTTTATTAAGAAGAAAATTGATAAAGAATAATTATGGAAAATTATAAAGCTATTATAATTTATTATGACTTATAAAACTTCGGATTTTTTTTATAATTTACCGCTGGAATTGATTGCCCAGAAACCGGTGCGACCGCGAGATCACTCGCGGCTTTTAGTTTTAGACAAGAAGACAGGATTTTTCCAACATCAGCATTTTTATGATATTGTTGACTATTTAAATCAGGGCGATTTGTTAGTGCTTAATAATTCCAAAGTTTTCCCGGCCCGTTTAATCGGCCGGAAAGAAGCTACCGGCGGACAGATAGAAATTTTTTTGCATAAAAAAGAAGCTGCCGATATTTGGGAATGTTTAATTGGCGGTCGAGTTAAAGTCGGTTTGATTATTATTTTATCATCTCGTTTAAAGGCGGAAATAATTAAAAATAATGGTGACGGCACTTGGCTAGTCCAGTTTAATTTAAGTGATAATAAATTTTTTACGGAAATTAATAAAGTTGGACAAGTGCCTTTGCCGCCTTACATCAAGCGTTCCCGGCAACTGGCGAGTGATAAAAATAACTATCAGACAGTTTTTGCCGATAATCATCAAGTTGGCTCTGCTGCCGCACCGACCGCCGGCCTGCATTTCACTAAAAGTCTTTTGCAAAAAATCAAAGCGAAAGGCGTTCAGATAAAATATGTGACGCTTCATGTGGGACTCGGCACTTTTGCGCCAGTTAAAACGGAAAAAATAAGCGATCATAAAATGCATAGCGAATTTGCGCTAGTTAGTTCAAGTACGATAAATTCTATTTTAGAAACGAAGCGGCGCGGCGGGCGCGTGATTGCCGTTGGGACAACTAGCTGCCGTACCCTGGAATCTCTAAATTGGGATAAGATAAAGAAGACGACTTCCAAAGAACAATCTTTCTGGACCGATATTTTTATTTATCCCGGTTTTAAATTTAGAGCAGTTGATGCCTTAATTACTAATTTTCATTTACCATCTTCAACTTTAATGATGCTGGTCAGCGCTCTGGGCGGAAAGAAAAATCTGGAGCGCGCGTATCAAGAAGCGGTGGTGAAAAAATACCGATTTTTCAGTTATGGCGATGCCATGTTTATAAATTAGGGAGCTTTATTTAGATTTGATTTTTTTTTAATTTTTTGTTAATATAGAGCTTGATTATTAGACTTTTATTTATGCGTAAATTTTTTTTATTTGTTTGGGAGATAGTTAAAGTCGCGAGTATTTCACTCGCGATAATTTTACCTGTCCGTTATTTTTTGATTCAACCCTTTTATGTTAAAGGCGCTTCTATGGAGCCGAATTTTCACGACCACGAATACTTAATAATTGATGAAATTAGCTATCGTTTTGAAGCCCCGACTCGTGGGCAAGTAATTGTCTTCCGTTATCCGAAGGACCCTCAAGAATATTTTATCAAGAGAATTATTGCTCTGCCTGGCGAAGAAATACAAATTAAAGATGGTAAAGTTATTATTTATAATGATGCCAATCCTTCGGGCTTTACTTTAAATGAATCCTATTTGTCTCCTGGTCTGGAAACCATGGACAATACTGGCGCAAAATTAAAGTTAAGCGAGAATGAATATTTTGTCTTAGGTGATAATCGTAACAACTCTAAGGATTCCCGCAGTTTTGGCGCCGTAGATAAAAGTTTTATTACCGGCAAAGTTCTTTTCCGTGGCTGGCCTTTAGATAAAATAGCTTTATTCAACGCCGCCTCTTGGCCGCAATATCAAAATTAAATCAAAAATTTATGCCTCGAAGAAAAAAGGGTTCGGCGGAAGCGGAAATGACCAAAGCCGAAAAGAAAAATGACAAAACCCCTAGTCGTTTATTGGGAATGAAAGATTTTACCGGTTTAGAACAGGCTTGTTTTGATTTAGCCTACGAAAAAGCCGCTTACTTGGCCAAGCTTTATAGTTTTTCTCCTATTAAAACGCCGATTTTAGAAAGTTTTGATTTATATAAAAAAACCACTCGCCATAATAATGATAAAGAAGTTTATTTCGTGGATGGTGAGAAGAGCGAAAAGATGACTTTAAGACCGGAAATAACTCAAGGCGTCCTGCGCTCTTATTTGGAAACCAGCGAAATCTCCGGTCAAAAATTAGCCCGCCTGTTTTCTTTTGGTCCAGTTTTTAGACGGGAAAAATTACAAAGCGGTCGTTATCGCGAATCAACGCAGCTTAATTTGGAGCTGATTGGCGAACGCAAGCCAATGGCCGAAGCCTTATTAATTACCGTCGCCAATAATTTTTTTGAAGAACTGGGAATAAAAGTCCAGGTTCAAGTTAATAGTCTTGGCGGCAGCGAGTGCCGTAAAGAATATTGCGCTAAACTGTTAAATTTTTATAAAGAAAGAGGCCGGAAATCCAAATTATGCAACACCTGCAAGAATGGTTTAAATAAAAATTGCTTGAGTCTTTTGGATTGTAAAGATGAATCTTGCATGAAGTTACGGGAAGAGGCTCCTCAATTGGCCGATTTTTTATCAGATGACAGTCGAGAATATTTAACCAAAACTTTAGAATTTTTAGATGAATTAAATATTAGCTATAACTTCAACCCTTATCTTGTCCGCGGTTTAAATTATTATAATGATATTGTGTTTGAATTTTGGCCGGTTAATGATGACGGCACAGTCGGTAAATTAGCCTTGGGCGGCGGCGGACGTTATGATAGTTTAATTGAGTCTTTGGGGGGAGTATCTACTCCGGCAGCTGGTTTGGCAATTGGAATTGAACGAACAATCGCTAAAATTAAGGATAAAGCGGCTTTGACAAATAAAACAGAAGAGGATATAGTATTTATTGCGCAATTAGGCGATCAGGCCAAACTTAAAGCTTTGCAATTATTTGAAGATTTAAGAAAGGCCGGATTTAATGTTAGACAATCATTTGCCTCTGATAGTTTAAAGTTTCAGCTTGAAGAAGCAGTGGCGATTAAGGCCAAAACTAGCCTTATTTTAGGCAAAAAAGAAATAATGGACGGAACTATCCTGATGCGCGATATGGACTCAGGAACGCAAGAGACTTTAGTTTTTAAGAAAGTGAGAGAGCGTTTAGAGCGTAAAGATAAATTAATAAAAAAAGTTAATAATAGAAAGGAAGGTGCATTTTATGGCTGATTTTAAAAGAAAACCAGGCGAAAGCTTTGAAAGTTTCTTAAGAAAATTTAAGAAAGGTTTAAAGAATAGCAAGCGTTTAGAAAAAGCTAGATCCAAGAAACATCTAGAACCAAAACAAACCAAACGTCTCTTTAAGAAAAGAGCTCTGTCTGGTTTAGCCTTGAGCAAAAAAAATGAATTTTTAAGAAAAACCGGAAAACTTGCGGAAACTACCAGAAGATAATTTGTTTAAAAGGTATATAAAAAACACCCTCTTGTGAGGGTGTTTTTTTTGTTAGTATTTTTAAAGGTTATTTATTTATTCCCGGAATAAAGCGTTTCATTTTATCTAAAGTTGATTTCTTGGCATGAGCTTTTATTTGGTCGCGCGCGCGCTTGGTTTTTACAAATTTAAGCCAATCTTTATTGGGGTATTGTCGATTTTTTTCGACAATAACTTCTACCAAGTCGCCATTTTTTAACTCTTGGTCCAGTTTGCCGAGCTTATCATTGATAATCACGCCGGCGGCCTTGTTGCCGACATTGCCATGAACGGCGTAAGCGAAATCAATCGGAGTAGCTTTTTCTGGAAGCTCAAAAACATCGCCGCGTGGAGAAAATACAAAAATCCGATCGCGGAAAATATCCATTTTGATATTTTTAACAAACTCGGAAGTCGTGGTAATTTCTTTTTGAATGTCAATAATTTCATTGACCCATTTCGGCTGCTGGTAGTTGCGCTCGCTTTTTGATTTATAATACCAATGGGCGGCGATACCGTAGATTGATTCTTCATGCATTTCCCGAGTGCGTATTTGAAATTCCGTCGGTTTGCCTTCCGGACCGAAAATCGTGGTGTGCAGGGAGCGATAGCCATTAGGTTTAGGCACGGCGATGTAATCTTTAAAGCGGTTGGTTTTAGGCCGCCAAATGGTATGGATTACTCCTAGAACCTTATAGCAATCATCAATAGTTGGGACAATTAAGCGCAAGGCGAAAACATCATAGATTTCGTTGAATTTCCGGTCTTTTTCCTGCATTTTTTTATAGATACTGTAGAGGTGTTTAAAGCGCGCTTCAATTTCGTAATTTTTAATATTGGCTTCCTCTAACTTGGGGACCAAAATGCTTTTTACTTTATGAAAAAAACGTTGGCGTTCAACTTTTTTTTCCACTTCATATTCATATTCCAGTTCATGAAATTTTTCTGGGTATAAATATTTAAAACACAAGTCTTCCATTTGCCACTTTAAACGTCCAATCCCCAAAAGACCGGCAATCGGAGCATAGATTTCTAAAGTTTCTTCAGCAATACGCCGTTTTTTCTCTGGCGGCAAACTTTCTAGCGTTCGCAAGTTGTTAAGACGGTCGCAAAATTTAATAAAAATAACGCGCAAGTCGCTCGTCATCGCTAAAAACATTTTTTTTAAATTTTCTCGATATCTTTCGATGCCACGGTATTTTATTTTACTGAGCTTGGTAACGCCACTAACTAACGAGGCAACCTCAGGGCCGAATTCCTGTTCAATTTCTTCAATTGTTCTCTCAGTATCCTCAGGGACATCATGAAGAATTCCGGCTACGACGGTTGGCAAATCAGCTCGTATCTCGGCCAAGATATAGGCGGTATGCAACGGGTGTTGAATATAGGGTTCACCATTTTTTCTGAGTTGTCCGGCATGGGCGGTGTCGGCAAAAATAAAAGCCTTTTCCAGGATAGCGGTATCGGTCCCAGGGTTATTGTCAGAGAATTTTTTTATAATCCTTTCAATCGTCATAAAAAGTTTTTCATTTATCTGATTTATGCTATAATAAGACTAAGATTAATTATACCAACAAGCAGGACAATTTAAAAGTTTTTTTATTTTAAAAATGCTTAAAAAAAATAAAATAATTTACGGTATTCTCGTAACTATCGCCGCTCTTTTGCCGGTGGCATTTGTATATGCTCAGGCGGATTTTGGTATTAACGCCGTTAATAATTCTATCAATCTAGCCGGCGGCGATCCGCGGGCGATGGTTGGCCGCATTATTCAGATTATTCTTAGTTTTCTAGGGGTAATTATTTTAGGCTTGATAATCTACGCCGGATTTTTATGGATGACTTCTAATGGCGAAGAAGATAAAATTAGCCAGGCAAAAACAATTCTTAAAAATGCCACTATTGGTTTGGCGGTTACTTTATCGGCTTGGGCAATTACTACCTTTATTATTTCCAAGCTTTCAGGGGCAATTTCGGGAGTTGAAGGCAACCCTATTCAAAATTCTGGAAATAATTTAGCTAATTCAGGATTTGGAGCAATGGGAGCCTGCTCAGTTGATATGGTTTATCCGGAGAACAGCCAAAACAATGTAGCTCGCAATTCCTCAATCATTGTTAGCTTTAAAGAAGTTATTGGGCTTGATTCAGTTTGCGTAAACGCGAGCGGAACGACTTGCACCTGCGATAATGCCGCTTGTTCTTTAATTAATCCCCGAGCTATCAGAATTTTTAAAAGCGGTTTGGGCGATGCTTGTACTAATTCTTGCCCGACTCCGAATACAAATGTTACCGATGTTTCAGTTTCGGTCTCGGCTGATAAATTAACTCTCGTTTTATCGCCTCTAAGTTATTTAGGTTCGGAGAGCGCTAATACAGAATATGATATTAAATTAACCAACGATTTTAAGAAGGCTGACGGAACTTCCATGTTTAGCACCTGCAGTAATGATGGTTTTCAGTGGGGGTTTGAAGTCAGTACTAATTTAGACTTAACTCCTCCCCAAGTAATGTTTAACTCTCTTTATCCGCGTCCCGATAATGAACGCGATTTGATTAATGTTGATACTCCGGCTAGAAATGCCAGCGCGGAAATTTCCGTAAATAGTTGTCCTCAAATTTATTCCCCGGCAGGCGTGTTAAACGTTTTGCCTAATGCTGAAGTGGTGCTTGATTATCATGGTTTAATAAATAAGTTCAAAGTAGTTGTGCCGGCAGCGACTCCTGACAAAGCCCAATTGTTTAACGGCAATACCAATGCTTTATTGGGGGTAGCTGATTTTGACGGTCAAAATACAGTAGTTTTTGACGGCTATTTTAGCATTAAAACTACCGGTCATGCTGCCGGAGATTCCTGGGAAATAACGATTAGTCCTGAAAAATTAGCTGACACTTTAAGCGTTGGCAATTCAGTTTATATTTTTGCGGCCAGTAGCGGTAATAATAATATTGTCGTCCCGGGAACTTGTGATCTTGGTATCCAGGCGTCTAATATTCAAGCACAATTAAGCGGTAACCCGGCCGTGATTGTTAATCGATCCGGTAATCGAGTTTTATTGACCGCTAAAGTTGCCGGGGCTGCTGGGAATAATTTAAGTTTAGCTACTAGCAATATCAATGCTTTGGGTATTAATGCTTTTGCCGGCGGTGTTGACCGCCAGCTAAATAGCCAAGCTAAGGGCAGCCCTGATTCTCCGATGAACTCCATAATTAAGGTCAATTTTAATGAGGCCATGAACCCGTTGACTTTATCAGGAACGGCCTCTGAAGTTGCTAACTATATTCAAGTTGTTAACGCTTCTTCAACCAGTAAAACTGATGGCGCAGTTTGCGCTAGTAATGCCGATTGCCGCTCTTATCGATGCGATGCTTATGTTTGTCGTGGAAATTACGTTAGCGGTAGTTTTAGAGTTAGCGGCAACTATCGAACTGTAGAATTTGTTTCCGATAATGAGTGCGGAATTAATGGTTGCGGAGAAAAAATCTACTGCTTGCCAGCTAATAGTAATTTAGCAATTGAGGTTAAAGCCGCTAATATGAAGGTTTGTGCCAGCGATACTGATTGCGCCGCTTATAGCCCCTTTAAAACTTGCGCCTTAAATCAATTAGGCTATCGTTCCTGTCAAGATGTTAATGGCCGTAATTATCCTGGCGCTAATCCGCTTCAGTTAGACGGCATTATTGATGCGGCGCTTAATTCTCTGGACGGCAATCGGGACACGGTCGTGGAAGGTCCAATTAGTTTTTTCAGTGATAATTTCCCCAGCAATAAAAATAATCGCGATAGTTATCGCAACTCCTTCTTTATTAACGATAAAATAGAGACTACACCACCAAAAATTACCAGTATCAATCCTGCGAGCAGTCAGAATAATATCAAGCTCACCGAAGCCATAGAAATTACTTTCAATAATTTAATGATGTCCAGTACCTTGAGATCAGGTGGCGAAATCGTTGATAGCGGCACTAGCCCGGTTTTGCATAAATTTATAAATTTAAAAAGTTCAGAACCAACACCGCTGGGATTTTGGTTAGATAATTCCGACATTGATTCCTTACCTTTAGATGGAATAGCGGATATTACGGTGGCGAAAATTAAACACTCTCCCTTTTTAGAATCAGTAACTTATGATTCTCAAATTGGTTCGGGGGTTAAAGATATTTTTCAAAATTGCTTTAAACCGAGTTCCGGCCCCAACTGTGAAGCGACTCCAGAAAGCCCTTCCTGCTGTTTTGGGGTGGCTACTAGTTCATTAGTTAACGGCAATTGTCAATAATTGCCATTTTTTGTTATCTAAAAACATAAATTTGTGAAAACAAAATTCAATAAAAAGCTGTTTTTATTAATAGTGCTAGTCGTTGGCCTTTTTGCTTGGCGTTTAGTATTCGCCCAAGACTTCGGCACTGAAGCAGTAAATAATGGTTTAAACGGCGCTTTGGCTGGGGGTGATCCGCGTGAAATGGTCGGGCGTATTATTAATATTGCGCTCGGTTTTTTAGGGGTAATCGCTTTGGGATTAATAATCTATGCCGGCTTTTTATGGATGACTTCTAATGGTGAAGAAGATAAAATAAGTCAGGCTAAAAAAATCTTAGTCAGCGCCAGCATCGGCTTGGCGGTTATTTTAGCCTCTTGGGCCATTGCCACCTTCGTTATTAATAAGTTAAGCGGGGCAATTAGCGGTAATGGCGGTAATACCATATGTACTAATGGACAAAGTTCTTCTTGCGGTTGCGGCGGCTCCATGGTTTGCGTTAACGGTTCTTGGGGCGGTTGCGTCGGTTCCGACTGCAGCATTAATCCTTCTCAAACTAGTTGTGATGCTAGTCCTAATCCTGGCTGTCAAATAGAAAATAACATGTGCGCTCCTTCTGATTATTGCGACAGCAATTGTGCTTGTCAGCCCAAAGCCGGAGCCGGTGAATCGTGTGATGCTGATGTCAGCAACGCCACTTGCGACGCCGACAATAACATGTGTGCCCAGTATTTATCTTGCGATGCCAATACTTGCACCTGTTTTGGGCCGCCGGTAATTACTGATGTCAGTCCTTTAGGCGGATTTTGTAATGAAAATAATAATAAAGCCTGCGCCACTGATTCGGATTGTGCCACCGGCTGTAATTTAGATACTCCTAATGGCACGGCCAATAATTTTCTCACTATTTCTGGAAAAAATTTCGGTGAGTATGCTGCCGGACAGAGTCAAGTTGTTTTTATGGGCAATTCCTTAAATGGACGGAATCCCTCAGAAATAAATCCGGTTTGTGTTAATTTTTGGCAAGATGATCAAATAATTATTGCCGTTCCGGCCGGAGTTGCCAGCGGTTCTATAAAAGTAGTAGCTAAGGACGGCGCGGAAGATATTACTAATGATGATTATGGTCCTAAAATTCCTGACTTTGTTGCTAATAGCATTTCTCGTCCCGGTTTATGTCTAATTAGCCCTAATAAAGGCGCTTTAAGTTCATCCGTCTCTTATCAAGGAATTAATCTTTATTCTGGACAAGCTTATTTTGGCAATTATCAGAATAATGTTCAGGGTTTAGATTCTAATTTTAGCCATCCGAGCGGCTTGTCGGGAACAGCGGCAACCCCGAATATCCGCTCTGGAGAATCCGGTAGTTTTGTGGTTAATAATATCAGTGGTAATCAAGAACGCAGTAATTATTTGAAATTTGTTAAAGAAGCTGACCCTAATGATGGCCCTTTCATTATTTCTTTTTCGCCCACACAGGGAACAGCCGGACAATATGTGACGATTACCGGTAGCGGTTTTGGCGGCGCCAGAGGAAACTCCCATGTTTATTTTGCCAGCGCGGAGGCTAATTATAGTTTTCCGCCAGTTTGTGCGAGCTCGGTTTGGGGAGATAAACAGGTAGTAGTTAAAGTACCAGACGGCTTAGCTAATGGCAGCTATCTGATTAGAATGGTTGTTAATGGTAAAACTATCGATAGCCAGCAATTAAATCCCAACGTTTTTAGAGTTGATAATTCTTTGTCTTTAAAGACTAGTATTTGTAAATTAGAACCCAAGCAGGGCGGAGTCTCTACTCCAGTCAAGGTTTATGGCGAATATTTAGGCCAAGTAAATCGCGATGCTTTGGTACAATTTAATCCGGCCAAGCAAGTTTATGGTGTTGTTGCTCAGGATAATGGCGCCGATATCGTACCGGTTAATGTTCCTGCCGAATCTATCACCGGGCCAGTTAAAGTAGTAAAAAATGGCGAATGGGGAAATGAACTGAATTTTGAAGTTAGTGCTTGTTCTTCTGATGCCGAATGTCCTGGCCAAGTTTGCTGTCCTGGTAATACTTATAAAAAAGGCACGTGTGCGGTTAACTTAGCCGCTTGTTTAATTGATATTCCGACTTCTGTTTTTGAATGGAATTTTAATACCGGCTTCGTTGTTAATCCCAACGATCCTACCGAAAGTTGTTCTACTCTGGCTGATTATTATGGCGCTTGCCAGGTTAATGCTACTTGTCCGAATGTCCCGGGAGCCTGTTCGCCGTATGCTGGAGGCACTAAAACCACGGTTGCTAATTGTGATTTTTCTTGTGCTTCAGTAACTGGCTGCGGTGTTTTTGGTGCTCCTTGTACTTATGACGCCACGCTTAATAAATGCGTTAAAGATGGCAGCGCCGGTGTTTGCAGCTTGCCAAAGAATCAAACTTTCCGAATTAATAATCAAGATATTTCCTTGTCCCTAACATGTAATGCCAGCGGCAAATGGGAGACCAAAACAAATACTTCTTGTCCTGATGGCTGGGTAAGGGGCTCTAATAATATTTGCGTAGACACATCTTCGTCTTGTGGAATTTGCGCTATTGGTTTAAGTTGCGCGCAATTAGGCTCCGGTGGCCGTTGCGTCTCCGATACAATTTGCCCGGCCGGCTCTGTTTGTGAAAACAATCCAGATATTTCTCAACCCGATTCCTGCGTTTCTGTTCGGGGAGCTAGCTGTGATTGTTGTTGTCGTATAGAAAATAGCGCTCAAGATTGTTGTGCGCCTTTAGAATGTAAAGGAACTTGTGGCCAGGACACAACTGATGACGGCGCCGGATTCGGCAGTTGTTCCGGTTGCGCCAACGTAGGAACAACTGTGGCTGAGCATGACGCTGCCTGTAATTGCGCCGGGCATGGTGGTCAGTATTGTAGTATTACCGCGCAAAATCCCGAAGGGATTTGTACCGATTGTAGTGGTTTGGTTGGCTTAAGTTCTTGTTCAGAACATAATGCCGCCTGCTGTTTTGACGCTAAACGTACTGCTTCTACTAGCGATGATTCTTGCCGTGGCGGTTCCGGAACAAGTATTTCTGCTAATCCCGCTGATCCAAGTTTTGGTTACTGCGGTTATTATAATTGTTTTAGTACAACTACTCCGCCAATCGGCGACCCAGCTACCTGTGCTTCTTCCACTCCCGTAAAAATTGGTGCCTATAAAGACGCCCCGACCTGTGTTGATGGTTGCGCCGCTAACCCCGGACAAGATTTTTGTTCATTATTCAATGGCAAAAAAGATGAATGTACTTTAGCCGCTTCTTGTTGTTTCGATCAGGCGACCGCTACTTGTAAAAGTGGTTCGCAAATTCCGAGCGGAGTTAATTTAGGATATTGTGCGTATTATGATTGTCAAGATATTAATGGCGTTAGTACTTGCGATCAAACCCCTAGAACTTCCGGTAAATTTAATAATTTAAATACTTGTTCTACTCGTTGCGGGAATGCCGAAGGCGGTGTTGGCCAGGATTGTGTTTCTCCATTGGCGACGGCTACTTGTAATCTTGGACTTTGTAATTTTCCTGGACATTCTTGTTTAACTGAAGCGGGGGCTAATGCCACCAGCGCCTCTGATTGCGGCGCCTGTTGTTGTAACCCGGCTGATCCGACTGCTTGTCAAACAGCAGAAGCGCCTGATTTATATTGTCAGCCTGATAAGGGAAATTGTAGCGGCGCTAGCCGGGGATTATGTTGCGGATGCAAAAATGATGGTGAGTGCGGCAATGCAGCCACCGTCGGGTGCGGCATTGATACTTGCTGCGATTCTCGTCCGGAAGTGACCGGTTCAGTCCCGGCAACCGGAGCTACTAATGTTTGCCGTAACTCAGTTATTAAAGTTACCTTTAATAAACAAATGGACGTCGCTTCCTTTAGCGCCAATACGTTACTAATGGAAGAAATGAACTATGGCGGCGCGGTTTGTCCGAGCGGCACGTTTGCTTATGAGGGTGATGGTAATTTTGTGGCCGTTAATCAAAACTGGTTTACTAATGTTTTTGCTAAATTCAAATCGTATGTTAGCCAGCTTTTTGGCAACCAGGCCCTGGCTGATTTACCGGATCAAAATAAATTATATTGTTCTTTCCAGGGCAGCATCTCGGGCGAGTATTCTGGCGAGGAAACTGTTTTAAGTTTTACGCCTAATAAATTGTTAACGCCTGATGCTAAATATTTTTTGATTGTTAAGGGGGATGAAGATTTAAATAGTCAATCAGGCGTTATTAGTTTAAGCGGTATTGGCTTAAACGGCGAAGGTCTGGATGGAGTTGAGGGCGCCTCTTTGAGCTTCAATAATAAAAATTATAAAAATTCTTATATTGTTCAATTTAAAACCCTATCTGATAAGGGCGCTAATTCTGGGGTCTGTGCTATCAGTCAAGTTAAAATCGCCCCTGAATCTTATTTATTCAATACAACTGAAAATAGCTTAGATGAAAATGACGCTAATTTTCAGGATAAAACTTTCGATACTAAGCGCGATAAGGATAAAGTCTTTAAGGCCTTAGCTTATAGCGCTGACGGACAGATAATCCAGCCGATTACTGGTTATTTTTGGGATTGGAAATTTAATTTGAGCGATGCGAGCGTCGCCACTATGGCTAGCATTGGACCAGATAAAGTTTTAGTAGCTGCTCGTGATGGTGTTACCGAGGGAGAAACAAAGCTATCCGCGACGATTGATATGGTTAGATTTTTGGACAATAATTCTTCTGTTAATCCGGGTTGTGCTTGCGCGGATGAGGTTTGCTCCAGTAATTGCCGCAACGCTTTTTCTGCTGGCGATAATTTGAGTGGCAATGCCAATTTGTATGTCTTTATTTGTGCCAATCCTTGGCCGCCGGTAAACACTAATGGAACTTGGTATCCTTGGAGCGATAACTGTACCAATTCTATTGGTGGAGCTTGCAACAACTTTAATTATAAATTCTATTATTGCCGCGATGCTGGAGCTCCGGGAACAGTTGATGATTTGCCGGCAATTATGGATAAAGCGGTAATTAGAGGACAGAGCGCGACTTTAATTTGCAGTTCTGATAATTCTTCCTGCGCCGGCTTGAATTCTGCCTGCGGCGCTGATCAGAATGGCGACGGACGCCTAGATGGCATCTGTATTTGGAATGTTTTGAAAGAGTCATATTTTTTCCGTGAAGCTGGGATTAATGAAGCGGCGATTGAGACGGTAACGGACACCGGAACCGGAGGCGATGTTACTGTTACTTGGTGGTCTGCTAACGCCCAAGCGGTTTCCTATAAAGTTTATTATGGTGAAAGCGGCAAAGCGCTTACTAAGTTTCAAGAATTTAAGATTAGCGATTACTGCGTACCAGTGACTGAGGCTTATAGCTGTACGGCTCATATTTCTTCGCTGAAGAATGGACAGTCGTACGATTTCCGTTTAACAGCAATTTCGGCCAATAGAGTTGAGAGTGCGATGAGCGAGGTCGTTAGTGCCAAACCAACCGATCAAGCACCGCCGCAAGCGCCAATCGGCCTTAATGTCGCTGATGCTGGATCCGTTATCAAGTTTACCTGGCAAACTAATAATGCCTTATTTTATCGTATTTATCGCGGAGTGAAGAGCAATCTTTACGGCGAATCATATGATTCCGCTAATAATGCCTCCTCTTTATCTTGGGACAAAGCCAAACTTAGCTCCGGTAATAATTATTTTGCAATTTCTGCTTTGGACAGTAATGGTAATGAAAGCGCTAAATCAGCAGAGATAATATTTTTTAAATAATAAAAATTAGGAAGTCATGCTAAATGATAAGACTATGAAAAACAAGCAAGTGCTAAGAACGAGCAGCTTATTCTTTATGCTTGGGGTTGTTTTTATTTATCTTTTGGCAGGGGCGGTATTTAAAGTTTCTGCCCAAGAGCAAAATAATGATGCTATCGGCGTCAGAATTATTCCTAACCCGAATCATTATAGCGTCTATCGCTGGTATGCGGCTCAAGGGTTTTCCGGTTCGCCGCAATCATTGACTGTTGATGGCTATGAAGCTTTGCGTGATGGGCGCACCGTTTATGTTAATGCCGCTAATGTTGATACTTTTGCTAAGGTTGTTTACACCAATATTTATTTAATTTCCTATAATCAAGATTATAATGCTAAAACCGTAGATATTTTGGGGCAGTTAATTTCTCATTGGAAATTTAATGATAATTTGCCTTCCGAAACTTCTACTTGTTCAATTTCGGCCCTGAAGTGTGAGCAAGATGCTGATTGTGCTTCCAATCAATTCTGCTCTAATAATGATACTTGTGCGCTTAAAGAGCCCAAAAATTGCGCGGTGGATGAAGATTGTCCGGCGAGTTTTTTCTGCGGCAGCCTAAAAGCTAAAATCATCCGTGATTTAAAAAGAATCGGCAAACTAGAAGAAATTAAAGAAGCTTTGGCTAACTATAAAAAAGTTAATGGTCGTTATCCGCTTCTGAGCGCCGGAACTTATTTGTCTGGGAAAAGTGTTTCTTTGTGGCCAAGCTGGAATGATATTTTAATTCCTACGCTCGCCATCAAGCAAGCGTTAATCGACCCGATTAATCGTTTAGGCGCTTGTCCGGGATTTAATTCCAAAACTTGCTGGGATGATAGTAATAAAAAATTTGTTTATAATCCGGCCGGCGCTTATTTAAAATTACCAAAAGATAGTTACGCCTTGGTTTACGGGACTAACGAAACTGGCTCTGATTACAATTTATGCGCTGTGCTTGAGACCCATTCCGATCCCAACTATACTTTTTCTCCCAATGACCCTGCTGCCAGCGCCTGCGTATCTGATACCGGCATTCTCGCTTCGGGAAATAGTTCTAATTCTGCTCCGGTGATTACTAGCTTAGCGTTGAAGGGCGTTTCTGGTAATGAGTATAATGGGTTTGTGCAGGCAGTTGATGCCGATGGTGATTCGCTTACTTGGAGTTTACAGCCATTAGCCAGCTCCTGGCCTAATTGGCAGGGAGCGCCGCCAATTATCAAGGATACTAGCGATGCCAATCAAAAGAAAATTTTTGCCACTCGCGCCGGCAACGCTGGCGTCTATCCAATCGGCATCACGGTTTCAGACAGTAATGGTACTTCAGTTTCCACAACCACGCGGATTGAAATTAGTTCCTTGTCTTCAGCTGCTCAAGCTGAAGATTATACTTACCATTTAGATCCGACGGTGCCTTTTAATTATAATTTTTATGTTTCCGGCGGCAGCAGCGCTCCTTCATTTGCTCTTATCCGAGTAAGCGGCCCGAATATTTTATCAATGCCGGGAATAACTAGAACGGCCAGTGCCGATGGGCTTAATCGCCAAAAAATAAATTATCAAGGCATTATTTCCACTACCCAGAAATTTACTGGCGATGTTGAGAGCCACTATCGGATACAAATTGATAATGGCGCTGGCAATCCCGTAACTGACGATTTTATTATTAAAATAATTGTTGATAAGCCGGTATTAGATTTTAATTGCGCCAATCAATCACGTATTAATTATGCCTATAAATGCAGCTTAGGTTCAACGGTTCAAGGCAATCACACCCTGACTTACGCTGTCACTTCAGCAATGCCTGCCGGGCTTAATCTTTCTGCTTCCAGCAATAACCAAAATATGGTTTATTTGGAAGGGAATACTGTGGCTGCCAGAGTCGGTCAAGAAGTAAAAGTTCAAGCGATTAATGAATATGGAACCGCTACAGAAAAAAGTTTTATTTTAAATGTTAATACTTATTGCGGCGACGGGGTAATTGAAAAGCCTAATACCGAAGGCCGTGGCGGCGTTAGAAATGATGGTCAAGAGGCTTGCGATGGCAGCGGTAATATTGCAACTAGTGCAGCTACTAGTAATAAAGATTTCCAATACGCTTGCAATACCACCTCAATCGCCTCCACCCCCTATCCGATTACCGGCAATAATTATTGTATCTTCAAGTCGCCCTTAGATGGCGGTGGTTTCTGCGGCGACACCTATTGCCAAACTAAATATGAAAATATAACCAATTGTCCCTTTGATTGTGATCCTAATTATTTTGGTACTGACCCGACTTTAAACGAGGGCAAAGAAGTTCCCCTTGATTGCAACAACGGTTTGTATTGTGATAAGGGATATGAATGTACTAGCTCCGGCGTTTGCCAGAAAAAATGCTGGGCGATTACCGAGAAAGACGCGCGAGTCGTCTCGGTAGCCGAGGGTGATGCAGTTTTAGCCAATAAAAACTATCAGACTTGGGTGGATCCTCATAAGCAGCCATTGTTTAATTTTACCAGCGCGCAGTTAAATAATAATTATGTTGATGGTACTAAAATTTGCAGTAATTCTAATGAAGGAGTAAAAATTCCTAATCCTTTAAGTGATTGTAGCATAATCAAACTAGATAACACCCGATGTATTAGCAAATGGGCTTCTGATGCCTCTAATGCCATTAAAGACTCTGCCGCTAAGTTTACTTATTGTCCGGTTGGATTTCAAAATAAATTAACCCCTTCAAGTGCCCGTTATTCAGGTCAATGCAAACAAGTCTGGACTGACTTGGGCGGTTGGAGAACGCGGATTCAATGGACTTGTACCGGTGACTTGGCAGCTAATCGGTGTTATCAAGACGAATGTCGAACTGCTGGCAGTACAGTATTGGATGGTTTGATGAATGAGGTTGGGCTTTGTGTTAAAAAACCGATTGTTACTCCGCCACCGGGAGATCCTTGTGACAGCGTTTATAACGACACCTGTCCCACGGGCCAGCATTGCGAAGGGGCTTATGGACATTGTGAATCTATGGAAAGCGGCCAGACAGGAAATTACGGTGCTGAATGTGCGCAATATGACGAATATCGCTGCCCAGGGGCTAATGTTCCCGGAGGCTGTGATTGGGCTTTAGATCAGCAGGGAATTTGTGTTTCCAATGCTAATACCTGCACCCCATCTTGTCCGGCTAATTATTGCGGTACGGATGGTTGCGGCGGCACTTGTGCTTGTGCTAATACCACCGATTATACTTGCACTAATAATCAATGTACTTTGATTCCAACTTGCCCTGCCGGCGTAATCAGCGGCTATTCTTATCCAAAAATTAAATATGGTTCAACCTACGAAGCTAAGACCAATGTTGCTTTCCGCCCGGAGGGAGGATATTACAGTACCAGTATATTTTGTAACAATAGCGGAGTAGCGATGATTACTGGGACTGCTGGTCCCTTTGCTAATCCTGGTTATCGTTGTACGGATGGCAATTGGTATTTGTCAACTTTTGGTTATTATACAGTTTGTTTGCCTAACTGCTCGGCCGGAACCGTTGATGATTATAATCACGGCGCTTTAGAAAGCGGCGGCCCGAATAGTACGCAAGCGGTTACTAAAATCATAGCCGGCGGCGCTAAAACTTGTACCGCCACCGCTAACTGTATGGACGGTGCAGTGACAATTACTAATGAGTCTTGTAATTAAAGATGGTCGTAGTTAAAAAATATGTTGTTTAATATGTTAAACAAAAAGAAAAAAAATATTATAATCGGATTAGCTGCCGCCGTTATTGTAGTTGGCGTCTCCGTTTTTATTCTGATTCGTAATAGTAAATTTAATACAGATAATCTTTCCCAATCAGGAAATATTAACCAGCTGCCGGCTCCTAAGTTTATGAGTGTTGAGGAGAAATCCAGCCTTAATTTACCGGCTGATTCTAAAATTCAAGTTTTAAAAACCGATGAATCTGGCAAGACTGAAGTTTATCGAGTTATTCGTAAAGACGCTGATATAATTTTAGACCCCAGCCGCATTGCCGATCCTGATATGACGCGTCCAGCCGTTCAATCCGCGCAGTAATAAAAAATAAATTATTAGCCAAAAGTTTTCTTATTGGTTATACTTTAAAGATAACCAAGTTACTTACACAAAAATATGTTTGACAATCTCAACAACACTAACCAATCAGGGCATCAGCCGGTTGACGATATTTTCGCCGAAACCGACAGCGTGTCCAACAATAATCAAGTTCCGCAAGCGCCGGCCGAAATTATGACCCAGCGCGTCGGCTTAACCGCCTCAAGCGGACTAGCTGCCGACTCTTTAAGACCGGAGTCAAAAAGAGGGAGCTCGGGCTTTAAAATTGCCGTGATTGTTATGGTCGCCGTTATTTTAGGTTTGCTGGGATTTTTAGCTTATAATAAATTTTTCAAAGCCGAACCAATTGATACTAGCCCAATCACTGTTACTAGAAATCCAGTGGCCAGTTCAACCACTAATAATCAAGAAAATAATGTTGCGGAACCTATTAATAACGGAACAACTAGTAGTTCGACTTTCGTAGCTGAAATTCCTAGCGTCGACACTACCATTACTGAAGCCTCTTCACCAAGTGCTACAACCACAACCGATATTAATGTCGAGGCAACATCTACCGCTCCAATCAATGCTGCCCCTGTCGATTCCGATAGCGACGGCTTAACTGATTCGGAAGAACTTACCGCCGCTACCAATATTAATTTAATTGATACCGATAATGACGGCTTGAGTGATTACGAGGAAGTAAAAATTTATAAATCCGATCCTCTAAAAGCTGATACTGATGGCGATACTTATCCCGATGGCCAAGAAGTTAGGGGTGGCTATAATCCTAATGGTGCCGGTAAAATGCCTGGCAATTTAATCAAATAATTTTTTGTTATGACTGATGGCATTAGCCCAACCCCCGAAAAAACTTCGGCATCCGCCATTCCCAATAAAACGGTTTCTCGTGTTCGCCCTTCGCGTTTGGCAATCGGAGTTCATTCAATGCCTAAAACGAGCGCCGGTAGCCTTAAACTTTGGTTTATTTTAGGTGGAGTAATTTTAGCGCTGTTTGCGGTAATTATTTTTTTGGCGATTAATTAGATATGTTAGGAAAAAATAATAAAAAAACAAATATCGATGACGCTACCGCCGCTCGGGTTAACCAAGAATTGATTGTTCATAATATGCCCAGTGTTTCCACTAGGTCTTTTGTGAGCGGCAACGTTAACACTGCGGTTTCCGGTTCGCAATTTTTAGGGGCAACCGATAATAAAAATAAGCATCAAACGGTGGGTATTGTTATTATCGGTTTGGGCTTGGTTTTTGTCGGCGTTTTAGTCTATTTAAGCTATCGTTTTATAATCAAGCCAGCTGCCCAAGAGCCAACAGTTACTGCTCCCCTTGTTTCTCCGGTTTCTGAAGTACCAGAGAAAACACCGCCTCTCATTTCAACTTCTACGGCTTCCAGCACGGCGGTTGTTGAAGTGGCTCCCAGCGTTATTGAAATGGTTAATCCTGATATTATAGAATCAACTTCTACGGCATCGACGACGATTGAAGAAATGCCGATAATTATTGAAACACCGCCGATTTTGGATGCCGACGTTGATGGTTTGAGCGACGATGAAGAATTAGCCCTCGGGACCGACACCACTCTTCCTGATAGTGATGGCGATACCTACGGTGATTTATCAGAACTAGGAAACGGCTATAATCCTACGGGCAGCGATAAATTAAGCGCCAGTACTTATTTAACTAAATATCAAAGCCAAACCGGTAAATACGAAATTTATTATCCAAAATCTTGGGTGCTAAAATCTCTAAATAATGATTACGCGACGATTATTTCCGCTCCCGATAATTCACTAATGCAAATTTCTGTCCAAGGAAACCCTAAAATTCAAAATATCAGCAGCTGGTATGATTCTACTTTTAGTTTAGAAACAGCGAGCACTAATCGCGTACAGAAAGGAAATGGCTGGGAGGGAATTATGGGCGAGGATTCTTTAAATTTTTATTTAACTGATAATAATCGCGAAAATATATATATTATTTCCTATATTCCGGCGCTCAGCGATCGTTTGGCTTATCCTAATATTTTTGAAATGATTATTAATTCTTTTAAGATTACTAACTAATATTGATTTTTTTTAAATTAAAAAAAACTCCGCTGGACGCGGAGTTTTTGTTTAACTAATGTTTTTAAAGTTTATTTTTGGGACCGATTATTTTATCGATGATTCCGTATTTTTGAGCTTCTTCGGCGCTCATGAAGTTATCGCGATCGCTATCAGCTTCAACTTTAGCTTCTTTTTGTTTGGTATGGAAAGCTAGAATCTTATTCATTTTAGATTTTATTTTTAAAATGTGTTCCGCTCTAATTTTGATATCTGAGGCCTGGCCTTCCGCACCGCCCATTACTTGGTGAATCATGATTTCGCTATTTGGAAGAGCAAATCTTTTTCCGGGAGTTCCAGCCGCCAGTAATACTGAAGCCATGGACGCGGCTAAGCCAACGCAGATTGTGGATACGTCGGATTTGATAAGTTGCATAGTATCGTAAATAGCTAGACCGGCGCTGACAGAACCTCCAGGAGAATTAATGTAGAATTTAATATCTTGGTCCTTGTTTTGTGCGTCTAAAAATAGTAATTGAGCAATGATAATATTGGCCGTATGATCATCTATTTGTTCTCCTAAGAAGATAATCCGATCTTTTAACAGGCGGGAGTAAATATCATAAGCTCGTTCAATTTGTCCTTCTTTTTCAATGACGGTAGGTATTAATGGCATATTTTTAAGCTTTTTATTGAATTATAATAGACTTATTATAAATAAAATCGGCTTTTTTGTAAAGACCAAGGCTTGATTTTTATTTCTACTTATCTTAAGATAAAGGAAAGTTTGAGTTAATTTACTAATATTTGCCGGTTTCACGCCCGGCTCTAGACTAAATCCCATATGTCATTAATGCAAAAAATTTCCAAACTGTCTTTTAAGGCTAAGACTCGCTGGATTTTAGGTTTGATTATCCTGTTTGCACTTTCGGTCGGTTTAATTGCCGGGGGTAATTATTACAATCAGTTTGCCCGTTTCACAGCTGACAAAACCAACAACATAATTGTGTTGCCTCAAGTTAAGGAATTGCCTTTTAGTTTAGGACTTGATCTTCAGGGTGGTACTCAGCTGGTTTATGAGGCTGATGTTACTAATATTCCTGAAGCTGATCGGGCAGATGCCATGGAGTCGGCGCGTGATGTTATTGAGCGTCGCGTCAATACTTTTGGCGTTAGCGAGCCGGTTGTCCAAGTTAATAAGGGCAGCAATGGCGAATATCGCATTATCGCCGAGTTAGCCGGTATTAAAGATGTAAAAGAGGCTATTAAAATGATTGGCGAGACCCCAATTTTAGAGTTTAAAGAACAAGATGCAGCTGGTTCAACTACTTTAACTCCGACTGGAGAAGCCAGCAGCACTGAAATTAATATTAACACTGATAGTCTTTGGAAAAATACCGAGTTGACTGGTAAATATTTGAAACGGGCAGTTTTACAATTTGCTCAAGACGGTACGCCGGAAGTTTCTTTAGAATTTAATGCTGATGGCGCCCAAATGTTTGAGGATATTACCGCGCGTAATGTTGGCAAACCAGTGGCTATTTTTCTAGATGGTTATGTAATTAGCGCTCCTACTGTTAATGAAAAAATTACTGGCGGTAAAGCGGTTATTTCCGGACAATTTAATGTCGATGAAGCTAAATTATTAGTTAAGCGTTTAAATTCCGGTGCTTTACCGGTTCCAGTATCCTTGGTTTCACAAAAAACCGTGGAAGCCAGTTTAGGCGCCAAGTCTATTAATAATAGTTTGCAGGCCGGTCTTTTGGGATTGCTCCTCGTTTCGGTATTTATGATTGTTGCTTATCGCTTACCAGGCTTGTTGTCAGTGTTATCTCTATTTATTTATGGCGTAACAATGCTGGCAATCTTTAAGGCAATCCCGGTGGCCATCGCCTTGCCTTTAATTTTTGTTATGATTGCTCTTATTTTTTACACCTTTAATGAAATTAAAATTTTTGATAGCACTTTAGCCCTTTTCTTTGCTGTTATTGGCATCTTGTTATTCTTCTATGCGCTTAAACCGGTCACTTTATCTTTATCTGGAATTGCCGGCTTAATCCTGTCGGTTGGTATGGCAGTTGACGCTAATATTTTAATTTTTGCCCGTACCAAAGAGGAACTTAAAGCCGGAAAATCTGTCCAGCAATCAGTGACTGATGGCTTTAAGCGCGCTTGGCCTTCAATTCGTGACGGCAACATCTCCTCTCTGATTACCTGTTTAATTTTAATGTTCTTCGGTACTTCTTCTGTACAAGGGTTTGGAACAACTTTGTTTATTGGTATCTCAGTTTCATTATTCAGTGCCATTGTTATTACCAGGATCTTGTCAGTACTAGTTTTGGGCGAATGGCTCGAAAAGAGAAAATGCCTTTTAGGAGTTAAGAAAATTAAAGCTGAATAAGCGGGACTTAAATATCATTAAAGATAAAAATAACAATATGATTTATCGGATAATTCAAAAAAGAAATATTTTTTTAAGCATTTCCGGGCTATTAATCGCCGCTTCCATCGCCGCGCTTATCGCTTGGGGGCTTAACTTCGGAGTTGATTTTACCGGCGGCAGCTTTTTGGAAGCCGAATATGCTAATTACCAGCCATCAATTACTGAAATCCAAAATGTCTTAAAAGATACCGACATCAAAGGTTTAACTGTCCAGCCGACTAACGACAATACTTTTATTTTGCGCTTTAAAGAAGTAAGCGAAGATACTCATCAAGGAATTTTGGCAAAATTAGGAACCTTAACTGATGGTCATGATGGCGCCACTTTTAAAGAATTGCGCTTTGATTTTGTCGGTCCTTCTATCGGCCAAGAATTAAAGAGTAAATCATTCAATGCTTCCATTATTGTGTTGATAATGATTATTTTATATATTTCCTTGGCGTTTAAACGCGTATCGCGTCCAATCTCATCCTGGAAATATGGAGTGGCCGCAATTGTCGCTCTGGCCCATGATGTTATTATCACCCTGGGAGCCTTCGCAGTTATGGGGCACTTCTATCATATTGAGATTAACACTCCCTTTATTGCGGCTATTTTAACGGTTTTAGGTTATAGCGTTAGCGATACGATTGTTGTTTTTGACCGCATCCGCGAGACTTTGCCTAAGAGCAATGATAATTTTGAAAATACGATTAACTCTAGTATTAACCAGACAATTTCTCGCTCTGTTAACACTTCTTTTTCGGCCATTCTGGCATTACTTGCCATTCTATTATTTGGCGGCAGCACTATTAAAGACTTTGCGCTCGCTTTGTTAATCGGTATTTTTGTCGGTACCTATAGCTCGATCTTTATCGCCAGCCCGATTTTAGTAATCTGGAACAATAAGATGCATAAAGCGGCTAAAAAAGCTTAAATATTACCAGTGATTTTTAAAAGAGGCTTGATTTTCAAGCCTCTTTTTTATTGCTATAATAAAACTATGAAAACTAATTTTTTATTTTCTCGTCTTAAGGCTTGGGCACAGGGGATTTCCAGTTCTGAATTTTTAGGATTTTTTATAGAAGTCAATTATTTGGCGATTATTTTTCTGGTGCCGTTGTGGTTTGCTGCTTTTTATTCCGGTTTTAATATTTTTGAGCTGGATAAAATTATTTTGTTTCGGATTTTACTTTGGAGTCTGCTTACATTAACTGCGGCTCGGGTATTATTTTTCCCGCCTTCGAGCCTGGTTTCTCAAATTGGTCAAAAAACAATTTGGCCGATTTTTAAAAAATATTTTTTGATTCCCGCCCTGCTTATTATCGGTTTGGTGTTAATTTTACCTTTCTCGCTTGATTGGCGCATTAGTTTTTTTGGTTCTTATGAGCGCCAAGAGGGAATTTCCAGTTTGTTTTTTTATTTTTTGTGGTCATTGATCTTGTTTGTTAATTTGCTTGCTTGGAGAAATATTGGTTCCCGAACCTGGGATTTAAAAGCAAAAATTCGCCGTATTCTGTTAAGCGCCAATCTCTCGGCTACTTTAGTTGGTTTATATGGCGTTTTACAAATTTTAAATATTGATTTTTTGACTTGGCCGGATGAGCCTTATTTAACCGGGCGCGCTTTATCAACTTTCGGCCAGCCTAATTTTTTTGCCTCCTTTTTATTACTCACGATTCCCTTGGCTTTTTATTTAGCCTATTCATCTAAGAATTTTTGGGCTAAGGCTTTTTTTAGTTTTGCTGCTGTTTTTCAGATTCTAGGATTATTTTCCACCGCCAGCCGAGGCGGGCTTCTAGCCTTAGTAGTAATCGGGGTTTTGTTTATCGCCTATCTTTTATTGGCTGCTAAATTTACGGCGCGAATCAAGGTCCTGATAGCGGCTGGAGCATTTTTAATTTTTATTTTAGGCATTGGTGCTTTAGAGGTTTTTACCCCGGGACGCCTGCAAGAATCTTTTAATCTTAGTGCTGGCAGCTTTGCTGCTCGCATTAATTTTTTTCATGCTTCAGCTGACGCGATTTTAAAAAAACCAGTTTTTGGCTATGGTTTGGAAAATGCCGGGGAAGTATTTATTAAATATTATGAAAATGATTGGGGAATTTATGCTGATGTGAGTGCTAATACTGATCGGGCGCATAATTTAATCCTGGACACTTTACTAAACGCCGGATTTTTCGGGCTCCTACTTTTTTCTTTATGGTATTATTCTTTCTTTAAGCTGGCTTGGCAGAATTATCGGACAGGGAAATATAAATATTTAAGTCTGGCGATTGGCGCCGCCGCCGGCGCTTATCTCATCTCCTTGATGTTCAGCTTTGCGATTGTGGCTGCCGAAGTTTATTTCTGGCTGCTATTTGCTATCTTGGCGGCTATTCATTTCGAACGCCCGGCTTCTATAAATAGTTTTTCTTGGCTGTTAAAAAAATACAGCTTTAAATACTGGTGGCGCCTTAGTTTGCTCTTTGGCATATTAATTCTCGCCGCTTGGCAGATAATTCTCAATGGCCGCTCATTGATTGCTGATGCTTATTTCAATAATATTTATATCGCTTTAAGCCGCGGCGAGGCGCTTACGGCGCTGGTTATTCATGACGATATTCTTAATTTAAAAGTTAACGCGGTCCAGCAGAATTTTGTCGCTCATTTTTTAGGAGATAATCTGGGTGTTCATTTAGAGCAGGCGCCGGATTTGGCTACTAAAACGATGATTAAAAATCGTTTAGAAAAAATTGCTCAGTCTTTGCCGGATCGCGGTTATCAGAACTTTTTATTGAAAGCGCAAATCTACAGCCAACTAGGGGATTATGAAATGGCGGAGAGATATTTTGCAATTATTTTAAACCTAACACCCGGTTGGCCACTGGCTTATTTAGAAAGGGGGCGGGATTATATGCGGCAGGGTCGACTGGCAGAGGCCGAAAATTTTTATCGCCTAGTGGATACTAAGCTTCCTGACGTTAATAGTGCCATTATCAATCCTCGCCATAAAAAAGTTGCCCAGTCTTATCGCTATATGATGTATACCGACTTAGGGCGGGCCTATGTTTCTCAAGGCGATTATGCCAATGCGGAAAAATTTTTTAAAGCCGCTTATCGCAACATGATTGAAGATTATTCCTTGTTGAAAAAAATCGCCGACACTTTTTATTTGCGCGGTGATTTGGATACGGCGATACGTTATGTCGCCCATGGCTCAGTTTTAAGCCCCAACGATTATAATTGGCCCTTGGCTCTGGCTACTTTATATTTTGAAAAAGGGGATGCCGCCGCCGCGGTCAGCAGCCTGGAAGCGGCCATTAAATTGGCTCCGGAAAAATCAGAGTTGAAAGATTTAAGAGAAAAATATAAAAAATAATATATGGAATTTATTTTTGGCGTTTTCGCCGCTTTGATTGGTTTAGTAATCGGCAGCTTCTTAAATTGTTTGGTTTGGCGCTTGTATAAAGAAGATACGATTTTGGGACGTTCTTATTGCCCGTCGTGCTCTCAGACAATTTCTTGGTTTGATAATATTCCGCTGCTTAGCTTTTTATTATTGCGCGGCCGCTGCCGTCATTGCCGGCGGTCGATTTCTTGGCAGTATCCGCTAGTAGAATTTTTTACTGCCCTATTGTTTGTGCTGACTTTTTTGCAGGCTGCCGATTCAGTTAATTTTTCTCTGCTGCTGGCCCGCGATTGGTTTTTAATTTCCAGCCTCATGATTATTTTTATTTATGATTTCCGCTGGCAGATGGTACCGATGATGGTAGTTTGGCCGACAACGGCTATTGTGGCGGTACTAAATTTATTTTTAGGATTTTCTTGGCTGGCAATTTTAAGTTCCGGATTGGTTGGCGCCGGTTTTTTTATGGCTCAATATATTTTGACCAAGAAGCGGGGAATTGGTGAAGGAGATATCTGGCTGGGCTTGCTTTTAGGAATAACTTTCCCGACTCTTAGCTATCTTGGTTTATCACTGATCAGCGCCTATTTCATCGGTTCGATTATCAGTGTTATTTTGCTGATTTCTAAGAATAAAGGCTGGAAGTCAAAGATAGCGCTCGGCCCCTTTTTAGTGATTGGGGCTATTATTACCTTAATTTATGGACAGGAAATAATTAACTGGTATTTGGGCTTGTTTTAGAATTGTTAAAATCTGATAAATTTTGTATAATATTAACAGCAAATAGCAAGCACGAAAATATTGTTAAAATATTGCCGTATTTTTATTTAAACGATTTAATATTAACTCTATGAAGGATAATATTGTCGCCGGACTAGATATCGGATCTACCTCTATCCGCCTGGTAATCGGTCAAAAGATTCCCGGAGTGGCTGGCGATGAATTACAAATTATCGGCGCGGTTTCCGGGCCAACCGCCGGAGTAAGTCGCGGTATAGTAAATAGCATTGAAGAAACCACTTCTTCTATTTCGGCTGTCCTGGAAAAAGCTGAACGTTTAGTCGGGGTACCGATTAGCCGCGTTTGGGTTAGTATTAATGATCCCCATATTAAGTGCGAACGTTCTAAGGGCGTCGTGGCTGTGGGCCGCAGCGATGGTGAAATTAATGAAAATGATGTCAACCGCGCGATAGAAGCGGCGCGGGCTTTAGCCGTACCGGTTAATTATGAAATTTTGCATGTTATTCCGATAAAATTCAGCGTTGACAATCAATCTGATGTAAAAGATCCGATTGGCATGAATGGTATCAGATTGGAAGTGGAAACTTTAATCGTTCAAGGGCTCAGCACTCAGATAAAAAATTTAACCAAAGCAATTTATCGCACTGGTTTGGAAATTGAAGATTTAGTTTTGGCCCCGCTAGCAGCCGCCGAAGCGGTTTTAAGCTCCAAGCAAAAAGAATTGGGCGTGGCTTTAATCAACCTTGGTTCATCCACAACTTCACTCGCGGTTTATGAAGAAAGAAATCTAATTCACACTTCAATTTTACCAATTGGTTCCGAACATATTACCGCTGATGTGGCGATTGGGCTCCGATGTCCGATTAATCTAGCGGAAAGAATTAAACGCGAGTATGGAAGCGCCATTACTTTAGAAGAAGGCGAGCGCGATGAGATTGATATTTCCGAATTAGTCAAAGAAGAGGAGGTAAATGACGATATTAACACGATTTCTCGTAAATACGTCTCGGAAATTATTAATGCCCGGGCTGAAGAAATTTTTGAAAAAGTTGACCAGGAGTTCAGGCGTATTGATCGTTCCGGCATGTTGCCGGCGGGTGTAATTTTCGTCGGGGGCGGAGCGGAACTTGACGGCTTGGTAGAATCTGCTAAAAAGAAGTTAAGGCTTCCGGCGGCTTTAGGGCAAGCTAAGAATATTAACGTGGTTATTGATAAAGTTAAGAATCCGGAATTTTTAACCGCTCTGGGCTTAGTTATCTGGGGTAGCCACACTGAAGGCGAAGGAATAAGCGCGAGTAATAAATTCAAGAATAACCTTGGCGGTTTATTGGAGAAGACTAAGGGTCTGTTCAATAAAATAATGCCAAAATAAAGCATAATAAATATAATAGTCAAATCGTATGGCTGAAGTAAAACCAGAAATAGAAACATTTGCAAAAATAAAAGTAGTCGGTGTCGGCGGCGGCGGTAATTCGGCTATTAACCGCATGGTTGATAGTGGAATTAAGGGCGTTGGTTTTGTCGCCATTAATACCGATATTCAGGCTTTGCATTATAATAAAGCCAGCGAGAAAATTCATATCGGTAAAACAGTGACCAGAGGTTTAGGCGCCGGCATGAATCCAGAATTGGGAAAATCAGCCGCGGAAGAATCGGCTAATGAAGTTAAGGAATCGCTCAAGGGCTGTGACATGGTGTTTGTAACTTGCGGACTTGGTGGTGGAACTGGTACTGGTGCTTCGCCGGTAGTAGCCCAAATTGCCAAGGAGCAAGGGGCTCTAACTGTTGCAGTCGTTACTAAACCTTTTATGTTTGAAGGCGGTCAGCGCAAGAATATCGCTGACAGGGGCTATGCTGAACTCGCAGACAAGGTTGATACCATTATTACGATTTCCAATGATAAATTATTGCAAGTGATTGATAAAAAGACTTCGTTATTAGAAGCTTTTAAAACTGCGGATGATGTCCTGCGCCAAGGTGTTCAGGGAATTGCCGAAATTATAACCGTGCCGGGTATTATTAATGCCGACTTTGCTGACGTAAAAGCCATTATGTCTAATGCTGGTTCGGCTTTGATGGGGATTGGTACTGCTTCGGGTGAGAATAAAGCGGTGGAAGCGGCTAAACAAGCCATAAACTCAACCTTATTGGATATGTCGATTGATGGTGCTCGGGGAATTGTCTTTACGATTACTGGTGGTGCTGATTTGAGTATGACGGAAGTAAGCGAAGCGGCTAAAGTTATTACCTCGGCCGCTGATGAAGAAGCTAAAATTATTTTTGGCGCCGTGATTGATGAAAAATTAAAAGATCAAATTAAGATAACGGTCGTGGCCACCGGATTTGACGGCCACAGCAAGAGTCAAAAAGGAGAAACTTCCAAGTCCTCCTATACCCCCAATACTTTCATTGCCGAAAAAGAAACTGAAAAAGAAGATCTGGCGGCGCGAGAAGATCGCAATAAAGCAAAATTTTCCTCTGTCTTTAAAAATTTACCGCTAAAGCCGACGATTCCCGAGAAGAAAGTAGAAAAACCCGTTAATGAAGATGATGATTTGAGTGTCCCGGCTTTTATTCGGAAGAAGATGGGGTAAAAGATAAGAAAAATTTAAAAAGAGACGCCACGGAATCGGCGCCTCTTTTTTATTTTATAGATTGACTCCCTTTCTGTAGTGATGTATGATTAATTTAGACACCTGGGGGGTAGGTGTTAAAATAAGTAGTAAAAAAGTTTTATATAAATAATTTATGGAAAATAATAAAATAGCGGCCGATGTTTCTGCTCAGCGGGTTAATTTAGCGTTATCAGGAATGCATTGCGCTTCTTGCGCTAATTTAATCGAGAAGTCATTAAAGAAGCTTCCGGGCGTAAAACAAGCCAGTGTTAATTTTGCCGCCGAGAAAGCCAGTATTTTTTACAATAGCACTGAAGTAAAAATTGCATCTTTGCTCCAAGCTGTTAAAAAAGCCGGATACTATGCGGAAGAAATAGATGTTCAAGATGCTGATTTTGAGAAACGTAGGCAAGAAAAAGAAATTAAAAAATACGCGCAAAAATTTTGGTTCAGTTTCTTTTTTAGCTTGCCGATGTTGTATTTCATGCTTTTGGACTTTTTTGCTATTCCTGGAAAGACAGCATTACTGCCCTATGTGGGGATTATTTCTTTGTTGTTAACTATCCCTATCCAATTTGTGGTGGGAGCCGGTTTTTATAAAGGCTTTTGGTCAAGCTTAAAAATGAAAACTTTTAACATGGATAGTTTGGTCGCGATTGGCACCTCCACTGCTTTTATTTATAGCTTGGCAAACTTCATTAGTTACTTTATAAAAACGGATTCCCTTATCGGCTTAGGCGGGAAAATTCCAGAACTATATTTTGAAACTGCTGCTTATCTTATAACTTTTGTGGTCTTGGGTAAATGGTTGGAAATTAGAACTAAAAGCAGGACCGGGGATGCTATTAAAAGATTAATGGGGTTGAAGGCTAAAACGGCGCGGGTTATTCGCCATAGACAAACGTTGGATATCGCTTTAGAAGAGGTCGTTTGCGGGGATATTATTCTAGTTCGTCCTGGCGAGAAGATTCCGGTCGATGGCAAAATAGTTAAAGGTTCTTCAGCAGTTGATGAGTCAATGATTAGCGGCGAGAGTTTGCCGATAGAAAAAATGGTTGGCGATTCAGTTATTGGTAGTACAATCAATAAAACCGGCAGCTTTGAATTTGAAGCAGTGAGAGTCGGTAGCGAGACTATCCTGGCGCGGATAATTAGGCTGATTGAGGATGCCCAAGGATCTAAAGCTCCTATCCAAGGATTTGCTGATCGAATAGCCGCCGTTTTCGTGCCCATTGTTATTGGGCTCGCCGTGCTTACTTTTTTGGTCTGGTTTTTCTTATTGGGTTCGACACTTTCTTTTGCCTTAATGGCTTTTACTTCGGTAATTGTAATTGCCTGTCCTTGCGCCTTAGGTTTAGCTACACCAACTTCGCTTATGGTCGGTACCGGCAAGGGAGCGGAATATGGAATATTAATAAAAGGTGGAGAGCCGCTACAGGCGGCTGGTCATATTAAAGTCATTATTTTTGATAAGACCGGAACTTTAACTAAGGGCCAGCCGGAAGTGACTGATATTATTGCCTTAGAGAAAATGGCTGAAGCGGATGTTTTAGCGATAGCAGCCAGCTTGGAAAAACTATCTGAGCATCCGCTCGCTGAAGCAATTTTCACTCGGGCTGACAGACAATCGGTTTCTCTTAAGGAAATAAACAATTTCTCGGCCATCCCTGGTCTTGGGGTTCACGGGGAGATTGCCGGGGTAGATTATTATTTTGGTAATCGCCGCCTAATAACGGAAAAATTGGGACATGTAATTGATGCTATTTATAATCAATTAGTGGAACTAGAATCTCAGGGGAAAACAGTCATACTCTTGGCTACTAAAGATAAAGTGATTGGGGGGATTGCAGTTGCCGACACCGTTAAAAGTACTTCAGCAGAAGCAGTTGCCAAATTAAAAAAGTTAGGTCTCCTGGTTTATATGATAACCGGCGACAATGAACGCACCGCCAAGACCATCGCCGCCCAAGTGGGTATCGATAATATTTTGGCCGAAGTTTTGCCTGAAGATAAGGCTAATGAGGTCAAAAAGCTCCAGGAACGCGGGTATAAGGTAGCAATGGTGGGAGATGGCATTAATGACGCGCCGGCGCTTGCCCAGGCCGATTTGGGCATTGCCATGGGGTCTGGTACAGACGTCGCGATGGAGGCTGGAGGGATTGTTATTATAAAAAATGATTTAAATGATGTTGTCACCGCTTTTCAACTGGCACGTGAAACTATGGGTAAGATTAAACAGAATATGTTTTTTGCTCTGTTTTATAATGTTATTGGCATTCCGATTGCCGCTCGAATTTTTATGTCTTTCGGTTTGGTTCTAAAGCCGGAATTGGCCGGCTTAGCCATGGCCTTCAGTTCTATTTCGGTGGTCGGGAATTCTTTGCTCTTGCGATATTTTAAACCCAGTAAAAGGAACTATTTATCGCTTATTGCTCCCGTGCTTATGATTATTGTTTTTAGCTTTGGTTTTTGGGAGTTTGCTAAGCTCAGCTCTAATATGGAAGCAGGCAGCATGCAAGTTTTGTTAGTTTCTAAACAGAAGGCCGCTGATTTTGATGTCTTTATTGCCGAGCATGAAGCCAAAATTAACTTTCTCGATGGTCAGCCAAAATTATTTTTAGGAATTGACGTTTTTCCGAGCGATATAAGGCTTGATGAAGGGTCGCTGGTTTTAGGGGATAACGAAATGGTCATTGGCTATAATGAGGCGATGATGATGAAGAAAGAAAAACTCATTCAGGGGTCGGGTGACAGCCTGAAAGACTTCTTCGGTTTATCAAGTGTTAAGGTTGTCGGTATTTTGGAGCAAACTGGAACACCAATGGATGATTATCATTTTGTTAATCAGGCGACGCTGGCTAAAATAAGCGGTGCTTCTGCGTCAAAGCCTTAATAAGATTAAAAATGATTGTGGATAACTTTAAATAATTTTTATAATTATTTGAAAATTAGCAAAATCGGGGTCACTTTGACCCCTTTTTTAAAATTTGCTAAAATAGCATCAGACACAAGATTTAGTGGGTCACATAGAAAAGCCCCACAAAATATAGGTTTTTACTAGGTTTTTCAAAGATTTTTTTAAAATTTAAGCTTAAAGCTTTATGAAATGCCCAATTTGCTACTACCCTGATACCAAGGTAGTTGATTCTCGGGTGGCTTCCGATGGATTATCGATTCGTCGGCGGCGTGAATGTCTAAAATGCTCTTTCCGTTTCTCTACCTATGAAGAAATAGAATTGTTGGATTTAGTGATTGTTAAGCGTGATGGGCGTCGCGAATCCTATAGCCGCGAAAAATTGGTCGGGGGTTTAAAAAAATCTTGCGAGAAGCGCCCGATTACCGAAGACTTATTTAAAAAATTAGTACACTCCACCGAACGTGATTTACAGAGACTGAAGAAGACCGAAATAACTTCCAAACAAATCGGTCAAGCAGTCATGAAAAATTTAAAAAAATTAGACCCGGTTGCTTATATTCGTTATGCCTCGGTTTATGAATCCTTTAAGGATGCTCAGGAATTCCGCAAGGAGCTTAATAAGCTCATTAAAGAAAAAAAATAATTAATCACATATTTTCATTTCAATTCCTATGCCAGAGACTATCAGTAAAATCATTAAACGATCGGGAGAAATCGCAGATTTCAATCAAGAAAAAATTAATAAAGCGATTTACAAAGCCGCTTTTGCTACCGGCCTGGATGATAAGCATCTGGCTAAAAAATTAACCGACCAAGTGGTCATGAAGGTTAATTCTAAATTTCATAAAAATAGTATCCCGGCAGTTGAGGAAATTCAGGATATCGTTGAAGAGGTGCTCCTGGAAAATAAACAGATTAAGGTCGCCAAAAATTATATTTTATACCGTGACCAGCACCGTCAATTACGCGATATTAATAACGCTACCGCCGATGAGAAGCTAATGGAAGATTATTTAGGGCGTGCCGATTGGCGCCTTAAGGAGAATAGCAACATGAGTTTTTCTGTTCAGGGTTTGAATAATTATATTGCTTCCGCTATTTCGGCTAAATATTGGTTGAACAAGATGTATCCAGAAAACATTCGCCAAGCTCATGTTAACGGCGATTTGCATATCCATGATTTAGGATTATTAGCGCCTTATTGCTGCGGTTGGGATTTGAAAGACTTGTTGATTAAGGGTTTTAAGGGGGTCAGTGAAAAAGTTCAGAGCAATGCCCCTAAGCATTTTCGAAGCGCTCTTGGCCAGATTGTTAACTTTTTTTATACTCTTCAGGGGGAAGCGGCTGGTGCTCAGGCTTTTGCTAATTTTGATACTTACCTCTCGCCCTTTATTCGTTATGATAATTTGAGTTATGAAGAAGTTAAGCAGGGATTACAAGAATTCATGTTTAACATCAATGTCCCGACTAGAGTCGGCTTTCAGACTCCTTTTACCAATGTTACTTTGGATGTTACCCCTTCGCCGATGATTGGCGAAGAAAACGTAATCATCGGCGGCAAAATCATGCCGGAGAAATATAAGGACTTTCAAAAAGAAATGGACATGTTTAATCAGGCTTTTGCAGAAGTCATGTTAGCCGGCGATTCTACTGGGCGTGTCTTTGGTTTTCCAATCCCGACTTATAATGTTGATAAGGATTTTGATTGGGACCGAGAATGTTTGAAGCCGGCTTGGGAAATGACCGCCAAATATGGCATCCCATATTTTTCTAATTTTGTTAATTCTGATATGAATCGCGACGATGCTCGCTCTATGTGCTGCCGTTTGCGTTTGGATAATCGAGAATTAAGAAAGCGTGGCGGCGGTCTATTTGGCGCCAACCCGCTTACCGGTTCTTTAGGAGTAGTAACCATCAATTTGCCGCGTTTAGGTTATTTGTCTAAAACAAAAGAAGAATTTAAAAAGAAACTGGTTAATCTCATGGAGATTGCCAAAGAGAGCTTGGAAATTAAGCGTAAAATTATTGAAAAATTTACCGATGACCGTTTGTACCCTTACTCCATGTATTATCTAGAAAATATTAAGGCCCGTTTCGGAGACTACTGGCGCAATCATTTCTCCACTATTGGAATTAACGGGATGAACGAAGCCGCCCTTAATTTAATGGGCAAAGATATTTCTACCCCGGAAGGACATGCCTTTGCGGCCGAAATTCTGGATTTCATGAGAGAAAAATTAATGGATTTCCAGAACGAGACCAATAACCTTTATAATTTAGAAGCCACTCCGGGAGAAGGCTGTACCTATCGCTTTGCCAAAAAAGACCAGCAAATTTATCCGGGGATAATTTGTTCTAATACGGAGGCGGTCCAAAAATTTAAGGCTGATCCTTATTATACCAACTCCACCCATCTTCACGTTAGTTATACTGATGATATTTTTTCCGCACTTGATTTACAGGATGATTTACAAACTAAATATACCGGAGGTACAGTTCTTCATGGCTATTTAGGAGAGCGAATGTCAAATGGCGATGCGGCTAAGAAATTAGTCCAAAAGATTGTTAATAACTATAAACTTCCTTATTTCACAATTACTCCAACCTTTTCAATTTGTCCTAAACATGGTTATTTATCCGGTGAACATAAATATTGTCCGAAGTGCGATGAAGAATTGGGTTTTAAAGAAAGTGTGGAAGATATCCGTTTGGCCGAACAAAATCAGCTATAAAAACCAAGTTTAACAGCCATTGTAATTTGTAAAATTATAATTTATAATATAAATACCAACCGCTTCTGATTTTAGAAATAGAAGTAGCTGGTAGACATAAAAAATATGAGCCCTATACAAACTCAAAGACAAGAATGTATCGTCTACAGCCGTGTTGTCGGCTGGCTAACTCCCGTAAAAAACTATAATCCTGGGAAAGCCAGTGAGTATAAGGATCGTAAGACTTTTAAAGTTTGCGCTGAATAAGTAAGCCCTATGATTATCGGCGG
Source organism: Candidatus Falkowiibacteriota bacterium (assembly GCA_016432645.1). Classification (GTDB taxonomy): domain Bacteria; phylum Patescibacteriota; class Patescibacteriia; order Patescibacteriales; family UBA12465; genus UBA12465. The sequence goes on from CP066698.1 coordinate 864,436, forward strand.
TTTGGAGAAATTATCAATTCTCGACTATCCCGATCATCTAGCGGCCATTATCTTTACCCAAGGATGTAATTTCCGATGTCACTTCTGTTATAACCCTATGCTTGTCCTGCCCCGTAAGGGAGAGGATGAAAAAAATAAAAAAGAAAAAGGTCTTTCTCCGCTTTCCCCTGAAGACCTTTTTCTTTTTTTAAAGGAAAGATATGGCCGTTTAGACGGCGTAGTCATTACCGGCGGGGAGCCGACTTTGCATCCCGACCTGCCTTCTTTTATTAGCCAGATAAAAGCTCTCGGCTATGATATTAAGTTGGACTCTAATGGCACTAATCCCGAGATGCTTCAGGAATTGATAGCTAAAAAATTGATTGATTATATCGCGATGGATATCAAGGCGCCGCTTGCTAAGTATGAAAATACCGTGAGTGCTATTGTCGCCTGTGATAATCTGGAAAAAAGTGTTAAAATTATAATTGAGAGCGGCTTGCCGCATGAGTTCAGAACTACAGTCGTGCCCGGTCTTCTGGATAAAGAAGATTTTCAGGCAATGGGCGAGTTGATTAAGGGTGCTGATAATTGGTATTTGCAAAAGTTTAAATCTGATACCGATTTAGTTGACGGGGCTTTTCAGGGAAAAGCTGCTTATACTGACCGGGAAATGGCCGAGTTTGCGGCTATTGGTCGGAAGGCGGCCGGCGTTTGCGAAGTTCGCAGTTGATAAATTATAAAAATATGATAAAAACCTCATCAGCCGCTACCAGCGGTGAGCCGTTATCAGCCTCCGAAAAATCAGAGGCCGTTATTTCTGGTTTAGAAGCGGAAAAAATTTTAGAACAATTGCAGCAGGCTGAAAAATTAAATCGGGAAATATTGAGATCAGTAAAATTTATTAAGCACTATTTTGCTTGGCAATCAGTAATGTCAGCCATTAAATATTCCCTATTAGCCGCTGTTATTATTTTGGGCGTAGTTTCTTGGCGCAGTATTGTTGATTATACCAGCCAAGCAATTGGGAATTCTCTGGTCGGCGTTAGTGTCCCCGGGGGCACGATTTTTAAGTAATATTATTTTGAGCAAATAAATTATGGCGGGTAATATAGCAGTTTTTGCGCAAACAAATTATCGCAATGAATTGAAAAAATTCGGCATCAAAACTGACGACCGCCGCCGCCACATGTATTTGATTGGGAAAACTGGTATGGGCAAGTCCACGGTTTTGGAAAATATGATTGTAGATGATATCCGTAACGGTTATGGCGTAGCGGTTGTTGATCCGCACGGTGATTTGGCGGAAAAAATAATGGATTATATTCCCAATGACCGTCTTAAAGATGTTGTCTATTTTAATCCTTCTGATATCAATTTTCCGATTGCCTTTAACGTTGTGGAGCAAGTTGAGCCGCATTTGCGGCACTTAGTCGCTTCTGGGTTGATTGGCGTTTTTCAAAAATTATGGGCCGATTCTTGGGGGCCGCGCTTGGAATATATTTTAAGAAATGCAATTTTAGCGATTTTGGATTTTCCCGGTTCAACGCTCTTAGGTGTTGTCCGCATGCTTTCCGATAAGGGTTATCGCAAACGCGTAGTTGCCAATATTACTGATCCGGTCGTGAAGGCATTTTGGGAAAAAGAATTTTCCGGTTATGCCGACAAGTTTGCCTCAGAAGCAGTTTCACCTATTCAAAATAAAGTTGGACAGTTTTTGTCCAGCTCCTTGATGCGCAACATTATTGGTCAGGTTAAATCGGCGATTGATATTCGCGATATTATGGATAACGGCAAGATTTTAATTATGAATCTGTCTAAAGGCCGCATCGGTGAAGATAATTCCGCACTTTTAGGGGCAATGATGATTACTAAAATCCAGTTAGCGGCTATGAGCCGGGTTGATATTCCGGAAAAAGAGCGCCGTGATTTTTATTTATATATTGATGAATTCCAAAATTTTTCCACCGATAGTTTTGCTAATATTTTATCGGAAGCGAGAAAATACCGTTTAAATTTAATTTTAGCGCACCAATATATTGAACAGTTGAGTGAAAAAGTTAAGCCGGCGGTTTTTGGCAACGTCGGAACTTTAGTTGTTTTTCGAGTTGGCGCGGCTGATGCGGAAGAGCTAGTCAAAGAGTTTACCCCGACTTTTACCGAAGAGGATATTGTTAATCTGCCGAAATATGAAATGTATCTGAAGCTAATGATTGACGGGATTGCTTCGTCGCCGTTTTCTGCGATTGGTTTACCGCCTTTAAGAATTGATGAACGCACCAATAACACGGAAAAAGTAATTAATTATTCGCGCGAGAAATATGCCAGTGATCGTGAGTCTGTAGAAGAAAAAATTATGCGCTGGCATGAGAGCTATGGGGAAGATGAAAAGTCAGCGCCTCGAGCCGACATTAGGATTCCAGCCCAGAATTTAGGAGCTAGTCCTACTAATGTTTATAGCCCGGCAGTTCCTGTTTCAACTCAGTCTAGCGCTCCTTATCAAAATCAGACGCCCAGTAAGCCGATTTTGAAAGCGCCAAACGCTAATTTTCCGGTTTCCCCGTTCAAAGAAAAATCCGGCTATGATGCCGTTTGTGCTAGCTGCGGCGTCGCTACTAAAATTGCCTTTATCCCTGATGGTATCCGCCCGGTTTATTGTAAGGACTGCTTAAGCAAGAAAAAAGAAGAAAAACGTTTGGAATTAGAAGCGCGCAAACAAGCCAAAGAAATAGAAAGAAAAGGTTTGGTAGAAGTAAAAGACGAACCAATATTTCAGCCTGAGGCCACCTTATCTTTAGGAGATTTAAATAAAATGGCCCCGGTTGATTTTAAGGGTCGAGTTATTAAAACCCCGGCTCCTAAAGAGACGTTAAGTTCTAAAGAGGCGCCAATTTTAAAACCGAGCCCCGCTAATTCTAGTCAGCTATCACCCGTAAATAAAAATTCAACTGGCAGTAAAAACGACGGGTCGATTCCGGTAGCGGATATTGTCAGCGAGGTGAAGGCGGCTATCGGCCAAGAACAAGATTTGCCGGAAGGAGCCGATATTATTATCAAATAAGCTTATGTATTTATTTTTTGATACCGAAACTACCGGGTTGCCTAAAAATTATCAAGCCCCGCTTGATGATTTTTCTAATTGGCCGCGCATTGTCCAAATTGCTTGGAGCTTATACGACTTTCATGGTAATCATTGGGGTAGTCAGAGTTTAATTATTAAACCAGACGGGTTTGTGATTTCCGAAGAGGTAGCTAAAATTCATCGAGTTACCCAAGAGCGCGCTGAAAAAGAAGGCGTCCCTTTAAAAGAAGCCCTAGAGAAGTTTTCTGAAGACGTAAAACGTTCTACCTATTTGGTCGCTCACAATATTGATTTTGATGAAAAAATCGTGGGGGCGGAATTTTTGCGTTTGAAGATGGAAAACCATGTCGCGCCGGCTAATAAGATTTGTACGATGAAGAGAACCGCAGATGTTTGTCGTTTTCCTAACGGCCGCGGCGGCTACAAGTGGCCCAATCTAACTCAGCTTTATACTTTTTTATTTAACACCGGCTTTCCGGAGGCGCACGATGCTTTAGTTGATGTTAAAGCTTGCGCAGATTGCTTTTTTGAGCTAAAAAGAAGAAGTCTGATTTAGAAATAATCTAGGCTATATGGATAAAGATGACTACTATTTACGAGTGGGCAAGGCCACTGATTTACAGGGGCGCGACTATAAAATTTATCGAATATTAGAGATTTTACCTGGGTTTTTATCAATTGCCACCTTGGTGATTTTGGTAATTTTTTCTTATTTTAAGCCAGTTTTTGTGGCTTATTTTATTATTGCTTTTGACGTTTATTGGCTGCTTTTGGTCATTTATATGGCCATTTTTTTAATCACTTCCTATCGTAATTTAAAAAAAGGCCTAAAAACAGATTGGCAGAAAAAGTGCGCTAATTTAGCCGCCGGACTTTACGAGCCGGGCGAAGCGCCCGAAGGCTCCTTAGCGCGCTCCGGCCTTAAATGGGATGATGTTTGGCACTTAATAGTTTTACCTACTTATAATGAAGATTTAGAAATAATTCGTTCCTGTCTGTTGGCTATAAAAAATGACGGCTTTCCAACCGATAAGATAATTATTGCACTCGCTTTTGAAGAACGAGCCGGCGTGAGCGCCCATGAAAAGGCCGCCGCAATTGAACAAGAATTTAAAAATCAATTCGGGCGCTTGGAAATCGTTTTTCATCCGGATGGAATTGGAGGCGAGCTCAAAGGCAAGGGGTCCAATCAAGCCTGGTGCGTTAAGCAGATAAAAACCACCTTAATTGATAAAGAAGGTTTTGATTATAATAAAATATTAGTCAGCGTGTTTGATATTGATACTATTGTGCGCCCAGGATATTTTTTTGCTTTGACTTATAAGTTTTTAAGCGTGGCCGATCCTTATCATGCTAGTTACCAGCCGATTCCGGTATATCATAACAATGTTTGGAGCGCGCCGTTTTTTTCACGCGTGGCCGCTTCTTCCAATACCTTCTGGCAGATGATTATGCAAGTTCGCCAAGAGAGCCTGGTAACTTATTCTTCCCATTCCATGACTTTCAAGGCGCTCAATGAAATCGGTTTTTGGGGTCCGAAAAATGTGAGCGAAGATTCTCGGATTTTTTGGCATTGTTTAATGTTTTACAATGGCCATTATCGAGTCGAGCCGATTTATTTTGATGTCTCAATGGATGTGACTTGCGATCAAAATTTCAAGCTTACGGCCCGCAGTCTTTATAAACAACAGCGACGCTGGGCTTGGGGAGGGGAAAATATTCCTTATTTGATTTTTAATGCCAGCAAGCGCTGGAAAAATAAAGATTTAGATAAAGGCATGATTATCGGTCATATTTTAATTCAGATTTATGGTTTTCATGCTTGGGCGACCAATGCCTTGATTATTGCGGTTGTTGGTTGGATGCCGATGCTGCTGGGTGGCGATCGTTTTAATTCCACCGTTCTCTCAAGCAATTTGCCGGCCATTACTCAGAATCTGATGAATATTGCGATGGTTGGCTTGATTTTGTCAGCCGTAGTTTCATCTTTATTATTACCAAAACGTCCGGAAAAATATTCAGTTTGGAAGAATATTAGAATGATTTTAGAATGGTTGCTGGTTCCGATTGTGATTGTTATTTTCGGTTCAATTCCATGTTTGGAGGCGCAGATTAGATTGATGTTTGGCCGTTATATGGGATTTTGGGTAACGCCGAAATCAAGAAATTAATTCTTTGGCAACACTTCGCGGCTATGTTATAATAAAATACATGGCTCTCGATAAAATAAAGCCGCGCGGCTTCCATGCCGACCAAGCGGATCATCATAACAATATTTTTTATCGCTTATTTTCTAATCAGCGTTTTTTGGCGATTGTCGGCCTGGTTTTATTGTTATTAATTATTTTGCCGCTAGCGCGGACTTATAGCCAAAAACGGGTGATTGAGAATGAAATTAGCGGTGTGCAGCAGGAAATTGCTCAATTTGAAAAAGATAATCAAGAGCTGAAAGAAATGTTAAGCTATTTGCAATCAGACCAATCGCTGGAGGCGCAAGCCAGAATGAACCTCAATTTAAAAAAACCGGGTGAAACGGTCGTGGTGATTGAGAATCAAGAAGAAGTAAAAAATTCGGACGATGTCCAAAATAATCAAGAAGAAATCAGCAATCTTAAAAAATGGTTTAATTATTTTTTCAGCAGCTGATTGTTGTTTGTAGTTTTAAATTGGAGCCGAGAATGGGGATCGAACCCACGACCTACGGTTTACGATACCGCCGCTCTACCAGCTGAGCTATCTCGGCGAACTAAGGGAGCGGGTGAGCGGAATCGAACCGCCTTCTTCAGCTTGGGAAGCTGACATAATAACCGTTATACGACACCCGCGTTCGTCTTAACGCCGAAAAACGGCGCAAATACATTATAAACTTAAACAACATTTTTAGTCAATTAAACTTTTGTCAGTCTTATGCTTAAAAAAAGTAAATTTATTGTCGTTATCGCTCTCCTCGCTGTTAGTTTTCCTTTGTCGCCGCTGGCGGCCGCTAGCGGTATTAATTTTGAGCGTCACCCGCTCGCTTTTACCGTTGAACCAACTTTAAATATTTCTGAAAATTCAGAAAAATTCCGCATTCCTTGGGAGTGGGAAGCGCTCACGCCCTCCTATCAATATTCATTTGTCGGCTCCGGCCTCTATGATCCTAGCCGGCCGATGACTGTTAAAATAAATTATCCTCAAAAAAATAATCAGTTAAAACAGATTTTTTCTTATGATTTCTTATCAGGCGTTTGGCGTCCGGTTCCGACTAAAGATTATCCGGCTGAACAATACGCGACCATGACGACCGACGCGACTTCCGGCTGGCTGATTGTTTTAGCCAAGCCTGAAGTGATGACGGTCGGGAAAGCCAGCTGGTACAAATATAAAGAAGGTTTGTTTGCCGCTTCGCCTGACTTTATTAAAGGCACTAAATTGCGCGTGTACAATACGGATAATAATAAATTTGTTGATGTTACTATTAATGACTATGGTCCGGATAGAGCTAAACATCCCGATCGAGTTATCGATTTAGACCGGGTGGCCTTTGAAAAAATAGCCTCTTTAAATGCCGGGATAATAAATGTTCGAATTGAAGTTTTGAAAAATGAAGCTGCCGCTAAGCCGGTTGCTCAGCAATTAACTGATGTTCCTAATATTACCGCCTCCTCTTCAATAATTATGATGGAAGACAGCGGCGAAGTGATTTGGGGAAAGAATCAAAATGATAAGGCGCCGCTTGCCAGCCTGACAAAGCTAGTCGCCATCACTACTTTTTTAAATACTAAGCCAACCTTGTCATCGGTGGTAACTTATAAGAAGCAGGATGAAAATTATAATTATGAATATTGCAAGCCTTGGGAGTCGGCACGCCTGCGAGTTGATGAAGGGGAAACGATGACAGTTGAAGATTTGATTTATAGCGCGCTTGTCGGTTCAGCTAATAATGCCGTAGAGTCTTTGGTGCGTGTGAGCGGATTGAAGCGTGAAGACTTTATTGCCAATATGAATAAGCTGGCTCAAGATTGGGGCGCAACGAACACCAAATTTGTAGAACCCACCGGTTTGTCGCCTGACAATGTGAGTTCTCCGTCCGATTATGCTATAATGGTAAAAGAGATATTTAAAAATCCGTTGATTCAAAAAATAAGCACTGCCAAGACTTATTCTTTTACGACCATCAATACCAAAGAGCTGCATAAGCTCACCAATACCGACCAGCTATTAAAAAATTCCGCTTATAATATTTTAGGTTCTAAAACTGGTTATCTTGATGAAGCCGGATATTGTTTAATGACCCGAGTCAAAACCGCTGCCGGAAATATGATTGTCGTCAATTTTGGCTCTAAGAGTAAAGCGGATAATTTTTCCGATAATGAACAGCTTATTCGCTATGGCTTAAAAGCCGTCAACGCTCAAAAATAATCTTTATGATTACTATTAAAAATGCCTCTAAGGCCTATGGTAAGCAAGCCAAGGTTTTAGATGATATTAATTTAAGCATTAATCCCGGCGAGTTTGTGTCGATTGTCGGGCAATCAGGCGCTGGTAAAACGACTCTAGTTAAGATTTTAATTGGCGAAGAGCGGGTTGATAGTGGCCAAGTGGTTGCCGGCGATTGGGATATTACTAAAATTTCGCGCCGCGAGATTCCTTTTTTGCGCCGCCAGATTGGTGTTATTTTTCAAGATTTTAAATTATTGCCAAAAAAAACCTTGGCAGAAAATGTCGCCTTTGCTTTAGAAGTTTCCGGCGGTACTCCGGCCAAGATAAATAAAATTGTACCGAGCGTCATGAAGATTGTCGGCTTGGAAGATAAAAAAGGGCGTTATCCCAATGAAGTCTCGGGCGGCGAAAAACAACGGGCGGCTATTGCGCGCGCCTTGGTTCATCAGCCCAAAATTTTATTAGCCGATGAGCCGACCGGTAATTTGGACGCGATTAACGCTAATGAAATTATTGATTTGCTTTTAAGAATAAATAAATTCGGAACCACCGTTATTTTAGTAACGCATAATAAAGAAATTGTTAACTACCTTAACCGCCGGGTGGTTACGATGGAACACGGACGGATAATTAGCGACCAAGAAAAGGGTAAATATTTATTATAATAAGCTTCAACTAAGATGTTATCTTTATTTCGCATTATAAAATTTAGTTTTCAGGATATCGCCCGCAACGTTTGGCTCTCTATCGCTACCATTACCATTTTATTGCTCGCGCTTTTTTCTATTAATACTTTAATGACCGTGCGGGTCATTAGCGATAGCGCTTCGCAAGCAGTTCAAGAAAAGATTGATATTAGTCTATACATCAAGCCAGAAACCCCGGAAGCGGATATTATGTCTCTGAAAAGTAAAATAGAGTCATCCCCCCGTGTTAAAAATATTGTTTATATTTCTAAAGAAAGCGCGCTTGCCAATTTTCGCGATAAATATAAAAATAACCAAGAAGTTTTAGCGGCTTTGAAGGAATTGGGGCGCAACCCGTTATCGCCCAGCCTAACAATTGTTCCTAGTAATTTTGCCGAGTCAAACCTGTTAATTAATGAGTTAAAAATGCTGGATAGCCAGATTATTGAATCTCGAGATTTTGCTGATAATGCTATTATCTTAAATAAGATTAACAGCATCACCGACCGAGTGAATGAAGTAGGCTTATTTATTATTGCTATTTTTATTCTGACAAGTTTGCTAGTGGTTTATAATACGGTTAGGGTAGCGATTTATACTCATCGCCAAGAAATTGAAATTATGCGCCTGGTGGGAGCTTCCTACTCTTTTATTTATCTCCCCTACGTTGTTTCCGCTTTTGTTTATACGCTCCTGAGCATCATGATAATAATCGCTATTTTTTATCCGTTTTTAACATTATTACAGCCGTATCTGGAAGTATTTTTCATGGGCTACAATGTCAATATCTTGTCATATTTCATCAATAATTTTTGGCAGGTTTTTGGCCTACAATTTTTAGTAATTTTAGCCATTAATATTTTTGCCAGCCTGTTTGCCGTTCGGCGTTATGCTAAAGTTTAAGGGTTAATTAGTTTAAAGTTAGAGATATTTGACTTTTTGTTTAATTATTAATATCCTTATCAAGAGGATATTTTGATTTACAATTTATATTCCAAATTCGGGGATCGTCTAATGGTAGGACTCCAGGTTTTGGTCCTGGCTATCGAGGTTCGAATCCTTGTCCCCGAGCAATACAAAAAAGAACAGATTAATCTGTTCTTTTTTGTATTGTTTGCGAAGCAAAGAGGGATTTGAACAGGTTGGAAGCGAGACGCGAGTTGAGGCGGAAGCCGAGACGAGCGGACGAGCGTCGAACGAAGCTCCGGGGGAGCTTCGGGTGCCAACCCAGGACAAGTGAGCCTCGCCCATTCCGGGGCGAGGCGAGGGCGATAAATCCCTGTCCCCGAGCAAATAGACAAGAATACCACTTTCGTGGTATTTTTGTTATATAAATATAAAGTTTAATTTTATGAAGAAAAATGTTAAACATATTATAATTTTGGTTTTTTCTGGAATATTTTTATTAATTTCTCTATTTTCTTTAGCTATATCCATCTATCTTTTTACTGATTGTGGTGGGCATGGCTGTGGTTTGGCAACAATTTTTTCATATTTTACCACCCCCATTTTTATTTTATCTTTAATTCTGAGCTTTCTTACTTTTAATTCAAATAAACGTTGGGCGTTAATGTCTTTAATGTTTGGTTTAGTTTTAATAGCCATAGTTATAATTAAACAGTTTTTTTTATAATAAAACCGTTCCAACTATATCCCAGTCTCCGAGCAAATACTTAAAATAGGCTTCTAAAGCCTATTTTTGTTTTAAAATTAGTTAAAATTTACGACGGGTGTCGTGTCGCTAACTTAAATGTGATCCCATTTACTATTGACTTATTTTGATAATTATGTTAATATATGGGCATAAGGTTTTTCTACTTCCTTAATTAGTAGATATGGGGTGAATGGATAAACTCCCTGAATGCCATACGGAAACCGAAAGGTAGCTGAAAAGCAAAATAATCTCGGCATCGCACGTTGCGGTAAAATTCTTTAAAAAATGAACAAGTTCTCAAATCCTACAAGAGTAGCTGAAGCTGCTTTGGCAATTATTTTTGCGCCAAAAACTAATCCAGACAAAAAATCAGACTGGAAATGGAGGCATGAATTAATAATCCACAAAGCGGAAGCAAATTTAATGGAGTATTATGACTCCCAAACAGTTGTTAGCTATGAATTATATGGAATATCAGTAGGGGTAAAAAAACTCGAACCAAAAAGGTTCAAAGCTTATTCTGGAGTAATTGAATTAATTCAGGAGAATATTTTTGGTGAAAGGAGCGAGTTTCCTATTAATGAAGAGAAAATTAATCAAGAAAATAAAAACAAAATTGAAAAATTTTCTCACTTAATTAAAGTAGTGGAATTCGCCTCCAACGAATCAAGCCCCTTTTTCCGTGACTCAAGAAGAGTTGAAACATTTCGCCTGAGTCCTGCTCAAAGGGAAAAGATTGTGTTTTGGGAAAAATGGTAATCAAAAGCTCGTTAAAGAAAGCTACACAGCATACTTTAGCGAGCTTTCTTTTTTATAGCTTAAATCTTAACCGCACTGGTTCAAACGTCATCTATGTTTCCAAGCAAATAGACAAAATACCGCTTTCCGTGGTAATTTTGTTATATAAATAATTTTAAAAATATGTCTATTGAAGAAAGGTTCAGGCCTTATGCCGCCGCTTATTTAGTTCTAATTAAAAACGATGAAGTTTTACTATTAAAACGTTATAACACCGGGTATCAGGATGGTAACTATAGTTTAGTATCAGGGCATTTTGATGGCGGGGAAACGGCCGGACAGTGTATAGCGAGAGAGGCGCGGGAAGAAGCAAATATAATAATAACCCCTGAAGATTCAGAGGTGGTTCATGTGCTTCACAGATTTAGACCAGACCGCGAATATTTTGACGTTTATTTAAAAGTAAAGAAGTGGGCCGGAGAAATTACAAACCTGGAACCAAATAAATGCAGTGAATTAAAATGGTTTAAATTAAATGCCCTTCCTGAAAATATGGCTCCTGAAGTGAAACAGGCTCTGAATAAAATTAATGGTAATATATTTTTTAGTGAACTTGGTTGGGATGATTGATTGTCCGTCATATTTAAACCTTTTCAGCCATATCCCTGTCTTCAATTAACGCAAAAAATAGGCTAATTTAGGCCTATTTTTTGTTATATTATTGACAAAATTATAATATTATGATATAATTTATTTATTAAAATGAACCTTCAAAAAATATATGGTTATGAAAAAGAAAATGTTATTCTGGCGAATTATGCTATGGGTTGATATTGTTGTAATGTTTTTCGGTCTAGTTTTTTCAGCGGTTTTGATGTTTGTAAAACATTTAAAAACTTTTTCTTTCCCGCTTTGGTTAGTCGCAGTAATATCAGTGCTTGGTATTATAACCGCTATTATAGCCATTGATCGGACTGATCGGGAAATATAAATTTCCCAAACCTCTTTTAGCCAGTAGTTCTTTTTGAATTACTGGTTTTTTATTTATAAAATTATTTTAATATATTATAAATCTCAGGTACATAGACAAAAATGTCATTTTCGTGGTATTTTTATTATATAAATAGTAAAAATATGAATAATAAAAACATTATAATTAAAGCGATGGTTGCTGTTTCTTATGTGGCTATGGTGGCGGTTAACTGGCTCGCCAACGCTTTGCCGATTAATAACCGTTCTACCGGGGCTATTTCCGATGCTTACCCTAATTTATTTGCCCCCGCAGGCTTAACTTTTTCCATTTGGGGTTTAATTTATCTACTCCTGGCCAGCTATTGTTTGTATCAATTTGGCCTTTTCCAAAACGATAGAGGCCGGGGGAAAGCGGCTCTTTTTCAGAAAATCGGCCTCTATTTTATCTTAAGTTCGCTGGCTAACATTGCTTGGATTTTTTCCTGGCACTATGATTTTATCGGGATATCAGTTGTACTGATGGCAGTGATTCTGTTTTCTTTAATCAAAATTGCCGATATTTTAAATAAAGAAAAGCTATTGTTAAAAGAAAAGTTTTTTATACGCGTTCCGTTTAGTGTTTATTTCGGTTGGATTACTGTGGCCGCCATCGCGAACATCACCGTATTTTTAGTAAGCATTAATTGGAATGGATTTGGAATTTCTGACCAAGTTTGGACCATAATAGTTTTATTGGCCGGGCTATTAATCGTTATTCTAAGAATGATTAAGGATAAAAATGTTGCCTATGGCTTAGTTTTGGTTTGGGCTTACGCCGGCATTTTATTAAAACACTTATCAGCCGATGGCTTTTCCGGCCGCTACCAAGGAGTAATTATTACTACGGTTCTGTGTATTTTGGGATTTTTAATTAGCTTGGCAACTCTTATTAGCAAGAAAGCAAAATCATAAAGATATGGATAGTTTTTATAATTTTACTGCCGAAAATGCGAATGGCCAGGTGATTAAAATGTCCGATTACCGCGGTAAAGTGGTTTTAGTTGTTAATACGGCGAGCAAATGCGGTTTTACGAAGCAGTATGCCGGTCTGGAAAAGCTTTATCAAGATTATAAAAATAAAGATTTTGTTATTTTAGCCTTTCCTTGTAATCAGTTTGCCGGTCAAGAACCGGGGAGCGAGGCGGAGATTGTATCTTTTTGCCAATTGAATTATGGTATTAGCTTCCCAATCTTTAAAAAAGTCAAAGTTAACGGCCAGGAGACACACCCTCTTTTTGTTTATTTAAAAAAGGAGCTCCCGGAAATTTTAGGCGGACGCATCAAGTGGAATTTTACCAAGTTTTTAATTGATAGCGCCGGTAGTCCCCTAAAGCGTTTTTCGCCAGCCACCACGCCGGAGGAAATCGAGAAGTATTTGCTTGCTAACAAAATTTTACAATAAGCTTAATAATCAAAATAAATTTATGACAGTGCTTAATTCTTTGAAGTTATATCTAATAGCCGTCCCCATTTTTTTCATTATTGATTTAACCTGGCTTGGGGTAGTCGCTAAAGAGATATATCAAAAGCATATGGGGCACTTAATGAGACCAGCGCCAAATTGGCCAGTAGCAGTGCTATTTTATCTGCTCTTTATTATTGGTCTGCTTATCTTTGTTGTTTCGCCAGCCATGAAAAATAATTCCTGGTCATATGCCCTTTTGTATGGTGCCTTGTTTGGTTTTTTTACCTATATGACTTTCGACTTAACAAGTTTAGCCGTTTTAAAAGATTGGCCCTGGAAAATAGTAGCCATTGATATTATTTGGGGAATTGTTTTATCTTCATCGGTCTCTGTTGCCACTTATTTTATTGCTAAAAATATAATTTAATAAATATGAATCTCTTTTGGCTACAAGTTATTACCATATTCATTTTTATTAATTTTTGTTTTGTTTTTGCAGTAATTAAAAAAAGAAATGATATTGCTGATGTCGCTTGGGGCTTAGGGTTTATTTTAGTGGCTTTGGTTGGTTTATTTTTTAACCCAACAGTCAGAGTTTCCCTGATAACCTTAATGGTTATTTTTTGGGGAAGTCGTTTAGCATATCATATTGGACGCCGATTTTTAAAAAGTAGCGAAGAAGATAAGCGCTATCAGAAAATGCGTTCTGGTTGGAAAGGTTCAGTGATATTTAATTCTTGGTTAAGAGTTTTTCTAATTCAGGGAGCCACCTTATTATTAGTAGCCGCGAGCATTATTATAGTGACCAATTTTGATAAGGGTGGGTTTATTTGGATTAATGTTATCGGGGTTGCCATCTGGTTGCTTGGTTTAAGTTTTGAAATTATTGGTGATCAGCAACTTAAAAAATTTCTTAATCAACCAGAAAATAAGGGCAGAATCATGACTAGCGGTTTATGGAAGTATACCCGTCATCCTAATTATTTTGGCGAAGCTGTGTTATGGTGGGGACTGTGGTTGGTGATTTGGGATGTGGATTATTTTTATCTTGGTTTAATTGGCCCAATTACTATAACTTTATTACTGCGTTTTGTTTCGGGGGTTCCTCTGGCTGAAGAGAGGTATAAAGAAAATATTGAATTTCAGGAATATGCCGCCAAAACACCACCGATGTTACCGAACTTTTTTATTAAATAATTTTTTATATGAAAAAGAAACTCGCCATTATTGGTTCCGGTATTTCCGCCATGACTTGTGCACATTATTTGCGGGATGATTATGAAATTTCCATTTTTGATAGAAACGATTATTTAGGCGGACATACTCATACGCATGAGTTTGAAGATAATGGCCATAAATTTACTATTGATACCGGTTTTATTGTTTTTAATCTTCATACTTATAACAATTTACTAAAGTTATTTGCCGAATTATGCGTGGAAAGACAAAAAAGCAGCATGTCATTCGCTGTTTATAATCAAAAAACAGGGCTGCAATATTCTGGCAGTAGTTTATTTCATCTTTTTTCTCAGCCCAAAAACTTGCTATCTCTTCAATATTGGAAATTTTTGTTTGAGATAAATAAGTTTTTTAAGATGGCGCTAGACGAGCGCGAATCTATTCAGGGGAGTGATGAAACTATTAGCCAGTATTGTAAGCGAAAAAATTTATCCAATTATTTTTTAGATAATTATTTAGCGCCGATGTCTTCGGCTGTTTGGTCAACTCCTCATCAGAGTGCTTATGATTTGCCAATATCTTTAATAATTCCATTTTTTTATAATCATGGTTTGTTGGGCGTTAATCGCCAGTTTCAATGGTATACCGTTAAGGGAGGCTCTAATGATTATACTAAAAAGATTGTAGAAAATAGCAATTTTGCCATTCATTTACAAGAAGCCGCCTTGGAAGTTAAAGAGTCAGAAGCGGGAGTACAACTAATCACTGAGAAAGGCAGTTATAATTTTGATTATGCAATTTTAGCTAGTCATTCCGATGAGAGTTTAAAAATAGCCACTGAGCTTTCTGCTGTGAAAAAACAGTTATTAGAGAAGTTTAGTTATAGCCGAAATCGGGCTGTTTTACATACGGACATTTCAGTTATGCCTACGATTCGAAATGCCTGGGCCTCTTGGAATCATGTTATTAACAAAGAGAGCGGGCAGTCTTCAACGGTTTATTGGATGAATGAGTTGCAGAAGCCAGATACAAAAACAAATTATTTTGTTTCCATCAACCCTTTTCAAGAAATAGACAAAAATAAAATTGTAAAAGAGTTGATTTATGACCATCCCTTATTTACAGTTGAAAATTTTGCTTTACAGAAAAGACTTCAGGAATTAAATCAAAACACTAAAATATTTTTTGCCGGAGCTTATTTTGGCTACGGTTTTCATGAGGATGGCATTAAGTCTGGTTTGCAAGTGGTTGAGATTTTAAAAAATAATAAATAAAGCAGATGAATTCTTGTATTTATACTTTAAAATTGATCCATGAACGTAAAGCGCCACGACGTAATTTTTTCAAATACGCAATTTACATGGCGTATATAGATTTGGACGAGTTGGAGAGTATTTCTAAAAAAATATTTTTATTTGGTTATAATAAATGGAATGCACTTAGTTTTTTTGATAAAGATCATTTTAAGTTTGTTTTCCAGAAAAGCAAGAATGCGGAAATTATTGCCAGAGAAACTGTCAATTTTGAGGCGGACAAGTATATAAATAAGAATACCAAAGAACGTTTAAAGGTTTTAATTGAAGAGCTTCAGCTTGGTTTCAAATTAGATAAAGCTTATTTACTGACAAATTTGAGAAATTTCGGTTACATATTTACACCCGTAAGTTTTTATTATTGTTTTGATGCGGCTGGTAAGTTTAGGGCGATGTTTAGTGAAGTTAATAATACTTTTGGCGACCAAAAAATGTATTATTGCAAAATCGACAATCCTGAAGCTGAACTATTTTCTGATACCCAGAAAAAAAATTATTACATTTCACCCTTTATTAACTATGATAACAATCTTCATTGGCAATTTAAAATTCCTGGGCCAAAGATTATGATGGCAATTGATTCTATTAAAGATGATAACGTAGAATTGCACACCGTGCTTACTGGGAATAGGAGAGAACTGAGTAATTTTAGTTTAGTATGGGCAATGCTAAGATATCCAATGGTGACTTTAACGGCAATCGCTCTTATCCATTATCAGGCCTTGAAGTTATTTATAAAAAAAATAAAATTTTATCGTAAAGATGAAGCTGACAATGAAATAATAAAAGCGATTAGCAATAAGAAGTAGTAAAGATATGTATAAGGCAATATTTTTAACATTTTTTAAAAATAAAAAATTTAGAGGCGCTTTAGAACTGGAGTTTGATAATTGCAAATATGTTTTTGGCGCAAAGCAGGCTGATGATAGTAATCAGGGCGACATTTATTCGGCAAGGATTAAGGTAGTTAATATAAATTTTTTTAAGAGAGTGATTTTGTTTGGCGACACCGGCTTCGGAGAGGCTTTTTTATTTGGAGAGTTTACTACTCCTGATTTAAAGCGAGTTCTTTTATGGTTTGTGCAGAATAAAGAGTCGCTGCCTGGCTTCAGAGATAAAAATATTTTATCTATTTTATCGGTATTTACTAATCTGGGATTAAAATTTGAACACTTGCGTAATAAAAATACTAAAACGGGAAGTAAAAATAATATTCGTGCTCATTACGATGTTTCAAATGATTTTTATCGATTGTGGCTGGATGAAACCATGACTTATTCTTCGGCGATTTTCAATAATTGTACAAGCCTGAAAGAGGGGCAAGAAAATAAATATCGTCGAATTTGTGAACAAATTAAGCTTAATGAAAGTGACCGAGTTTTAGAAATAGGTTGCGGCTGGGGCGGCTTTGCTGTTTTTGCTGCTAAAAATTACGGTTGCCACTTAACAATCACCACTATTTCCGAGGAGCAATTTATTTATGTTGAGACGCTTATTAAGAAAGAAAATTTAGTTGATAAAATAAAACTAATTAAAAGCGATTATCGTGATTTAGATGGCAATTTTGATAAGATTGTTTCCATAGAGATGATGGAGGCTCTTGGTTATGAATATGTTCCTCTATTTTTAAGTAAGTGCCAGAAATTAATTAAGCAAGATGGCTTGATGTGTTTGCAGTGCATCATTTACCCTGATGAATATTTTCAAAGATATTTGCGCAATCCCAATTTTATTAAGAAATATATTTTTCCCGGGGGAGAGTTGCTGTCTTTAAAGCAAATTAAAGAAAAAACTTCTAGTTTGAATTTGGAGATTCTCGATATTCATTATATTGGTCAAGATTATGCCAGAACTTTGCATAAGTGGCGAGAAAATTTTATTGCCAGGGAGAAGGAAATCAAACAATTGGGGCTTGATGAATATTTTTACAGAAAATGGTTGTACTATTTTGTTTATTGCGAGGTTGGATTTGAGACCGATTATATTAACGACGTTCAAATTTTAATTAAGAAAAATATATGGTTATCGACATAGAATTAACTCTAAATCGCTTTGGTTTTGGCAAGATTAGCGAGAACAAGTTTCAGTTTTTCTGTTTCCGGCTGTCTAAATGGAAAATCCCGAATAAATATTCTATTTCTTTTGAAATAAATTGGCGAGGTAAAGAGGAAATTAAATAATAAACTTATTTTTTAACTATATGCCAAAAATAATTATCGCCTCCGGTCCAGTTATTGTTGAAAATAATAAAGTTTTATTAAATAAGCATGGAGATGATAATTTCTGGAAATTTTGCGGCGGCCGGGTTGAGGAAGGCGAAACTAATTTATTGGAAGCTGCTCAGCGGGAAGCCAAAGAAGAAATGGGAATTGAGATTGAAATATTGGATGATAAGCCATATATTTTGCATTTTGAAAAAGAAGTTGAAGAAAAACAGACTAGCGTTGTTTTGGCCCATTTTTTAGCCAAAAGAATTGGCGAGTTGGTTCCTGGAGACGATATCAGAGAATGGCAGTGGCTGGATATAAATGATTTGGATAAAGAAAATCTCGCCCCTAATATCAAGCCGGTTTTAAAGTATTTTAGATTTTTGAAATAAAGTCACTTAATATGAATAAAATATCAGATATTTCTCAAATAAAATCCGAAAAATGGATTAAAAATTGGTCGGGAAATTGGCGCACAGCCTTTACGACTTTATATTATGCCTATACTGATGGACTTAAACTTTATATCGGAAAAAATTTAGCTACTAATTTATTGGTTTGTGAAAAAAAAGTTAGCTCAAACTATATAGCTAAAAAAGCATTAAATAATTATTGTAAATATATTGCTGGCCTGGTTATTAAAGATAATAAGTTAGCGACAAAATGGGCAAAAGACACTATCTCTACAGCTGAGGATTTGTTTAAGATAATGACGAAACTAAAAAATAAAAAAGATTTTACTTTGGCTAATCTCTTAGAGCTTAAGACTAATTTTTATTTACATATCCCCCCGCATTTCTCAATGAAAAAAGTAGTTGATTACTTGCCGGAAAAATTACAGAGAAAACTAACCCCGGGGCTTATCGCTGCTAGATTAAAAACTGAAAATTTATTTAATGCGGTAGATTTGGCTCTAAGAAAATATACAAAACTCATTGCTCAAAAAACTGGATATTCATTAGACTTGGTAGATTTTTTAACAATAGACGAGGTTGAGCTGTATTTAAAGAATAACAAATTACCATCCAAGAAAGAGCTTGTTAGTCGCTCAAAAGGTTTAGCGTTTTTTTGTGAAGGGAAAAGCGTGGGGATATTGACCGGTTCTTCTTATAAAGATTTACAGAAACATCTTGTAAGCTTCACGGGAAATGAATTAAAGGGGGCCATCGCTTATAAGGGCATAGTTAAAGGAGTAGCCAGGATTGTACTTGATCCCTTTAAGGTAAAAAGATTTGATAAGGGGGATGTTTTAATTACGGGAATGACTAGACCAGAATTTTTATCTTTAATGAAAAAAGCATCTGCTTTCGTAACCGATGCCGGTGGTTTATTATCACACGCCGCGATTGTCGCCAGAGAGTTGAAGAAGCCATGTATTTTAGCGACTGAAAATGCTAGTAAAGTTTTGCATGACGGCGACTTGGTAGAAGTGGACGCGAATAAAGGAGTAGTTAGGATTTTAAAAAGAGCTTAACATAATTATGTATATGCCAACTTCACATAAAAATTATAAACACGTCTTATTTTTTATAATCGGTGTGATTGCGACTATCGCCTATCGTGGAATTGTGGTCTTAAATCATTATGACCCGATTTTAGTTGAGACCGCCTGGTATATCGGAACTTTGGGCTTTGCTTGGTATTTCTGGCATCGTTTTCAGATAGAAAATCGCCGCAATAAATTAATCACCAAGCTTAATCTGTTAGAAAAAACTCAACAGGGCCAAGTTCTAAATCAAGAAGACAAAGAAGCTTTAAGCGGAGTGCTAAAAAGTTTAAATGCCAGTTTGGCAAAATGGAATTATATTATAATCTTTGTCAGTTCTTTTTTGGCGGTTGCTTACGCCATTTACTTTGATTTGAAATAAAAAATATATGCGCTTTGGCGAAAGCTTCCCTCAAGGAGCTGATCCTAAAAACCGAATGGATGTGCTGAAACTTAATAAAGAGCAGGAGGATATTCCTAGCTATATTAGGTTTGGTTTGGAAATTAGAAATAATTTAAAGTCAAAAATTGAAAAAGATGGTTGGCCTGATTTGCCAAATCAGGAAGATATTAATTTAACGGAAGATATTTTTGAGGCGGCCAAGAGCGAAGTTAATAAAACTTGGGAAAACTCTGTCCAAACTTTGATAAACGAGAAAACTGAATCTTGGAAGCAAGATTTATCACCCGATAATCCTGAAAATAAAGCAGTCTTAGATTTATTAAATAACCCTGGAGAACTTAGCAAGAGTTTCTCTTTACGCCAATTTGGTGTTTTGGAAATATTAAGAACGGCCAACCCCGATGCTTGGCGTACGTTAGTTGTCGCTTCCTCAGAAAGACAACTGGCATCTATTGCGGTAATGGAACATTGGTTAAAAAATGGGAACCCGGAAAATTTACAAGCAATGTGCAATAAAATTAACCTTAACCCCGCCGAACTTAAATTGTTTGTTGATACGGCCGCTATTTTAGGTAAATATGTAGACCACGCTTATGTTAAACAAATTGAGCTAGCTGATTCGCCTGGCGGATCGGAAGCCACAAAATTAAAAGACGAGGATGGCGCTGCTTATCTTTATGATTTATATAAAGACCCTAGAAGTGAAGATATTTATGTTAAAACTTATAGCGATATTTTTCCATATGAATGGGAAAAAATTCAATCGCGTTTGGAAATGCTATCCGTTAGGACAAAATTAGCGATTGATAAGGGAGAATTACCAGACAGTTATAATTTATTTGCTAATTATTTAGAAAAGACTGGCCAAGTTTATGGCTCAAAAAGCATCCAGCCGGAAGCTTTAGAAAAAGAATGGGACTCTTTATATAAAATGGGCAAAGAAGTTGATAATACCAGTTGTCCTCTAATGATTATTCCTCAAGGATGTGCTTCGGTGTCCGGAGAGGCGGGTAAGGTAGACGCGGAAATTCGTTTAGGATTAAAAACCAAAGAAACAAAGGAGCAGGAAAGAGGTTTTAGTAAATTCACCGGTATTGCTCAAGAAATGATTAATGAAAATCGTGATTGCTTGGCCAAAGATTATAAAGTTCCGGATGTTAAATTAAACTATCAGCCATGGTCTTTTGGTCCTAATTTGTATTGGATAACTCGCGGCGAATCGGGAGAAGACCAAATTTTATCTCATACTAACGCCGTTAGAGAAGTAGCAATAACCAATGAGCTTCCTTTACTTAAGAAAATATTTAAAAAAGATATTAGTAATCAAGAGTATTCTCGGGCCGCAGTCACAGAAACAGTTTTACATGAGGTGAGCCATAATGTTTTGGACTCAGAAGATAAAAAAGTTTCCAAGAGAATCGGCAAAAGTTTTGAAGTCGGGATTTTAGATGAATTAAAGGCGGAAACGCTTAGCATGAAGATTCTATATGAAGCTCATAATAGAAACGAGTTGCCAAATGGAGTCGATATTAAAACTCAACTTTTGGCAAAACTAGGTGCTAATTTAGATTATTTGAAGAATAAATCTAATCAGAAGGCGAGTGCCGGTGAGCCTTATTATATTTGTAGCGCGACAATATTCAGCAGCCTAATGGAAAAGGGGTTGTTGGTTAATAAAGGCTCTGGTTACGAAATAAATAACCCCGAAGCTTGTATTAAGGAGATTGCCAGTCTTAGTGAAAATATTTTGTCATTTTATACAAATACGGAAACTAGGCCAGCAGATGTTAAAAATTATATTAATGAATTAAGAAGGAGGAGTCAGTCGCCGATAGTGCAAGAGTTGATAAAAAAGTTATAAGTATGAGAAAAAAATATTGGAAAATTTTAGGCTCTATTCTTGCTTTGCCGTTAGGCATATTTATTTTTATTTATGGCGGCTACGATGATAGCCCCGGCGCTCAGTTGTTGGGATTTATAATATTTGGCAGCGGGGTTGTCGGTTTAATAAGAAGTCGAAAGAAGTCAGTATAAAAGCCATTTATGCCCAACAATCTTAATGTAAACAAACTGGCAGGTTTAAAGTGGCATTATGTTCACCAGCGTTTTCGCACCCCCTTTTATACCTATCTGCTTTGGGAGGGTGTTTCGCGCCACTATAATAATAATCTTCGCTTTCCTTATGAAATGGGCGCAATTTTGTATTTAGACCAGGAATTAATGTTTGCTGATAAAGTTTGGCGTAAAACCAAAACGCTAACTTTATCAAAATTGGAAAAAGAACCAAAATTCATCCAAAACAGTTTTTGCAAGGCCTATAAGTTAAATGATAAGATAGAAGAAATTGCCAGAGAATTGAGCCAGGTAAAATTTAGCGCCTATTCAAATTACCAGTTAGCTGATAATTTAGAAAAATATTGTCAGCTTTGCTTTTCGATGGGAGCTTTTATTATTTTTCCGTTATTTATTGAGGAATATTTAGAAGATTACGTAAAAAAAGAAGTAACTAAAAAATGCGGAGCCAAGACACCGGAAATTATCCATGATTTTAATGTATCATTAAAACCAAGTTCGACGGAAAATGATGAATTGAGTTTATTAAAAATTGCTCTTAAACGCCATCGCCGATTGCCGATCGAACAAGATGTTAAGCGGCATTTGCAAAATTATGGCTGGCTAAAAAATTCCGCCATGAATAATAGCTACTATTCTGAAAAAGAAATATATCGGCGGTTAGATGGTCTCCGCGGCGCGGATATTTCGCAAAAAATTAAAAATATTCTTAACGAGCGCCACCGCCAAGTTTCTCGGGTTAAAAAATATCAAACCGAGTTTGCTTTTAGCCGAAAACTAATTAATCATATTGAAACGCTTCAAGAAGCGATTTATTTCCGCAGTTGGCGGACTGAACGTTTTTATCGGAACATTCAGTATTTAACCGCCTTGCTTGAAGAAATTTCTAGACGCCTCGGCCTTAAGTCTTGGGATGATATTTTTTATGTTTTACCGAAAGAAATAATTAATCTGTTGCGGCAAGAATTAACAATGGATTTAAAAGTTGTTAAAGAAAGAAAGCGGGGCTATATTATGTGGGCTGATGGCCGTAACACTCAGATATATTCAGATAATATTGTTGCCGGCGCGAAAAAGAAAATTAAATTTCTGACTATTCAAAACCGAGAGTGCCATGAAATTAAGGGACAAGCCGCTTGCCGCGGGTTAGCCGTTGGCAAAGTTCATATTATAAAATCAAAAAAAGAATTTAAAAAGTTTAAAGTTAAAGAAATATTAGTCGTTCCATCTACGACACCGGATTATGTTCCCGTTATGAAAAAGGCAGCCGCCATTATAACTGATGAAGGCGGTTTGACTTGTCATGCCGCCATTATGTCTAGGGAATTAAACATCCCTTGCATAATTGGTACAAAAATCGGCACCCAGGTTCTTCGCGACGGAGATTTAGTGGAAGCCGATGCTGAAAAAGGCATTATTAAAATATTAAAGAAAGCCTAAATGGACAAAGAAACAATCATAAAATATTATAATTACACCCTGCCGTTTTATAAATTTTTTTACCATAAAAATAGCAACGCTGTTCATTATGGATTTTTTGATAAAAATACCAAAAATCATCAAGCCGCCCTGTTAAATGTAAATCAATGTTTAGCTGATATTTCTCGGATAAAATCGGGGGATGTTATTTTAGATGCTGGTTGCGGAATAGGTGGCAGCTCAATTTGGCTGGCCAAAAATTATCCAGTAAAAGTTATTGGCATATCTATAAGTGGAAAACAAATTAATGAGGCCAATAGATTGTCCGTTAAAGAAAAAATTTCAGACCGAGCTTTTTTTTATGAAAGAGATTTTTTGAATTCTGGTTTTAGCGATGAATCTTTTGATATTGTTTGGGCAATTGAAAGTGTTTGCCATGCTGATGATAAAAAAGATTTTTTGAAAGAAGCATATCGTCTTCTTAAGCCCGGTGGCCGCCTAGTTATTGATGACGGGTTTTTATTAAGAAAAGTGGGCGACAAAAAAGAACAAAAAGATTATGACGCCTTTTTAAAGGGCATGGCTTTGCCTAATTTGGCTTCGGAGCAACAATTTAAAAAAGATTTAGAAAATCTGAGATTTCAAAATATAAAAATTTACGATAAAACTAAAGAAACTTGGCCGTCAGCTAAAAAAATTTATCGGATGTCCATTTTTAGTTATCCATTTTCAGTTTTAACCGAAAGACTTCAGCTGACGCCGCATTTACTAACTTTAAATAATTTAGCTGGAATCACTCAGTATCGGATAATCAAAAATGGTTTAGCGGGGCATCGGGTGTTTTATGCGGAAAAGTAATTTTTACTAAAATTGACTAAATATGCCACCAGTGGTATATTTTTTTATTAATTTAGTCCTTTAAAATTTATTGTTTAACCAAAAAAATATTAACCATGACAAAAAATTCTTGTTTACAGAAAAGCTCTTTGCAATTGAAATTTTGTGAAGAAGTTGGTTTTAATTTTCGGGATTTATTTTCCGAGAATTGCGGTTTGGCTGCGGCGATTAATCTGCCAAACGCCTCTTGGATATCTGGCCAATTAATCACGCCGATTGAAACGCGAGGTGAAAAAGGTGGTGGCGTTGTTTCGGAGCGCCAGGGTAAAATTTATGAAAGGCGCCGCATCGGCCCTTTCAGTGTCCAGTTTCGAGATTTTGACGAAAAACGTTTTCGCCTAGAGCTTCCAGGTAATATGGCTATCGCCCATTGCCGCTATGCGACTAAGGGTGACCCAGGTCTGGTTGCTAATGTTCAGCCGTTAATTGTGACGGAGTCCAAGTATGGCCCCTTCGCCATCGCTCATAACGGAACCTTGGTGAATGTGGAAGGCTTGAAGTCCGAGTTAAAACAGCAGGGCTGCAAGTTTGATGCGACCTCGGACACCGAAATTTTGATTCATCTGATTTTATCGTCCGGCGCCAAAAAAGTTGAAGACGCTATTCTTTATGCTTTGGATAAGGTTGCTTGTTCATATGCTTTACTGATTATTACGCGCGACAAAATTTTTGCTATTCGCGATTGCTTCGGAGTTCGACCCTTAAGCATCGCTAAACTTGATTCGGGATTTATGGTCTGCTCAGAGACCGTTTCTTTTGATCAATTTGCCGGCGCTGAATTTTTACGTGATGTGGAAGCCGGAGAGATGATTATTTTTGAAAAAAAGAAGGAAAATTTTCGGAGCGTTAAATATGCTGAACCGGAAGAATTCTTCTGTATTTTTGAAAGTATTTATTTTTCCAATCCCCGTTCTAAATATAAAGGCGTTTATCACGAAGATTTTAGGCGAAAAATTGGTGAACAAATCGTTTTGGAAAATCCTGATTTGCAAGGGGATTTAGTGGTGCCAGTTTTGGATTCCGGCAAGCACTTCGCTCAAGGATTGGCGCATGTTTTAAGTACGCGGCTCAAAGTTCATAACGGCGATTTGTATGAAGAAGCTTTTCAAAGAGCTCATTCACCTTTGGGCGGCCAATCGCGCTCCTTTACAGCTACAACTACCGCCGAACGAATCGCGGTGGTGAGAAAAAAACTGCACTTGAAAAAAGAAGCAGTTGCCGGTAAAGAAGTGATTGTGGTTGATGATTCAATTGTTCGCAGCCACACGGCCAAAATAATTGTGGAAATGCTTAAGCAGGCCGGGGCAACAAAAGTTACGTTCTGCGTTTGTTTCCCGCCGATTATTAATGTCTGCCCTAACGGTATGGATTTCCAAACCAGAGGACAACTAATTGCCTATAAGCGCAGTTTGGATTTCATTAAACAAGAAATCGGTGCTGACGAATTGATCTATTTACAAGTCGCCGGGCTTTATAAGGTCGTTGCCGAAGTTTATGGCGGCGGCATTTGCGGCGGCTGTTTCGGTGGTGCTTATCCGGAAATTCCAAAAAATATTACCGAGTGATGAAGAAAATTACCATCATCGCGTAATAACCAGGAGGCATTTTTATGTCTCCTGGTTCTTTGTTAAATTAAATCTTTTAAAATGGTTAGAAAAGTTATTTTTACGGCCGCAATTTTTTTGGTCTCCGCCGAGTTTTTGGTTAAAAGTCCGGCAAATGAAGCGTTTGAACGCGAGCTTAGATTAAGCCCCGCTAAAGCGATTATTAAAGACGAACAATCGTCAGTTAATCAGGAAAAGCCCAGTACCGGTGTTGCCAGCTGGTATGAGTTTAAGGAAGGGGCGTTTGCCGCCTCGCCTTATTTTAAAAAGGGCTCGACTTTACGGGTTACTAATCTGGATAATGGCAAATTTGTTGACGTGGTGGTTAATGATTACGGTCCGAACAGAAGGAAACATCCTAATCGGGTGATTGATTTAGAACGGCTAGCTTTCCAAAAGATAGCCCCTTTGAAGCTTGGTTTAATCAGAGTGAAAGTTAATCGTCTGACGGATTAAAGCTTTTCAGCTTTTAAATGGTTGGAAACGGGAAGAAATTCCCGTTTTTTTCTTGACAAATTTTAGTTTAGTTGCTAAACTAAAATTAACTAAACTATTAATATACTATTTATGAGTATTCGTTCCATGTTTACCAGAAAGAAAATCATCTGGACTATTATTATCTTACTTATTGTTGGCGGCGGCGCTTATTATAAGCTAAAGCCGAAAAATAATGCCGCCAATATCTCCACAGCAACGGTTACTAGGCAGAATTTAGAACAAACGGTTCTTACTACTGGTCAAGTTGTCAGTGAAACTAATTTAAGCCTTAGCTTTCAAGCTAGCGGCGTCGTTCAGGAAATAAAGGTTAAGACTGGTGATCAGGTTAAGGCTGGCGATGTGATTGCCACTTTAAGCCAATCCAATGTCAAGGCGTCGTTAACTAGCGCCAACGGGCAATTAGCTCAAGCGCAGGCTAATTATCAACGCGTTTTGGCCGGGGCATCCCCAGAACAAATTAATGTTTCCGAGAAAGCGGTTATTTCCTCAAAAGTTGCTTATGATAATGCTGTAAATCAGCTGGCGACAGTTAAAGCCTCGACGGATATTGCCATTAGCCAGGCGCAATTTACTCTTGATGATTTGCAGTCCCCGACCTCCGCTTCCGATAATAAACGTTCGGCGATTTTGGTTAATATTGCCAGCCAGTTGGTAGCGGTAAAATCTGATTTGGATAAACAAAAACAGATTTTAGATGATGATAATTTAGAAAATGTTTTTGGCGTTACTGATTCTTCAAGCTTAAGTAATTTTAAGAGCGCTAACAGTCAAGTTCAGCCGCTTTTGGATAAAGCTAATGCTAGTTTGGCTACCGCCCAAGGCTATAAGAGTGATGCTAATATTTATCAAGCGGTTGAAGATGCCGTGGCCGTTTTAAATCAAAATATTCGTGCGCTTAACTATTGTTATACGGCCTTACAAAATTCTATTACTAGCTCACAATTCAGTCAGGCTCAATTGGACTCATATAAATTAACTATTAATACCGCTTTAGCTAATGAAAATTCTGGTATTAATTTAGTTAAATCTTCACGTCAAGCTTTGACTGA
The DNA here is from genome assembly GCA_016432645.1 of Candidatus Falkowiibacteriota bacterium. GTDB lineage: Bacteria > Patescibacteriota > Patescibacteriia > Patescibacteriales > UBA12465 > UBA12465. Next base: position 891,541 of record CP066698.1, read on the forward strand.
TGCCTTGACCGCGGCCGCTAATGCGCTTACTAACGCTAAACAATCGGCAACTTCGCAAATCAATGCGGCTCAAAACCAAATTAATAGTGCTCAGGCCGCTTGGCAGCAAGCGCAGGCAACTTTAGCTCAACAAAAAGCTAAAGCTCAACCGGCGGATATCAATGCGGCTAAGGCGCAGCTATTGTCTGCTCAAGGAAGCGTTGAGGCTGCTCAAACTGCTTTGGAAAATACCATTTTAAAAGCGCCGGCTGACGGCACAATCACAAGAATAGATACTAAAGTTGGTCAGCAAGCAACTGCTATGCAACCGGTGTTTATTTTGCAAAATATTAACGCTTTGCACACGGAAGCTTATGTTAGCGAATCTAATGTCGCCAGTTTAAAAATCGGCCAGACAGTCGATTATACCTTTGATGCTTTCGGCCCTGACCAGCATTTCAGCGGCCAGATTTTAACAATCGATCCGGCTTCAACCGTAATTTCCGGTGTGGTTAATTATTTAGTAAAAGCGGATTTGCCAAATGTTCCTGATATTAAGCCCGGGATGACTGCTAATATGACGGTTATGGTGGCGGAAAGAGAAAATGCTCTGGCGGTTACTAGTAGCGCGGTTATCAACCAAAATGGCGGACAGTATGTCCGCGTAATTAATAATCCGCAAACTAAAACTTTTGATCAAGTACCGGTCGTTACCGGTTTGCAAGCGGATGGCGGCTTAGTAGAGATTTTAAGCGGCTTGAATGATAATCAAGAAATAGTCACTTTAATTAAATAAAAAAATGGAAAAGAAATCCGTTGTTAATTTAATAACTGTTCAAAATCTTAAGAAAGAGTATGTTACCGGCGAAGTTGTCACCCCAGTTTTAAAAGATATTAATTTTAAAATTGACCAGGGGGAATTTGTTGCCATTATGGGTCCATCGGGGAGCGGCAAATCGACTTTAATGCATATTCTTAGCTTTTTGGAACGCGGCACTTCCGGCCTTTATCAATTTAAAGGTCAGGATATTAATGAATTTAGTGATAACTATTTGGCGGAACTACGCAATAAAGAGATTGGTTTTGTTTTCCAATCGTTTAATTTGTTGCCGCGGACAACGGTTTTGGACAATGTTAAGTTGCCGCTTACCTATAGTAAATTAAAAAATCATGAGCAGCTGGCTAAGAAATCTTTGGATGCTGTTGGTTTATCTCATCGCTTGAATTATTATACTAATCAAATTTCCGGCGGGGAAAAGCAGCGCGTCGCGATTGCCAGGGCTTTAGTTTGTGACCCGGCTGTAATTTTTGCCGATGAACCGACCGGCAACCTAGATTCCAAATCTGGTAATACGGTAATGTTTTTGTTGCAGCAACTAAATAACCAGGGAAGAACTATTATTTTAGTAACACACGAAACCGATACTGCCAATCACGCCAAAAGAATTATTCGTATTAAAGACGGAAATATTTTGTCTGACGAGAAGGTTGAAAAGAGGACTATTGCCGAAGCCGACAAAGATTTAATTAAGTAATTCGGGCTATTATAATTTTGTGAAACCGCTTTCCATTATAAAATTAGTTGTTAAAAATTTACGGGCGCGTAAAGGGCGCACAATTTTAACGATTTTAGGTATTACCATCGGCGTTGCCGGCGTTATTATTATTATGTCGCTTGGCGGCGGTGCTCAAAGCTTAATCTTGGGCCAGGTTACCAAGCTTGGTAGCAATTTACTCTATATTATTCCAGGACGCGTAGCGGATAATGGAGCCCCGATACCCGGTCTAGTGATTACCAGTTTAGTAGAGAATGATGCCCAGGCTTTGCGTAATAAAGGCCGCTTGCCTTATGTCAGCGCTGTCGCCGCCTCTGTTTCCGGAACGGCGAATATTACTTGGAATAATAAGACAGTTGATACAACTTTTTCGGCTATTGATGAAGACTATACCCGGGTTGTTGATTTTACCATGCAATCCGGACAATTTTTTAGCGCCGCGGAAGAAGATGGCGGCGCCAATGTCGTGGTTTTAGGCTCAGAAATCAGCGATGAATTATTCAAAGACTCCGGCACAAATCCCATCGGCCAGGTTATAAAAATAAAGAGTGTGACTCAAAATGATGCCGGCGGCGTTCCTTTGCGGGTTATTGGCGTTATTGCCTCGCGCGGTTCTTCCTTTTTCCAGAATCAAGATAGATTGGTTTTTTTACCGCTGACTATCGGTCAAAATCAAATTTTAGGAATTAACCATCTTAATTCCATCCAAATCAAGGTCAGTGATTCGGCGTACGTCGATGATACAATCGCCACCATTAAGACTGTTTTAAAGCAGCAGCATCATATTTTAGACGAAGCTGATGTTGATTTTGAAATTCGCAATCAAGCCGAAGCAGTTAAGATTTTATCAACCATCACCGATGCCCTTAGTCTATTTTTAGTAGCCATGGCCGGCATTTCTCTGGTTGTCGGCGGTATCGGCATTTTAAATATTATGGTCGCAACTGTGGGCGAAAGAACTAGGGAAATTGGATTACGAAAAGCGGTGGGAGCAACTAAAAAAGCCATCCGCAATCAATTTTTATTAGAAGCCGTTTTGCTTACCAGCTTGGGCGGTTTTATTGGAATTATTATTGGAGTACTAGTTTCTTATATAATTGCTCTGGTTATGCAAAAATTAGATTATGATTGGGCTTTTATAATTTCCGTTGGTTCTATTTTATTATCGGTCGGCGTTTCCGTTTTAACTGGCATTGTTTTTGGCTTATTTCCGGCGATTAAAGCCGCTAAATTAGACCCAATTGACGCTTTAAGATACGAATAATTATGTTAAATGCTATTCAACAAGCCCTTAAAGCATTGCTGTCCAACAAGGGCCGGACTTTTTTGACCACCCTGGGAATTATGATTGGCATCGCGACCGTAATTTTAGTGTTATCGGCCGGCGCCGGTTTTCGTGAATTGATTAATAAAGAAATTGATACTTTCGGCACCAATACTCTTTATATCCAAACCAGAGTTCCTTCTAAAAATAAAAATAATAGTCCTCGAGACGAAGTGAGTTCCGGCATTACTATCACCAGCTTTAAGCAGCGCGATCTGGACGATATTGAGAAGCTCGCTAATGTGGCTAATAGTTATGGCATGGTTTTGGGCCAGGCGGCCGCCAGTTATCGTAATAATAATAAAACGGCTATTTACGTTGGCACTTCGGCGAGCATGTTCGAAATTGATAAAAATGAATTGCGGGCGGGACGACCGTTTACCGCCGCTGAAGATAGCAGTGGCGCGCAAGTGGTTGTTATCGGTGATAAAATTGCCACGGCCTTATTCAAACAAGACGATCCTCTGGGGAAATTAATACGCGTCGGTTCCTTAAATTTTCAAGTAATTGGCGTTTATGCGCCGTCTAGCGGTATCAGCGGCGGGAACGACGATTATATATTTATGCCGCTGGTCACAGCTCAGAAAAAAATGCTGGGAATAAATTATTTATTGCAGGGCGTAGTGCAGCTAAAAGATAACAATTTCAGCGACGTGACTTCTGAAGAAATTAAAAATATTATGCGGCGCAACCATAATATTACCGACCCGGAAAAGGAAGACTTTGAGGTCATGACTCAAGAACAAATAATGGATATCATTAACACTATTTTTGATAGTATAACCATCTTGCTAATTGCAATTGCCGCGATTTCTTTAATTGTCGGCGGCGTGGGAATTATGAATATTATGTATGTCGTGGTTACCGAAAGAACGGCAGAAATCGGTTTGCGTAAAGCGCTGGGCGCCAAAAATTCTAATATCTTACAAGAATTTTTAGTGGAGGCGGTGATCGTTACGATTATCGGCGGGATTATTGGTATTTTGTTCGGCGCCTTTTTAACTTGGGTGCTCACGGCCGTCGCTACGGCTAACGGCTTGGCCTGGAGTTTTGTGTTGCCGCTATATGCTATTGGAATAGGTTTTGGCGTTTCGGCGATTATTGGCATTAGCTTCGGCGTCTTTCCAGCAGTCAATGCATCTAAAATGGATCCGATTGAGGCTTTAAGGCACGAATAATCTAAATATTTATGAATGATGGGCGACAAAAATTATTGCAAGAATTGATTCAGAAATTAACTGAAGTTTTTCAGTCTACCCATAAAGACCATTGTTTTTCTTTTGACGGCCTAGCCCTGCGCCGGCAAGAAATGATGATTTTATTTTTTATCAATGAAAAAAAAGGCCAAGCATCAGTTAAGGAAATTGCTAATTTTCTCAACGTTACTTCGGGAGCTGTCACGCAGTTTACCGACGGTTTAGTGGAAAAGAAACTGGTAGAAAGAACACCCGGTTTAATTGATAGGCGCCAGGTGAACATTAAGCTAATGCCGCATGTTAAAAGTGATTTTAGCCATTTTAAAGAAAGATATTTAGAGTCAATTAGCCAATCGTTTTCTATTCTTAGCGATGTTGAATTGCGGCAATTGATTAAGCTCTTGGAAAAAGTGGGTAGAGCTATTCGTTGATTAAACAACGGGAATATCGGCGGAAAAAATTAAATTAGATAGTTAAAGGCTCCATTGAGTCTTTTTTGTTGACTTTTTTATTTTTAAGTTATATGATTAATGCAACAATGTTGCAATTATGAATAAAGAAAATATTTATCAAAATATTCGCAATCAGGGCGGGCGTTTAACCAGATTACGCAAGGGGATTGTTCAAATTTTGTTGGCAGAAGACTGTTTACTTTCCTCGGCTAAGTTATTGTCGCGGCTAAATAAATCAAATCTAACTCCAAATCGCTCCACGATTTTTAGGGAATTATTATTTTTGACTAATAATCAAATCATTTTGAAAAATAATATTTCCGGCGTTGATTATTACGAAATCCCTTGCGATAAGCATCATCATCATTTGGTCTGTTTGAAATGCCATGCGATAAGCAAGGTGGAGCTCGCCGATCAACTGCAAAAGCAGGAGAAAAAAATTGCCAAACAAAATAAATTTAAAGTTATTAATCATTCTTTGGAATTTTATGGCTATTGTCGGAAATGCCAAGTTTAAATATATGAAAAAAATTATTTTAGTGGTCAGCTTGTTAATAATTGTTTTTGCCGGCTTATATCTCGCGGCTAATTACCAGCGCTCGCCTCGGACCGGCAGGGAAAAGCTGGCCGTGGTCACTACTATTTTCCCTTTGTATGATTTTGCCAAAGCAATCGGCGGTGATCGGGCAGAAGTTTCTTTACTTCTGCCTCCAGGCGTAGAATCTCATAGCTTTGAGCCGAAGCCAAGCGATGTCGCTGAAATTAATATGGCCGACATTTTTATTTATACCGGTAGTTTTATGGAGCCCTGGGCAGAGGATATTATTCAAGGTACCGATAAACAAAATTTAGAAGTAGTGGATGCCAGTAATGGCATTACCTTAATTCCTGGGGTTTTTCATGATGAGGATGAGCCGGCCGGCTCCAATGACCCACATATCTGGCTTGATTTTACTAATGATCAGCAAATTATCCAGACAATTACGGCCGCTTTTAGCGCCCAGGATCCGAAAAATGCCACTTATTATGAAGCACGCGCTGTCACTTATCAAGAATCTTTAAAAACGCTAGATTCGCAATATCAAACCACGCTGGCTAATTGCGCCTCTCGAGAGGTTGTTTATGGCGGGCACTATGCCTTTGGTTATTTAGCGCGACGCTATAATTTAGAATACTTAGCGGCGCAAGGAGTTTCTCCGGATGCTGAACCGACTGCTCAGGATTTAATAAATTTAGTAGATCAGATAAAAAATAATAATATTAAATACGTTTTTTATGAAGAGCTGAGTTCGCCTAAGGTGGCCGAAACCATTGCTCAAGAAACGGACACTAAGATGTTGTTGCTAAATGCCGCTCATAATCTTAGCCGTGAAGATTTAGCGGCCAGCAAAACCTTTTTGCAAGTTATGGAAGAAAATTTAAATAATTTAAAAACTGGCTTGCGGTGTAATTAATTTTTTATGTCATTGATCATCGAAGCAAAAAATATTTCCGTAAATTATGGATCAAGCGAGGTTTTAAAAAACATTTCCTTTGGTATTGAAAAAGGAGATTTTGTGGGCTTGGCTGGTTCTAACGGTGCTGGCAAAACGACTTTGGTTAAGGCACTTTTAGGTCTTTTACCGCTGACTACTGGAAAAATAGAATTATTTGGAGAAAACGAAGAACGCTTTAATGATTGGCAGAAAATTGGCTATTTGCCGCAAAAGTTTTCGACAATTAACGTTCTTTTTCCAGCAACCGTTGAAGAAGTTATCGCTTTGGGATTATTATCTACTAAAAAATTTCCCAAAAGAATTACAGCGGCTGACCGTAAAAAGACTAAGGCGTTGATGACGGAGTTGGGAATTACCGAACAAGCCAAAAAAATGCTGTCGGAGCTTTCCGGCGGCCAACAACAAAAAGTTCTTTTAGGACGCGCCTTAATCTCCGAGCCGGAAGTTTTAATTTTTGATGAACCATCAACTGCGCTGGACCCAAATTCCCGGGATTCGTTTTTTAAGTTGTTACAGACTTTAAATAAAGAAAAGGGGATAACTATTATTTTGATAACCCATGACACTGGTTATATCGGCAAATATGCTAATAAACTTCTATATATTGATAGAGAATTGATTTATTTCGGAAAATTTTCGGAATTTTGCGCCGACAAGCAAATGAAATCTTATTTTGGCGAACATGAACAGCATATAATTTGCCACCAACACGACTAATATGGAAATCCTTAATTTTTTACAATATTCATTTATTCAGAGGGCTTTTGTGGCCGGAGTTTTTGTGGCCGTTATTTGTTCGGCTTTAGGTCTATTCTTGGTTTTAAGAAAAATGTCTTTGATTGGCGACGGCTTGTCTCATGTTAGTTTCGGGGCAATCGCCCTGGGTTTATTTTTTGGAATTTATCCTTTCTATATCGCAATTCCTTTGGTGATTTTGGCCTCCGTCTTGATTTTAAAAATAAGTGAAAAAGCTCAAATATACGGAGATGCAGCGATTGGCATTGTTTCCGCCGTCGGCATTTCTGGTGGCGTTATTCTAGCTAGCCTATCAAGTGGTTTTAATGTTGATCTTTTTAGTTACCTTTTTGGTAATATTTTGGCCATTAGCCAGGCCGAGGTTATCTCATCAGCTTTGCTATCCATCATTGTTATGGCGGTTATCTACTTTTTTTATTGGGATTTATTTTCCGCTACTTTTGATGAAGAATATGCTAAGACTACTGGAGTTAAAACAGCTTTTATTAATAATTTATTGACCGTTTTAACGGCAGTAACCGTTGTTTTATCTATTAGAATGGTGGGGGTAATGCTGGTTTCGGCTTTGTTAATATTGCCGGCGGTAACTGCTTTGCAATTATCGCGCGGCTTCAAAACAGCGATGACAATTGGCGCCGCCGCCTCTTTGCTGTCAGTAATTTTAGGTATCAGCTTTTCATTTTTCTTAGATTTGCCTACCGGAGCTACAATTGTTATGATTAATGTAGCATTCTTTGGTTTGGCATTTGTTTATAAGAAGATTGCTTAATTCTATTAATATGAAAAGAAGAAGCTTGGAGAAAATTATCTTAATTATTCTCGGGCCGCTTAGCTTGTTGGCTGTTTATTTTTTTATTGCTAATTGGTTTTTTTATCATCAGATAGAAATTTCTAGATTACAGGTTGTTGATTTAAAGCATAAATATATTTTTAACGAAACGGCCGCGACTTCTTCAGAGATTATTTATGCCGCCCTAGGAGATAGTTTGACTGCCGGTGTCGGCGCAGTTGATTATGAGCAGTCTTATCCGTATCTGGTCGCCAAAAAAATTGCCGGCCAAGAAACTAAAGTTACGCATCTAAATTTTTCTTACCCAGGTTATAAGACCTACGATTTAATTAGGGACATGTTGCCGGAAGCTATTGCTAGCCAACCCGATGTCATTACTATTCTGATTGGCGTTAATGATGTTCATAATAATGATAATCGTCAGCAATTCAAACGTAATTATGAAGATATCTTACAGCAGTTAAGTACTAAAACTGACGCCAAAATCAATGTTGTCAGTATTCCGCTTATTGGCTCTAAATATTCTTTATGGCCCGGTTATCGAGTTTATTATTATTCCAAGAGCCTAATTTTTAATCAGATTATTCGGGAGCTAGCTGATAAATATCAAATTAATTATATTGATTTAACAAATTCCACCAGACAATATTCGCTTACCCCTGGTTATTATGCCGTTGACGGTTTTCATCCGGCTGGCTTGGGTTATCAGTATTGGTCTCAAATAATTTATGATCATCTCGATAAATAATGCCGTTTTGGCCACTCAAATTTTTTCGGCTATTTTTGTAGCCCTATTACTGCTATCAATCCGTCGTCAGAAGGGTTTTGCCGGCCTATCGGTGGCCGTGACTCAAGAGTTGAAGGGCTTTGCGATTCTCGCCATCGTTCTTTCCCATATCGGCTACTTTTTAGTTTCTGACCATCGTTTTTTGTTCCCACTAACCATTGCTGCCGGGCTGGGGGTTAATTTGTTTTTATTTTTATCAGGTTATGGAATTGCTACGAGTGCTATTTCTAAGCCGTTGTCGGTTTGGCAATTTTATCGTCATCGCTTATTGAAAATTTATACGCCTTTTTGGATAGTAGTGGTTATTTTTTTCGCTTTAGATTTTTTAATCGGCCATAAAACCTATGGGCTGGGGTATATGTTCCAGTCAATTATCGGCTTTTTTCCGCACGCCGATCTCTGGACAGACCTAAACTCCCCGCTTTGGTATTTTACCCTGATTATTTTTTACTATTTATTATTTCCCTTGGTATTTTTTAGAAAATACCCCTGTCCTTCAGCGGTAATTCTTTATTTAGCTGGTTATTTAATCGTCCGCGCCGAGCCGTCTATTTTAGATAATGTAATGCATCTATATCGAATCCATTTATTTGCGTTCCCTCTGGGAGTGTTAGCCGCCGGTTTAGTGTCTAAATATCCAGGTAGCCGCCCTCAGTTAGTTATCCAAAAACTAACGGAAAAATTTAAGGACTATAAATTAGCAAATAAAATTGGCTACTGGTTGTTAATGATATTTTTTTCATGGTTATTCGTTTATGCCATGCGTCATTCTAGTATTGGCGGCGAGCGTTGGCTGGAAGAGGCGACTAGTTTATTGACGGGGGCAATTTTGATTATTTTATTTTTAATCAAGAAGTTTGAAATCAAATTTTTTTATTGGTTCGGCTTTTTTTCCTACGAAATTTATTTATTTCATTGGCCGCTTATGGCGCGCTTTGATATCTTTTACTGCTTTACGCCCGCTTGGCTGGCTACTCTCTTGTATTTGGGGCTATTCTTGTTATTAGGTTGGGGAATGCGGAAGCTATTATCAAAATCTAAATAAAAAAGGACCTTTTTAGGGGTCCTGGGTATTTTTTCTATGATTGGCTTTATATTTTGCCCTTCAGAAAATAATAGATAATAACCAGAAATTCTCTGATTATAAATCGTAAGCGACTGCGCGTCCATGGTTGAACCGATTCTGGGTCATAAGGCATGCCTGTAGTGTCGCCAGCAATTGGATCAAGGTCAAATTTGCGCATAGTTTTCATTACTCGCCAAAGATGGTCGGGATGAGCGAAGGTCAAGACAGTCTTTAATCCCTTGGGGATACAATATTCCGCGCATTGGCGCGAAACCTCGGAACTATCCAGATAGCGGCCGTCAGGAAGCCAATGGCGATAAATAAGACGATTAACTTTAATGTCGGCGGGTAGGGCATCAGCGCAGTCTTTCTGGATAATTAGCGGCGCATTAGGAAAATTTTTGTGGGCTTCCACAACTTTTTCAGCCAAGAATTTATTGCTAATTCCCGGGTCATCAACGCGCGGCCCGAAAGACTGGCAAAAAATTGCCTGAACTTTTTGTTCTGATGAATTCATTTTCGGTATTTTTATAGGTTAAAGTACAAATTATTTGATTTTAAATAATAATATAATTTTTTATATTAGTCAATAGGTGTTTAAAAATCATTATATTAAAGATATAATAAGAACAGCTTATAATAACAAATTTATGCATATTCCGGTAAAAAAGTTAAATAATGGTTTAGAAATGCCAGTCCTTGGTTTTGGTACGTGGTTTATGGGCGGTAGTTTTGGACGGGAGGCTAATTATGATGAAACAGCTGATATCGCTGCCATTCAAAAAACTATCGAGCTTGGCGGCTATCGTTTTGACACGGCTGAGATGTATGCCCTTGGTTATAGCGAAGAAATTTTAGGGCGTGCTTTGGCGGGTTATGACCGAACTAAGCTATTTATTACTTCTAAAGTTCTTCCTGAACATTTAGCGTATGATGACGTTATCGCGGCTTGCCAGGGAAGTTTAAAAAGGTTGGGCGTCGACTATTTAGATTTGTACCTTGTCCATATTCCTAATCCGGAGGTAGATATCGCGGAAACAATGCGCGCTTTTGATTACTTAAAAGACCAGGGTTTGGTAAAAAATATTGGTGTTTGTAATTTTAACATTGAAAGGTTAAAAGCGGCTCAAGCAGCAACCAAGAACAAAATTGTTTTAAATCAGGTTCATTATAATTTAATTTTTCGAGAACCGGCTCTAAAAGGGGTGATCGATTATTGCCGCGAGCAAGATATTTTTGTTGAAGCTTGGCGGCCTGTACAACAGGGGAGCTTAACCAGAAAAGGGATTGAAGTAGTCGATAGGCTGTGTGAAAAATATGGCAAGACGCCCGCCCAGATTGCTATTAATTGGCTTATTTCTCAACCGGGAGTAATTACTTTGGTAAAAGCTAGTAATTTGAAACATTTGGAGGAAAATTTTGGCGCCGTTGATTGGAATCTAAGCCCGGAGGATCTGGATTTGCTGAGACGCGATTTTCCGATTCAGCTTGATAGAAGTAATGCTGTTCAATTAAAATAGTAAATAAAATTTATTAATCTAAATATGTTAAAAGATTGGCCGGAGTTGGATCAAATATCGCTTTTGGGGGTTAAGCAGTCTTTTCAGGCTTTAAATAGCGGGCCCAAAGGATTAAAAGATGCCGAAGTTGATTTAAGGCGAAAACGCTTTGGCGCTAATCAATTAGTTTTAGAAAAAAAACATCAAGCTCTGCGTAATTTGTTGGGCAAATTTTTAAGTCCGGTAATTTTGATTTTAATAATCGCCGGCTCTTTATCTTTGTTTTTTCATGATCGACGTTCGGCAATTGTAATTTATGTCATGGTTTTTTTGAGTATTATTTTAGATTTTATTCAAGAGTATAAATCGGCTAAAGCGGCGGCAAAATTACAGGAAAAAGTGGTGGTAAAAATAGAAGTTTGGCGCGACGGCCAAAAACGGCTTTTAAAATCCGCTGAGTTGGTACCCGGTGATTTAATTTCTTTAAGCGTCGGCTCGATCATTCCCGCTGACTGCCGTTTAGTTGAGGAGCATGGCTTATTTACCAATGAATCATCATTAACAGGTGAATCGTTTCCGGTTGCCAAAACCGATGCCGCTTCTAAAAATAAGGAGAATATTTTATTTGCCGGGACTAATATCGTCAGCGGTTATGGGACGGCTTTAGTGGTGCGTACGGGCGCTAAAACTGATTTTGGTCAAATTGCCGCTAATCTCTCATTGACCGAAGGTCCGACAGAATTTGAAAAAGGGATTAGGAGTTTTAGTATTATGGTCAGCCAGACCATTTTAATTTTGGTAATTGTCATTTTTTTTCTCAACACTATTTTTAAAGGTTTTGACTGGTATAATTCTCTGTTATTTTCTCTGGCGCTCGCGGTCGGGTTAACCCCGGAATTATTGCCGATGATTGTTTCGATTACGCTCGCCAAAGGCTCGCTGAGCATGTCTAAACACGGAGTAATTGTTAAGCGCCTAAACGCTATCCATAGTTTTGGTGCGATGAATATTTTATGTACCGATAAGACAGGAACTCTTACTGAGAATAAAATAAAATTAGTCAAGAATGTTGATATTTTCGGAACAGAAAGCAAGTTAGTTTTGGAACAAGCATATTTAAATAGTTTCTTTCAAAGCGGATTAGTCAATCCGTTGGATGAGGCGGTTTTAAAAATAAAAATAAATATTATCCCTGGAGCCTATAATAAAATTGGAGAAATCCCCTTTGATTTTAGCCGGCGCCGTTTAGCCGTTATTTTGCAAGCCAAGGCCGCGGCTAGCAAATTTTTCATTATTAGCAAGGGTGCTCCAGAATCCTTATTTAATCTTTGTAATAAATATAACCAAGACGGTAAATTAAAAGAATTTTCCGCAATTGCCAAGGCCAAGGCTCTGGATGAATATCAAGCTTTAAGCCGTGATGGTTTTCGAGTTTTGGCGATTGCTTATAAAGAAATCTCGGTCGGGAAAGAAGAGATAAAAAAAGAGAAAAAAGATATTTTAGCGCACGCCGCTGATTTTGAAAATGATATGATTTTGAGCGGTTTTATTGCTTTTTTTGATCCGCCTAAAAAAGCAGTCGCCAAAGCTATTAAAGATTTAAATCGCCAGGGCGTAGAGGTTAAGATTATTAGCGGCGACAATGATTTGGTAATCAAAAAAATCTGCCAAGAAGTCGCGTTGCCAGTTGCCGGTTATTTAAGCGGAGAAGAGGTGGAGGAATTGAGCCCGGAAGAGCTGGTCTTGAAAGTAAAAAATATTTCTGTTTTTTATCGCACCTCGCCTCAGCAAAAAGAAAAAATAATAAGAGCTCTAAGAGCGAGCGGCAACGTTGTCGGTTATTTAGGAGACGGGATTAATGATGCCTTACCGCTTAAAGCGGCTGATGTTGGAATCTCGGTTAATAACGGCGTTGATGTCGCTAAAGAGGCGGCTGACCTGATTTTATTAACTCATGATTTATCAGTTTTATCTTTGGGGGTTGATAGCGGCCGTAAAACTTTTGCCAACACCTTGAAATATATTCTAATGGGCTTAAGCTCTAATTTTGGCAATATGTTTTCTGTAGCCGCTGCCTCTTTCTTATTGCCCTTTTTGCCAATGACGCCTTTACAGCTACTGCTTAATAATTTTTTGTATGATTTTTCCCAGACCACTATTCCGAGTGACAATGTTGATTCCGAAATGATTGCTAAGCCGCGCCACTGGAGCACTAAAAATATTAGGAATTTAATGATTTTTTTGGGACCGATTAGTTCAATTTTTGATATACTGACTTTTATTATTTTATTTTTTGTGTTTAAACTTAATGAGAGCCAATTTCAAACTGGCTGGTTCTTGGAATCTTTAGCTACGCAGATTTTAGTCATCTTCGTTATCCGAACAAAAAAAATTCCATTTTTACAGAGCCGTCCTAGCCGGTTGTTGTTTGTCTCTATTTTATTGGTCTTAGCCATTGCCTGGATGTTGCCGTTTATGCCATTCGCCTCTTATTTTGGTTTTGCTGCGCCGGATTATAAAGTTATGCTAGCCATTATGGTACTCGTGGCTGCCTATCTGATATTTACCCAGAAGTTAAAAGGCTATATCTTTAAAAAATTTTTGGATTACTAAAACCGCCCCCTAGTTATCTTATTAATAAATATAACGGGCCGTGAGGCCCGTTTTTAAATATATTACATATGACTTTAAATTCTCGCGAGCTTCGAAAGATTCCTTTAGAGTTATCGGAAAAAATAAAAAAAGAACGCGCCTACCAGCCGCTTTATATAGTTTTAGAAGATGTTTTAGATACTTATAATATTGGCGGTTTCTTCCGGTTAGCTGAGGCCATTGGCGCCTCCAAGTTGTATTTATGTGGCGGTTGTGCGACACCACCGGATACTAAAATTACCAAGGCCTCCGTGGGCGCTTATCAACTGGTTCCTTGGGAATATAAAGCCAGCACTCTAGAGGCGATTGCGGAAATTAGAAAAATAAAGAAAATTAAAATTATTGCCGTGGAACAGACGCCTCAGGCGGTAGATTATCGAAGCTTGAAATATAAATTTCCGCTCGCTTTTATTTTTGGCAATGAAACTGCAGGCTTAAAGAATGAAACTTTAAGTCTGGTTGATGGAGCAGTCGAGGTGCCGATGTATGGCATTAATAAATCGCTTAATGTGATGGTGGCCGCTGGGATAGTTTTGTATAAGTCGCTAGAAAAATTAAGAAAAAAATAATCATCGCCAAAATATATTGAGTCTTTACTTTTTTTTGTTTTTGAACTATAATCACACTACTTATAGTTATTAGGCGTTAGCCCTATTTTTAAGGGCCGCCGGTTAACTAATTAATATTATGTTTCAAATTAAAACCCGGGTTGATTATGGTCTAATTATTATGCTGGAATTGGCGGCTAATGATAGTTCGCCGCTGTCTTTAACTGGCCTAGCTAAACGCCTCAAGGTTACTTCGGCGTACCTAATTCAAATTTCCCAACCGCTAACTAAGGCAGGGCTTATTAAAAGCCGGGAAGGAACCAAGGGCGGCTATACGCTCGCTAAGCCGGCTGGCAAAATTTCTTTGTTGGCTATTTTTGAAGCACTGGAGGGAGATATTAAAAGGCGTTGCGTTTCTTTAGACGGAAAATGTCCGAACGCCAAAGATTGTAAGGCGCGCGGTCCTTGGGATATTGTTTTGGACGATATTAAATCAGCTTTAGGCAAGCGGAGCTTGGCCTCGCTTGTTGGAAAAAAATTATGAATTTATTAACTGTTAAAAATTTACGAGTTTCTGTCGGCGGTAAGACTATCTTAAATGATGTCAGTTTTACTATCAAAAAAGGAGAAACCGTCGTTATCATGGGACCTAACGGTTCCGGTAAGAGCACCTTATCCAATGTTTTGATGGGCCATCCAGCTTATCAGATTGAGTCTGGTAAAATTATTTTTAAAGGTAAAAATATTTTGGATTTAAAACCGGAAGCGCGGGCGGCTTTAGGAATATTTTTAGCTTGGCAGCAACCGCGGGAAATTGCCGGTTTGGATTTTTATCCTTTTTTGTTTGATTTTCATAAATCATTAGTTGCCGCGCGCGGCAAAACCGCTCCGAGCGTTTTTAGTTTTAAAAAGAAATTAGACGCCGAGGTCGCCTTATTGCAAATTAAAGATGATTGGAGTAAGCGCTACCTTAATCAAGGATTTTCCGGTGGTGAAAAGAAAAAAGCGGAAATGCTCCAATTAGCTTTAGCGGCGCCAACGCTGGCCGTCTTTGACGAGATTGATTCTGGTTTAGATGTCGACGCTTTGAAGGTTGTCGGTCAGGCCATGGCCAGATTTAAGACTAAGGACACCAGCGCGATGATTGTGACTCATTATTTACGCATTTTAAAATATATTAAGCCGGATAAAGTAATTGTGATGAAGCAGGGTAAGGTCGCAGCGAGCGGCGGACCAGAACTAGCCAAGCGTTTAGAAAAATCAGGCTTTAAAAAAGTTTTATGAAAATGCCGCCCGAGGCTCTAAAAAAGAAAATCATTCCAAAAAAGAAGGACACAGTTAGTGCCCACGATTCTTTATGGGATTCTTATAACCAGTCGGAGTATATGTCCGGCACTAAGGTTGGTTTGGATGAAAATCTGGTTCGCTTTATTTCTCGGGAAAAACAGGAGCCGGAGTGGATGCTACAAAAACGTTTAGCCGCTTTGAAGTTATATCAGGAAATGCCTTTACCGACCTGGGGCCCTGATTTGACGCGTTTAGATTTGGAAAAAATTACTTATTACGCTCGTGCGACTGATAAGCAATCGCAAACCTGGGATGATGTTCCAGCTGATATCAAAGAAACTTTTAATAAATTAGGAATCCCTAAGGCAGAACAAGAAGTTTTGGCTGGCGTGGGCGCTCAATATGAATCAACGGTTATCTATCACAGCCTGAAAGAACAATTCCGCAGCCAAGGAGTAATTTTTGAAGATTTAGATGTAGCTTTGCAGACGCACGAAGAATTAGTTAAACAACATTTTATGCGCGCAGTGCCCCCGACTCTGCATAAGTTTGCGGCGCTCCATGGCGCCGTTTGGAGCGGCGGAACTTTTTTGTATATTCCGAAAGGAGTTAAAGTTGATTTGCCTTTGCAGGCCTATTTTCGAATGAATGCCAAGGGCATGGGACAATTTGAACATACTTTAATAATTGTGGAAGAAGAGGCGCAGGCTCATTATATAGAAGGTTGTAGCGCTCCGCGTTATGGCGTCGATTCCTTGCATGCAGGCTGTGTGGAGGTCTATGTCGCTAAGAAGGCTCGCTTCCGTTATAGCAGTGTGGAAAGCTGGAGCAAAGATGCATATAATTTAAATACTAAAAGAGCTCTGGTTCAAGCGGGTGCGCATATGGAATGGGTGGGCGGTAATTTTGGCAGTAATGTGACCATGCTTTATCCTTGTTCAGTTTTATTGGGGGAAGGGGCGAGTGCTGATCACTTGGGAGTGGCTTTTGCTAACCACGGGCAGATTCAGGATACTGGTGCCAAAGTAATCCATCTAGCGCCGAAAACCACTTCCAATATTGTGATGAAGAGTATTAGCAAGGATGGCGGCCGCGCCGTCTATCGCGGTTTGGTGGAAATCAGCGCGGCGGCCGAGGATGCCGTTTCCAACATTAAATGCGATGCTTTAATTTTAGATCCGCAGTCGGCTTCCGATACAATTCCGATGATTAAAATAAATAATCCTAGCGCCGTGTTAGCGCATGAAGCGACGGCCGGCAAATTAAATGATGAGGATATTTTTTATCTGCGCAGTCGCGGTTTAAGCGAAAGCGAAGCCAGCGCAATGATTGTTAACGGTTTTATTAATCCGATTGTTAAGGAATTGCCTTTAGAATACGCCGTGGAGATGAATCGAATGGTAGAATTAGAGATGGAAAATAGCGTCGGTTAAATATTATGAAAGAAATAGTTATTGCCAAGCGTCAGAAAAAAGTTGTGGTTCCCGATGGAACTGAGGCTTTTATTATTGATAAGCCGCTAGCTCAGACTGGGATTGCTAAGAAACCTGTAAAAAATATTCAGATTATTATTGGCCGTAATTGCCGGGTTAAATATATTTTTCTGGCCGGTATAAATAATCTTTCAGATTCGCAAAATCGGGAGTTAATCATCGGCGATAAATCTCAGGTGGTTTCTTATCGCGCTTATTTTGGTGCTGGCGCTAATGATTCAAAATTTGTTAACAGCCTGGGGAAAGAGGCTGACTTTGAGAGCCGAGTCTTATTTTATTTTTCCGGCCATGATTCTTTAACGGCTAACGATGATTACGTTTTTGCTAAACCAGGAACGCAGGGCCGCTTTTCAGTAGTCGGACTTTTAAACGGAGAAGCGATTGCTAAATATTATTCCAATATTATAATTAAGCCGCTAGCGCAACAGACGGATTCGCGCATTGATATGAAGCTGTATTTGATGAGCCGGACTGCTAAGGGTGTAATGCTTCCGGGATTAAAAATTGATGCCAATGAAGTTAAGGCGGGCCACGGAGCCAGCACTTTCCAGCTCTCGCCGGAAGATATTTTTTATTTGCAGAGCCGCGGTTTGACTGAAAAGCAAGCGCGCGAGTTAATAATTAATTCTTTAACTGCTAGGTTTACGGATGGTTTGCCGCTTAAGTTTAAAAAAGAAATTGACTCTGAAATTAAGAAAAAGAACCGATCTAAATAATTATGATCAAAAGAACAGATTTTCCAATTTTAAATAAAAAAATCCAGGGACAGCCTTTGGTTTATTTTGATAATGCTTCAACCGCTCAAAAATCGTATCCGGTTGTCAAAGCGCTTAGTGATTTTTATAAAAATGAAAATGCTAATGTTCATCGCGGCTTAAACCCGCTAGCTAATGAGGCTACTAAAAAATATGAAGCGGCTCGTGATTTAGTAGCAAAATTTATTGGCGCCCAAAAAGAGGAAATTATTTTTACTCCAGGCGCGACCGCCAGCATCAATTTAGTAGCCCGTTCTTGGGGTGAAGCTAATCTGCGCCCCGGTGATATAGTTGTCTTGAGTATTGCCGAGCATCATGCCAATATTGTCCCCTGGCTGCAACTTCAGGAAAAAATTGGTATTAAGTTGGAATATATTCCGCTCAAGGCCGATGGTTCTTGGGATTTACTTACAGCTAAAAAATTGTTAAATAAGCGTCGAGTTAAGTTATTAGCAGTTTCTCAAGTTTCTAATGTTTTGGGAATTATTAATCCCGTTACCCAGTTGATCAAACTGGCCAAACAAAAAGAGATTATAACTTTAATAGATGCGGCGCAAAGTATCGCTCACTTGCAGATAAATGTTAAAAAACTAGGCTGCGATTTTTTGGTTTTTTCCGGGCATAAACTCGGCGGGCCGACAGGAATTGGCGTCCTATATGGACGTCAAGAATTATTGGCTACAATGCCGCCTTTTATGGGTGGCGGCGATATGATTAGCTTTGTAAAAACAGATAGCTTTGGCGTCAGCGAGTTGCCTTATAAGTTTGAAGCGGGGACACCTAATATCGCCGGAGTAATTGGCTTGGGAGCAACCATAAAATATCTAGAGAGCGTTGGTTATTATAATATTCAAAAACAAGAACAGCAATTGACCGCTTATTTTTTACAGAAAATTGAAAAATTAGCAGCAGTAAAAATTTTAGGCACTGCCAAAAATAAATTACCGATTTTTTCTTTGACTATTGAAGGAATTCATCCCCATGACGCCGCTGATATTTTAGGTCAGACGGGGATTATCTTACGTGCCGGCCATCATTGTGCTCAACCTTTACATGATTATTTTGAAGTACCGGCAACTTTGCGCGCCAGTCTCAGTTTTTATAATACTAAAAAAGAAATTGATTATTTTATTGCCCGTTTGCAGGAATTAATAAAGGCATTTAAGTAATATGGATATCTACGCCCAAAATATTATTGACCATTATAAGCATCCACGGAATTTTGGTGTTTTATCTGGCGCTGATTTTAAACAGCAGGAATTAAACGCGACTTGCGGGGATGATATTACGGTTTTTTTAA
Source organism: Candidatus Falkowiibacteriota bacterium (assembly GCA_016432645.1). Lineage (GTDB taxonomy): Bacteria > Patescibacteriota > Patescibacteriia > Patescibacteriales > UBA12465 > UBA12465. The sequence goes on from CP066698.1 coordinate 910,477, forward strand.
AATTTTCCGGGACTAAACTGAAAACTTTGAATTTTATCGGTCAGGGTTGTGCAATTTCGCAGGCCGGAATCTCTATTTTAAGCGAAGAGTTGATTGGGAAAACCAAGAAACAAATTTTAGCTTATAACTTTGAGGATATTAAAAATATTTTTGGCGTGGAAATCAGCGCCCGAAGATATAATTGTGCGATGTTGGGTCTGCGGGCTGTCCAAAAGGCGATTAGCGACTTAGCAAGATCCAAATAATAGCCGGCTTGTAAATATTGGAGAATTGTTTTAGTATAAAAGTATGAGTTTAAATAAATTAAGAAATTTGAACATTTCCTGGCAGGCCGCCCGCGATTAGGGTAGGCGATTTTGTTATATATTATTTCAGCCGCCCGATATCTCTTTAGACATTGGGCGGTTTTTTATTTGTTTAATATGAACCATCAGCAGTTAAAATATTATTTTTTACATAAATGCACCTATAGTTGGCGCCGCTGATTTTAACTGTCTTTAGATTTTACTCACTACTAAAAAATTAATTAAAAATAATATGAAAAATAATTTAAAATCATTACCAAATACATTGGGATATTTTGGAGTTTATGGCGGTCGGCAAATTCCGCCGGAGTTGGCGTCTATTTTTGAAGCGATTGAAAAAGAATATTTAATTGCGAAGGAAGACCCAGCTTTTCAAGAGGAATATCAATCTTTGCTTAGAGATTATGTCGGTCGACCATCGCCCTTATATTTAGCCAAGAATTTAACGGCGCGAATCGGTGGCGCCAAGATTTATTTGAAGCGCGAGGATTTAAATCATACGGGTGCGCATAAAATAAACCATACTTTAGGTGAAGCGTTGCTTGCTAAAAGATTGGGTAAGAAAAAATTATTAGCGGAAACGGGTGCCGGACAACACGGGGTTGCCTTAGCAACCGCCGCTGCCTTAGTCGGTTTGGAATGTGAGATTCATATGGGAGAAATTGATATTTTAAAACAGGCACCGAATGTCGCGCGCATGAAAATCTTGGGAGCGAAAGTCGTGGCCGTTAAGTCCGGCGGTCGGTGTTTAAAAGATGCGGTTGATAGTGCCTTTGAAGCCTTTGTTAAAAATCCGCAAGACACTTTTTTTGGCATCGGTTCGGTGGTTGGACCACATCCTTTTCCAATGATAGTCCGCGATTTTCAGTCAGTCGTCGGCCGGGAAGTGAAGGCGCAAATAATTGATAAAGAAAAACGTTTACCCGACTATTTAGTGGCTTGCGTCGGCGGCGGTTCTAATGCGATTGGTTTGTTTCATGAATTTTTGGAAGATGAGGATGTTAAAATGATTGGCGTGGAGCCGGCGGGGCGGGGATTTGGTTTAGGCGAGCACGCCGCGACTTTAACTTTTGGCAAGCCGGGAAATATTCACGGAATGTTCACCTACTTATTACAAGATGAAAAAGGCCAGCCTTTACCGGTGCATTCCATTGCTTCCGGCCTTGATTATCCTGGCGTCGGACCAGTACACTCTGATTTAAAGGATAAAGGGCGGGTTGTTTATGAGACGATTAATGACCAGGAAGCCTTAGAAGCTTTTTCGGAGCTTTCCCGTACCGAAGGCATTATTCCCGCCCTAGAAAGCGCCCATGCGCTCGCTTATGCCCTTAAGTTGGCGGCTACGCTGGCTCCGGATAAGATAATCATTGTTAATTTATCTGGTCGAGGGGATAAGGACGTGGATTTTGTAGCTGAACACCTTCTTATTAGTTAAGAGTCATTTGTGGATTAATTTAGAAATAAAACCGCTAACCATAATTTGGCAGGCGGTTTTATATTGACAAAAGCCCTTATTTTATGGGAAATTATATGATAAAATAAGGGGGAGTTATTTAAATTATCTATGTTGAAGATTTTTCAGAACTTACGTGATTTTCAAAAGCTTTGGCGGATATTTATCTTGCTCGGTTTGAGTTTGTTGGTTATTATAGTTTTCGCCCAAAAAATAGAGTTTTCAGCGGTTGATTTAGGTCGGCATCTAGAAAATGGCCGTCTAGTTTTTAGCCAGTCTGATCTCTTGTATAAAAATTTCTATTCTTACACGGAACCCGACCAGCGCTTTGTTAATCATCACTGGCTAGGTGGAGTTATTTTTTATGCTGTTTATTTAGTTGGTGGTTTTAATTTGCTTTCCATTTTTAATATCTTGTTAGCTCTGGCGGTTTTTTTATGTTTTTTCAAGCTGGCTTATAAACGAGCCGGTTTTTATTTACCAGCAATTTTATCATTACCGGTGATTTTGCTTTTTAGCGAAAGAGTGGAAATTAGGCCGGAAATTTTTAGCTATTTGTTTTTAGCACTCATTTGGCTTATTTGGGAGAGCGAGAAATTATCGGTTAAGCGGAAAATGTTGATTTTGATTCCACTATTTATCATTTGGGCCAATATTCATATTTATTTTTTCTTGGGGCTGGCGCTCTTAGGCTTTAAATTGGCGGAAAAGTTTTTATGGCAAGCATTTGACGGCAGTGCTAACAGTTTAAATTTTAAGTTTAAGAATGCCTTTTCTGCAATTAAAAAAGATTTGTTAATTTTATTAACACTCGCCGCCGCTTGTTTTCTTACGCCGAATACTTGGCGCGGCTTTTTTTATCCTTTTAATATTTTAAAAAATTACGGCTACCAAATTGCGGAAAATAAAAGCATCTTTTTCTTACAGGATTTAATGTTAAATTATAATTTTGGCATTTTTAAATTATTATTGGCAGTTTTATTGCTTGCCCTGATTGCTACTTGGTTTTTTTATAAAAAGCCGCGCTGGTTTGATTTATTTTTTGGAATTTTTATCGCCCTGCTCGCCTTATTTGCTTCTCGTAATTTAGCTTTATTCGGGCTTGTCGCCTTAGTTTTAATTAGCTCTAATTTGAAGAGGCCGCTGGCGTTTTTAGGTTTGCGGCTAATTCCTGATAAGCCTGAAATTTTTGAGAAAGTGAAAAAATATTCACCAATCATAACCGGTTTATTAATTTTTGGCCTGATGGTATTTTTAATTAGTGATTATCAGGAGCGTAATAATTTTTTGAAAGGCAGTTTCGGTATCGGTTTAGGCACAGGGCAAGAGGAATCTTTTGAATTTTTCCGCGCCAGCGGACTCAGCGGTCCGATATTCAATAATTATGATAATGGCAGCGCCCTTATTTTTGGGCTTGATAATCAGGAAAAAGTTTTTGTTGATAATCGTCCGGAAGCATATAGTGTGAAGTTTTTTACGGATATTTATTTGCCGATGCAAAATGAGGCGGCTGCCTGGCAGCGGGCGCTAGCGCAATATAACATCAAAACCATTTATTTTTCCCATACCGACCAAACTCCTTGGGGTAAAACTTTTTTAAAAAGAATTCTGGCGGACAGTGATTGGCAATTAATATATTTTGACAGGCAATATGTAATTTTGTCCCGCAAATCAGTCACTGAGGCGGCTATTTTAGATAAATATGCTTTAAATGAGTGGGGCTTTAGAGTGCGTTTGCGGGAATTAGCAGAAAGTTCCAATGTTCGCGAACGCCTTTATTTGGCGGCCTTAGCTCAAAGTTACGGAATGCCTGATTTAGCGGAAGAAATATATCGCCAGCTGTTATTGGCTAATCCTAAAAATCAAAGAGCGGTTTTTTCGCTCGCTTATTTATATGCTGCTTCCCGTGATCGTAATACCCTTTTAAAATCGATAGAATATTTTCGGCGCGGCCTGAAAATTGAAAACAAAACCCCTAGCGCTTATAGTGACTTAGCGATGGTTTATTGGAATTTGGGAGATTATGTCCAAGCGGAAGCTAATTGGCGGGAGGCCTTGAAAATAAATCGCCGTGATGCCGACGCTTTGTATTATTTATCGCAAGTTGAGGATTTAAAAAAACGAGGCCGTCTGCCCCGCTAATCTAAAATTTTAATTTTTCTTTAATTAGTGTTTTAACCGCCAGCCAGCCGTCTCGAGCGGTTATTTTTTTGCCCTCCAAATAAGTCCGCCTGGTATAGCTAATCGGGAATTCCGTTATTTGGTAGCCGGCTTTTAAGAGTCTGGCCGTTATTTCCGGTTCAATTTCAAACCTCTGGCCGCTGAGTTTTATTTGTTTAAGGGCGGCAGCGGGAACGAGTTTAAAACAAGTTTCCATATCGGTTAATCGCGAACCGAAAAGGATATTAGTTAAGAGCGTTAAAAAGCGGTTAACAAAATAATGGAAAGAGAAGGGATGATGATTTTTAAAGCGCGAACCGTAGATAACTGTATTTTTTGGGAGCGAGGGAATTTGCGACCATAAGAATAAGATTTCTTGGGGTTTATATTCTAAATCAGCATCGCAGATAACAAAATAATCGCCGCTGATATTTTCCAAGGCTTTCTTAACCGCGGCCCCTTTGCCTTGGTTTGGGGCTTGAGTTAAGAGTCTAAAATCATAGCGCGTTTTTAATTCTTGGAGAATTTCCGGACTTTTATCACTTGAGCCGTCGTCAACGACAATTACTTCTTTTTCGGCCGCCAATTCAAAAATTTCCGGCAGGGAGGTCGGGATTAATTTAGCTTCATTGTAAATAGGGACAATTATGGATAGCTTCATAATGATATTATAGCAGATTTTGGAAATTTAAAGATTTTTGAGCGGCGCTGGATAAGGGGTTTATTAAAAATTTAATTAACGGCGCGTTATCTTTTATTTTTAATTTAAGCGCTTCTTGCTTTGCCTTGTTACATAAATTAAGGATATTTTTGGCTGTTTGTGGTCCTGCATTATTGGCAAATAACAGATAAGTTATTTCCGGCTTCGTTTTAAGATTAAGTTTTATTTTTTTATTTTTAGCGGCTCTAAGAACTAGTAGATTAACTGGGTTTATTAGGCCTCTCTCTAAATCTGCCAGCCAGTCACTGGCGTCATCGGCTAATTGTCTAGCGGCTAGAGCATATCTAAAAAAGTTAAAGGCAATTTTAAATTCTTTAGAGCCATTAATTAAGCTTGACTTTATAGCGCTCGCAATTGGTAAAATTGCCAGAGGTAGTGATTTTCGGTAGCCGATGTTAAAAGTTCCTGTTTGCGGTAAATATTTAGGAATTTTTATTATTCCATTTTTAATATTCAATTTTGAGGATTGCCATTCTCGGCGATTAACTTTTTCCCAGGCAGCGATAATATTGTCGGACTCATTAATAAAATCGCCGGCCAGATTAGAATTATATAGCACTTTTAAAAAGTTTCTAAAACTATTATTGGCGCTCATTAAATCAGCTTGAGGATTATCGTTGTCAATAATATCGTCATAGATATTCAAAGCTCGCCATAAGGAGGATTGCGCCCGGCAAAATATTTTTTGTCGGTTTTGATAATTAGGATTTAAAGATTGAGCTAGCCATATTGGCCAGTAGTAAGCTTGTTCACGTGGCATATGATAATGGGATATTAACTGTAAATACAGTTTTTTCATGTGGCTGGCTGTAAACAGCAATTGTCCCCAAAAATTCTTTTTCAATTATGTTTTTAGTTGACGATAGCCCTAAGCCCAGGCCTTGTCCATTTTTAGTGCTGAAAAACGGCTGAAAAATTTTATTAATATTTTCCGGCGCTATTCCCGGTCCTTGGTCTTCCACGGTAATTATTAATGACTCATTTTTTCGGGCGAGGCTAACATTCACGGGTTTAAGAGCATTCTTCGCTTGAGACTCCAAAGAATCAATGCCATTGGATATTAAGTTTATTATAATTTGACTGAATTTTACCGGATCGCCGTAAATATTAAAGTTTTCTGCTCCGAAAAAAGAGATTTCCACTTGCGCTTTGCGCGCTTTATAAGCAAGGATATTGATTACTGTTTCAATCTCCATTTTCGGGCAAAAATCAACTTTATTATTTTCCGGCCTGATAGATCTTTTGATACAAGCAATCAAGTCCTCCATTTTATGAGAGGCAACAATTGCTTGCGAGAGGCAGTCTTTGGCATTTACCAGGCTCGCGGCCTCCTCATTTTTTATTTGTTCCAGATTAAGAGACACTGCGGTTAACGGGTTGATTAAATCGTGAAAAACGCCTGATGATAAACGGCCGAATTCGGCCAGACGATAGAGTTGGCCGATTTTTTCCGCTTCCAGTTCTCTTAATTGAGCCGTTCTTTCTACTATTTTTATTTCTAAGTCATCGCGTTCTTGTTTTAAGGCTTCTTCACTAGCATGAGCTCGTTTTAAGGCTTTATTCAGCCCATTATCAAATATCCAAACAATAACCGTAATAATCATCATTAAAATCGCATAAGCGATGGTATCGCCTAGTTCATTTTTTTCCAGCCGCCAATAATTTGTGATTGTTATTAATCCTCTGGCTTGTAAGTTCGTTAATACAATCAAAAATATGCTCAGAATTGATGCGCTGATTAGTGAAGCCCGGGAGCCCATTAACACGCCGAAGAAAGTAATTATCAGCATCGCCATTAATAAAGCGGCTGGTAAATCAGCCCCCCAAATTATAAATGAATAAAACATCGGCAAGGAATAAATGGTAATTAAGAGCCAAGAGGCAGTTTTAAGCATTTTCTTTTTTGACAGCCAGAATAAAAAGATAAAGAAACCTAAGATTATCAGCAAGAAAATAACGGATAGTCCGCGATCCGGCCCATGTGCCATCAAGTCTAATAAACGGATTAAGCTCAGGGCGGAAAAACAAATAATTGAGAAAAAAATTAGAATATTTAATATTTGTTCCCGTCGCGCCGCTTCTTCATTAATACTTTTTGGGGCTAAAAGCTTTTTTATTTTTTGCGTGATAGTTTTGAATTTTATAAAAAATCCTGAGAGGTTGGACATGGTTTTAAATTTAAAAATAAAATAAAAGCGCCCTCGTTTTGTGAGAGCGCTTTTGTTTAATCGCGCCAAGGAGTGCCCGGGTTAAGTAGGCTGGCCAAAATAATCGCCATCGGCAATAAGCGCGATGTCGAAAATTTTGTTTTTAATTTTTGATTTTTTGGTTTCATAGTTTTTTTGTTATTTAAATTAGATGCTCTCGTCTAGCTTGTAGCCGCGGTTGGGAATTGTAAAAATATAGCGGTCTTTTTTGGTTTCTATTTTGCGGCGCAGATTCATCATGTGGACTTCAATGGTATTAGAAAAAGGGTCGCCATTTTCGTCCCAAACATGATCCATAATATCTTGGCGCGAGACCACCGACCCTTTATTTTTAAATAGATATTCCAGTAGCATAAATTCTTTAGTTCTCAGAGGAATGCTGCGTCCGTTTTTGGTAACCTTAAAGTTAGTTGGTTCCATTTCTAAATTTTTGCAGGTTAATTTTTGACTTTCCAATTTAATTGGTCGCCTTAGTATGGCCTTTATTCTGGCAAATAATTCTTTTAATAAAAAAGGCTTGATTAAATAGTCGTCGGCGCCGATGTCTAAAATATTTATTTTATCGTTTAAATCATTTCTGACTGTGAGCATAATAATAGGAGTCATCTGGCCGTCAGCTCTTATTTTAGCGATTATTTCTTGGCCGCTGATTTTTGGCAAATTATAATCAAGTAAGATTATGTTATAATCGCCGACGGTAGCTAAAAATAATCCCCGCTCTCCATCTTCAGCAATATCAAAAATTATATTTTGGCTTTTAAAAAAATAAGCCAAAGAGGTGCTAATATTTTTATCATCTTCAATGATTAAAATTTTCATATTTTTTATTTTTGTTTTTATATAACCAGGCCTTAAATAACTGTTTATATTATAGAACATTGCGGATAAACTAAAAATAAAATCGTTTTTTTAGCTCCGGGCCGCGGTTTGCCTTTCTCTCTGATTCAGGTTAATATTAATAATACTCAAGTATTTATTATTAAAATGGCCCGTAATACTAAAAAACGACATCTGCTCGAAGCACTGCAGGATAAAGAGTCTGATCCTTTTGCTATTAAGGAAGGCCGCTTTCGTTTTGGCCAGCTTAAGGACTCAGTTTATTATTCTGATTGGACCGAGCAGTCTTTTTTATCCGACAGCAGCAATAAAGAGATTATTACCCGCAGTTTTAATTTTTCCAAACTGAAATATTTTGCGTTGATTACTTTTTTGGCGCTGGCTTTAATTTTTGCCCGCACAATTTGGCTGCAGATTATCAAAGGCAATTATTATTATTTATTATCAGAAGACAACCGTTTGCGGGCGGAAACTATTGAGCCGAAACGCGGCATTATTTATGACCGCAATTTAAAGCCGTTGGTTAGAAACAAGGCCAACTTCGTTTTGTATTTGCGGCCGATAGATTTGCCGAAAAATGAATTGATACGCGACGAGCTGATTAGGCAAATCAGCGCCGTGCTTGATGGCACGGATCAGGCTAAGCTGCCAACCGCCTCAATTTCTTCCAGTTCGCGGGAATTGAAATTAATTTCTGACAGCCCCTCTTTTTATACAATTAAAGAATTGCTGGCGACCGTAAAATTAGGTTCGCTTGAGTCTTATCAGCCTTTATTCATTCAGGATAATATTGACTATGACAAAGCGATGTTGATTTCTCTGCGCCTGCCGCAGTGGCCCGGAGTTTTTTTAACCACTAAAATCAGGCGCGAATATTTAACAGATAGCGATAACGGTCCCGTTATTTCCGGGGTGGACAGTTTGGCGCATATTTTAGGCTATACCGGTAAAATTAATGAGACGGAATTAAAAAAATTCGGTGCCAAATATTCGTTAATTGATTATGTCGGTAAAGTCGGCATTGAGTATTCCTGGGAAGCAAAATTAAAAGGCGAGGCGGGCCGGAAAAATATTGAAGTTGACGCGCTCGGCCGCCAGAAGAAAATCATTAATGAAATTCCGGCTCAGGATGGTGCTAATTTAATGCTGGCGCTTGATTTGGACTTGCAGGAAAAAGCGGCTCAAGTCGCTCAAGTTTATTTGGATAAGTATAAGCTTAAGAAGGCCTCGATAATTATTATGAATCCGCAAAGCGGCGAAATTAGAGCGATGGTCTCTTTGCCGGCTTATGACAATAATGCTTTTGCCGCCGGTATCAGCCATGACGACTATAATAAATTTTTAAATGATGCCAGCCAGCCGCTTTTTAACCGTTCCATTAGCGGTGAATTTCCTTCCGGCTCTACTATCAAGCCAATTTTTGCCGCTGGCGCCTTGCAGGAAGGAGTTATCAATGAAAATACCAGTTTTTTAAGCAATGGCGGTCTGCGAATCGGCGAATGGTTTTTCCCAGATTGGAAGGCCGGCGGTCACGGAATGACGGATGTTAAAAAGGCAATTGCCATGTCTGTTAATACCTTTTTCTATTATATCGGCGGCGGCTATGGTGATTTTAAGGGCTTGGGATTAGATGGTTTAGTAAAGTATGCCAGATTATTTGGTTTAGGAGAGAAAACCGGCATTGATTTGAATGGCGAGGTTTCCGGTTTCGTGCCGACAGCCGCTTGGAAGGAACAGACCAAAAATGAACCTTGGTATATCGGCGATACTTATCACTTTGCTATCGGCCAGGGAGATGTTTTAGTAACCCCTCTTCAAGTAGCTAATTATACGGCGGCCATCGCTAATGGCGGGACGCTGTATCAGCCGCACCTAGTAGCCAAAATTTTAGATAGTAATAACCAGTTGATTCAGGAAATTAAACCCCAAGTCATCAGACAGAATTTTATTAATACGGTTGATTTAAATATTGTGCGCGAAGGTATGCGCCAGACCGTGACTTCCGGCAGCGGCCGCTATTTAAATACTTTGCCGGTAACGATGGCTGGTAAAACCGGCACTGCTCAATGGTCAACGGTCAAAGCGCCTCACGCCTGGTTTATCGGTTTTGCGCCTTATGAAAATCCGGAGCTATCAATCTCTATTCTAGTTGAAGAAGGAGTGGAGGGAAGTACCGTGGCCGTCCCGATAGCTTATGATATTTTTAATTGGTATTTTAGTGGCCATAATCAAACCGTTCAATAATTATTTATGCCTTTAACGCTTCATTTATTTATTCATTTTGCTCTCGCCGCTTTAATTGGCTATTATTTTGGCCGTCGTTTTAATCATATTTGGCTGGGGCTTATTTTAGGAATTATCGGTGGATTTTTAATTGATTTAGATCATGTTTTGGAATATTTTTTATTTTACGGACTGCATTTTAATTTTACTTATTTTATTGAAAGCCGCCAATTTTTACTCACTGATAAGATTAGGCTTTTTTTTCATGCCTGGGAATATTTCCCTGTATTATTGTTAATCGCCTGGCTCGGTCGTCGGCAACAGATATTAAAAATGGTTTTTTTGACGCTCGCGTTCGCTGGCCTGATCCATCTAATTACCGATGTTGTTATCAACGGATATAGTTTGCCGTATTACTCTATTGCCTATCGCGCCCAGCATCATTTTTCGGCGCCGGAGCTTCTCAGTCCGGCTGATTATCAGCAGAATCTTGACTATAAGCAGGAACTGGGAATTTAGCTTTTATTAGTTAATTTTTGTTCATAATTAGCACTCTATTGACTTGAGTGCTAATTTTGTTTATAATGATATTTAGTTATAAAATATATGATTTCCGAGCGTAAACAATTTATTCTAGAAACCATAATTAAAGAGTATGTGAAGACGGCACAGCCCGTATCTTCCGGCGTTTTGGTGGACAAATACAAATTGGATATTTCACCGGCCACCGTCCGCAACGAAATGATGGAACTGGAAGAAGAAGGCTATATCTATCAGCCGCATACTTCTGCCGGCCGGGTGCCGACCGAGATTGCTTATGAGTTGCTTTTGGAAACGATAAAAGACGTTAAAAAAAAGCGCAGCCTTAAAGAAGCGGATGAGAAAAATTTAGAAAACATTTTTAATAAAGAGGGCGTAGCCTTGCGGCAAACCGCTAAAGCTATTTCCGAATTGGCGAGCGGCGCGGTTTTTTGGGCTTTTAATAAAAATGATTTATATTATACCGGTCTTTCCAATTTATTCTCTCAGCCGGAGTTTAAGCAAGTGGATGCCGTTTGTGATGTTTCGGGAATTATTGATCGCATGGAAGAAATAATCGATGATATTTTTGAAGAGTTGCCGGAAGGCAGCCAGACTTTAATCGGTTCCAAAAATCCCTTCGGTAATTTTCTAAGCGCCGTCCTGGTTAAATACCGGCATGAGGGCGCTCATGGCTTGTTTGGAATTTTAGGGCCGATGCGCATGGATTACGGCCATAACTTGGCGCTGGCCGAATTTATTAAAAAGAAATTTGATTAAAATTATGGAAGAGTTAAAAAAAGGAATTTATCGTCATTATAAAGGCGGCGAATATCGGATTTTAAACGAAGCGCTTAATTCCGAAACTAAAGAAGAGCAAGTTGTTTATCAGGACCTTAAGAATGAATCTAAAATTTGGGTTCGTCCTAAAAAAATGTTTTTGGAAGAAGTGGAAGTCAAGGGAGTTAAAAAGGCGCGTTTTGAATTTTTAGCTACCGCCGATGAAACTTCTGAGGCCCTAGAACATCAATATAAGAGGGCTTTAGCCGATTATCACAATCTGCTAAAGCAAAGCGCTAAGGATAAAGCTGATTTTGTAAAATATGCGCTCCAAGATTTCTTGCAGGATATTTTGCCGGTGTATGACCATCTTAAACTATCTTTGCTGGGGTTGAAGGAGGAAGATAATAGTAATCCGTGGGCCGTCGGCGTCCGTCATGTCTTGAAACAGTTTAAAGATGTTTTAGAGTCAAAGGGAGTTATGGAAATTAAAACGGTGGGTGAAAAATTTGATCATAATACGATGGAAGCCATGGATGGCGCGGGTGAATTAGTTGATAAAGAAGTGATGCCCGGGTATATGTTAAATGGCCGCGTAATCAGGCCCGCCAAAGTAATTGTTAAATAAATTAATTTTTAATCTTTCGCTATCTACTGGCCGTCAGAGTCGCCAGTTTTAGGGAAAGAGATATTAAGTCTATGTCTTTAATAAAATGGACTCCATTCTTTTCAGAATTTGACGACATGGATAAGGCTTTAGAATCCATGTTGCCAAGCGTTCGCGGCAATCAGTTCGGTTTTACGCCGGCGGTTGATATGTACGAGGACAAAGATAATATTGTTGTCGAAACGCAACTGGCCGGTATTGACCCGGATAAGGTTGATATCTCCATTGAAAACAACGTACTGTGCATCAAGGGAGAAAGTGAAAAAAAGAGCGAAGTGGAAGATAAGAATTATTATCGTCAAGAAATTCGCCGCGGTTCTTTTTACCGCTCCATTCCTTTACCGACTAAAGTTGATGGCGATCAAGCCAGCGCTGTAAATGAAGGCGGTGTTTTAAAGATTAACATTCCCAAGGCTTCTGAGGTAAAGCCAAAATCTATTAAAATCCAAACTAAAAAATAATCAGTAATTGATATTTCGGCCCTGAAATATTCGGGGCCGATAATCAGTTAGTGATTAACTAATTATAAAAATAAAAAAATATGGCAAAAATTTTAGGAATTGACTTAGGGACGACTAATTCCGCCATGGCAATCATGGAGGGCGGCGTTCCTAAAATCATTGAAAACATTGAAGGCAATCGGACAACTCCTTCGGTGGTGGCAATTTCCAAAACTGGCGAGAGAATCGTCGGCGCCGCCGCTAAAAGACAAGCAGTTATTAATCCGGAGAATACCGTTTACGCGGTTAAGCGTTTAATCGGCCGTCATTTTGGCGAAGAAGAAGTGCAGCGCGATTTAAAGACGGCACCTTATAAAATTGTTCAAGCTGGGGAAGGCGTTAAAGTGAAGATGGGCGATAAAGATTATACGCCTCAAGAAATTTCCGCAATGGTTTTGTCTAAATTAAAAGCGGATGCTGAAGCGAAGCTGGGAGAAAAAATTACCGAAGCGATTATTACTGTTCCGGCCTATTTTAACGACTCTCAGCGCCAAGCAACCAAAGACGCTGGTCAAATTGCCGGTTTAGACGTTAAACGCATTATCAATGAACCGACAGCAGCCGCTTTGGCTTATGGTTTTGATAAAAAGAACGGCCAGAAAATTGCTGTCTATGATTTAGGCGGCGGCACTTTTGATGTTTCCGTCCTTGATATTTCCGCTGATACGGTTGAGGTTAAATCAACTAATGGCGACACTCATTTAGGCGGTGAAGATTTTGATCAGCGAATTATTAATTGGATTATTGAAGAATTTAAGCGCGATCAAGGTATTGATTTGTCGAAAGATGCTTTGGCTTTACAGAGAATTAAAGAAGCAGCTGAAAAAGCTAAAATTGAATTATCAACTTCTCAAGAAACAGAAATTAATCAACCTTTTATTACGACCGATGCCAATGGCCCGAAACATTTAGTAATGAAAATGTCTCGCGCAAAACTGGAATCTTTGGTGGCCGATTTGGTTGAGAAGACTATTGAGCCTTGCCGCCAAGCCATTCATGATTCCGGTTTCCAAATTGGCGATATTAATGAAATCTTAATGGTTGGCGGAATGACTCGCATGCCTTTGGTTCAGCAAAAAGTTAAAGAATTTTTTGGTAAAGAACCAAATCTAAGCGTTAATCCTGATGAAGTAGTAGCGATGGGGGCTGCCGTTCAAGCTGGCGTTTTGCAGGGCGATGTTAAAGACGTTTTATTGCTTGATGTCACTCCGCTTACTTTGGGAATTGAAACTTTAGGTGGTGTGGCTACTCCTTTAATTGAAAAGAATACGACCATTCCTACCTCCAAGTCGCAAGTATTTTCTACGGCTGCTGATGGCCAAACGAGCGTGGAAATTCATATTGTCCAGGGCGAAAGACCGATGGCTGCCGATAATAAAACTCTCGGACGTTTTATTCTAGACGGCATTCCATCCGCTCCGCGCGGCATTCCGCAAGTGGAGGTTAAATTTGATTTGGACGCCAATGGTATTTTAAATGTTTCGGCGACTGATAAGGCGACTAACAAGCAGCAAAAAATTACGATTACGGCTTCTTCGGGGTTGTCGAAAGAAGAAATTGAAAAAATGAAACAAGAGGCCGAGTTGCACGCCGAAGAAGACAAAAAGAAAAAAGAAGAAGTGGAGATAAAAAACCAAGCTGAAGTCGTAGTCTTTACCACCGAGAAAATGTTGAAAGAATCCGGTGATAAGATGAAGGCTGAAGACAAGAAAGATTTGGAAGAAAAAGTTGAGGCTCTTAAGAAAGCTAAGGAGAGCGGCAGCTTAGAAGAGATGAAAAAGAAAATGGAAGAATTGAATACCGTTGCCCAGAAGATTGGCGCCGCGATGTATCAGCAGCCGGGAGCGGGCGCTCCGGGAGCCGGAGCAGCGGGTGCTGGCGCGGAAGCAGCTGGCGATAAGCCGGCTGAGGAGAAAAAAGATGATGTGGTTGAGGGTGAAGTAGAAGAGAATAAATAAGTTTGCTTATTCTTTGGTTGCCTCTCTTTAAAGAGAGGCAACTTGTTGAATAAATAAATTATGTCCAAAGATTATTACGATATATTAGGGGTTTCAAAAACGGCCAGTCCCGATGAAATCAAGACCGCTTTTCGCAAAAAAGCACATGAGCATCATCCGGATAAAGGCGGGGACGCGGAAAAATTTAAAGAATATAATGAGGCCTATCAAGTATTAGGCAATCCCGAAAAAAGAAAGCAATACGATCAATTCGGCTCCGCTTTTCAAAATGGCCAAGCCGGCGGCGCTAATTATGGCGGGTTTTCCGGTTGGCAAAACGGCGGCGGCTTCAATATGGATTTTGAAGATTTAAGCGAAATGTTCGGCGGCTTCGGCGATATTTTTGGTTTCGGTGGCGCTAATACGCGCGGCGGCGCTAAACGCCAAGCTCGCGGGCGCGATTTAGAATTAAATTTAAATTTGGATTTTAAAGAAGCGGTCTTTGGATTAGAAAAAGAAATTCAATTTTCTAAAAATATCACTTGCCATCACTGTCATGGCCAGGGCTACGAACCGGGAGCAAAAGTTGAAACCTGTACTAATTGTCGGGGGACTGGAAAAATTGCCCGTCTGCAAAGGACAATTTTAGGTAATATCCAAACGCAATCAGTCTGCCCTCATTGCGATGGCGAAGGCAAAATTTATAGTCAAAAATGTACTAGATGCAGCGGTTCCGGAGTTCATCATGAACAAGTCAAAATAAAAGTTAGAATTCCAGCCGGTATAAATAATGGCGAGTCAATTCGTCTAAGCGGCCAAGGAGAAGCTGGTCAGAAAGGCGCCTCAGCCGGCGATTTGTATTTGCGCGTTAAAATATCTAACCACCCCCAGTTTATTCGTGATGGCTACGATATTAAAACAGAAGAAACGATTAGTATCCGACAAGCAATTCTCGGGGATAAAATTGATATTGAGACGGTAAATGGACCTTTAAAGCTAAAAATTCCTGCCGGAACGCAATCCGGCACAATCTTTAAGCTAAAAGAAAAGGGAATTATAAAATTGCATAGCCGCGGCATTGGCGACCATTTTGTTAAAATAATAGTAAAAATACCTTCCAACCTTAGCCGAAAACAAAAAAATCTACTGGAAGAACTTGATATTTAAGACCTTGATTTTATTGACTTTTCGCTTAAAAATGCTAAAATAAGAGTGTTTATTATTTTAACCAAATAAAACTATGAGTAATTGGTTTAAGAAGCTTTTTGGCGCCAAGGATTGTTGTTGCCATAAAGGCGAAGACTGTTGTCATAAAGGTGAAGACTGCTGCCATCACCAAGAAGAAAATAAGAACGAGGAAGCTGCGGCTCCGATGTCTGCTCCTGAAACCCCGGTTTCTAGTCAGGAAGCTCCTGTTGCCGACAATAACGAAGCTCCAAAAACAGAATAATTTTTTTAGGTTTAAAAGTTAAAAAGCGCGATTTTTCGCGTTTTTTACTTGATTAAGATATTTATGATTATTGATACCCATGCTCATGTAAATTTTGCTGCTTTTAGGGATGATGCCGATGCGGTTATCCGCCGGTCTCTAGATAATGAGACTTGGATGGTTTTGGTTGGTTCTGAATTTAAAACTTCTAACCGCGCCTTGAATTATGCCAATAAATATGAGAAGGGTGTTTATGCCGCTATTGGATTGCACCCGGTTCATTTGCAAGAGGGACTAATTGAAAATGATGATGATGAAAATGGTGAATATAGTTTTACCCCGCGAGCCGAGGAGTTTAATTATGGTAGTTACGAAAAATTGGCTAAATTTGAAAAAGTGGTGGCTATCGGAGAAATCGGCTTAGATTATTATCATCTAGATCCAACTCAAGACATAACAGCTATAAAGAAAAAACAGCAAGAAGTTTTTGCTCAACAATTAGTCTTAGCACAAAATTTAGATTTACCGGTGATTATCCATTGCCGCCAAGCACATGATGATTTATTGGCCATTTTACAGGATTTTAAAAAGGAATATGGTCATTTATTACCCACCGATCGTCCTTGGGGGGTTATTCATTGTTTTTCCGGCGACGAAGATTTGGCTTGGAAATACTTTAATCTAGGTTTGATTATCTCCTTTACTGGTTTAATTACTTTTAGCCAGCAATGGGATAATTTAATCAGAAAAACGCCGCTAGAAAAAATAATGGTCGAAACAGATACTCCTTACATGACTCCAGAACCTTATCGTGGCCAGAGAAATGAGCCGGTCTTAGTACAGTATGTGGCTGCTCGAATTGCAGAAATTAAGGGGATAAAGTTGGAAAAAGTAGCTGAAATTACCACGGCGACTGCTAGGGCCTTTTTTAGGATATAATTTGGCCATTTTCCTAAAATTTTTGAAAAATTGGAGGGTTGACATTTATTGTTTTCTGCTGTATAAGGAAGATGGCTTAAAATAAGCTAAAAATATGAAAAATGATACTTGGAGCCTGGCTTTGAAAATCATGGCCAGAATTTCTGGTTGGATTGCTTTTCCGGTGATTATTGGGGTTTTTTTAGGAAAATGGCTGGATAACAGATTTAATACTGAGCCTTGGCTTTTTCTGGCGACTGTTGCTTTGAGTTTTGTGGTTTCAATGTATGGCCTGGTCAAAAACGCCATGAAAGAATTTAAAAAAATTGAAGACGAATACGCTAAAAATAAAGAAGAAAAAAAATAAGTTAATTCCAAAAAAATGGGAGCAGAGAATATTATCCAAGAAAATACTGAGGGTGCCGTTCACGAAAATACTGATGAAGTAATCCATGAGAATACTTTGTTTGCCGAGCCAATAGCGCACATTGGTCATTTTCCAATTACTAATGCCTTGGCGACATCAACTGTGGCTTTGATTATTATTGCGATTTTAGCGATTGTTATTAGACGAAACTTAAAGAAAGTCCCGACTGGCTTGCAGAATGCGATGGAAATTATTATTGAAGGTTTCTTGGGAATTTTTGACGGTGTCACCGGCGATCGTAAAAAATCTTTAAAATTTGCGCCGGTAGTTTTAGCTTTTTTCTTTTTCATCCTTATTAATAACTGGATGGGGCTATTGCCGGGAGTTGGTTCTATTGGCCAGATTGCCGCTCACGGCGGAGAAAAAATATTTATTCCTTATTTGCGCGGCGGCACCGCTGATTTAAATACTACTTTGGCGCTGGCGACTTTAGGCGTAGTACTCAGCCATATTATGGGAGTACTGGCTGTTGGCTGGTGGAAATATTTAAATAAGTTTATTAATATTAAAGCCTTTTTAGAAATACCAAAAAAGATTGTGAAGGATCCGATGATTATTTTAGTTAATCCCATTAAAGCTTTTGTTGGTTTAATTGAGATTATTGGCGAGCTGGCTAAAGTAGCTAGCCTCTCCTTCCGTTTGTTCGGTAATGTTTTCGCGGGTGAAGTGTTGCTTGCTTCGATGTCGGCTATTTTGGCTTATGGGGTTCCGATTCCGTTTATGTTTTTAGAAGTTCTGGTCGGCCTGATTCAGGCGCTTATTTTTGCGATGTTGATTTTAACATATTTAACAATTAACACGACAGCTGAAGAACATTAATTAAAATTTAAATAAACAGCGGGGCGAAAATAATAATATACCTTTCGTCCGGCTAATAAAATTATGGAAAATGTAATGTTAGCTAAAGCCTTAGCCATCGGCTTAGGCTCTATCGGTCCGGCTCTTGGTATCGGTTTTATTGGTGCTAAAGCCATGGAAGCTATTGGACGCAATCCAGAAGCAGCCGGTAAAATTTTGGTCCCGATGTTACTCGTCGCGGCTTTCGCGGAAGCGGTCGCCATCTATGCGCTCGTTATCGCTTTCAGTATCAAATAATATTTTGACGGATTTCTCCTGAAATTTTCGGGAGAAAGCGCTAGATTATTATAAAAAATAAATATGGAATCATTAGTTTCAACTTTTCATGTCGATGTCCAATTGTTAATTGCGCAATTGGTAAATTTTGCCATTGTTTTTTCAGTTTTATATTTCTTTGCTTTTAAGCCTTTGGTCAAAATGATGACCGAGCGCTCGGAAAAAATTGATAAGAGTTTAAAAGACGCCGATGAAATTGAAAAGCGTTTGGTGTTAACCGAAAAAGAACAAGCAGATATTATTGCGGCCGCCAAAAAGCAGGCTAATTTAATAATCGAAGAAGCCGACAAGCGCGGAGAAGAACGGAAAGCCGCTCTAGTTGTTAAGGCCAAAGAAGAGGTTGCTCAAGTAATTAGCGGCGAGAAAGCTAAATTAGTTAGCGAGAAGGCCGAAATGCTTAAAGAAATTAAAAAAGAAGTTGCCAGTTTGGTTATTTTAACAGTTGAAAAATTATTGGAGGAAAAAATGACTGGCGAAAAAGATAAGGAGCTTATTAGTAAATTGGTTAAGTAAGATTATGAAAATATCCGTTTCACAATATGCATCCGCTCTATTTGATTTAGTGGCCGGTAAATCTGAAAAAGAAGCTAAGGCCATTATTAAGAATTTGGTATTTACCTTAGATAAAAATCATGACCTTGGTAAAGCGGACGCTATCAGCGCTTCATTCGCGGAGCTCTGGAATAAGGAGCACGGGGAAGTTGATGCTAAGTTATCAAGTGCTCGTGAATTTTCTGCCGCTACTCGGGAAATGGTAGTTGATTATCTAAAAAATAAAACTGGCGCTAAAAAAATTATTTTAGAAACGGAAGTTAATCCTGAAATTATCGGCGGGTTTGTTCTTAGATACGGGTCAAAAGTTTTAGATGGCAGTTTAAAGAATAGTTTAAATAGTCTTAAAAATAAAATTAGTAATTAAAAATAAATTTAGCATAAACGTATGTCAACTACAAAGGATTTCATTGTTGAACAGCTAAAAGAAGAGATTTCCGGCTTTAAAGCCGAGGTGAGCGAAAAATCAGTCGGTAAAGTTTTAAAAGTTTCCGATGGTATTGCGCTAGTTTCCGGTTTAGCCGAAGCGATGATGAGTGAAATTTTAATTTTTAAAACCGAAAAAGGCGAAATTAACGGCGTGGCTTTGAATTTAGAAGAAAGCCAAGTCGGCGCCATTGTTTTGGGAGATTTTACCGTTATTAAAGAAGGCGACGAAGTCGTGGCTACTAAGAGAATCTTAGAGGTTCCAGTCGGTGAAAATATGGTTGGCCGCGTCGTTAATCCTTTGGGAGAACCGCTAGATGGTAAGGGAAAAATTGAAACTACTAAATTTTATCCGGTAGAAAAAATCGCCCCCGGTGTTATTACACGCGCCTCTGTTAAAGAACCGGTACAAACCGGTATTAAAGCGATTGACGCCATGATTCCAATTGGTCGCGGTCAGAGAGAACTTATTATCGGTGATCGCCAATTAGGGAAAACTGCCATCGCAGTTGATACAATTATCAATCAAAAAGGTCAGAACATGAAATGCGTTTATGTGGCTATCGGTCAAAAAGAATCCAAGGTTGCTAATATTGTTACTAAATTAACGGAAGCAGGTGCTATGGATTATACTACGGTTGTTTTAGCTGGTGCCTCTACTCCGGCCTCCTTAATATACATCGCTCCTTACGCTGGTTGCGCGATGGCCGAATATTTTTTGGATAAGGGTGAAGATGTCTTGATTATTTACGATGATTTATCTAAGCATGCGGTTTCATATCGAGAAATTTCCTTGTTATTACGCCGTCCTCCAGGACGCGAAGCTTATCCGGGCGACGTTTTCTATCTCCACTCTCGTTTACTAGAACGCGCTTGTAAATTGAACAAAGATTTCGGTGGCGGCTCTATCACCGCGTTACCGATTATTGAAACTCAGGCGGGGGATTTATCAGCTTATATTCCAACTAATGTTATTTCTATTACCGACGGTCAAATTTTCTTGGAACCAGATTTATTTTATAAAGGTAATCGCCCAGCGGTTAATGCCGGTTTGTCGGTTTCCCGTGTCGGTTCCAGCGCTCAAATTAAAGCGATGAAAAAAGTAGCCGGTAAGATGCGTTTGGAAGCAGCTCAATATCGTGAACTCGCGGCTTTTGCTCAATTCGGTTCCGACTTGGACTCAGAAACCAAGAAGAAATTGGAACGTGGCCAGAGATTATATGAAATCTTTAAGCAAGACCAATATCAGCCGCTTTCAGTTGCAAAGCAGGTTTTAACTTACTTTGCCTTGATTAATGGTCTTATGGATGACGTTCCGGTAGAGCGTGTTCGCGAGTTTGAAGCTGGTTTATATAAATATGCTGATTTGAATGACACTGTTTTGAAATTAATCGCCGAAAAGAAAGAATTAGATGAAGAAATAGAAGCCGGTTTAAAGAAATTGATTGGTGATTATAAAGTAACGGTGGATTATTTAATTAAGTAAAGTATGGCTAAGACCAAGGAAATATCCCGGCGCATCAAATCTGTCTCCAGTACCAAGAAAATTACTAAGGCGATGGAGATGGTCGCGGCGTCTAAAATGAGGAAGGCAATTGAAGCCGTTTTAAAAACTCGCACTTATGCTAATTTAAGTTGGGAGACGGTTTTGCGTTTGGCGGAAATTTCTAAAAGCAAAAATGAAAACCTGCATCCTTTATTGTCCCCACGTGCCAAAATTTCTAAGGTCGCTATTATTTTGATTACTTCTAATCGCGGTATGTGCGGCGCCTATAATTCTGCTGTTATTGCTAAAGCAAAAGAATCAATCGCTAGACATCCGCTTCCGACCGATTTTATTTTATCAGGTAAAAAAGGGACAATTATTCGTAATCAAGATTATGAAATTGCTGCTGAATTTGAAAAAAGCGATATTCTAACGGACGCTCGTGAGATTTATCCGCTCGTCAAAATGGCTTTAGATGATTATCAATCGGGTAAGTATGATAAAATTTTAGTGGCTTATACGGATTTTGTCAGTGCGGCTCGCCAAGTGCCTCGGGTTAAACAGCTACTTCCGGTAGAAATAGAAAAGGTTGATGAATATTTAGGGGTTATCAGTAATGAAGATAAAGTTGGGGTAACATCGGAATTAATTGCTGCTAAAGAAGCGAAGCATTTGACCGCTGGCGACTATGTTTATGAATATACTTTTGAGCCTTCTGCCGCTGAAGTTTTAGATACTATGATTCCGCGTTTATTAGAAATTCAATTATACCAAGCTTTTTTAGAAGCTAATGCTTCGGAGCATAGCGCTAGTATGAGCGCGATGCATCAAGCAACGGAAGCGGCGAGCGATATGGTCAGTGAATTAACCTTATTTTATAATAAAGTTCGCCAGGCCGGCATTACCGCGGAAATCGCGGAAATCTCCGCCGGCGCTAATGCCTTAGCAGAATAAATAATTTAAATTATATGAGCGACAAACAGAAAAACGAAGGAATTATCAAACAGGTTATCGGCGTGGTCGTCGATGTCTATTTTGAAAATAAATTACCGGAAATTTATAATGCTTTAACCCTGGAAGTAAAAGGTGAAAAATTAACTCTAGAGGTTGAACAGCATATTGGTTCTAATATCGTCCGTTGCGTAGCCATGGGTTCCACTGACGGTTTAAAGCGCGGTGATAAGGTGCATGACACAGGGGCGGCAATTTCCGTTCCTGTTGGTCAAGAAACTCTGGGCCGCATTTTTAATGTTTTAGGCGACGTGGTTGATGGTGGTGAAGCGATAAAGACGGAAAAGAAATACCCAATTCATAGAGCGGCTCCAAAATTTGTTGATCAGTCTAGCAGTATGGAAATTTTGGAAACCGGAATTAAGGTTATTGATTTGATTTGCCCGATTGTTAAGGGTGGTAAAGTCGGTTTGTTCGGTGGTGCTGGTGTCGGTAAAACCGTTGTTATTCAAGAGCTTATCCATAATATTGCTTCAGAACACGGTGGTTATTCCGTTTTTGCCGGTGTCGGCGAACGTACTCGTGAAGGTAATGATTTGTACAATGAATTTAAAGAATCCGGAGTTATTGATAAAGTGTCTATGGTCTTTGGCCAAATGAATGAACCACCAGGATCTCGTGCCCGCGTCGCTTTATCCGGTCTTTCGATTGCCGAATATTTCCGTGATGAAAAAAATCAAGATGTTTTATTATTTATTGATAATATTTTTCGTTTCACTCAGGCCGGTTCCGAAGTATCTGCTCTCTTAGGACGTATGCCTTCTGCCGTTGGTTATCAGCCAACGCTTGCCTCAGAAATGGGCGAGCTTCAAGAAAGAATTACCTCTACTAAGAATGGCTCTATTACTTCTATTCAAGCGGTTTATGTTCCAGCTGATGATTTAACTGACCCAGCTCCGGCAACCACTTTCGGACACTTAGATTCAACTGTGGTTTTATCCCGCTCTTTATCAGAACTCGGTATTTATCCGGCTGTTGACCCCCTAGACTCCTCCTCTATTATTCTTGACCCGAAGATTGTCGGCGCTGAACACTATGAGGCAGCTCGCGGCGTCCAGAAGATTCTACAGCGGTATAAGGATTTGCAGGATATTATTGCTATTTTAGGTATGGAAGAATTATCACAAGAAGATAAAGTTATTGTCGCACGTGCTCGTAAAATTCAGAAGTTTTTATCACAACCGTTTTTTGTTGCCGAACAGTTTACCGGCCGCGCTGGTAAATATGTTAAATTAGCCGACACCGTCCGCAGCTTTAAAGAGATTTTGGCTGGTAAATATGACGACAAGAACGAAGATGATTTTTATATGATTGGGGGGATTGAAGAATTAAACGTCCAAAAATAATTTATGTCTAATAAGACTATAAAATTTGAAATTGTTACTCCGGAACGAGTGGTTTTGAAACAGGAAATTTTACAAATTACTGTGCCGACCGCCAGTGGGGAAATAACAGTTTTGCCAGATCACATTCCTTTGGTTTCAATTTTGAAATCCGGAGTCATTGAAATTAAAAGAGCCGACAATATTACCGAAATTATGGCTGTTTCCGGTGGTTTTTTGGAAGTTATGAAAGATAAGGTGGTTATTTTGGCCGACACCGCTGAAAGAGCGGAAGAGCTTGATGAGGCACGAATTAAGGAAGCTAGGGAGAAGGCCGAGAAGCTTAAGGAAGAGGCCAAGAATGTTGATGATGTTCAATTCACTAATATTGCCGCTAAGATTGAAAAGGAATTGGCGCGTGAACGGGCACTTAATAAATGGCGCCGTCTTAAAAATGTAAATCCAGGAAAATAAAAATATAAATTGTATGTTTAAAGAAGCTAATATGTTTAATCAAAAAAACGAAACAATGGACAAACATCACAATCATGAAGCGCTCTTTGACCAAGAATGGGAGAAGGGCCAAAACAATGAGTTAATTGAAGCGCTGAAAGCTGGAGTTGGTTTTCAAGAAAAATTATTTGCGCTTCCTGGTTTTAAAGAGGCTTTTGCTCATAAGCTTACATGCCTTGAATGTTCTGACGGCAGGGTTAATTCCCATTTAGGGAAATTGGCTTTGGCCGGAGAAGGCTTATTGCTTAATTCTGAAGATCGCGAGATTTTAGTTAAAGCAATTAAGGAACAAGGACTGACGATTACTGGTCACGAAAATTGCGGCGCCGCTGGCATTGCTCATCCTGGCGAAGGCAGTGACGATTATGGCTATCAGAAAGCTAAAGAATTGGTGGCTGACACCGGCAATGCTTATCACGAGGTTCACCACGATGAATTTACTTCACCGGTTCATAATGAACGGACCTTAGTCTTAGAAGGTACTGGTCGCTTTAATGTCGCTGATTTAGAAGGCTTTCCGGGCCAATTTATTAGCTCCGCTTCTCATTTTGGTTTGAGTACTGAATATCAGAAGACTGAAGCTAAGGCTTTAATTGGCATTGCTTTAGGGGACCATTCCTTTGGAAAGAGATTTGATAAAGAGAATCCTTTTTATCTGATTGTTTCCGCTAAAGACGAAGCTCAATATGAGCAGTTAACCAAGATGGCTGAAGAAATTGCGGCTGACTATGACGGGTTTGTTAAGGTAAATGGCTTTATTGCTCCTCAGGAAGTTCTCGCTCAAAAAATTTAACTCTAAAAATCAAACTGGATTTTAAAACCGCCTTTAACAGCGGTTTTTTTGTAGTTTTGTCTTAAAGTAGTATATAAGCTATTAAGATAATCCCGGCAATTATTCTATACCAACCAAAAATTGCAAAACTGTTTTTTTGGATATAGCGTAAGAAAAATTTAATCCCTAAAATCGCGGTTATAAAAGCCATCACAAAACCTAACGCCCAAACAATAATCTCCTGGCTGTTTAGTATCGGGGGATTTTTGTATAAATCAAAGGCGGTGGCAGCCAACATAGTTGGCATGGCCAGTAAAAAGGAAAATTCTACAATATTTTTACGGGTCACTCCAAGAGATAGACCGCCCATGATAGTCGCCGCTGAACGAGAAACGCCTGGGATAACAGCGAGTGCTTGGTAAATGCCAATAATTGCCGCTTGGCGGTAAGTAATGGCGCCTAGCTCAGCTTCGTTCGGTTGTTTAATGACGGTGCTTCTTAGCGCCTTTTTAGAGAAATATTTTTCCAGAACAATTAAAATTGCGCCGCCGATAATGAGCGCGCCGGCAATTATTGGTAGACTTTCCATTAGATAGCCTTTTACTAGTTTATAAGCCGCGAGGCCGATAATCGAGGTTGGGATGAAGGCAGCGGCAATTTTCCAAATTAATTTCGGATTTTTAATGATGGTCTTGGCATATAAGACAGCCACTGACAAGATTGCGCCTAGCTGGATGGCAATTAAGAAGCTTTTTAGAGATTCTGAATCCGGGATTTTAAGCCAATTAGCGGCAATAATCAGATGGGCGGTTGACGAAATCGGCAGAAACTCGGTTAAGCCTTCGATTAATCCCAGAATGAGGGATTGGATAATAGTCATATATTTTTATTATACCCCCATTTTACCTTAAATGGAGCGATAAATAAACCCCTATTTTTTGTTTTAATCTATTCGATTTTTTGCTATAATATAATCATTAAAAATAAATTTTTTTAAATATGGCTATTGCTAAAAAAGCATCTCAAAAAAAGTCGATTGTGGTCGCCGTTTCAGGCTATTTTAATCCGCTGCATGTCGGGCATTTAGATATGATTACTAAAGCCGCTAAACTGGGAGATAAGTTGATTGTTATTGTTAATAATGACCAGCAAGTAAAACTTAAAGGCAGCGTGCCTTTTATGTCGGAAGCTGATCGGGTCAGGGTTATCGGCGCTTTAAAAGGAGTTGATGAAGTTTTTTTGTCAATTGATAAAGATAAAACTGTTTGCCGCTCATTAACCAAGATTAAACCTAATATTTTTGCTAATGGCGGCGATCGTCACAGCATTGGCGATGTTCCAGAATATCCAATTTGTAAAAAATTTGGGATTAAAATGGTTGATGGCTTGGGTAAGAAAATTAGAGCTAGTTCCGAAATGATTGCTCGAGCGGCTATTTTAAAAGCTGAAAAAGCCAAACTGGAAGAACAGGCAAGGGCTGGTGCTAAAAAATAACTATGGATAAACCGTTAACATTAAAATTAATCCTGATTGCTGCTATTATTTTGATGCTAGTTCTTTTGATAAAACCATTTTACCGCGAAGTTATTAAAAGGAATAAGTCTTATCTGCCGGGGTTTATTGAGAATTGGATTGATGCTCGCGATAGCCGCCAAAAACCAAGTGCTGTTGTTTATCGTCCGGAAGAAACTATTAAAATCTTGGAAGGCTGGACTGTTGAAGATATTAATAATTATTTGGTTTCTTTCGGAAAATGGTCGCGTGAAGATTTGAATCAAGCTATTGGTATCTCTAAACTGGATTACCGCACCTTGAAAGATTCGGACAGGCCCTTAGATTTTTCTGATAAGTTTGATTTTTTACGGGATAAGCCGAATTATTATAGCTTGGAAGGATTTCTTTTTCCCGATACTTATCGTGTTTATGCCGATGCCTCGACTACGGATATTATCTATAAAATGCTGAGTAATTTTGATAAAAAATTAACTTCACAAATGCGCGCCGATATTGCGGCTCAGGGGAAGACAATCTATGAAGTTGTTATTATGGCTTCTTTAATAGAAAAAGAAGCGTTGATTAATTATACTGATTCGGAAAACAGGGATGCGCGGATTGTTTCGGATATTTTTTGGGGAAGATTAAAAACCGGTCAAGCCTTGCAATCAGATGCTACTCTTTCGTATTTATTAAATGACAGCAATCCGGCTCATTCCGGTTCCGATTTGGAAATCGATTCCCCTTATAATAGTTATAAATATAAGGGTTTGCCGCCGACGCCAATTTGTAACCCCGGACTCCGCGCTTTAGAAGCGGCGATTTATCCGATTAAAACCGATTACAATTATTTTTTAACTAGCCGTGACGGCAAAAATATCTATTACGCCAAAACTTACGAAGAGCATTTGAACAACAAATATAAATATTTGAAATAAAAATATGTTTTCCGAACAACCAATTGTTATTTCGCCAGAGCAGGAAAAACAATATGCCCTAGCGCCTGAACCTTCAGATCAGGATTCAAAGAGACCGATAAAGAAAATAATTTTAATTATTGCCTTGGTTTTGGCGGTGGTCGCTTTAGCATTCGCTATTTTTTTAATTGTTAAAAAATATCAAGTTAAGCCGCCAGTGTCTGTAGAGCCGACAGCGACGACTACGGTAGAAAATAACTTTAATTCTTCAAGTACTTTGCCCGACTTGAGCAACCCGGACGGCACCGCCAGTTCTTCTGCTTCTACAACTTTGGCTAATTTAGCGGTGGAATATCTGGCTTTTACTGATTTTTATCAAGCCCCCGATAATAATTTAGACTTTAAGATAGAGGATTATAGTTTGCCTCTTAATATCAAAAAAGACGGCATGAATTATTATGATTTGTCGCGGAAATTAAATCTAGAGCCGGGAATAGCGAATCTTAATAATAGCGGGTTTGCAGTTGTTGATAATCCTTGGCAAAATGAAGCCAATGATTTTTATTCTATCTATCAGCGCTTAGATGAAAAACAGATTCCCGTTTTAATCACCTCGGATTTTTTAATTTATTACTATCAAAACACTCTTAAAAGCGTTTTTAAAGATATTGAAAGTAATATTTTTTATGACAATCTATGGTTGATTAATAAAGAGCTTTATAATTTGGCCAAGAATCGTTATGAAACCAGATTAGCCTCTATCGGCGATGTTAATGATTCAATTTTAGAGGGGCAGCGTTTAGAGATGGCTTTTTTTGCTGTTTCTTTGGAGCTTTTAAAGCCGGATGCCGACCAGATATCAACCCAAGGAGCAATTGATAATAAAAGTAAATTTAGCGCCGGTGATGTCGAAAGATTTTATTTGACTATCCCGCCTTATTTGAAAGATGATGTTGCTAAAGAGCTGGCCTTAATAAAAGAGGGTAAGCAAAATACTAAATCTCCTAATCTGCTTTACAAAAAAAATTATGCTGATTTTATTGTTCCCGCCGAATATAAAATCGATGCCAAGCTTAATAATTTTTATTTGGCAACTAAATGGCTTAGTTCCACTTTTCCCCTAGAATATCAAAGCGGTACCTGTCCTAACTGTCTTTTGGATAAAGAAGATTGGCGTTTAAGCATGATTGCCGCCAGCTTGATAAGCACCGATTTCTCCAGTCGTCCCGATTTAAAAAATCGTTGGGCGAAAATATATAAGCTCATGGCCTTTTTTAAGGGTTTACGCGATGAAATAGATTATGTTAACTACCATGATTCGTTGGTAGCTTTATTTGGTGATAATTATAGCGTTGAAGATTTATTTGCCGACAGTAACCCAGAAGCAGCCTCTAATTTAGAAAAATTAAAAAATAAAGTGTTTGCTCATGATTATAAAATTATTCAGGGAGCAATCAGTAAAACTGATGCCAGTCTCCGGCCAACAATCGGCTTTAAAATGTTAGCCGAGTCTTATTGGCCCAATGATTATATTTTTAATCGTCTAACCTGGCCTTTAGTCGGCACTTATCAAGGGACTTCAACTAAAGTGGTCGGCGATGTTACCGCTTGTGATTATCAAAAAACAGTTAGGCGCTGCAATGGCTTCTCTATGGATATTGTCAATTTAATCCATCCGCTTGCCGGCAATACTATATTTGATAAGAACACTAGATATACTAATTATCAAAAAGAAGCCGCCGGCTTAGTTTCCAGTCTTAGCGACCTTACTTTTTGGCACACCTCTAATTACTGGTCAACTTTAAGCATTATGAAGTCAGTATTGGCTGTGGATGTTAAAAAAATGCCGGTTTTTGCCGCCTCCAGCCAGTGGGAAGCGCAAAATTTAGAAACGGCCTCCGCTGCCTGGGTTAATTTGCAATTACCTTTGGAAAAATTTTCAGTTACCCCGGTTTTTACTGGACAGAGTTTGGGTAATTTTTCTCAGTATAACGAAAATGTCTACGTGGAGCCGAATTTACCCTTGGTGAATGAACTAATCGCGACTAATAATATGCTAGCCCAGATGTTCACCGCGCTTCGTCTTAATGAGGAGCTTAATTCGGCCGCCAAAAATCTTCAAGACATTGATAATGATTTAAAGGATATTCGTGAGATTATTATTAAAGAATTAACCTCAGAAGAGCTTGACGAGCGCGACAGTGCAACTATTACCGACTTTGCCAGGAAGTTCACCGTTGATCAAAAAACTCGGGCCAGCCGAGTCTTGTCGCTCACCTCTCCTAGCAAAACCACGATTAAGGAGAGTTTGGAAAAAATAAGATTGAAAGTTTTAGTCCACGAATCACAGGGTAATAAAGTTATTTCCGTCGGGCCGGTATGGGATTTTCAAGAAAGCCGTTAAGTTAGCGTGTATATTTGAAAATAAAAATTTCGTTATTGCCAATTAGGCTCCAAGAGTCGGCGCTTAGTTTAGCGGCAGCAATTATCTTACCGCTTTCATTCCAATATTTATTGATAATCAAATAAGCCTCATTGGTCCCGGCCATATCCATGGCATCTAACATGGTTTTGCGGCTGGGATTTTTATAAACCATATCCAGAAAATATTGATATAAGGTGCCGCCAGTCGGTATTGGATAAAAATAAATATCTTCGCCTTTGGCGGTTTTAAAATAGTGGTTAAATCCTAAAAGTTTTAGCGCGCCGGCGGAAACTTGCTGATTAGCTAGAACAATGTAGGGTTGTTCGGTTTCGGCTTCTATTTTTTGGACGGCCTCTAAGTCAAAAATACTGGTGCTATAGCCGCGGGAATTAAAATATTTATCAAAACGCGGATAGGCTAGGTATAAGGAAATAACCATAAAGGCAGTTCCTAGAGTTAACCAAATAAACTTTAGCAATTTTTCTTTTTGAAAATTTATCTTACCAATTAACCAGCTAATCGCCAGAGCGATAAAGGGCAGGAAAAAGATAATGATAATATTTAGAATGCGCTTGGAATACCCGCTCTGTTCGTAGGCGATGATTTGTTCAAAATTTATTTGGGTGCTAAAAATAAAAGCCAAGATTAAAGAAGAGTTTATTGAGAGAATGCCGCGGATTGCGTGTTTTTTGTTCTCGGAAAGTTGAGTTTGGTTTTTTTGATAGAATAAGGCGATTCCAGCGGTGATTAAGACGGCGATTAAAAGTCTATAATTATAAAAAATAAAATAGCTTAAATTTAGCAGCCAGTTTTCTTGGCCGGCCGCCCCTAATTTAAAAATATCCTGCAGGGTTGTTTCAAGAATTGTTAAATTAAATTTTAAATTAGCCATTTTTCCACCGCTGATGATAAATAGAGCTAGCGGCAAAATAACCGCCCCGCCTGATAAAATAAGAGCGGAAATAATTTTTTGATATTTGACGCGTAGTTTTGAAAAATGGGTTTTAAATATCAGCCAAGTACTCCAAATTAAGACCGGAATGCCGGAAAGGGGATGAATGGCTGCCGCCGCTAGAGAAAAAATTAAAGCCTCAGCTTTTCTCCGACTAGTCAAGCCATTGGCAACTGCGATAATAACGAAGATATAGCTAAAATTTTGGGGGGTGCTGACGATAAATAACGGTAAGCTTAAAGTAAGAACGATTAGCGTCCCTAAAAAATTTACGGAATCATTTTTTTCATCACTCGGATTTAAAAATTTAAATAATTGATAAACTACTGGCGGCAGTAAACAAGCGGCGGCTAAGGGGACTAAGAATTTATTTAGGGCATAAATCGAAATTCCCAGGATTTTATGGATAATTATGATAAATCCGTATTCGCCCAGGTAATACGGCGTTTTTGGAGAAATAAAACCTGCCTGATTAATGGTTTCCATGGCGGCTTGATGGATGAAAGGATCAAAGCCATAACCGACCTTATAGACGATAGTCGCTATTGCCAGACTTAAAAAATAATGGGCGGCAACTAATATTAATTTCGTCTTTCTGGCCAATTTGGCGTCCACCAACAAAACTATCAAAGTTAGGGAACTAAGAGCGTAAAACCAGAAAAAATGGCTGCTGACAACTTCCCAGGGGGATATTAGCGGCCGACCGCTGCGGCCTTGAATTAATTCCCAAGCGGCCGCCGCTAGGATTATTAAATAAATAATGGCCGTTTTTGATATTTTTTGCTGTTTAACGGTTGTTTCTTTTATTAAATCAGAATCATGGCTGCTACTCAGAATTCGGTATTTGTTTAAAAAAATTAGGCTAACTATAGATAAAATAATTGTTATAATGACGGCCCCGAAGTTAAGCTGATAAAAATAATAAATAACCGCGCTAAAAAATATTAGCAAGGCGACAATAATTCTTAAGTTTTGGCTTATTTTTGCTTGTTTTAAGTATCCCATAGCTTTGTTTATATGATAGCAAATTCTTGCTAAAATTGGCAATTTCGGATAACATTAAAATGATGAAAATAAAAATTAAAAACCATATAAACATTGCTCTTGTCGTTGTTTTGGCGGCTGTTTTTTTTGTGGCAACTTCCAGTTTTAATTATTTTACTCAAACTGCTGATTATACCAAATGGTCATCGCCCGATGAAACTGCCAATTATTTTTTTGCCAAACGCTTCAGCCAAGGTGAAAGTCTGGCTTATTTTGATGCCGCAGCTATTATCGGTGATAATATGGTAATGCCGCGCAGCGTGCGCAGCGATGCCGGCTGGCTGAAGCCAGTGAGCTTTTTGGGGATAATTTTAATGTACGGAGAACTCGGTTCGATTTTTGGTTCAGCGGTCATTCCTTTTTTGACGCCATTTTTTGCGGCTTTGGGAATAATTATTTTTTATGCCCTGATTAAAAAAATATTTTCGGAGCGCATCGCCCTTATCTCCGCTTTTTTATTAGCGACTTTCCCAGTTTATATTTATTATACCGTGAGAAGCATGTTTCATAATGTTTTGTTTATTGTCTTGGTGGTATTCGCAGTTTATTTTATTGTTTTGGCGGCGGGGAATAGAAAGAAAAAATTGGAAGAATCGCCCGAAGCCGTTAAAATCTCAGTTTATAAAAAGTTTTTAACTTTCAAGCTTGATTTGAAAATTTGGTGGCAAATGCTGGCGGCCTTTATCAGCGGTATTTTCTTTGGTTTGGCGCTGATAACCAGATCATCGGAAATTTTATGGTTAGCCCCGGCGGCTTTTGTGGTTTGGTTATTTTATGCTAAGCGTCTGGGAATAATCAAATTGATTTTAGTCCTCTGCGGCATGTTTTTGGCAATTTTGCCGAATGCTTATTTTAACCAAGCGCTATATTCCGCTCCGATTTATGGCGGCTATAACGAAATGAACCGCTCGCTTGATGATTTATCAAAAACCGGGTCGCAGATGATTAATTCTTTTTTCAGCGGCGATAATAAATATGGCGCCTACCTGGAAACGATTTATCGTAATATTTTTTATTTTGGCTTTAATAAAGACCAATCAATCAGCATGGCGCGGCATTATATTTTAGAGATGTTTCCGGTTTTGTTAGGCGCTTTTTTATTGGGCTGTTTAATCATTCTAGTTTTAAATATCCGTAAGTTCCAGAAAAAATATTTAGCTTATTTTTTAGCTTTTGCAATTATTAGTGCGATTTTAATTTTTTATTACGGCTCTTGGAAGTTTAATGATAATCCCGACCCCAATCGCTTTACCATCGGGAATTCTTATACCCGTTATTGGCTGCCGATTTATTTGATGATGATGCCGATTGCCGCCCTAGCTATTACCAGATTTTCTCAAGCGATAATGTTTTCGGGCGACCATCCTAAAAGACGCTGGAAAAGAATTATTATCGCCGGCATCCAATCTTCGGCAGTGCTCATTATTTCGGCGGCCAGTATTTTGTTTGTTTTGTACGGTTCGGAAGAGGGGCTAGCCTATTTATACTATAATAATTTAGCGGAGAAAAATAACGCTCAGCGCGTCTTTAGCTTAACAGAAAATAATTCCGTGATTATTACCAGATATTATGATAAATTTTTCTTTCCTGATCGCCGGGTAATTATGGGGACCATCCCCGATGCGGAAATGCTAACGGCTGTTTCTAAATTAGTTAATTACTATCCGGTTTATTATTATAATTTCTATTTAAAAGAAGAGGATGTCAATTATCTTAATGAACGAAAACTTTCGCCCTACCAACTTAAAATGTCGCTAGTAAAAAAAATGAATCGCAATTTTGGTTTATATAAATTGGAAAAAGCGGTTGTAGAAGTGCCGGCGGCTAACAAAAAATAATATGAAGAACAGATATTTTATTATTACCATCGGCTGTCAGATGAATAAGGCTGACAGCGAGCGGTTAGCGGCTTTTTTAGAATCAAAAAAATTAGTTGCCGGTTCCGATTTTAAAACCGCTGGCCTAGTGGTTATTAATACTTGCAGCATCAGACAGTCGGCCGAAGATCGTTTATACGGATTGGTAAATCAAATTAAAAAATATAATCCGCGAGTTAAGATTGTGGTTACCGGCTGCCTGAGCAAGCGTCCGGATGTTATGAAGCGCTTGGAGGAGAGAGTTGATTTGTTTATGCCGATCAACGAAATGCCTAATATTTTTGATTTATTGGAAAAACGCCAAATTAAAACCAAGTTAAGCTTGGATGAAGTCAGAATTTTGCAGGGAGAAAAATATTTATCTATTATCCCTAAATATCAGAATAAATTCAGCGCTTATGTTCCGATTGGCAACGGCTGCAATAATTTTTGTTCTTATTGTGTTGTGCCTTATGCGCGCGGACGAGAAGTTTATCGTCCGGCTGCGGAAATAATTAAAGAAATAAGAGCGCTAATTAAGGGCGGTTATAAAGAAATTATTTTAATTGCTCAGAACGTTAATAGCTACCATGATAAATCAATGATTTTTTCTGAACTATTAGAAAAGATTGCTAAAATTCCTGGAGATTTTTGGATTAGATTTTCTTCGAGCCACCCCAAAGACGTTAGTCCGGAATTGATTCAAGTTATCGGCGCTTATCCTAAAATCTGCCCCCATTTACATCTGGCTGTTCAGTCGGGGGATGATAAAATTTTAACCGCCATGAATCGAAAATATACAGTCGCTCATTTTATAGATTTAGTCGCTAAAATTAGAAAGGCTAGGCCGGGAATCGCCATCACTACTGATGTTATTGTCGGTTTTCCCGGAGAAACTAGGGCGCAATTCGCTAATACCGTCAAGCTATTTAAAAAGATAAAGTTTGATTTAGTTTATATTTCGCGCTATAGCCCGCGTCCCGGAACCGTTTCTTATAATTTAAAAGATAACGTGAGCCCGGCGGAAAAACAGCGGCGTGAATTCGAGCTGGAGGCTATATTGCAAAAAGGAGTCCATGATAATAATGCCGCTTATATCGGCCGCACCGAGAAAGTTTTACTTGAAGGCGTTAATAAAAAAAATAAGTATTATGGTAAAACCGGAACTTATAAAATGACTTTAGTAAAGCCTCTGGGTAAAATTAAAAAATCTTTAATTGGCTCCTTCGTTGATGTCAAAGTTGATAGCATCGGCAAGTTTGGCTTAGAGGGCAGTTTAGTAAAATAATCACGTCGTTATGGCTTCACATAAATTAAATATTCAGAAAATAAAAACTGCCGCCGGTGCCGCCAAATCAAAAGTAGTGGTTATTTTAGGCCCGACTGGTAGCGGCAAGACGGCTTTAGGTGTTAAGTTGGCGTCCGAATTTAATGGAGAAATTATCAGCGCCGATAGCCGCCAAGTATATCGCGGCATGGATATTGGTACAGGCAAAGACTTAGCGGAATATAAAATTGGCCGGAAACAGATTCCTTATCATTTGATAGATATAATTAGCCCTAATACTAAATTTAATTTAGCGCGTTATCAAAAATTAGCTTTTAAGGCGATTGCTGATATTTTACACCGCGGCCGCTTGCCGATTATTGTCGGTGGCACTGGTTTATATTTACAAGCGGTGATTGATAATTATCAGTTGTCGGCGGTTAAGCCGGATACTAAACAAAGAGATTCTTTAGAATTATTAGGGGCGCCGGTTTTGTTCGAAAAATTAGCCATTTTAAAACCGGAATTTGCTGCTAAGTTAAATAATAGCGATAAAAATAACGCCCGCCGTTTAGCGCGTTATTTAGAAATTGCCGTTCTTAAGAAAAACCCCGATACCGGCAAAGAGGACTCCCCGTTTGCATTTTTAGTTTTAGGAATTGATGTTGATGATGAAGCGATGCGTGTCAAAATTGCGCGACGCCTAGATAAGCGTTTGCAGGCAGAAGGAATGGTCCAAGAAGTTGAGCGTCTGCACGGCGAGGGCGTTTCTTTTAAGCGTTTAATTTCTTTTGGTTTGGAATATAAATTTATCAGTCATTTTTTGCAGGGGAAGTTAAATGCTATCGAAATGCGCGATAAATTATTAACGGCGATTTATCGTTTTGCTAAGAAGCAAAAAACTTGGTTTCGGCGCTGGGAGAAGCAGGGCAGGCAGATTGAATGGGTGCAAGATGAAAAGGCGGCTGCTAAAAAAATAATTAAATTTTTAAAATAATATTTATCTTAGTTGCAAAAAATCCCAGAGATACTGGGATTTTTTATTTTTTCAGCTGTAAGTTATTTGAGATTCTTTTCCAGTAGTTCTTTAACAATTTTTGGATTAGCCTTGCCACCGGTTTCTGCCATTACTTTACCGAGCAGGAATTGAATAACGTTAGTTTTGCCCTTTTTGTATTGGTCGACCTGCTCCTGATTATCCGAAATAATTTTGATAACTGTTTTTTCAAGCGCGGCTTCGTCGTCCATTTGTTCTAAGCCCATTTCGGCCATAATATCAGTCGGGTCGCCGCCTTGATTATACATGAATTCTAAAATCGTTTGGCCGGCGGAAGAATTTATCTTTCCCTGATAAATTAAAGAAACTAATTCCGCAAAATTTTCCGCAGTTATTTTCAGTTGGTTAACGGTTTCATTATTTATTTTAAAATGTCTCATTAATTCACTGGTAATCCAGTTGCCGGCTATTTTAGCCAGTTTTTTATCTTGGCGTTCTGATTCGTCGCCATTGGCGTCTATCCAGGCATCAAGTTCAGAGATAACCTGTTCGCTCCAATTTGCCAAATCCCGATCGCTAGTAAGAATTTCCGCAGTTTCCCGGGTTAGCCCGTACTCGCGTTCAAAGCGGCGCATCTTTTCATCTGGTAATTCTGGTAAGCTAGCTTGGATATCGGCGAGCCACTGGCCAGCTATTTCTAAAGGCGGAATATCTGGCTCTGGGAAATACCGGTAATCAGCCGAGCTTTCTTTAACGCGCTGGCTGACGGTGGCATTTTTTTTGTCATCCCAACCGCGGGTCTCGGCAATAATTTCCTGGTCTTTTTCCAGTAGCTCTGTTTGGCGTTTAATTTCAAAATTAATTGCTTTTTCAACAGCACGAAAAGAATTAATATTTTTAACCTCCACTTTATTATTTAATTTATGTTTGCCGACAGATTTAATTAAGCCGCCTTCATATTTAAAGGCGCCGGCTTTTTGGACGCTGACGTTCGCTTCACAGCGCATTTCGCCGTGCTCCATATCGGCGTTGCTAATCTCTAGATAACGGAGAATTTGCTGATATTTCTGGCAGAATTTTTTGGCTTGAGCGGCATCCTCAATTACCGGTTCAGTTACTAATTCCATCAGCGGCGTTCCGGCCCGGTTAAAATCAATTAACGTGTGGCTTTCGCCTTTGGGATGGAAAGACTTCCCGGTATCTTCTTCCAAGTGGATCCTAGTAATTAATATTTTTTTGCCATCCACTTCCAGATAGCCGCCATAAGCGAGCGGCAAATCATATTGTGATATTTGATAGCCCTTTGGCAAATCAGGATAAAAATAATTTTTGCGATCAAATTTCGATAAGCGGTTGATTTGGCAGTGTAGCGCTAAGCCGGCAGAGATTACAAATTCCACTGCTTTTTTATTAGGAACTGGCAGGGTGCCTGGATGGCCGAGACAAATTGGGCAGACGTTGGTATTGGCCGGTTTATTAGCAGCATCATTATCGCAAGCGCAAAACATCTTGCTTTTTGTTTTTAGTTCGGCGTGTATTTCCAAGCCGATAATCGCTTGATAGGCCATATAATTAATTTTTTTTGTAAATTAGAATTTTCCGGAACTGCCGAAAGCCCCTGCTTGGCGGCTAGTGTCATCAGTGATTAAGCCGTCTTCTAAGATTGGCGTTTTAACTTCTTGGATAAGAATTTGAGCGATTTTTTGCCCGGGGACAATGTTAAAAATATCTTCGCTTAAATTTTTCATAATCACTTTTATTTCTCCGCGATAGCTGGAGTCAATTACCCCGCCCATAGTAGTAATTCCTTCGTTGGCTAATCCGCTTTTGTCCCAGACTAAGCCGACATGGCCGCTGGGAATAGCGATTTTAATGCCGGTAGAGACTAGTGCTTGTCCGTAAGCGGTAATTGAATAATAATCAGCGGCATATAAATCAAAACCGGCATCGCCCGGATGAGCTAGCTGTGGTATTTTAGCTTCCGGAGAGATTTTTTCCACGGTTAGGCGCATTAACTTGTCCGGTTTTGGCAAAGACAACTCTTTATTTTCCGGTAGCTCTGGGACTGAGGGGATGAAATTAGGGAAGTCATCGGTCGGTTTAGGGGTTTCGGTAATTTTATTTGGCTGATTGTTTTGAATGTTATTATTGCCGTTGTTGTTATTGAAAAGCAGGTCGCGATTTTTTAGAATTTGCTCGCTGGCGCCGATTAAACTGGAAATTGATTCAAACCCCGGCTTAACTTTTGCTTGATGAACTACTAATTGATTCGCGGCCAGCCAAACTAAAAAGTGGATAGATTCCCGGCTCAGTATTTGGTTATTATGAGTACATTTTATCAATCTAAAACCCGGAAGCGTGTTGGCAATTTCTACATAAACTTGTTCAGCTTTTTTCAGATGTTCGAAATTATTTTCGTGGATGTCGGTGGTTTTTCCGCGCCAATCTTCGCGCGCCCGATCTTGAGCCAGTTGGAAAGAAATTTCCGGTTCAACCTGCAAAATTAAGGTTAAATCTGGACGGGGAATTTCAAAAATTTTATATTCTAAATCATATAGCCAATTGAAAAAAACTTTGCGTTCTAGAGGGTTGTCTATTTTACAGCCCTGATGGCCCAAACTGGCGCTGGTGTATCTATTGGCTAAAACTATTTTGCCTTCATCTAGCCATTGTTTAATTTTTTGGCTGGCATCATAACGGTCGACCGCATAGAAAATAGAAGCTTTATAGGGATCAACCTCATCGGCTTGTCCATATTTTCCGGATAAATATTCTTCGACCAAACCAGCTGACTTGGTGTTGTATTGAGGGAAATCGGCTACAGCCACCGCATAGCCTTCCTCTTCCAGCTTGGCTTTTAGCAGATTTAATTGGGTCGTTTTGCCACTGCCGTCAGTGCCGTCAATGACAATAAATTTTCCGGACGTGTTTTCCATATGATTATTTATTTATTTCAGCAATTATCTTGTCTATTTTTGCATAAAGTTCTTCCAATGTTCCGTTATTATTCAGATGATAAGCGGCATGAGAAATTACGATAGGTATTTCTTTCTCAGCTTCTTTTTGGCAGTCATTTTCAAATTCAGCAAAAGTTTTACCGGCATCTCCCTCATTTTCATTACGAAGCTTCATTCTTTCGTAGCGCAGATTAATATCTGCCTCTACGCTTATTAATTTAAATTCCGGCAGATTGCTTAGGTGAACAATATCATCCATCCGTCTAACGCCGTCAACAATTACAATTCCGCCGTTATCGTTTTTGGCATCTGTGGCAATAATTCTGGCTAAAATATCGCTGCCGAAACGATTCCGTAAATCAAGCGATAAATCTTGCATGTTTTCTCGGTTAATTGGGATATATAAGCGATTTAAAATATCTCGTAGAACGGTAGAGAATTTATAACTGGAAGCGCGATAGTGCTCTTCAATGTATTTTTTGCTGACATCCTTGCCGCTGGCAATCGGGCCAACGAGACCGATAATAATTTTAGACATAATTATTTAGCAGTAATATCCGCTAAACCGCGGCGTACATCCCAGTCATCCAAATCCAAATCGGCGTAAAGTTTGAGATTGGGAAATTTTTCACTTAAAGCCGCATACATTTTATGGGCAATGCTGCGCAGTGAAGGATGGACGGTTTTATTTGATCTTAATTCGGTTACGTAGACGGCGGCCGGTAGCGGGAAGCTGAAATAACAATCAACATTAAAGCCCATAGCAATATAGTATTGTTTTATTTCCGCGCTGGCCTCTAAAGTATCAATTTTTGCTTTTTGCTGGGCGATCAGTTCTATGGCTTCGGCACGCATATCTTCCGGCAGTTGTTCTAAATACCAATCGGCAAAGCCTAGGTCAGTGGTTAGCAGGGGCATACGGCAGATCCCGCTGCGATGGCGCTGAATATCGCGGAAAGAACCGAAGTCCAAAATAAATTTAAAATTACAAAGCCCTAAATCTCCCAAAAATACCGGCAGGGATGTTTTTAGCGGTCGGTTGTCTAAAATTTCTTGATAAGCTGCTAAATCTTCAAGCTTAATATCGCTGGAGAAGGAAAAATCAACGGCTTGGTCGGGTTTAAAATAAGCATACTGGCCGACGCATTCTTCTCGATATTTTTCTTGTTCGTCTGTCGGTTGATGAGAAAAGCTATGTTCGTATTTTTCTTTTAATTTTTCCAGAATGGTATTGGCGCTATCGCGCACCTCTATTAACGGATGATGTCGTAGCAGGGCTAAATGATCCCAAGCTTGGCGCAGATTAGTATGCCAGCTTAATTGGGTTGTTATGCCAGCTGGTAAAAATCCTCGCATAATATCAAAACCGCGCGCTTTGATGGCTTTGCTATAAACCAATTCGTTTTCATCATCACGGCGCGGATATTTGGTCATAAGAAAGGCCTGAATTCGTTCTTGGTTATCATTATAAAATTTCATCCAATTGTCTAAAATGTTCTTGGATTCAGCGCTGGCGATTGGGTCGATAATAGCGCGGCTGCCCATATCTATGTATCTAGTGCTGGTTTCTTGGCCGCTGTAAAGTTGCCAATCTTGGATAGCTTTGTCGCCGACTATACTGATGTCCTCAATAAAAATAGTAGTGCTGCCGCAATCGGCGATACTGGCATGGCCATAGCCGACATAGAAAGTAGCCATAAATTTACCGGAACCGCTTTGTTTAACTTTTTCCACGTGTTCGGTAACGCTTTTAGGACTGCGTGAATATAGCGCCTGCATCATCGCTACATCTTCCGGGTTAAACTCATCGTAGATAAAAATATTGGACATAGTTTAAAATTTATTTAACTTAATATTTTGCCACATCATTTGATAAAAGTACATACTCTATACCCGCTTCTTTAAAAATCTCCCGACTGCGAGCCCCGGCCTGATAATCAAGAGCGCAAACAACGCGTTTGATACCGGCGTTGATAATCATTTTGGCGCAGGTATAGCAAGGGGACATCCGGCAATATAAAGTTCCGCCCTCTAAAGCAATTCCCATTCTTGCGGCTTCACAGATTGCATTTTGTTCGGCATGAACAGTACGGATACAATGTTGGGTTTGACTGCCGTCCTCATGAGTAACGGTGTGCATTTCGTGACCAACTTCGTCGCAATGAGGTAAGCCCATTGGTGCGCCAACGTAGCCGGTGGACACAATGCGCCGGTCGCGAGTGATAACACAACCAGTTCGTCCCCGATCACAAGAACCGCGGCTAGCAACCATTTCCACAATTTTCATAAAGTATTCATCCCAAGAAGGGCGATGATATGGCTCCTGGGAGCTCTCATTTTTGGCAGTTAATTTTTCTTCATTCATATTTAAAATATTTATCAAAATAACTAAAAAATTAAGCGTTCTTTCTATACCCATTTTAATATATTATTACAATAAAATAAATCTTGACAGAAGTCATTTTTATGTCATTTAGGCCTTTTAAAAAGCGCCAAAAGGGGTTAGAATGATAGTAGGAGAATGATTGAGCTTATAATAATTTGCCTTTTAATTTTATGTTAAGTAAATTTAAAGAAAATTTAGCTAATAATAAAGAACTTCTTCTAAAAGTTAAGGTTTTTCCGCTTTCTTCCCGCAATGAAATAAAGGGTATAATGACTGATGGTACAATTAAAATCGGGATTAACGCTCCGGCCGAAGATAATAAGGCTAATAATGCTCTAATTAAGTATTTAGCCGACGAATTAGGCGTTCGGCGCTACCAAGTAGAAATCATCAGCGGCGCTCTTGATCGCGTCAAAGTAATCAAGGTTGGCCGCTAATTTATTATGGATTTGTCTATCATTATTGTCTCCTGGAAGGTGAAAGAAAAATTACGCCTTAATTTAAAAGCTCTCTATGAATCGGAGGGTAATTTTAAATCGGAAATATTTGTCGTCGATAATAACTCTCAAGATGGGAGCGTGGAAATGCTTCAGAATGAATTTCCGCAAGTAAAATTAATTGCCAACCAAGAAAATTTAGGGTTTGCTAAAGCTAATAATCAGGCTCTGCGCTTAGCTTCCGGCCGCTTCATTTTATTGCTCAATCCGGATATGCTTGTTTATCGTAATTCCTTGGCTCAGATTTTAGCTTGGGCACAAAATAATGAACAGGCAACGGTTACCGGCTGCCGCTTGGTTGATGACCAAGGGAAAATTGTCAAACAAATTAGAAAATTTCCTAAATTTTTTGATCAGCTGATGGTAGTT
Source organism: Candidatus Falkowiibacteriota bacterium (assembly GCA_016432645.1). Taxonomy (GTDB): domain Bacteria; phylum Patescibacteriota; class Patescibacteriia; order Patescibacteriales; family UBA12465; genus UBA12465. The sequence goes on from CP066698.1 coordinate 951,937, forward strand.
TTAAAATTACCTCATCTTTTTCCAAGTTTGCTTAATCGCTATTTATGTCCACGGTTTGATTATAGTTTGGCGAGCCGCGTAGACTCTATCCGTGGCGCCTTCTTTTTAATAAATACCGCCAACTATCAAAAAATCAGCGGTCAGCCTGTGCCTTTTTTAGATGAACGCTATTTTATTTGGTTTGAAGAAGTTGATTTTTGCCGCCAGGTTTATAAATTAGGGGGCGAAGTTTGGTATACGCCAGCCGCCGCCTGCCTGGATTATGTCGGCCAAAGTTTTAAGCAAGTGGCCCGTTTAAGAACTCAGCTTTATTTCCGCGACTCGATGCTTAAATATTTTAAAAAGTGGGAACCGGCTTGGCAGGCTCAAGCGCTGGCGTTAGCTTGGGGATTGGTGAAAATTTTCGTTAAATAAGATTATGAATAGATTGGTAGGCGTTGTTTTAGTAAATTATCAAGATTACGCGGAGCGGTTTCTGACGGCTTGCCGCGATTCTTTGCGCGCGCAAGATTATCCGGCCGCTAGTTTTAAAATTTATTTGGTTGACAATGCCTCTTCGGAAAAAAGCCGCGCTTATTTGCACGGTTGTTATCCGGAGGCTAAGATTTTAGAGCGCGGTGATGGCAATTATTGTGCGGCCAATAATTTAGGATTTGCCGAAGCCATTAAAGACGGTTGCGAATATTTAGTGGCTCTTAATATGGATACGGAGATGAAACCTGACTGGTTGCATAAATTAGTTTTAGCACTAGAAGATAATACGGAGGCCGCTATTGCTCAATCTAAAATATTGCTTTATCCGCAAACAGAAGCCGAAAAAGAAAATCCAAAAATTAATACGCTCGGCAATCGTTTAAATTTTCTAGGTTTTGGTTTTACCTCGGCTTATCGTGAAGCTGATCGCGAAATCAGCGCCTATCCGGAAATCAGCGGCTATGCCAGCGGCTGCTGTTTGATGATTAGAAGAGAGGTCTTTGAATCAGTCGGTGGCTGGGACGACAGTTACTACATGTATCATGATGATATTGAATTAAGCTTAAAAGTTCGCTTGGCAGGCTATAAAATAGTTTTAGCACCGCAATCAGTCGTTTTTCATAAATATGAGTTTAAGCGCAGCGTCCGCATGCTTTATTATATGGAGCGCAACCGTTATTTATTGGCTTTTGGCTTTTATCCTTTGCGCCTGTTGATATTTTTAGCGCCGGCCTTTATAATTATGAGCTTAGGGATGCTGGCTTTTGCGCTCGCCAAAGGCTGGGCGCCTACTTGGTTTAAGGTTTGGGGATTTTTTCTTAAACCAGCAACCTGGATAAATATCCGTCAAGCGCGCGCTAGGATAAAATGGATCAGCAAAGTTCCTTTTTCAATCGTAGCTAAAAATTTAGAAAGCCGAATTGATTTTTCGGAAATTAATAATCCGCTCTTAAAATATGTAGGCAATCCACTGCTTCGACTTTATTGGAAAGGCGCCAAAAAATTAATTTAATATGGATTTATCAATTATTATCGTTAATTATAAAAGTAAGGATAAATTAAAGAATTGCTTGGATTCTATTTTTAAGGCTGATTGGCCGGGTGTCAAATTGGAAGTAATTGTGGTTGATAATTTTTCTCAAGATAATTTGAGTAATTTAGATATTGAATACCCTAACTTGCGCTTAATTACCAGCGTCCGTAATTTAGGCATGGGCGGCGGTAATAATTTGGGGATTGCGGCGGCAACCAGCGAATATGTTTTAGTCCTTAATCCGGATACAGTCATCGGAAAAAATTCAGCCATCATCCTGCTGAACTATTTAAAAAATAATCCTGATGTTGGGTTGGTCGGTCCTAAGCTTCTTTATCCCGACGGCAGTTTGCAATTGTCTTGTTCTAATTTTCCTGGATTTTTCATCCCGATTCTGCGCCGCACTTTTTTAGGGAATTATTTCAAAAAAGTTCGTGACAATTTTACCATGAATGATTTTGACCATAATTCCATTAAGGAAGTTGATTGGTTGATGGGCTCATGCCTGATGTTTAGAAAAAAACAGGTTACTCCCAAAAATGAAGAATTTTGGCCGCGTTTTGATGAGCGTTATTTTATGTATTTTGAAGACACTGATTTAGCCCGGACCTTTAAAAGCCGGGGTTTAAAAGTTATTTATAATCCGGAAGCAGTGGTTATTCATGATCATGCGCGCGAGAGCGCCAAGCATCCCTGGTATATTGCGGTCTTTACCGATCGTTTAGCCTGGATTCATATAATTTCTTGGTTTAAATATTTTATAAAATGGGGTTTTAGCCCTAAGTTTAAAAGATAAAAAATATGCAAAAGATTAGAAAAGCTATTTTTCCGGTAGCCGGATTTGGTACTCGTTTTTTGCCGGCCACCAAAGCCCAGCCTAAAGAAATGTTGACCGTGGTCGATAAGCCGGTTATTCAATACTTAGTAGAACAGGCAGTGGCTGCCGGCATTGAAGAAATTATTTTTGTCACCGGCCGGGGCAAGCGCGCCATTGAAGATCATTTTGACTATTCGTTTGAGCTGGAAAAAACCTTAGTTGAAAAAAATAAGCTCGATTTAGTTAAGAAGGTTAAGGAAATTGAAAATTTGGCGAAATTTTCTTATGTCCGCCAGCCGATTCCTTTGGGAGACGGCCATGCGGTTCTTTGCGCCTCGCATTTAATCGGCGAAGATGAAGCGGTCTTGGTGATGTTCGGCGATACTTTGTATGACGCCGAAGTTTCCCCGGTTAAGCAGGTAATTGATGTTTATGAGAAATATGGCGATACGGTTATCGGCCTATCAGAAGTTAAGCCGGATGAGGTCAGTCAGTTTGGAGTAATGGGCGGAGTAGATTTGGGTGAAGATATTTATGAAGTAAGAAAATTTATTGAAAAGCCAAAAATGAGCGAAGCTCCTTCTAATTTAGTACAGGTCGGAATTAATGTTATTACTCCGGAAATAATTAATATTTTGAAAAACATGAAGCAAGGGAAGTCCGGAGAAATCAGATTGGCTGATGCTTATGATGAAATGTTACAGCAAGGGCGGCCGCTTTACGGCAAAAAAATAAGCGGCGAGTGGCTGGATACCGGCAATAAATTTAACTTTATTAAGGCCACTTTAAAGTTAGGCCTTAAGAATGAAGAAGTAAAAGATAAGCTCCAGGAGTTAATTAATGATTTAAGCCAAAAATAGACTTATTGGAGCAGCAGCTTGTATAAACCAGGCTGATTATCAATATTTGCTTGAAAATATAATAGGTTATTTTTTTCGTCTAGCGCTAAGTCATTAATATTTAGAGCTCGAGCGATTGAAGTTACCGTGCCTGTTTGGAGATCGGCGGCGTTTAGGTTGCTAGCAGTGGAAAAAATGAAATAACGGCCGCTATGGTGCCAGATAATATCATTTATCGCTTCACTAACCCGGGTAATCAGAAATGATTTCCCGGTTTTGATATTAAAGGTATTTATTTCCCAATCATTATGATAAATTATTTCTTCGCTATTTATCCATGACCAGCTTTTAATGCCTTTAATTACCGTAGTATTATTTATAGATAAGGGGTCTATTAAATATAAAGTTAAATTTTGATTATCGTAAAGACAGAGGTAATTGGCGTGCTCTTGCTTGAACGAATAATTGCCAACGGTCGGCAATTCTAATTCTTCTAGCTTGGCCCCAGTTTTTAAAGAATAGCTCTTCAGCGATATTTTATTGCCAGTTTTAACGACCGCAAAAATAGTTTCTCCGCGCGGTTCGTAGCTTAAATAATTCTCGCCCTTCAAAAGTACGGTCGCCGTTTTATTTCCCGATTCTAGACGATTAATGGCATAAGCGGTGGCGTAATATATGTAATCGTCATTTTCGCTGTAATACCAAGAATTCACGCCGGCACCGACAATGGTTGTCAAATCTTGAATGCTGTTGTTGCCAAAATCTAATATTTTTCCGCCCGCAAACAATTTATCGCCATTTTTAATCCAGTGCCCGCCAGTGTTATCGCTTGCTTTAATCGGCGATAAGCCGTTATCTTTTAAATTGATTATTTGTCCGCTGGTTTTTAAATAAATATAGCGGCCATTACCGTTAATTAAAGGGGCTGAGAGATTGCTGCTTAGGAATAGTGGTGAATCGGAACGAAAAAGATTAATGTCCTCGGCAAAGGTTGTTTGCCCGGAGTCAATGCGAATTTTTTTTTCGTAAGGCCAATAGCCCTCTCTTTCCAAACGCAAAGCATACTCTCCGGGAAGAATATTTTTTATTTTATTGGGAGTTGTTAGGAAGTCTTTTTTAAATAAACTGAAGACCGCGCCCGTCTGTTCTTTGCCGTTTAAAAAGATATAAGCATTTTTAGGCACAGTCGCAACATTAAGCATGCCGGTTTTTTGCAAGAGGCGGTTAAATTTTAAAGGCCAGCTTAGATTGAATTTATAGCCGGAAGCGTATAGCGAAATTAAAATTGTCATTATCGAAAAAATGACAATAAAAATATAAAACAAACAGTCTCGGACTTTTTTGGACATAATAGTTATTCTACACGGCTGATATCGGCGCCGATACTTCTTAATCTAACATCTAATTTTTCGTAGCCGCGGTCAATTTGATAAATATTGTCTATTTCGCTTGAGCCTTCAGCGGCTAAAGCGGCGATTACTAAAGCAATGCCGGCACGGATGTCCGGGCTGATTATTTTTTTGCCGAATAATTTGGTCGGACCATTGATAACCACGCGGTGCGGATCGCACATAATAATATTTGCCCCCATTTGCGAAAGCATATCCGTCCAAATCAAGCGCCGGTCATAGATAGTTTCCTGGATTAAAGAAATCCCTTGCGTCTGGGTCATAAGAACAGCATAAGGTGATTGCAAATCGGTGGGGAAACCCGGATATTCATGGGTTTTAATACCGTAAGCTTTAATATTTTCTGATTTTTTAATTAATAACCAGTCGGCGCCAGTTTCATAGTTAACGCCAATTTTTTTAAATATCGCTAACAGATTTAAAATATGTTCCGGATTGCAGTGAGTAATTTTTAATTCAGATTTAGTGGCTGCAGCCAGTAGCGCAAAAGAACCGGTTTCCATACGATCAGGGATTATTTCACATTGGCCGGCATTAAGTTCGGTCACCCCGTCAATAGTTATTGTCGGCGTGCCGCTGCCGCTAATTTGCGCCCCCTGGCTATTAAGATATTCAATTAAAGCTTCAATTTCCGGTTCCATGGCGCAGTTCTTTAAAATTGTTCTTCCGGGAATAAGGCAGGCGGTCATAATTAAGCTTTGAGTGCCGGTGACACTCACGGTAGAAAAGAAATATTCAAAATTATGAAGTTTAGCGGCGCTGATGTGATAAAATTTCTCGCTAATTTCAACTTTGGCCCCCATTGCCTCAAACCCTTCAATAAAGAGGTCTATTGGCCGGCCAGCAGCTCCGATAACACAGCCTCCGGGATGAGGGAAGCTAACTTTGCCAAAACGGGCCAATAATGGACCGACAAACATGACTGAAGTTCTAAATTTATCGGCAATTTTGGGGTCAAGCTCAGTTTTGCTAACTTTAGAGGTATTTATGGTTACTTGGTTAGTTGTGCGAGTAATATCAGCCCCTAAGTCGGCTAATAGCTCTAATGATTTATCTACCCCGTCTATTTCCGGTAAGTTACTGATAGTTATCGTTTTTTTCGACAGTAAAGACACGGGAAGCATTATTTGAGCGTTATTTTTAGCACCGCCAACGGCAATTTCTCCGGAGAGTGATTTGCCGCCGTTAATTACGAATTTAGGCATAATAATTGTATTGACAGAATATTAATAATTAGGTATTGATAAAGCCCCAATTTTATGAGAGCCGCTGACATAACTATAAATCATTTATTGACATTTTTCAAATATTTGTATAATATGGATTTATTCAGAATAAGCTCTGATTTTTTATTATAAAAAACGCTGATTTAAAACTTAGACTTAGATTAGCGCGTTTACAAGACATATGTCAAAAATTGCAGTTATTAAAACCGGCGGCAAACAATATAAAGTCGCGGAGGGTGAAATTTTAAAGGTGGAGAAGTTAGCGGCCGAAAAAGGCGCTAAGCTTAATTTAGAAACTCTTTTAATTATTGATGGCGATAAAGTAGAAATCGGTCAGCCGAGTTTAGGTGAAAAAGTTGAGGTAGAAATCGTTGATAGCGGTAAGGCTAAAAAAATTACCGTTGTTAAATACAAGAATAAGACCAGATACAAAAAAACTGTCGGCCATCGCCAACAGTTCACCGCTATTAAGATTGCTAAAATTTCTTAAATTCGTTAATTAGTTTTGCCAATAAAAAACCGCTTTAATTTATTTTTTAGAGCGGTTTTTTTGTTTGGCTTTTTTTAGGGCTCTTCTGATTTTTATTTTGTTCAAGAAAAGCTTTTTCTTGTGAATCAGAACCTTTACTAATTTAGCCAATTTTCTCGGCAATTGCCGGGCATTTTTAGAATTAGGGTTTAGGTTAGCTAGAGCAAATATAATCAGCTCTACTTGGCCGGAGACGCGGCTGCTAAAGAACCCAATAATATAAAAAATCCCGAGGATTAGAGCCAAGAGAATGACGATGCCGATAATTGTTAAGGTTAACATTTTTGCTCCTCCTTCTTTTTAGGTGCGATATTATTTTACTTCATTTCTAAATTTTAAAGCATTAGACAAGGTGGTTTCATCAGCATACTCCAAATCAGATCCAGCTGGCAAGCCCTTGGCCAATCTTGTTATTTTGATTCTATTTTTTAAGATTTTTCCTAAATATAGGGCAGTAGTTTCACCTTCCAGGGTAAAGTTTAAAGCTAAGATTAATTCTTTTATGTCTTCCGCTTGGATGCGTTTAATCAGTTTGTTAATATTTAAAGTCTCCGGCCCGACATCTTCAATCGTATTAATTAGTCCGCCAAGAACAAAATATAAGCCGTTAAATTGTTTAGTGGACTCAATTGCATTTAAATCTTGGCTATTTTCCACTACGCATAAAGAGGCTTTGTTTCTGTTGGTATCGGCGCAAATCGCGCAGGGGCTTGATTCGGAGATGGCTAAACAAGAGTGGCAGACGGTAGTTTTTTGTTTTAATTCCTTAATTGCTAAAGCTAAAGCCTCCAAACGTTCTTCACTTTGGTTTAAAAGATGAAAGGCATAGCGTTCGGCCGTTTTTTGACCGACACTGGGGAGAATCGCTAAGCGATCTATTAAATTTTGCAAGGCAAGCGGATATCTCATACCGCTAAAATGTTAGCTAGTTAGTTTATTGGGTTAAGCCAGGAATACCGCCCATATCTTGAAGTTTCTTGGCCATTAATCTTTGCGCTTTTTTGACGGCTTCGTTAAAACAATTTTTTAAAGCGTTTTCTTGCGCGGCCTTATCCATTCCACCTGCTAAAGTAATATTTAAGACTTCCATGTTGCCGTTCATTTTGATGGTGACGCCGTTTTTTTCTTCGGTAATAACTTCTTGAGCTAAAACATCTTGAATGGTTTTAGCTTGGCTTCTTAAATCACGGAACTGTTTTAATTTGCTGAACATATTATTGTGTAATTTTTATTATTCATTTTTATTATAAATCATTTAGAACTCGGTGGGAATCATTTCCCCGGGTTGTTTAGCTAAGCTTTTAAAGCTGACCGTGTTTTCATCAAAGAATAGGTCAACTCTTCCGGTCGGGCCGTTACGATGCTTAGCGATATGAATTTCGGCTTTATGTCTTTCATCTTGCGGCAAGTCATTAGGGTTGAAACTTCGGTCGGCGGCTTTACGATAAATAAACATGACAATATCAGCATCCTGTTCAATGGAGCCGGAATCACGCAAATGAGAAAGTTTGGGAATCGCCGGGCTGGTTTGCTCCACGGCGCGCGATAGCTGTGCTAAAGCGAGAATCGGAATATTTAATTCGCGGGCGATTGATTTGAGACCACGGCTGATTTCGGCAATTTCTTGGACGCGGTTATCACCGTATTTTCCTCGCCCCTCCATTAACTGTAAGTAGTCAATCACAATTAACCCTAGACCCTTTTCCATTTGTAAGCGGCGCGCTTTGGCGCGGATTTCCATAATAGATAGTGTTCCAGAATCATCAATGTAAATTGGGGCTTCTGCTAGTTCACCCATCGCCTGACCGATTTTGGCGAAATCATTATCTTCTTCTTTATCGGACAAATTACCGGTACGCATTTTCCATAAACTGACATTTGCTTGGGAGCAAAGCATGCGATCGACTAGCTGCTCCTTACTCATTTCCAAAGAGAAAATGCCGACGCCCTCTTTACTCTTGATGGCTGCTTGGCGGGCAATGTCGAGAGCAAAAGAGGTTTTACCAACGGAAGGGCGGGCGGCTAAAATTATTAAATCTGATTTTTGTAAGCCGGCTAAAACATGGTCGAGGTCAGGGAAGCCGGTTGGTAGGCCGCGCAGTTTACCACTTTGCTTATGTAAATCATCAATGCGTTCGAAAGCGTCAGTGAGTAGATTGTCAATTGGCATGAAAGCATTTTTTAAATACTTTCGGGAAACGCCAAAAACTTTTTTTTCAGTTTCATCCAAGATTTCGTCGATTTCCCGTTCTTCGTTAAAGCTGATATTGGAAATTTCAGCGGCCGCTTGCTGCAGTCTTCTAAGAGTTGCTTTTTTTTGGATGATATTGGAGTAATGAACAATATTACCGGAGGTGGCTACAGTATTGGATAGTTTAGCTAGATAACTACGCCCGCCAATGCCGGCTAACTTTTTTTTATCTTCTAAACGATTGGAGATAGTGATAATATCAATCGGTTCCTGGTTGGCATAAAGTTCGCGCATCGCTTCAAAGATAACTTTGTGGCCATCGCGATAGAAATCCTCAGCAGTCAGATTGTCCGCAACTTTAATAATTGCGTCTTTATCAATTAAGAGGGCTCCCAAAAGCGATTCTTCCGCTTCTTGGCTATGGGGAGGGACTTTTTCTAATAGCTCTTGTTCTTTAGGCATAGACGCAGTGTTAATTACTTAAAATCTTTGCCCCTCCATCTTAACTTAATAGGAGGGTTTTTTCAAGCAAATAAGAATCACAGTTTGTGCGCCGGTTTTCCACACTAACAATAACGAAAAACCGTCAAGTAGATGACGGTTTTTAGTTTAATATGGAGCCGACTGTCGGGCTCGGACCGACGACCTGCTGTTTACAAGACAGCTGCTCTACCAGCTGAGCTAAGTCGGCTTAAGTTAACATAGTTAATATAAAAGATTTTTTTTAGTTTGGCAAGGGTTAAATAAAAATAGTTAGAGAAGGCCGTATTTTAGCCTTTTTATTTACTTTGCTCAGTAATTATGGGAAAATAGAAAGGTAATAATCTTGAAATTAAGCAAAAATTTATGAATTTTGAGAAAATGAGAGAAATCGCTAATAAAAAAACTATTCGTGCAGTTTCAGTAGCCCTTTTGCTTTTAGCTGGTAAAACGGCGGTCGCTAATACTGAAACGGGAGCCAAGACTAACACTGAAGCCAAATCTAAGGCCGCTAGTAATAAGGAAATAATGGCACTCAATACTGATAAAGCCGCGTTTGTTAATGATAAGAATACTTACGTTGTTTCCGGCAAGGAGATGCTGGAAATGGAAGTGGCCAATAATTTTGAATTGGTTAAGCTTGATTTTGATGTTAATTATGAGACGGATAAGGCTAATCTAGCCGAGCAGGCTCAGGTGGAAATCTCCGAACAATTTACGGGGTTTCTAGGCAACATTAATCAGGCTAATTTCCAGGCAGCGGAAGAGGCTGATTGGCAAGTTGTTAGCTCTTGTGATGAGCGGCCGACTAATGTTTGGGGCGAAAAAGGCAATGAGGCTTTAGCTACAGCGCGCGGGGAAGCGCTTATTAGATTACTGCAAGAAGATTTAAAAAAATATGAATTTTCCGGTTTAAGCGCCGAGCAGGTTGCGGCTTTGAAAAATAAAAGCATTGAAAATGCTATTGTCGCTGCGCATCAGGACCACAAAGGAGAAACTTTAATAACCGATATTATTAATCCGGAAACCGGTCGTAATTATACCGAGGCGGAAGTGCAAGATATTAAACAAAATAACCAGGTCAAATACTTATCTTTATTGGCTCAGAATAGAATTTCTCAGTTTCGCGCGGAAATTCCGGTATTTAAATTAGAAAAAATGGGCCTTGTTGATTCGTTGCCGAGAGTGCCGAATAAAGCTCCGCATTTTGAAAATATCGAAAAGCCAGATTTAACAAGTTTGGTAAAAAAATTTCCGGAATATAAAAATATTATTTTACTTTTGGACAATAGTCCGTCAATGCGGGACGACAAGGAAAAGTTAAGCGAAGAAATTGCCAAACAGCAGAGGAGTTTAAACGGTATTAAATTTTTTATCGGTCATTATTCCGATAAATTACAAAAATTAATTTCTGCTGACAGTGCTCAGGCCGGCCAAGAAATTATCGCTGAAGTCGGGATGGGCAGCGAACACGAATTATCGGTGCAAGCCCCGGCTGAAGCCTGGGATAGGATTGGCGCCGATATTAAATCGGAAGATAAAACCTTAATCTTAGTTAATACTGATGAGGCGTTGCAGCGTTTTTCGTCAGCAGATTTAAACAAGTTAGATTCTTTACCGGATAATGTTGAAGTAAAATTTGTTTTTCATCTAGGGGGTGGTCGCTGCTTGGATATTCCACTAAGCGTTGTACAAAATAGTGTCGATAAAATAAATGACAAGGGAATTGCTAATTTGAAAAAATTTCTGGCCAATACGGAAAAACAATTATCCAAACTGCACGTTCGCCAGCTTAATACCGCTGATCGTGATGCCGACAGACAGTTGAAAAAAATGATTACTGCTTTAGAAAAACAGCAAGCAGATATTACCGCCAGGATGGCTGGCATCAATGAATACCATGCTAGCCGTAAAATAAACTTGCATGAATTTACCGATGAAAATGGCCAGACAGCAAGATTAGAAATTTATTAAAAAATTATTAAGTAAAAGTATGGCTAAAAATAATATTCAAGAAGTAGTTGCCGCCATTATTGACTGTTTTTATGAAGCTCATTGTGCCGCCACGGAAATTGAAGGAAATGAATTAGATTTAAAACAATACTGCCTCTCTTTGGTTAAGGGAAAATTTCAAGAGCAGGGAGTTGATTTTAATAATCCCACTAAGGAAGGAATTTTAAAAGTTATTAATGCTTTAGCTGCTTTTTCAAAAGATTTCCGTTCCCAGGAAGTGATTGATAAGCATAAGAGCGAGATTATAGTGCTGCTAAATAAAGTGGAATAAAAATTCAAGCTTTAGTTTTTTAATGTTCTAAATTAATATTTATGATGCCCGATCAACAAGTTCAAACAATTTTAAGCAATGGTGAAAAAGTTTCTTGGCGCGGCGGCGTTAACCGCACCGTTATTGGAATTAATCTCGCCCTGTCATTAATTTTATTTTTGGCAATTTCCGGAGCTGTTTATTCGGTGGATACTATTAATTATTTTTCCAATGATTTTTCTCGGACAATTAGCGGCTCCACAGTGGCTACTTTAATTTTAATTTTTGGTTGTTTGTTTTCGGTGCTGATCTTCTTTTCTAACTATGTTAAAGAGTTTGTGATTACTGATAAGCGTGTTTTAATTAAATCAGGGATTATCGGCACGGATTTTAATTCTATTTATTTTACCGAAATAAAATCGGCGAACGTTAATGTCGGCTTGGTTGATAAATTATTATCGGTAGGGACTATTAATATTGATACCGGCAAAGTTTCCAGCACTAGCGATAAAAATGGCGTGACGAGCGTCAATACCGTCTATGATAAGCTGCTGCACATTGATGCCCCTTATGAAGTTTATAAATATTTTCAAGAGGCTTTGACTGGCCGCCAAGAGAGCCTCTATTCCGGAAGAGCAGACCAAGAAAATTTGGCGGTCAGAAAATAATTAAATAAACGCTTTATATATGATTACGATTCCCATCGAGGTTTCGGCCCGGCATATTCATTTAAGCCGACCTGATTTTGAATTACTATTTGGCATCGGCTATCACCTCGCGCTTTTTAAAAATATTTCTCAAACCGGTCAATATGCGGCCATGGAAAAAGTGATTTTAGAAAACGGTGATAAAAAAATAGAAAATATCCGCATCGTTGGTCCGGAACGGCGGGAAACACAAATTGAGCTTTCGCTAACAGAAGCACGTCAGCTCGGACTCACAATCCCGCTTGCGGTTTCCGGCGACATTGCTCAAGCGGCTAAACTGACTATTATTGGTCCCCAAGGACAAATAAGTAAAAATTGCGCGATTATTGCCCAACGGCATATCCACGCTTCTTTAAAAGACGCGGAAAAATATCATCTCCATGACGGGCAAATCGTTTCTGTAGAATGTGGAACGCAGCGCGCGGTAATTTTTAGGCAAGTAGTTGTGCGCGTACGGGCGGATTTTGTCTGGAATTTACATTTAGACACGGACGAGGCTAATGCCGCCGGCCTCCAAGGCGGGGAAACTGGCATCTTGATAATATAAGCTAAAATTTTCATTATTGACTCTCTGAACTAATTATGGTATATTACTATGATGCTTTTTAGATTTAAGTATCCCCGATTCCGCCCTGGGAAAGTGCGGAAAACGCACATTAACACCCAAAATTATATATTATGACAATGACGGCTAAGTATTTAGAAGAATTGCGGACGACGGAATCGGAGCCGCTAGAAACTATTACCGCGCTTCAGGCCGGTAAGATTAAATTTTATTCAGTAATTGAAAATTTACTGATTGAATCTTTGAGCGGGAAAATGCTGATTGCTGATTTTGCTAGCAGATTTCATTTTATTGATCCAGATTTTCGTCTTTATGACCTTGATCAGCCTAGTTTGGAGACCGACGCTATTTTAGTTGATGTTAAAGAATTTAAATCCGGAAACGCCACTTTAGCCCAGATATTTCTGCGGCTGAGCGATGATTTAGAAAAGATTGTTTTAACACCAGCGCAGATTTTGCGTTTTTGTCTAAAATTTTCCAAGCACTTATCTCAAGGAGACTGCGGGACTTTTTTTCCGACTAGGATTGGAAAAAAGTATTATTGTTTTTATATTTATTCCGATGACGGCTGGTATTTACACGTCACTAGAATAAAAAGTAATAACTTTGACTATTGGTCCGGCGATTTTAAAGATCCGGGACGCCCGCGCGTTGTTATTAAGCGCTTAACCGCTGAAGAATTTTAAGATTCCTTTGGCGGTAATGTTACCCCTATGGAAATCTTGAACTTCGGTTCACAGAAATCTTAGGGGTTTTTTGTTAGCTTAATTCTAGTAAAATAGGCTTATTTCTGCTATCCTATTAATAGAAGTAAAAATAACCTCTTCGCTTAACAGGTTAATTAAATTCAAGTGTTATGAAAAAATCTTACTTTTTTTCTAAAATGGTTTTAGCGCTGGTCATTTTTTTAGCCCTTGGCTTAGGCGGCTCTTATTTGCTTCGAGACATTGTTTATAAAGATTTTTTAGGCAGGATTAAATTAGCGGCCGATATTTCTCTGGCCGCTGTTAACCCGGATAGGGTAAAAAATCTCGTGGCGCTGTTACCGGGAGATATTTCTCAAAATCAAGATTATTTAAGAATAAAAAGTCAGATTATCAAATTGGGCGATTCGCTTACTGCCGATGGAATTGATGCTATCTATTTATTATCAATTGATAATGGGACTATCTATTTTGTCGCAGAATCAACCCCGGATGGTGAGCCGTTATCAGTTCCTCCGGGTAAAATTTATATTAAACCGCCACAAGAAGCTTATTTGGCCTTTGCTAATTACCAATCTTTCTATACTAAAAAATATAGCGACGAGTTTGGGACTTATATTTCGATGTTTGTGCCAATGGCAGACGCTGCCAATGGTGAACAAATCGGCGTTTTAGGAGTTGACGTTGATTATAATCATTACCAAGCTAGTTTAGTAAAAGTTTTGATAATCTTTTGGCTAATTTGGTCTACGGCGGCCATTTTAGTGTCTCTTATTTTTCTTTATTTGCGCAATGTGCGTCGACGCCGCAATGAATTTAAAGCTAACGAACAGCGCATAAGAGCTATCAGTGACGCCATTAGCGATGCAGTGGTGGTAGTTAATGATGAAAATAAAATAATTTTTTGGAGTAAAGTGAGCGAGAATATTTTTAAAATTACGAGATCTAGGGCCTTGGGCCATAAATTTTCCGAACTGGTTAAGCCGGATATGGTTTTAGATATTGAAGCCGGAAAGCAATTAACGGATTTTGAATTTTCAATAAATCGGAATTTAATTGGGAAAATGTTTGAATTTAGATTAAAAGAAAAAGCCGGTGCTCCTTCCGAATATTATGAATTATCTTTTTCTTCGGCTGATGTCGGTTCGGAAAGGTATTTGGTTGGCGTTTTTCATAACATTAGTTCCCGGATGCGGGAAGAATTTGAGCTCCAACATCAAAAAAGTGAATTGGAAAAGCTGAATAATTTAATGATTGGCCGCGAATTAAAGATGATTGAGCTAAAAAAAGAACTGGATAATTTAAAGGGAGGAACCGGCAAGCAGCCAGCTAAAAAATAAATATTTTTAAGTATAAGCATAAAATAAAAGACCGTTTAAAAAATACGGTCTTTTGTTTTATTAATTATTTTAAACAATCTCTGATATCCCCGATAATTTGATCCAGGCGATAGTTTGATTTGATGTAATATTTATTAACACCTAGGCTGATGTAGTTCTTTACTTTATCGGCGCTGGCCGTGTTGGACACGATAAAGATTGGTATTTTTTTGTATTTTTCATGTCCTTTAAGTTTGGTAACAATGTCCAGGCCATTTTCTTTGCCGAGAAGATAGTGGTCAAGCCAGATAACATCCACTTGCTTTAAATCTTCTAAGAGACCATAGGTTTGTTCCGCTGTTCGCGCCGTTACAACTAAAAAATCGTTTTTTTCTAATTTAGTTCTAATGGCGTCAAGCAATGGGCGTTCGTCTTCAATTACTAAAATTGTTTTTTCAGCATTCGTTTTTATCATATATTTATTCTAATTTTTTAGTTCCGGTTTTTTTGCGCATCCCGGTTAGCGGTATGTTTAAGTAAAAAGTTGTTCCTTTATTTTCTTTTGATTTGAAGGAAATTATGCCGCCGGCTTGTTCAATAATCGATTTTATAATGTATAGTCCCAAGCCGGTGCCTTCAGTGTCTTTTTCTCTGACATTCTGCGCTCGAAATAATTTTTCAAATATTCGCGGTTGATCTTTTTTAGGAATCCCATAGCCGGTATCGGCCACGGTAATTAATAAATCCTTACGATTTTTCCCAATTTCTAGGGAGACTGAGCCCTGATCAGGGGTGTATTTAACCGCATTAGACATTAAATTTTGCAATACGATTCTGAGGAGCTTGGGATCAGCTTGAATAATTGGAATATCCTTTAGATAATTAAAATTAATTTTTAATTTTTTCTTTAAAATTATTGGCTGAAGCTCTTTGATAACGCTATCGGCTGTCTCAATAACATTAATTGGCTCCGGTTCAACCGCAAAAGTCCCCAGTTCTAAGCGAGAAACATTGAGCAGGGCATTAACCAGTTCTACCATTCTTTGGTTGCCGGCGTATATTTCCTCCACAAAAGTTTTTTGTTCCGGTTTTAAGGCGCCGCCATCGCCCGCCAAGAGCATTTCCGCATACCAGTTGACACTGGATAGCGGCGTGCGTAATTGATGCGAGGCTAAAGATACGAATTCGGTTTTGGCTTGGTCAACCATTTTTTCGTGAGTAATATCACGCTCTACGCCGATAAAGAATTCTGCTTCACCCTTGTCATTCAGGACAGGCGATATATCTAAGCGCGCTTCATATACTTCACCGTTTTTTCTTTTATTTTTTAACTCGCCGTAAAATGGGAGTTTGTTGGTTTTGATTATTTTCCAGAGATTTTCATAATAGTCTTTAGGCATCGGGTAGCTCCAGAGAGTCCCCGCTTTTTTGCCGAGAGCCTCTTCTAAACTATAGCCGGTAAGTTTTTCGACCATGCTATTCCCATAAATTGTTATTCCTTCGCTATCGGTAATAACAATATGGTCGGAAGAGCTGTCCAGAGCTAATTTAAATTTTTTCAAATCTTCAGCCAGTCTGGCATTTTTATCCTTTTCTCCCTCCACATCCTCAAGAATATTGATAATAGCGCTTTGGTTTTTGTTTAAATATTCATTCTTAGAAGCCAGTTCTTTAGTTCTTACTTTTATTTTTTCCTCTAGCTCATTATAATATCCTTTTACTTCCTGAGCCATTTGTACAATAAAATCTCCTAATTTTTCTAGTTCATCGCCGCTTTTAATATTATTTTCAATATTTAAGTTGCCCGAGCCGACTTCTTTAATCATGCCATTGATTTCAATTATTGGTTCCAGTCGTCTGGTTAGCAATCTAAATATTGATAGTAGAGCAATTAATATTGACAGTAAAATTAGCAGGCCGCTAATTGCTGCCAGCCTTAAAGCCCCGAGGCTTAATTCCCAAGTGCTATCCTCGCTTAATAGGTATAAGGGGTAGTGGTTGACTGGTGTAATAGCAATAGTCTCTATGGAGCGATCTTCGACATCTAGATAATTATAAATATTAGTTCCGGTTTCGCCGGTGGTATTGATAATGTTTTGGGCTTTTTGGTACTGGATTGGTTTTATTTCCAGATTAAGATATTTTCTATCAGTTTTAATTTGATTGAGAGTGCTGGGATTTAAGGTTCCAAGACTGTGGAAAATCCGACCCTTTAAATCCGAATAGATAATAACGCCGTACTGGTCAGCCAGCATTATGTGGGAACCGGGGCTGCGCGGAGTGTTTTCTAGGACAGTATAAACACTTTCTGGAGATAATTTTAGAACTAAAACACCAATTACGGTGTTATCAATGTCTTTTATCGGTTCCGCAAAATAATATCCTTGAGTTAAACTGGTTGAGCCGATGGAAACATCCATGTTAGCTTTTCCGGAAATCGCTTTTTTAAAATAAGGCCTAAAAGAATAGTTGTTGCCCACGAAAGTCGCATCAGTTGAAATGGGCACCGTACCATTTTTATCCATGATATAAATGGCGGCATACTTTTTTTTAACATTAAAATCTTTAAAAAAACTTAAAGCTGCCTCAGTGTTTTTGGGGCTAGGGTCTTTTGCCCATTTGGCGACTTGGGGGAAAGAAGCTAGGTAAGATGCTAGGTCGCTTGATTCTTGCAATAAAATAGAAACCTTATCACTTTTTTCAAATGACAAGCTTTTTAAATCATTAATTTTTTGAGCATTTGTCTGCTGGTAAGTAACCGCCATGACAACCGTGATGGTGATTAGCCCTGAGCTAAAAAGTATCCAAGCAGTGTTCTTGGTTATTTTATATTTAATTGATGAAGCGCTCATAATAAAAATATTACTCTCGGGCTTTGGCGGTTTTAATTTAAAGTTAAACTTTTAAAAATCGTTTAATTTTATCAATTATTTCAGCTAGTGGGCTATTGGATTTAATGCAAAAATCAATCGTGCCGAAACTTTTAGCCCGTTTAGCGTCATCTTCTTGGCTTAGATTAGATAAAACTAGAATCGGAGTCTTGTCTTTTCTTTTTTTCATTTCTTCCATAACGCTAAAACCATCCATTTTTGGCATCATAATATCTAACAGCAGCAGATCAAATTTTTTAGTTTTTAGTAGGTTGAGGGCCTCTTCGCCATTAACCGCAATTTCAACTTCGAAACCGGACATTTCTAATTTAAGTTTTAAAGCGCGAGAAATTGAACGCTCATCCTCGGCGAGCAGAATCCTTTTCTTAAGTGTTTTTTCCATATAGTTCGATTTTATAATTAAATATTATCATATAATTCAATTAATTAAAATAGATTGTGCGGTGATATTAGCCTAGTCTATTGTGGGAATATTTAAAATTTGCTAATATTATAATAGTAAATATTATATATTAAATTAAAAGCTTTTTTGGTAATTTTTTAAAAAGCAATTAGTAAAATTATGAACAAAAAAACAATTAAAAATGAGGGCTTCACCCTGCTCGAGTTGTTAATCGTAATAGCAATTATTGCTATTTTATCGGTCATTTTGGTGTTAGTTTTGGATCCGGCGGAAACTTTGAAAAAATCTCGTGATTCTCAAAGAATGTCCGATTTATCAACCATGAAAACAGCGTTAGGCCTTTATTCGACTAGCACGACTTCGCCGATGATGGCTGGCGCTTCTAATGTTGCTTGTAAGGGGACAGCTTCGTTGACTGCTTGGCAAACTGGTGAAGACCAAATTTATTACAGTTACCCGAGCGATGCTCCGGGGGCGGCTATCACTGATAAGGTTCTTGACGGAACTACTTTCACTACCACTTACGGCGGCAAACAAGTAACTAATGCTAATCTCGGTTTGACGGACGGCAATGGCTGGTTGCCGGTTAACCTTTCAGGCTTGCCAGGAGGATCTCCAATTTCTAACTTGCCGATTGACCCAGTTAACACTATGACTGTCGGCGCGGTAGCTAGCACTGATTTGGTTTATCGCTATGCTTGCTTGCAAACTACCGGTAAATATGAAATTGATGCTCGTTTAGAGAGCAGCGCCTATACTTCAGATGATAACAAGATGTCTAAGGATGGCGGCAATAACGCTAATTATTATGAAGTCGGCACTGATTTGACCATTTTAGGTACTGGTACAGATTTCTAGATTTTAAGCTGATAAAATTAGCAAACAGCCCCTTTTTAAGGGGCTGTTTTTTTGCTATAATTTAGATATAAATTAACAAGGTTTAATTTATTTTTAAGAGCCCTTAGATTCTTTGTATGTTATATTTTTTTCTACATCAGTTTTTAGTTTATTGCCCGCTAGTTTTTGCCGGCATAATTTTACTCCTTATCCTCGCTAGCTATTTATCGGAGTTTTGTAAAAAGTTAAAGATTTTTCGAAAGATATCTTTTAAAAAATTGATTTGGCTTTTAATCGGGGCGACAGTTGTTTTTGATTTTGGCTTATCCTTGGTTCAATATTTTGTCTGGCGGGCAAATAGTTTTAGCCGCTTTTTCTTGCCGCCCTATCAGTCCTGGGATTATTTTTTATCGTATTCGTTTTTTCACTTTTTTCTGGCAGACATTTTGAGTTTATTTTCAGCCTTATTTTTTTATGTGATTTTTAAAACATTTAAAAAATATAAGGGGCACTTTATTTCGGAGTGCGAGCTGAATTTGCTATTTTTAGCGAGCCTTTTAATAGCTTGGCCGAAAATATTATTTTTTATCCCATTACTGCTTTTTCTTGGAGTTCTATTCAGTTTATTCAATTTTTTAGTTTTAAAGAAAGGAAATATTAACTGGCCGTCGTTAATAATCTTAGCCCTGTTATTAAGTTTTTTGGGGGCTGGATATTTTTTAAAGTTGACCGGTTTAGAGGTGCTGTTTATTTAGTAAAATTTAAATTTTTTAATATACTCCAGGGCGGGAATATGATATAATAATCTTATTAAAGTATTAATTTTTTTTACATGTATATTAAAGAGGAAAAATTAAAAGAAATTTTGTTGGATTCCGGCCTGGTTGACGGGAAAGCATTTGCCGACGCTCAGGCGGAGGCTTTTCGTTCCGGCCAAAATATTATTAATGTTCTAGTGGGACGGGAAGAAATATCCGAAGATTATTTGCTTGAACTCCTTGCTCCTTATTTTGGCGTGCCCATAATTAACTTAAAAAAAGTAATAATTAATCCCGAAACCTTGAGATTGTTGCCCGAAGCTTTTGCTAAAAGTCGAGGAGTGGTCGTTTTTGAACATAACCCGGAAGCCAAGAGCCTTAAAATTGCCATGCTTAATCCGCTTGATTTGGATACTATTAATTTTATTAGCGCTAAATATGGCTTATGGCCTGATGTTTATTTAACCTCAACTGTGAGCTTGGCTTTTGTTTTTAAGCAATATCGCAAAACGATTGGCGCTAACTTTAATCAGATTATTGAAGAGAGTATTAAGCAATCAGCCTCTCTAAGCGGAGAAACTGATTTGGCGAAAATTGTTGAAGCTATACCAATCGTTAGTATTTTAGATAGTATTCTGGAAAATGCGATTATGATGAACGCTTCGGATGTTCATTTTGAGCCCTTGCCTAAAAAATTATTGGTTAGATACCGCGTCGATGGCATTATGCAAGAAATTTTATCATTGCCCAATGATATCAGCCAGATTTTGGTAGCGCGTGTTAAAATTTTGGCCGGCATGCAGATTGACGAACATCGTATTCCTCAAGATGGACGCTTTCATTTTAATTTGGAGGCTGGTGCCAAGATTGATGTCCGGGTTAACGTAATGCCAGTTTTAAATGGTGAAAAAGCGGAAATGCGCTTATTAAAAAGTTCGGCCAAGCCCTTGTCTTTATCTGATTTAGGCATTAATGAAAATTTGGAGGGGCTTATCGGCGAAGAGATAAAAAAACCACACGGGATGATTCTGGTTACCGGTCCGACTGGACACGGTAAAACAACCACGCTGTATTCTATTTTGCATATTTTAAATACTCCTAAGGTCAATATTACAACGATCGAAGACCCGATTGAATACGAGGTTGCCAGTATTAATCAAACTCAAGTTAATGCTAAAGCCGGAGTTACTTTTGCCAATGGTCTTAGAGCCTTGCTTCGCCAGAATCCAGACATTATCATGATTGGGGAAATTCGTGATAATGAAACTGCGGATATTGCCGTTCATTCGGCTTTAACCGGGCATCTAGTCCTGTCATCCTTGCATACCAATGACGCCCCTTCCGCCATTCCACGCTTGTTGGATATGGGGACGATGCCATTTTTGCTTTCCTCAACTCTTAATTTAGTTATTGCTCAGCGCTTGGTAAGAAAAATTTGCACCTCCTGTGTTGAGTCATATAAACTCTCGGCTCTGGAAAAGAATTCTTTAGCCAGGCAATTGAATTTATCCGGAGTGCCGGCGAAAAAGAAAACTAAACTTATTCCCAGCTCGGCCTATCGCGGCCGGGGCTGCAAAGTCTGTGAGGGCAGTGGTTTTTCCGGGCAAGTCGGTATTTTTGAGATTCTATTGGTTGATGATAAAATTCGCTCCTTGATTACCAAATCAATGTCTGCCGGTCAAATTAGAAAAGCAGCCATTAGCGGCGGCATGATTTCTATGTTTGAAGATGGTTTAGAAAAAGTTCAGAAAGGTTTGACCACGGTTGGCGAGATTTTGCGGGTAACTAGCGAATAATTATATATGAGTTTATTTATTTACGAAGCGATTAATGAAGAGGGGAAAATCGTGGTAGCTGAAATCAATTCTTTAAATAAAGAAGAAGTGATGGCCGTTATTAACCAGAAACATTTAACACCGATAAAAATTGAATTGAAAAGCGATAATCAAAAAGCGAAAAAGCTTAACTCAATAGTACTTTTTGACCGCTTTACTTATTTAGATAGAATTATTCTTATTCGCAATTTAGCCTCGACAATTAAGGCTGGGCTTACTTTGAGCGAAGCTCTGGAAATAATGGTGGCTGATAATAATAAAAAAATAGTTAGGGATTTTTTAATTGAAGCCCAGCAGGGTGTTTTAAACGGACAAGCATTGTCTTCAATTTTTGCTAAGCATCCTAAAATTTTTTCCCCGATTTTTTCCGGTATGATTAAGGCGGGTGAGAGTTCCGGCACCCTTGATAAATCGTTAGAGGAATTAAATCATCACCTTAACCGCGAATATAATTTGATTAAAAAAGTTAAAGCCGCTTTGACTTACCCGCTAGTTTTGATAATCGCTTCAATCGCCATTGTGATTGTAATGCTGGTTTTTGTGCTGCCTAAATTATCAAAATCATTTACTCAAAACAATATTGAATTGCCGCTGTTAACTAAGATTTTAATTGATATCAGCCATGCTTTAAGTTTTAGTTTTTTACTGGATGCGGTTGTTGTTATTTTTATAATAGTCTTTATTAAGTATTTTAAAAAAACGGTTGTTGGTAAAAAAATTATTTCCTACATAATGTTTAACTCCCCAGGTTTTAAGAAGTTGATTAAAAAAGTAATGTTAGTTCGTTTTTCTAGAACGCTCGGCAGTTTAATTAGCGGCTCTTTATCAATTTCTGAGTCCCTAAATTTGACAGCTCAAGCTGTCGGTAATGAACGCTATGAGGCGGCCATCTTAAAGGCCGGGGAAGATATTAAAAACGGTGCTCCGTTATCCGAAACTTTAAAAGGGAATCCTGAATTATTCCCCAGTTTTCTTACTAGTTTAATGGCGGTAGGCGAGAAAACCGGTACCCTGGGTAATGTTTTGAAAAATTTTTCCGATTTCTATGAGGAAGACGTGGAGGGAGCCCTAAAAGATTTAACCACTCTCCTTGAACCGCTTTTGTTGCTGTTTATGGGGTTAACCGTTGGCTTGATTGCCTTGGCGATTTTAATGCCGATTTATCAGATGGTCGGCAGCTTTAAATATTAGAATGAAAAAATACAGTATTTACAAACCGGGCTTCACTTTATTAGAGCTGTTGTTGGTGATGGCTATTTTGGTAACTGTCGCGCTGGCTAGCCGGGAAGTTTATAATGGGTTTGCCATGGGGAAAAATATTGACGCGGTTTCTAAGACTGTCATTTTTGATTTACGGACGGCTCGGAGTAACGCTATGAGCGGACAAGAGAGTAACAACTGGGGAATCCATTTTGTAAATGGCGCTTCCGATTATTATGAATTTTTTTCTAGCCCCGGCACGTATGCGCATGCCTCAACTACCGTTAAAACAACAACATATTTAAGCGGTGGCCTTAGTTTTGGAACCCCAAGCGAGGGCAATAATTTGGATATTATTTTTACCAGTTTAAGTGGGACAAGTTCTAGCGCCACTGTTAATATTACGTCTTCTCAAGATCAAAAAAATATTACAGTTAATGCCGAGGGTCTAGTAAATTAATTTTTAAATAATGTTTAATTATTTTAGAAAAACAAATTTAAGCGGTGCGCTTCTTCTGGAGCTATTGGTTGTGGTTGGCGTTTTTGCGGTCCTAGTACCGATAGTTGCTCAGGTAATTATGGTTAGCCTTAATGTGAATAAGGTTGCCATTGAAAATGCCGCCGCCCTAAATTTAATGGACGAAGTAATTAGCGCTACCGAAAACGTTGCTTTTTCTAGTTGGAATGATATTTATAATTTAACTAAAAATACCAACGCCCATTATTATCCTTCAATGTCTCTGGGCGTCTGGTCAGTGGCTAGCGGCGAGGAAACTGTTAACGTCGGCGGTCAGGATTATGTTCGTTATTTTACGGTTTCCAACGTTTGCCGCGATGCGTCTAATAATATAATAAATGATAGCAATGTACCGCCCTGTGTCGGCGGCTTGGGCGATGACCCTTCGGTTCAAAGAATTATCATCATTGTCGCTTGGAATGATAGAAGCATCAGTAAAAATACTTATGTCATGCGTTGGCACAACCAAGCTTGTTATCAAACCGATTGGACGGGGACGGGCGCTGGGCCGCTTACTTGCCCAAGCACTTTATATGACAGCGCGACCAGCATGGATACTAGCGGTACTCAGGGAAGCCTTAAGCTTCAGGCTAATTAATTAAAATATGGGACATAAATTTAAAAATAAAATTGTTGATAATCAAATCCGAACCAGAATAAATTTTAAACGTTTAATTTTTTATTTTTTGGGAGCCTCTCTGACTATTGTAGTTACCGTCTTAGTGACAATTTTTATGATGCGTCGGCAAGATTTTAACG
Organism: Candidatus Falkowiibacteriota bacterium; assembly: GCA_016432645.1. Classification (GTDB taxonomy): domain Bacteria; phylum Patescibacteriota; class Patescibacteriia; order Patescibacteriales; family UBA12465; genus UBA12465. The sequence continues at coordinate 975,693 of CP066698.1, forward strand.
CTGTTAAAAATGAAATCGCCAAATATTCTTTATTGGACCCTGCTCGTAGTATTGTAGAACAGGAAAATTTTTTCAGTACGATTGAACCAGTGCGTAAGCAGATGAAAGAAATCGTGGCTAAGTATGAAAAAGATGGTGATAAAATTGGTATTTATTTTGAATTTTTAAATACCGGCGCCAACGTTTCCATTAATCAGGATGCCAGATTTTGGCCAGCTTCACTTAGTAAAATGCCGACGATTTTTGTAGTTATGAAGAGAATTGAGGACGGAAAATGGCAACTGTCTAATGAATTGGTATTGTTTGAAGAGGACAAGGATGATCGTTTTGGCGAGCTTTATAAGAAACCAGTGGGCACCAAGTTTACTATTGAAGAGCTGGTAAAAGAAACTTTAATTAATTCCGATAATACCGCCCATAAAATTTTAGTCAGAAATTTAAGCAGCGAAGAGTATACTGATATGTTTGAGGCTTTAGGCATGGAACAGCTTTTTAATGAAGACTATAATATTACTGCCAAAGAATATTCGCGCGTTTTCCGTGCTTTATATAATGCCAGTTATTTGAATCGGAATAATTCACAACAGCTTTTACTGTGGTCGTCAGAAAGTAAATTTGACGAGTTTATTGGATCGGGGGTTGGTTCAGATGTTGTGTTTTCTCATAAAATCGGCGAGGAATTTAAAGAGGTCGTATTTTTGGACTCCGGGATTGTTTATGTCCCGAGTCGTCCTTATTTGATTACCATCATGGTTGAAGTTGAAGATGGCGGTGGAGTGGAGCGTGCCCAGGAAATTATGAAGGAGCTATCAAAAGCAGCTTATGATTATGTTTCCCAACAATAAAAAAATTGGCCGTTCAATTTTAGCCTCAATTTTATTGTTAGTCTTTTTTATTTCCGGGTTTCCCTCGGAACCGCTTTTGCAAAAAATTGCTAAAATAATTAGTGATCGCAATGTGGTTGATTCGTTGTATCTTGCTTTAAATGATACTAATGTTATTGATTCAAGGATGTCTAATTTGCTTAAGCCGCAAGTAAAGCAAGCATCTGCTGCCACCTACCAAGTCCAAACCGGATACTATATCGGCAATGGTGGCGCTAAATCAATTAGTGGTCTAGGCTTTCGTCCGGAAATGATTATCCTCAAAGCCAATACTAATGCTGGTACCGGCGCTTTGCTCAAAACTAGCGCTATGCCGGTTTTAAATAGCGCCTATTTAGGCGTCGCGACA